>NZ_PVLQ01000045.1 GCF_002980595.1 Malikia granosa
TGTGTTAACAGGCCCTAGACCGGCGCCAGCAGGCCGGAATCAGGCCAGCGCGGCGCGCATGTGGTCGATCACGGTCTTGTAGTCAGACTGGCCGAAGATCGCGCTGCCAGCGACGAAGGTGTCGGCACCGGCGTCGGCGACGCCGCGGATGTTGGCCGCCTTGATGCCGCCATCGACCTCGAGCCGAATGTCCTTGCCGCTGGCCTCGATGCGCTTGCGCGCAGCCTCGATCTTGCGCAGCGCGCTGTCGATGAAGCCCTGGCCGCCGAAGCCGGGGTTGACGCTCATGATCAGGATCAGGTCGATGTCGTCGATCACCCAGTCGAGCACGTCGAGCGGCTCGGCCGGGTTGAACACCAGGCCGGCCTTGAGGCCGCGCGCCTTGATCGCCTGCACGCTGCGGTGCACATGGGTCGAGGCATCGGGGTGGAAGCTGATCAGGTCGGCACCGGCGTCGGCGAAATCGGCGGCCAGCGCATCGACCGGGCTCACCATCAGGTGGACGTCGATCGGCGCCGGCGTGCCGTCGGGCTTGAAGGCATGCTTCTTGAGGGCCTTGCAGACCATCGGTCCGAAGGTCAGGTTCGGCACGTAATGGTTGTCCATCACGTCGAAGTGGATCCAGTCGGCGCCAGCGGCCAGCACATGGCGGACCTCCTCGCCCAGGCGGGCGAAGTCGGCCGAGAGGATGGAGGGGGCGATGCGGTAGTGGCTCATGCGCGAGATTGTGGCAGCTTTGCCGCCCCGCGCGCCGGGTCCGGGCCAGCCCTGCGGCCGACAAGGCGGCAGAAGCTGGTTAGGATTGGCACATGCCGCAACACCAGTTCGCCGTCCACGTCAGGCCCGAATACCTGCCCGCGCAGTCCTCGCCCATGGAGGACTCCTATGTCTTTGCCTACACGGTCACGATCTCCAACACCGGCTCGGTGCCGGCCCAGCTGATCGCGCGTCACTGGGAAATCGAGGATGCCTTCGGCGAAACCCAGGTCGTCGATGGACTGGGCGTGGTCGGTCGCCAGCCCCTGCTGCAGCCGGGCGAGGCCTTCCAGTACACCAGCAGCACCCGCCTGCAGACCGCCATGGGCATCATGAGCGGGCATTACTTCTGCGTCGGCGTCGACGGCCACCGCTTCGAGGTGGCGATCCCGACCTTCACGCTCAACGTGCCGCCCGCCGGCGCTGGCCCCGACTGACAGGAGGCCGGCATGACATGGCAAGACCCGTCGCCCGAGGCCCTGCTGGCAGGACTCGATCCCGACGCCGGCCAGGCCGAGCGCCATCTGTGGCTGATCGCCCTGATCGAGTGGCTGCGCGGCCCCGAAGCCGACGTGCCGGCCACGCTCAAGCGGCTCGGCGCGCTGCTCGATGCCGCCGAGGCCGACCCCGGCTGGCTGGCCCGCTGGCAGCTCTGGTGGCGGCGCTTGCGCCAGGACCTCGACCTGGCGCCGCTGCTGGCCGACTTCGGCTTCGCCTCGCAGTCGGCCTTCATGACCGAACTCGGACACCGGATCAGGCGCAAGCTGCTGCCGAGCTCGCCCGTGACCAGCGACATGGGCGAGCTGTTCGGCCTGCTGTTCCACGACCCGCTCGATGCGCGCTGGCTGGCCGCCTTGCCGGCGCGCCAGCTCGAGCAGCTCGGCACGCTGCTCGGATCGGAGCCCGAACCGCGTGGCACGCCCGGTGACAGGCCGGCGAGCCGCCTGAGCGGCTGGGAACAGACGCTGATGGATGCGCTGTCGTTCTGCATCGGACAGATCAGCGCGACCGGCTTTAGGCCCGAGCTGCGCTCGCGCATGTCGGTCGAGGCGCGCCAGGCGCGCAGCTTCCAGGACCTGCCGATGGCGCTGGAGAACTTCCGCCGCGCCGCCGCCACGCAGGGCCTGGACAGCGCCGAGGCCCGGGCCCAGCTGCCCGAACTGCACCGGCTGCTGGACGAGGCACGCCAGGCCGCCTATTCGGTCTATGCCCACCTCGAGGAGCATGGCATCTCGGTCGGCATCGTGTTCCGGCTGCGCCAGCTGCGCGAGCGGGTGCTGCGCGCGACCACCCTGCTCGACTGCCTGCTGTCCGAGCAGCGCCCGCGCACGACGGCCCGGCTGATCGCGCATCTGGTGCAGGTCGGACACGAGAGCCGCAGCATCCGCGCGCTGATCTCGACCAGCACCCAGCTGACCGCGGCGCGCGTGGCCGAGCGCAGCGCCGAGAGCGGCGAGCACTACATCACGCGCAACTGGGACGAATACCGCGACATGCTGCTGCGCGCCGGCGGCGGCGGCGCCGTGATGGGCTTCACGACCTGGTTCAAGTTCCTGCTCGGCGGCCTGGCGCTGTCGGCGTTCTGGGGCGGACTGGCGGCGGGACTGAATTACGCGATCGCCTTCGTGCTGATCCAGCTGCTGCACCTGACGGTCGCGACCAAGCAGCCGGCCGTGACCGCGCCGGCCATGGTCGCCAAGCTGCGCGACCTGCGCTCGCGCGAAGGGGTGCTGCGCTTCGTCGACGAGGTCGCGCACCTGTTCCGCTCCCAGGTCGCGGCCATCATCGGCAACCTGGCGCTGGTGATACCGGTGGTGGCGCTGATCAGCACCGCGCTGTGGCTGACGACCGACGCGCCGATGCTGACGCCCGAGAAGGCGCGCTACGTGATCGACAGCCATCAGCTGCTGGGCCCGACGCTGCTGTTCGCAGCCATGACCGGCCTGCTGCTGTTCGCTAGCAGCATCATCGCGGGCTGGGTCGAGAACTGGTTCGTGCTGCACAAGCTGGACTCGGCGCTGGCCTACCACCCGGCCATCACGCGCCGGCTGGGCAAGCGGCTGGCGCAGCGCTGCAGCCATTTCATGCGCACCCATGTCTCGGGCCTGGCGGCCAATATCTCGCTCGGGCTGCTGCTCGGGCTGGTGCCGGCCGTCGCGGGGTTTTTCGGGCTCGAGCTCGAGGTGCGCCACGTGACCCTGGTCACGGGCCAGCTGACCGCCGCCGTGATGGCGCTGGGCTGGACGGTGCTGCTCGAGCCGGCCTTCTGGTCGGCCGTGGCCGCCACGCTGCTGGTCGGCCCGATCAACCTGGCGGTCAGCTTCTACCTGGCCTTCCGCCTCGCGCTCAAGGCACGCAGCGTCAGCGATGTCAACCGCCAGCGCATCCAGGGCGCGATCCGGCACCGACTGCGCCGCGCGCCGCTGAGCTTCCTGTGGCCGGTCAGCGCCCAGCAGGAAACCCAGGTCCATGCCGATGCCGACATCGCCCCCCCAGAAAACAACGAGGACGAGCCACCCGATGGGCGAGTTTGAACTGATACGCCACTACTTCCAGCGCACCGGCCCCCACCCGCCCGGCGTGGTGCTGGGCGTGGGCGACGACTGCGCGCTGCTGCAGCCCGATCCGGGCCAGCGGCTCGCGGTCTCGACCGACATGCTGGTCGAAGGCCGGCATTTCTTCGCCGATGTCGATCCGGTCGCGCTGGGCCACAAGGCGCTCGCGGTCAACCTGAGCGACCTGGCCGCGATGGGTGCCCGCCCGCTCGGCTTCACGCTCGCGCTCGCGCTGCCGCGCGCCGACGCAACCTGGCTGGCCGGCTTCAGCGCCGGCCTGTTTGCGCTGGCCGATGCCGCGGGCTGTCCGCTGGTCGGCGGCGACACCACCCAGGGGCCGCTCAACCTCAGCATCACGGTATTCGGCCAGGTGCCGCCGGGCCAGGAGCTGCGCCGCAGCGGCGCGCGCGCCGGCGACGAGGTCTGGGTCAGCGGCCAGCTCGGTGACGCCCGGCTCGCGCTCGAGGCGCTGCTGGGCGAGATCGAGCTGGCGCCCGAGCGGCTGGCGCGCGCGCGCCAGCGGCTCGAGCGCCCGACGCCCCGGCTGGCGCTGGGCCTGGAGCTGCGCGGTCTTGCGAGCGCGGCGGCCGATGTCAGCGACGGCCTGTGCGGCGACCTGGGCCATATCCTGGCCGCCTCGGGCGTCGGCGCCGACCTCGAGGTCGGCGCACTGCTGGGCTCTGACGCCATCAGCGCCGACCTGCGCGCCCAGCCACGCGAGCGCGCGCTGCGCTGCGCGCTGGCCGGCGGCGACGACTACGAGCTGGTCTTCACCGCCCCCGCCGCGGCGCGCGAGGCCCTGCTGCAGGCCGCCCGCGCGGCCGCCACTCCAGTATCCTGCCTGGGCCGCATCAGCGCCGAGCCCGGCCTGCGCTGGCGCAACGAATCCGGCCAGCCCCTCGATCTGGCCCTGGCCAGCTTCGACCATTTCGCCTGAATCCTGCCTGCCCCATGACCACTCACGATACCGAACGCCCGGCGCGCGACGCCGCCTCCCTGGTGCTGCTGCGCGACGGCAGCGCCGGACTCGAGGTGCTGCTGCTGCGCCGCCATGCCGACACCCGCGTGCTGGGCGGCGTCTATGTCTTTCCGGGCGGCAAGCTCGACCCGGCCGACTGCAGCCCCGATGCGCTGGCCGCGCTCGACCTGGAGGCCGAAGCGCTGCTGGCCCGGCTGGACGAGCCCGGACTGAGCCCGGAACAGGCCGCCGGCCTGCACATCGCCGCGCTGCGCGAAAGCTTCGAGGAAGCCGGCCTGCTGCTGGCCGAAGGCGCCGACGCCCAGGCCAGGCAGGCGCTGGCGGACCGCCAGGCCGCTGGCGAAGCGCTGGCCGACGCCATGGCAGCGCTCGGCCTGCGCTGGCAGGCCAGCGCCATCCTGCCCTGGTCGCGCTGGGTCACGCCCGACCACCCAGCCTCGGGCGCGCGTTTCGATACCCGCTTCTTCCTGGCAAGGCTGCCGCAAGGACAGCAAGCGCGCCACGACGGTTTCGAAACCACCGAGGCGGTCTGGCTGGCGCCGCGCCAGGCGCTGGAACTGCACGCCGAACGCCAGCTCGAACTGGTGCCGCCCCAGCTCCTGAGCCTGGTACAGCTCTGCCGCCATGCCGACGTGGCCAGCGCCTGGAACGAGGCACTGGCCACTCGCCCGCCGCGCATCCAGCCCGAGGGCTGCGAGATCGACGGCGAGCGCCTGCTGTGCCTGCCCGGCGACCCGCAGCACTCGGTGCGCGAACGCGCCCTGCCCGGTCCGACCCGGCTGCGCTGGCTGCAACGCCGCTTCGAGCCCGTCGGCGGCTGCGCGGCCTGGTTCGACTGAACGATTCAATCTCGATGGAAAACTCCTACAAACCTTTTCCGAAAGCCGCCCCGGTGCAACCGGATCGCCGCTTCCTGCTGTCCCGCCTGTCGCACCTGATCGCGCTCGGCTTCGGCTCCGGCCTGAGCCGGGTCGCGCCCGGCACCGTCGGCACGCTCTGGGCCTGGATCGCCTTCCTGCTGATCGACCGGCTCGGCCAGCCGGGCGACCTCGGCTGGGCATTGATCATCGGCCTCACGCTGCTGGCCGGCTGGTGGGCCAGCGTCGCCACCGTCAGGCGCACCGGGGTGGCAGACCCGGGCTATATCGTGATCGACGAGGTGGTCGCGTTCTGGCTCGTGCTCTGGCTGGCGGCGCCGGTCGGCTTCTGGGGCCAGTTCTGGGCCTTCCTGCTGTTCCGCTACTTCGACGCCGCCAAGCCCGGCCCGGTGCGCTGGGCCGACCAGGCCTTCAAGGGCTGGGGCTGGCGCGGCGGCTGGGGCATCATGTTCGACGACCTGGTCGCGGCCGCCTGCACCCTGTTCGTGATCGCGTTCTGGCGCTGGCTCTGAAGCCGGCCCAACAAACTCCCACCCCTGACCGAACCGCGTGATGAGAACCGACGACCCCGAGATCCTGCAACTCTGCACCGAGCTGGCACAGGCGCTCAAGGCCAGCGGCCGCATGCTGGCCACGGCCGAGAGCTGCACCGGCGGCCTGATCGCCGCCTGCTGCACGTCCCTGAGCGGCTCGAGCGACTGGTTCGAGCGCGGCTTCGTGACCTATTCCAACACCGCCAAGACCGAGCAGCTCGGCGTGCCGGCGACACTGATCGAGGCCCATGGCGCGGTCAGCGAACCGGTGGCGCGCGCGATGGCGCTGGGCGCGCTGGCGCATTCCAGGGCCCGGGCCAGCATCGCGGTCACCGGCGTCGCCGGCCCGACCGGCGGCAGCCCGGAAAAGCCGGTCGGCCTGGTCTGGTTCGGCTGGGCGCTTGGCGATCAGGCCTGGACCGAATGCCGGCACTTCGACGGCGACCGCGATGCGGTGCGGACGGCGACGGTGCGGCATGGGCTGGCCGGGCTGCTGGAGCGGCTGGGCGCCTGAAACAAGCCAATCAAGTCAGCATGCAAAAGCGGCGTAATAGTGTCTACTTTTTGGCAGAAATTAGCCCCACGAACCAAAATCTCAGGGACTTCCTTCTTCGTCATAGTCGTCGTGGCTAGAGTAAGATCCAAATTGACCCCCATCCCGGAACGATCCACCCCAATGGCGTTTGGCGTCCATGGCCTGCTCGTTTCCAGGCATTTCGCGCAAGATGCCGTTGTCATATAGACCCCTAACGGTCGCCTGCATCGCGCTCTCGATGGTGTCGACGTCTTCTTTTCTGAAAATCTTTTTGGATGCTGGCTTTTTGATTTTTATTGGATCATTTGGAAAATATTTCTCAGATCGAATTCTTTCCGACGTCTTTCCTGGGCGCTGAACAACACTTCTCGATCCGCCTGCGTTTTCTGACTTGATGGCGACCTGAAACAGGTGCTCATTGTGTCTGCTGCATAGGTGATCAATGGCTTGCCTTCTTTTGTTGAACGCCTCATTGCACACCTTGCAAACGTACGGCTTGTCGACCTGCATTTTTGAGATATCATCCATTTTCTCCGGATGGTGGCTCTTGATGTGCTTTTGCAGTCGGACCACGGGCGAATCGTTACAAAACGGGCACTGCTTAAGGTTTATTTCAATAAAACTCGGAGCCATTCTACGGATGGCATAACGAATTTGCTCCGGTGTTTTGACGGACGCTCTCTCTGGAGGGCGCAGGCCCCTTTGTTTTTTATCCGACGAGACGGCAAATCTAGGCTGATCCGTTCTTTTAAGGATTTGGGCCGCCGGCAACGAGCACCTGTGCTGCAATGTACTGGAAAAAAATTTATCGCATCGGATGCAGCGAATCAGCCGGTAGCCGGATATTTTTTTGCTTGTAGCGGTTTTGTTTTTTTGCGAAGGGGCATTCGCGATCGACTTGTTTTTTACGGCAGCAGAGACACTTGACTTCCCAGCACTTTTGCCATTGATTTGCCGATCACGGATCGACTCCTTTTTTAAATCCTCAACCGTTCTTGAGGCCCGGTATCCGGTTCCATCGCACCACCGGCAGTTTTCGTTATCGCCTTTACAGGTACAGGGTATGGCTTCCATTTTTAATCCTGTTTACTCAATAATACTAACCGTCATTATTCAAGTGGCAATGGCTAAAAAAAACGCGCGGTCTATTGACCATTGAAAAAATCGATGCTCGAAAGCTTTCCCCCGGATGCGCTCAAGGCCCTGCGCAGCAGCGCTGGATACCGGAGGTATATCCCTTGATTGTGAGCAAGACCAAGCAGGAGGACGGCATCGTCTACTGGGCCGACGAGACGGCGGTGGCACAGGACAGTCACTGGGTGCGAGGCTACGCCCCGGCGGGAAACGCGCCGGTACTGGCCGCCATCAGCAGCAAGGGGCTGGTGCGGCTAGAGTTCCTTAAAGGCGCAGCGACTACCGAGACGACCCTGGGCTTCATGCAATGACTCGTACAGGACAGCGAAGGTCACAAAGTCTTCCTCATACTCGACAACCTCAGGGCTCATCATGCCAAGGACTTAGCCGCCTGAGTACAGGCAAATGAGCACGAGATCGAGGTGTTCTACCTGCCGTAGGTCACCTCCCTGGTGTTCCAAGATTGTGATGCAACGCTGACTCATTGGCCAATTTAAATTGCCGCGGTTGTGGCTGGGGCATTACTCAAACTAACCGTGGTTGCAGCACTGTGTTTTCAGATGCATTACTAACAAGAACAGACGTAATTATATCCATGTATGCTTCTCTGCTTGAAGTTGCATCTCTAATGAGATTGCGCGCTTCAAGTGAACGATAAAGCGCGACAGAGTATGCTTGGCAGTTTATTGATTTATCAGGGTTGAACTCGATATCTGTGAAAGCATCATAGTCTGATAATTGCTCTACCGCCCATTGATTTTTATGCAGTGCATTAATGTATAGCCAGTCATAGAATGCAGTTCTAGGCTCTAGCGGCCAATTTTCACCAAAAAAATCGAATCCTATTAAAGATCCAGATTCCCTGATTCTTTGGTCTGTTTTCGCTGCTCTAGATGTACCAAACAGTAAATCTTTGTAAGGCCCCCCGCTGGCAAAAACCTTGCTTGATTGATAGGCGGTTTCAACGGTGAAAGTTTTTTTTAGTTTTTGGGTCGTTACTTTGAGATTGAATGCGCTGAGTGCGATTCCAAGCTCAACGTTGGATTTGCTGGATATCTCTAATGGATTGCTGCAGAGATTTTTGGCAATGGCGGATTCGTGTAGTGAGTGAATTGATTTTTGTTTTTGTATCACTGACATTCCGGGGTGCCAATTGAATTCAACAAATTCGGTCTTCACCAATAGTTTTCCGGATCTATTGGGTATGTATATGGGTCGCTTAGCCAATTTGCGCACCTCTCCAATTTGCATAATCTTTTCTGGCATCGAAATAATGCTTATTGTAAAAAATTCTTTCTCTCCGTTGCAGGATTCTACTATCTCCATGACTTTCTTGTGATCACGGATGCGCTCTTTTTGATCTAAGCTTATATCCAAAATCATTTCTGGCTCGATTCTATCCAATATGAGCACTTCTGCCTGTGGGTGCGTAGGGTAATAATTAGGGATATTTAGATCTTTGCGTGATGGTGCGGCGTCTATATCCGCAAACAAAAGCTGAAGAGCCTCCAGTCCTTTACGATGCTGTAATTTGGTCAGTGCCACTGATCGTTTTGCAGCGTTCTGGATGCAAAATACGCAATTCTTTTCCCAGAGTATTTGTGATTTTATTCTCAAGACAGCCCAATCTGTGCCAGGGTTGTCTTTTCGTAGTTGATAGAACATTTTGTAGTTGGGGAACGATATTGAGCAACATATGGCATCAGGTAGATAGTCAAATCTATGGCGGTCGTTTATAATTATCCCCACCCCCACTTCACTTAAAGATTTTCGTCCATATAGTCCATTTTTCAGAATGGATGGTATATTTTCAATTCTTGTGAAGTGCACGATATCCTCAATTCCTTGTGTGGCAACAAATTTCTTGATTAAAGAAGTTTTTAAATCGTTTTCATTATTGGTTTTCTGCGATTCAATATTTTTTAGTTTTTGGCGATTATCGATTGTTTTGATTAAGACGACAAACCCATTTTTAATTTTTATATTCACATCTTTTTCGTAAACAAAAGTGTATCCGTTGTTGATTTGATTAATTATACTCCCTTCGGATACTGCGAGTGTTCCGGTGTACCAGTTGGCAAAAATTGGGGTATTTTCACGAAGATTATATTTTCCGCTTATGCCAATTAAATAAAGGCGGCCATTCTTTATTTCCCATGCTCCTACATATCCTCGCCAGCAATCGGATGTAATATACTGTTGCGGCACCTTAACAGGCCGTTGAAAAA
>NZ_PVLQ01000046.1 GCF_002980595.1 Malikia granosa
GGCACCTTGAAATCACTCGGGTGGCGGCAGACGATGGTCATCTCCCGGACGTCGACCAGGTTCAACAGCGCGACGCCATTGCACATGCCGGGTCTGAGCTTGACCTGCAGGCCATCTTCGCCGCCGACGCTGCGCGTGTTGACATTGGAGTCGAACATCGCCCAGCGATTCGTCAGCCCCACGCGTATCCAGTGATCGGGGTCGCTTTCGGGGGGCAGCAGGCTGATGCCGTCATCGACCCGCTGATAGACCTCGTGCCGGGACGAGCGCATCACGAACGGCCCGAAAACCGTCTCCGGCGTCCGGCCGATATAGAGCCGCGAGAATCCGACCGCCGGGTGCTGGACGCCGTGCGGACCGTCAATCTGCAGCCAGATGGCGGCGCGCGTTGCGCTACCAGGCATCGTCACCGATCCAGCAATGCGGTGGTACGCCAGACCCGGCGAGTAACCGGCTCCCAGCCAACCCAGGCACCGATCGTTCTCGTCCCAGACCATCACGCCCACGGCGCCGGCCAGCGTGCTGCCGGATGAATCGACGTCGCAGGCGATGTGCAGCAGCTCACCCGGATAGACGACGAACGATCCTGATCCGGGGCTCCAGCCGTTGGTGCCAGCCAGCGTATCCCGGGCCGTTGTCCGGAGCTCGCCGTGGCCGCCATTGCCGGCAGCGTTGACCACGACGGGCACGCCGTTCGACGAATACCACTCGGTCAGTCCATTGAACGGGTTTGCTCCCGCCAGATTGACATAGTCACTCAGCTGGCCGGCGGCTGACGCCTGCGCGGCATAGGTGGCACCAGACACCCACTCGGGGCAGTCGTCCTCCGGGATGCTGCTGTGCAGCAGCATGCTGTCCTTGATGCGGATCGGGTCGAGCACTTTCAGCATGATCGATCCTCAGGCCGCTGCAGCCGGCATGCCGACCTGCTCCCATTTGTTCAGGATGCGCGACTGGCTCTTGGTCTCGCCGACGATCTGGGCGTTGCCGATGTTGTTCTCGGAGCGCATCCGGTCGACATGGCTGGACAGATCGGCCATCTGGCGCGTCAACTCGCGGTTCTGCTGTACCAGATCACGGTTCTGCTGCACGAGCTCACGCAGCAGTGCGCGCACCTCGCCATCGTCGGACTGGGCGGCAGCGATCGGAAACACGGGCAACCCAACGGCACCGCCGTCAGCAAACCCGGGCAGCCCACCAAGGCGCAGCGACTCGACCGCCTGCACGCCACCGGCACGCGCCACGTCATCCTGGGACCAGACCACCTCGCCCTTGTGCACGATGCCCGCCGGCTCATCGATGGCGCCAGGCCCGGTGTAGCCGCCGACGCTGTAGGCCGGCACGCCACCCAGCGAAACGACCAAGTCGCGCGCAGCCTTCACATCCTCCGCGATCGACTGCAATTGGCCAATTTTTCCGTAGACCTGGTCGTAAACACCGCCTGATTGGTAGAACTCCCGCATGTAATTGGCGTAGCCGTCGCCGCTGGTCGCCGATGTCTGCTGGTAGTTGGAGCCCAGCAGTCCATCCTCGCTGACGTAGATATAGGCCTTGGCGCCCTTGTCATTGAGCAAATCCACGCCATTGGCGCTTGCCAACGACCACAGCGCCTCGATGCCCTGCTTCACCGAGTCGACGGTCGCCCGCTGAATACCCGCGTACTGCTCGAGGGACGCCTGCGCATTGGCCAGCGACTGCTGCCGCTGCAACTCGGCCGCCTGGTCCGAGGATTGCTGCCGGATGGCCGCCTCGATGCCGGCCAGCTTTCCGAGCAGATCGACGTTGCCACGATTGAGTGCGCTGACGATGTCAGTGGTGCCGCTGTCCTGCTTCGACAGCCGATTGAGCACCGCGCCGAGCAGGGTTTCGCTGCCGTCCGTGGCAGCGGCCACGAGGTCGGTCAGCCCGAGCGCCTTCGACTGGGTTTCGCCGAGCGCCTGCAGCTTGGTGATCTGATCCTTCGACAGCCCGCCCAGGCTGACGGCCTGCCTGTCGGCCGCCGCGGTCTGGCCCTGCATGCCAGCCAACTGAAGCACCGTCGTCGAATCCAGGCTGGAAACGACCGCGCCGGCGTTGTCCACCAGCGCGCCGACGATGCCGCCGTTGCCGGTCTGCATGGTGCCGACCGTCAGCTGCGCGCTGGCCTGGATCGAGCCGTCGACTCGGCCGAGTGCCGTCTGGATCTGCTGGAGCAGATCGACCGTCAGGTTGCCGCTGGCCAACTGCTCGCGCGTGACCTCGAGCAGCGAGGTGTTGACGTCATAGAGCTTGGCCTGGTAGTCGGCGCCGACGCCCAGCACATCCGCCACCGCGGCGACGCCATCAAGCTGGTTGGCGACCTGTGCGCTCGCGACCGCGAATTCGACGGCGGTGCGCGAGCTGTTCTTGGTCTCTGCGATCAGCGCATCGGCCAGGCTGGGCAGGGCCTGCATCGCCTTGACATCGCCGCCCTGGGCGCGCGTCAGCTGTGCCTGGTAGGCGGCCCGCGCCGACTGCAGGCCGCCGGCGCGCTGCAGCAGGATGGACTCGGCGGCCGAGCGCAGATCCGTCATCGCCGCGCGGTAGGCGTCGGAGGCCTCGCGCGCCGTGCGGGCCGCGCCCTGGCTGAGCTGGATCTGGCTGTCGATCAGCCGAGTGGCTTCGTCCGACAAACCGGCGACCAGGCTGCCGAACTTCCCAGCCAGCGTGTCGAGCTTGGGCGTGAGGCTGTCAAACTGCGCCGACAGGCCCAGCAGGGCCGCATAGGTGCGACGGCCGGCATCGGTGGTCAGGTCCTGGGCCTCGACCAGGGCGCGGTAGGCAGCGCGGGTGGTGGGCAAGCTCAGACCCAGGGCAGCCAGGGAGGCGGTAAGCTGGCGCGTCGCCGTCGCGTTGCGCTCGGCCTCGGTGTAGTAGGCCTGGTAGTAGGCGGTCGTGGTGCTCTGGTACTGGGCCAGGCCACCCATCTGGTCGACCAGCTGGCTGGCCATGTCGGCGCCGGACAGGCTGGCCGCGTACAGCGTGCGGCCCAGCACGTCGAATGTGCCGTTGACCGTGCTCAGACTGCTGGACAGGCGCTCCATCGTCTGCACCGCGGTCTCGCCAGCGCGCGTGTAGCGCTCCGTGCCCAGGGCCGTGGAGGCCAGACTCTCGCCCACCTTGGCAAACTCCTCGGCCAGCCGGGTCTGGATCTGCTCTTCATTCAGGCCCTGGAAGCTGAGCTGGATGCTGGACGTGAAGCTGCTGATGGCCTCGGTGCCGAGGCCCAGGGTAGAGGCCATCAGGCCGGTCGACGTCTGCAGTGCGCGGAACTGGTTGGCCAAGCCAGCCTCGACTTCCGGGTCGAGAGCGCTGGTCTTGGTCTTGTCGGAACGGAACCAGCCGCCCTTGTAGAACTGGTAGCTGTTGCCGCTGAAACCCTCGTTGCCACCAAAAGTGCCTTGCAGGCCGCTGTCGGCCAGCTTGCGGCCGAATGCCCGGTTGATCGCGCCGCTGACGGCCCCGGCGATCAGGCCACCCGTCGGATCAAACCAGCCCGCGACCAGCGTGGCCGCGTCCATGATCTTGCCGTTGCCGACCTGGTAGCCGCCCGACAGGCTCTTGCTCAAGCCATAGGCCATCATCGAGCCGCCGGCGCTCTGCAACGCAGAATTGACGGCCTGCCCGGTCCCGGTCAGCGAGCGCACGCCGGCATCGGCATCGTACAGGCCGAGCTGCTGCCCCAAATCGCTCGAGGCCAGCTTCGTGAAGCCCTTCGAGATGGAGTCTCGGACCCCAGTGGTCAGCAGGTTGTAGGCGCTGCTGGCTGAGCTGGCCAGGGACATCGGATTAGCGCCCTGCCCCGACTGACCAGCGCTAGCCGCAGCAGGTAGGCCCAGCGCCCCGGTCAGCGTAGCGGCCACCGGGTTGATGACCGCCTGGATCACTGGCCGCAACACGAGCGTGCTGAACATGTTCTTGAGCGTGTCGATCAGGTTCTGACCGAAGTCCTTGCCCGATTCGAAGCCGCGCAACAGCGCATCGGTCAGCGATTTCTCGATATCCTCGGCGGCACGCCTCCATTCGCGCGTCGCATCCTTGGCTGCTTTCGCTGCCTCCTGCTTGCCGTCAACCAAGTCCTTCGCCGCCGCAATCCGGCGACGCGCGGCGACTTCCTGATCAAGCAGGTCGAGCAGTTGCGACTGGGGATCGAACATCGCGATCACCTCGCGCCGCTCCAGCAGGCGTGCGATCGCCATATCCTCGATGGCCGACTGAGACTCGCCGTACATGCGCGCCTCGAGCTCCATCGCATCAGCTTTGCGTTGCAGTTCAGTGACTGACTCGACCGTCTTCAGGTAGTCTCGGTCGCGGGCCTGCTCAAAATCGGCCTGCGCCTTCAGCAGCCGTTCGAGCGCTTGGCGCTCGCGCTGCCTGGTCGCCAGTTCCTGCGCGGCGACGCGCTCGCCTTGCAGCGCGGCGCGTGCACGCTGGTCCTTCGTGACGAGGATCTGCTGATCGAGCTTCAGCACCATCTTTTCGCCCTCGGTGAGCTCGGAAGCCTTGAGGCCGTATGCGGTCAGAGCATTGATCTCCTCCCGCTCGGCATCGGTCTTGGCTCGGATCGCCGCGACGCGGTTCTGCTCGGCTTGTGCCTGTCTGGCCGACCCATCGGCTGACTTGGCGCGCGCGGCGGCGACGCGCTGCTCGATCTCGGCTTGCGAGATGCCAGCCACAGCGCCCATCTCGCGGATCTTGTTGACTTCCTCCTCTAGCCTGGCCTGCTTGCTCAAGAACTGGCTGCCAGCCTCATTCCACTTGATGCGCGCGGCCTGCTGATCGGCATGGCGCTTGGCAGCCTCAGCACCCTGGCTCTCAGCTGCGATGACGCGCTCCAGGTAAGTCACCTGCTGCCGCTGCGACTCGATGAGCGCGCGGCGCTCAGACAGCGAAACGTTGAAGCCCCATTTGAAGCTCCTGGACTCCATCTGCTGCAGCTTCTCGCGAGCGGTGGTCAGGCGTTCTTCGCCGGTTTCCTTGCGACCGATGTTGAGCATGGCATCCCAGGCACCCTTGGCTTGCTTGCCGACCCAGTTCCACGACTTTTCCAGCGCACCGAGGTTCGATCGGGCGCTATCGATCACCGGCTTAAGTGCATCGTTGTAGGTCTGCATTGCCAGCTTGGCCGCCTCAGTCTTGCGGCCAGCCTCTTCGAGCGATTTGATTTCTTCGTACTGCGTCGCGGTAAGGAAGCGCAACGACTCGTTGAGCTTCAGTACCGCATGGGTCGGGTCGTTAGCCAGCTCCTTGAATTGCTGCGCCGTCACCGCGGCCGACTGCCCGAGGTACTTTTCGGCATCGAGCGCAGTCCGGGTCAGCTGCTCCATCTGGCTGCTGACGGCGCCACCTGCCTTGGCAAGCTCCGTCAACGCAGAGACCGCGCCACTCTGCGTAAAGCCCTGCTGCGACAGCGACTTCGCCATCTCGTTGAGCTGGCCCGTCGTCACGCCCAGCGTGTTGCCGGTCATCGCCACCGCGCGCTCCAACTGACCGAGCTCGGAGCGGCCCTTCTCGTAGGCGATCACCATTGCGATGCCGGCTGCAGCAGCCAAATTGAGCGGCGTCACCAGGCCGGCGACATAGCCACCCATCGCGCGTGCCGCGGCACCCACGCCGCCAAACTGGTCCTTCAGCTGACCGCCTTGCTGCGTCAGCACCAATAGCGGATCCTGGCCACCGGCAAGGCTGGTGAAGATGTCCGTGAATTGCGCCGGCAACATCCTCATGGCTGCTGCCGTCTGGGCTGCCGAGGTCTCTACCTGGTGCATCTGTCGCGCAGTGCCGGAAAGGCTCTGATTGACATACTGAGCCGCAGAGGACAGCTGCTGCGACATCAGCTGCATCCGGCGTCCGAGCTGTTCCGAGCTCATGCCCATGCGGTCGAGCTCGCGCGTGGATTGCGCAGACGAAGCGCTTGACACCTCCATCGCACGGCTGGTCTGCTGCATTTCCTGCAACATGCGGCGCGCCGTCTGCTCGGTCTGGGCCTGCAGGCGACTGAGCGCACTCTGTGCCTGCTCGGCGGGGGTCGCCATGTGCCCCAGCGCCTCGCCGGCCTGCCGCAACCCCTGCTGCACCTGCTCCGCGCCCTGCAGCGTCAGCTGGATTCCGATTTCTGTGCTCATGCGGTCTTACCTCGCTGATTTCCGATCAGCCCAGACTGAAAGCACGACACGCTCACAGGCCTGGATGCCGTCCCAGACATCGAGCCGGACCGACGGCTCAAGTCCGAGCTCATCGAGATAGGCGCGCACGCCTGTGTAATCGAGCCCGGTTGCGCCGGACATACCGACGCGCCACTGCGTCTGCACGCCAATCCAACAATGCCAAGCCTGCACGTTGTCAGGCCAAAGCCAGAACTCGCGCGGCTCGGGCGCCTGGCCAGCTGCGGCTTCTTCCTGCAGTACGATGCCGAGCGCTGACAAGGTGCAGTCACGTTGAGATTGGTCATTAGAGACTTCGGAGGGGCTGCGTGCGTCCAGCTGCCCGCGCGCCCACAGGCGCGCGAGCTGGCTCAGTTTTTTGCCTTGGCCTGCTTCTCAACGATGTAGGTCTGAGCAGCCAGGCCAGCGAGACCGTGCAGCCGATCGAGCTCGCGCCAGCTGTCAGCCGAGTACGGCAACGGCGCGCCGCTGGCGTCGCGCACGTCGTCCCAGTCCTCGATCACAGCGGCCATGAATTCAGCGTCGTTCTTGTGCTCCTGGATCAGCTCGCTGGTCCGCTCCTTGTCCAGGCGCTTGCAGATGAGATGGAAAGAGAACGCCTGGTCAACACCGGAAGCGTCTTTGGTGACGCCGGAAACCTTGAACTTGACCTTGTTCGAAACGGAGAGACTGATGCTCATGGGAATACCTGATGATGTGAAAAACGCCTGATGAGAAGGTGGGCGCAGCCGCGGCTCAGGCAAACCGCACGGATCGAGGCGATCGACCCGCTGCCGCGCCCGAAACCGAATCAGCTGAACACCAGCCGCAGCTCGTCATTGCCGTTGACCGGCAGCAGCGCGAGGTCGAGGCCCAGTTGCGCGACGCCCTCGTAGTCAGCCCGCTTGGGCGACAGCCGCTGCACCGATGGGCAGAAGATCAAGGTCTTGCTGCCAGCGACGCTGCCGTACTCGAACGACATCGAGGTCAGCACGCCGCTGTTGATGTCGGCGATCAGCGCCACCTCCTGCGCCGCCGTCAGCTCGAGCTGCACCGAGCCACTGGCCTTTCGGCCCATGACGTTGACGGCCTGGCCGGTGCTCGAGTAGCCGCTGCCGCCACTGAGCATGCGGCGGGTCTTGATGTCGTTGCCCAGGTTGAGCCCGAGGCCGCGCGACGGGAATGCGGTGCCGCCAGTCAGCGCACCCGCGCTGTAGGTGCCGCCGAACTTCAGGACCGCACCGCTGATCAACTGCGGGGTCTTCCAGGCGGTCAGGGTCTGGTTCGGGAGCGCGCCCTCGACGATGCCGCCATCGATGCCAGTGAACTGGAACTTCAGCAGCGGGATCTCGCCCTCGTTGTTCTGTGGCTCGACCGTGCCCATCGCACCGAGCAGCTTGTGCAGCACGCCGTCGAGGTAGTAGTAGATCGTGGCCGACTCCTGGCTCAGCGTGATCGGCGCGTACTCGACGCGGGTGGTCGCCGTGATGGTCTCGCTGAGGGCACAGGCGCGCAGCAGCGGGCCAAAGGCCGGCGCGGTGCCGGCGACCCCGGAGGGAGCAACCTCGACGTCGAACGACAGCCGGGCAAATCGGCTGTTGTGCATCGCCTGCTGCGCACCGAAATGCGGGCGCGACACGTTGCGCTCCTTGCTATCGAAGAGCAGCTCGAAGCTGGGCTCGCTGCAGACGATGGCGTTGGCGCCACCAGCGGGCACGGAATCGGTGGCGTAGGTCGTCTCGAGCTTGGCTAGGACGGCCGACATCTGGGTCATGCGGGGCATGGTTACTCCTTGGTGTTGGCGGTGGACGCGGCCGCCGGCTCAGGCGCCTGGGCCTGGTCTGCGGCAGGCAGAGCGGCCGTCGAGACGCGCTCGAGCGAGCCGTCGGGCTGACGGATGTAGCTGCCGCCGCTCTGCGGCGTCGCATCCAGATCCGTGGCGAGGGTGTGGGTGGATGGTGATTTCATGGTCAGGCCCAGGGGGTCAGGGAATGGTTCGGGGTGCGATGACGGACCAGGAACTGCAGCGCCGCGCACTCCATCTCGGTGCGGCCTTCGGCGTAGTCCCAGTCGATGCCGTCCTGCTCCAGGCCCTCGATGCCGGCACCCGTGACCCGGGCATCAGGACCGAACAGGCGCAGCCAGACCGCCTCGAGCAGCGCATCGACATCGCCGCGCGCGTAGCACTCGACCACGATCGGCGTGGTCCAGCGCGTCACGCCCAGCGTGCTGGTATTGGCTTTCGACTGGCCCAGGTGGACGGCGATCTGCCGCTGCCGGGACTCGGGCACCAGGTGCCGTGGGTTGTCCAGCACCTCGGCAGGCGCCGGGTAGGCGGACAGCGCCGCGACGATGGTGTTGAGCACCGACTTGAAGGCGGTTGTCATGCGCGTAGCTCCCGCTTGAGCACCAGGGTGCTCATGCCCGTGCCGTCGGGCTCGTGCTCGGTCACCCGATAGGTCGCGCCACGCAGCACCAGGCGCAGGTCCACCGCATCCGACTCTTCGGTGGACAGGCCGGGATTCACGTAGAGCACGAACCAGTTGCGCACCGCCAGCGGGATGTCAGCGGTCAGCAGCGTGAAGGTCGGGCGCGAGTCGGCCATGGCGAGCATGCCGACGTCGCCGCGAGCGTGCGCGTCGTCAAAGATGCCGCTCACCTGCTCGCCGCTGGCAAAGGTAGCGACGGCGTTGGACAGCCTCTGTATGACGGCAGCATTCATGCGCTGCTCGAGGCAGGCGAACGGGGTGGACTGGCTCACGGCGTCAGTGCCCTATCAGGTGCCGGCGGGCGTGGTGGACTCGAGCAGAACCTGCACGGTCGCGCTCGGGTTGGCCACCGCCGACACAGCGACGCCGACACAGACCTGGCCGGTCGCGGTCTTGTTGACGCACTTGTTGGCAGCGTCCCAGAACAGGCGGTCGCCGACCGAGATGGCCAGCGCCGATGTCTTGGCCAGCTCCCAGACGCCCTCGGTAGCGAACTGGCCGGGGGCATTGGCCGCCACCGGGGCCAGTGCCACGCCGAACAGTGCAGCGCCGAACAGATAGCCCTCGCCAGCCGCAACAGCCGCAGCGGGGGTCAGGGTGAGGGTGTCGCCCTCTTGCTTGAAATTGCGTGCCATGGTGGATTCCTTGTGTCAGGCGAGGCCGGCAGCGCCGGCCCCAAGTTCATCAGGCGCCAGCGTTGGTCACGGCACCGCGGTAATCGACGGCGGCAACGCCGTAGTCGAGGCGCACCTTGTAGCGACCGCCATCGACATCGAAGCCGTTCTGCAGCTCCAGGTAGGGGGTCTGCGCACCGTCCAGGAAGGCGACTTCCAGCACCGGGGCCTCCATGGCATCGGCAAACACGTAGCGGCGCGTGCCGCTCAGTCGCGGGGTGTCCACGATGTCGCGGAACAGGCCGTTGACCATGTTCGGGCGCTGCAGCTTGTTGGCGGTGTCGGGGTCGTACAGCGCACCGTTGATGGTGCGTGCGGTGCCGCCCAGGCCGAGCGGCACCAGCAGCACGGCCGGGCGCAGGTCCAGGTAGTCGTTGCCGCTGACGTCCTTCTGCAGCGCCATGGTCACGCGATCGGCATCGATGGCGGCCATGGACAGCGCAGCCGCCGTGCTGATGTTGCCGTGGTTGGCGCTGAACAGCGCGTAGCCATCGGCCATGGTCGGGCCCAGGCCGTTATTGAGGGCCAGCAGCGCGTAGACGTCAGACTCGACCGTGCGCGCGGCGGCGCGGCCCAGCATGGCGGACAGGCCGACGAAGGCGCCCAGGTCGTCGTTGATGATGGCCTGGCGGCTGATGTTGATGATGTTGCCCTTGGTCGCCGCCTGGATCGATGCCTTCTCGCCGTCCGGGATCGACTTGTTGATGTACTCGCCCAGCTCGTTGACGGCATCCAGGTTGCCGAAGCTGCCCAGGCGGTAGCGGTTGTGGGCACGGAAGTCGCTCACGGTGCCGGTGGCACAGAAGCGCTGCCAGGTCAAGGCGGCAGTGGCGTAGGCGGCCTGCAGCGCCTTGTGCATGGTGGTTTCCAGCAGGATCGGGAAATCGCTGGTGCCCTGGGTAAAGGCCGCCGCGACGATCTGCATCTGGTCCATGCCGTCAGTGCTACGGCCGGCGCGAGCCAGCGAGGCACGCGCCACATCCAGCAGCTTGTGGCCGCGGAAGGGGTTGGCCGACAGCGCGGCGCGCGCTTTGGCGTCCTGCTCCACGCCGGCGCGAGCCAGCAGAGCGGCCGAAATCGCGGCGCGCTGCTTGTCGGCCTCGTCGGCCACGGTCTGGACATTGGGGTGCGCGCCCTGCGGGTTGGCGGGCGCGTTGTCCTTGCCGATCTCCACCAGCAGGCGGGACTGGATCTGCTCCAACGTCAGCGACGGGTCGGCCAGGACTTCGTCCTTGAGCGCCTGCACGCCGGGCTTGGCCTCGAAGGGCTTGAAGGACGCCAGCACCTGGAGGTTCATCTCCTTGGTACGAGCAAAGGGGGCAGCGGGGGCGGCAGGTTGAGCCGCCGCGTTCACGGGATCGGGCATCGAATGCTCCTGGATGTTGCCGACAGCGGCCGGCGGTTGGGAAACTGGGGTGGCGGCCGGCACGGCAGCCGGCGCAGCGGAGGCGCTCGGGCGGAAGCGGGACAGGTCGAAGCTGTTGACCGCCAGCGCAGCGGCGGCGTCCACTTCGGCGCCGATGGCGTCGGCAAAGCCTTCGGCAACAGCCTCGTCTGCCGAAAACCAGTGGTCCTTGCCGTCAGTCAGGATGGCCAGGGCCTGCTCGTAGGTCTTGCCGCTCTTGTCGGCGTAGGCGCTGGCCATGGACTTGGCATAGCGGTCCAGGATGTCGGCCATCTCGCGCAGATCGGCGGAATTGCCGCCAGCGAACGACCAGGGCGCGTGGATCATCATCTGGGCATTGCGGGCCATGGTGACCGTGTCGCCGGCCATGGCCAGATAGCTCGCGCAGCTGATGGCCACGCCATCCACCTGCACATGCACGGGCGCCGGATGACGCTTGAGCGCGTTGTAGATCGCCAGGCCGTCAGTGACCGAGCCGCCGTAGCTGTTGATGCGCAGCGTGATCTCGTCGGCCTCGAGGGCGGCGATGTCGCGCACCATCTCGCTGGCGATCACGCCGTCCTCGTTCCAGCGGTCGCCGATGTTGCCGTAGACGTAGATCTCGGCGACAACGGGCGCGCCATCGCCCTGCTGGGCCATGGCCTTGATTTCGTACCACTTGTTCTGACTGGTCATGCGCAGGACTTTGCCTAGACGCTTGTGCAGAATCTCAAAAATCCTGCACAACCTGCGCGGGCGCAAAAAAGCCCGCGCGCGGCGGGCTGGCTTCAGTCCTGCTGGTCCGGGTCGGCGGGGTCCGGCGGTACTGGCTGCGCCCCGCCCGCTTGCTGGCCGGCATTGGCCGGCAGGCCCTGCGCCTGCTTCTCGCGCATCCAGCGGCTCTGCTGCTCGAGCGTGTCGATCGGGTTGCCGCCCCGGCGCCGGATCACCTCGGGGCCGCTGACGTAGCAGCGGTCCTCCAGCAGGCCCCAAGCCTCGGCCTCCTTCTTGGGGTCGATCCAGGGCATTGCGGGCGGCATGTAGGTGGCGTCGTTCAGCGATTCCGGCTTGATGCCGGCCGGCACCTTGAGCAGGCCGCTGATCGCCGCCACCGCAACGAACTGCTCGTAGATCGGGCGCACGATGCGGCCGATGAACTCGTTGGCCAGCGTCGCGTAGATGGCGTAGCCCTCGACCAGCTCTTGGCGCTGCGCGGAGTAGGTGCCGTCGTAGGTGCGGGCGATGCTGCTGAAGGTCGGCCCGGCCCCAGCCGCAATCGCCTTGAGCTGGCCACTGCGGTAGGTTTCGAGGTTCGGGTTGGGCCGGTTGGTGTCGATGGTGCCGATCTCCTCGCCCGGGCGCAGATCGTCGAAGATCATGCCGGGGCGGAACTTGAGGTAGCGCTGCTCCTGGGCATCGTCGGGCTGGTACAGGTCCGGCGTGCCCTTGCGGATGAAGGCCGCCATGCTGGCCGCGATCTTGGCCGCGATGCGCTCGCTCTCCTCGTAGTCCTTGAGGTCGTCAAAGCGGTTGAGCACGCTGGCAAACACGCTGACGCCGCGCAACTGGCGAATCCGGTGCACGTTCTTCAGGTGCAGCATGTTGGCCGCGCCGATGCGCTTGGTCTGGCCGCCGACCACCATCGACGTCGTGCCGCTGTCGAGCGGGCTGACCTTGAGCACGTGGTAGCCCGTGGGCGCGCCCCAGGCATTGACCTCGATGCCCTGCACCACCGTGGCCGGCGCGCTGCCGTTGTAGTCCATCGGCACCAGATCGGCCTCGATCATCTCGATCGACAACGGCACGCGGGTGCCATGGTTCAGTCCCGGTGTCTGGCCGGACAGCACCTGGGCGAACACCTCGCCATCGCGGAAGAAGCTGCGGCACAGCAGGCGCTGCGCGCTGGCCCAGTCGTGCTGCCGCGTGACCTCGGGGTTGGTGCACCAGTCCTTCCACAGCCCCAGGATCTGGCGCGCCAGGTCGTCATCAATGCTGCCGTCGGCCCGACGCGGCTGCGGCTCGATGCCGATGCCCGTGGGCCCGACCACGTTGGACACCAGCGTGTTGAGCACACCCAGCGCCAGGTCGTAGTTCTGCTCCAGGTGGCGCGCGGTCTGGCGCAGCGTGGCGCCGGCCTGCAGCACCTCGTGGTTGGCGGTGCCGACAGCGCGCCGGCCCTTGCGGGTGCGGTCGGGCTTGGCGGCCTCGTAGTAGGACAGCACGGTGCGCGCGTGGGCGCGCTGGATACCCGCCACCGGGTTTATCCAGGCCACCATGCGGTCCACCAGCGTCAGCTTTGGGGCTGCCATGGCCGTCAGTCCGAGAAGTCGGCCAGCTGGTGGCGCGGGTAGCTGCGCGGCCTTGCAGCAGTGGCGGAAGCCATCTCGGCGCGGATCGCATCGCGCGCCTTGAGCAGCTCGTCCATCGTGCGCAGCGTGATCTGCTTGCCGTCGGCGGCGCGCACGCTCAGCTCGCCGGAGGCAATGGCCGCGTCGATGGCGGCGAGGTCTTGAGAGGTGAAAGCCATGCGCGCGAGGCTACCGGGCTGGCTGTGCAGAATCTCAAAAATCCTGCACAACCGCTACTCATTGCCTGGCGGTCAGTTCATCGGTATAGAGGTAGCTGTAGAGACCTATGCCCGGCACCACTCCTGACGGCAGCTGACATGGCTACGTGACAGTGTCACAAAAATGACCGAGTTCGATGACATTCAAACGGCAACCTGTTTCCAAAAAAATAACAACCGATGAATGAAAAACATGTCGCAAGAAACATATTTTCTAAACTTTAGCTATGAGTGATTTCAAGGTGTCT
>NZ_PVLQ01000047.1 GCF_002980595.1 Malikia granosa
TCGGGTCACGGTTGTCTCCTGATGGCCTGCGTCACCTCGGATGGGTAACTTGCTGGAATGAATCTGTTTTCATGATTGAGAACATTACTTGCATCAGACTGACAACGCTACCGCACGCAAACCCTAGCTTGACGGGCGAAAAAAAGCCGCCTCCGTTTCCGGAGGCGGCTTCTTGCCGGGTTGGCTGTCCTGCTGGCAGCGCACCCGGGGCAAACGCGGTTCCATCCTGGGATGGAACCGGGCGATGGTTGCCTGATTAGGCGGCGGCCAGTGCCAGGGCCTTGACCTTGGCGGACAGGCGGCTCTTGTCGCGAGCGGCCTTGTTCTTGTGGAAGATGCCCTTGTCGGCGATGGTGTCGACCACGGCTTGCATCTTGGCAAACAGCTCGGTGGCCTTGGTCTTGTCGCCGGCGACGACAGCCTTCTCGACGTTCTTGACGGCGGTGCGGTACTTGGAACGCAGCGAGGTGTTGGCGGCGTTCAGTTTGACGTCCTGGCGGGCGCGCTTGCGACCGGATGCCAGGCGGGGGTTCTTTTTCTTCGGCTTGGTTGCCATGATGATGTTCCTTTGAGTTTGTGGATGTTGCCAGCAGAACCCAAGATTGTAGCGTGACACCTGCCAGTCTGCCAAGGTGCAGGGCCCTGGCGCACGCACGAGGTGTGGCTTCCATGCTGCGCTGCAGCGGCTGCGGGCGGCGAAGAATCCATTTTTGTCCCCTCTTTCCTTGCGAGATGAGACAATAGGGGCTCAGATGACACAAGCTTTCTCAGAACTTTCGCTGGCCGAGCCGCTGGCACGCGCCATCGCCGAGATGGGTTTCTCGGCCATGACCCCCATTCAGGCGCAAGCCATTCCGGTCGTGCTGCAAGGCCGCGACGTGATGGGCGCGGCACAGACCGGCACCGGCAAGACGGCCGCCTTCTCGCTGCCGCTGTTGCAGCGCATGCTCAAGCACGAGAATGCCTCGACCTCGCCGGCCCGTCACCCGGTGCGTGCGCTGGTGCTGCTGCCCACGCGCGAGCTGGCCGACCAGGTCGCCCAGCAGATCGCGCTCTATGCCAAGCACACCCAGTTGCGCAGCACGGTGGTGTTCGGCGGCATGGACATGAAGCCGCAGACCGCCGAGCTCAAGAAGGGCGTCGAGATCCTGGTCGCGACGCCGGGCCGGCTGCTCGACCACATCGAGGCCAAGAATTGCGTGCTCAACCAGGTCGAGTACGTGGTGCTCGACGAGGCCGACCGCATGCTCGACATCGGCTTCCTGCCCGACCTGCAGCGCATCCTGAGCTATCTGCCCAAGACCCGTACCACGTTGCTGTTCTCCGCCACCTTCTCGCCCGAGATCAAGCGCCTGGCCGGCAGCTACCTGCAGGACCCGGTCACGATCGAGGTGGCGCGCTCCAACGCCACCGCCTCGACCATCGAGCAGCGTTTCTTCCGCGTCGACGAGGATGACAAGCGCCAGGCCCTCAAGCAGCTGCTGCGCGAGAAGGGCGTCAAGCAGGCCTTCGTCTTCCTCAACAGCAAGCTCGGCTGCGCCCGCATGGCGCGCGCGCTCGAGCGCGACGGCCTCAACGCCGTGGCGCTGCACGGCGACAAGAGCCAGGACGAGCGCCTGAAGGCGCTCGACGCCTTCAAGAAGGGCGAGGTCGACCTGCTGATCTGCACCGACGTGGCCGCGCGCGGCCTCGACATCAAGGATGTGCCGGCGGTGTTCAACCTCGACATTCCGTTCAACGCCGAGGACTATGTGCACCGCATCGGTCGCACCGGCCGCGCCGGTGCCTCGGGCATCGCGATCTCCTTCGTCACCGGGCGCGACGTCAAGCAGCTGGCCGAGATCGAGAAGCTGATCGGCAAGAAGGCCGAGGTCGAGTCGCTGCTGCTCGAGTCCGACCAGCGCCGCTTCGGCGGTGCCCCGGCACGCCAGAACGACGGCCAGCGCCTCTGGAGCGATCCGCAGGCGCGCGCCGAGGTCCGTAGCGAGCGTCCTACCCGGGTCCGCGCGCCGCGCGCCTCGTCCGATCCCTTCTTCGACCAGCCCTACCAGCCGGCCCTGGCATCCGACGCCAAGCCCGAATGGGAAGGCAAGGCACAGCCGGCCCGTGGCCTGTCGCCCTTCATCAAGAGCAAGCGCAAGGTCGCCGCGCTGTTCCGCCCCGCGGCGGCTCCAGCTCCGGCATCGGCGGCTGAATCCAGCACCGAAGCCGCCAGCTGAGTGCTCGATCCGGCGCCTCCGCGCCGGATGCCGTCAGACGCCCGGCTGGCGCGTCTGCGGACAATCCACCTGGATGATCTCGGCCACCTTTGCCGGGCCTTCGGGCTGCGGCTGCAGCCGCGCTGCGCTCAGGCAGCCGCCCCACAGGCAGCCGGTGTCGAGCGCGAGCAGCCTGTCGCGCTGCAGCAGCCCCAGCGTCGACCAATGGCCGAAGGCGATCGGCGTGTCCGCGCTGCGCCGCCCAGGCACCTCGAACCAGGGCAGATAGCCCGCTGGCGCCGATCCGGCGCCTTCCTTGCTGTCGAAGTCCATCCGGCCTGCGGCATCGCAAAAGCGCAGCCGCGTCATCGCGTTGACCACCACGCGCCAGCGCTCGTCGCCGGCCAGCCCATCGCTCCAGCGGTCGGGCTGGTTGCCGTACATGCGCTGCAGCCAGTCCGGCCCCTCGCTGCCCGACAGCATGGCCGAGAACTCCTGCGCCAGCGCCAGCGCCTGCTGCGCCGTCCATTGCGGCAGCAGGCCGGCATGCACCAGCAGCCAGCCCTCGACCTGCAGCGCCAGCGGCCGCGCGCGCACCCAGTGCAGCAGCTCCGCCCGGTCGGGGGCGGCCAGGATCTCGTCGAGCGTGTCGCTGCGGTGCGCCCGGCGCACGCCTGCGGCGACGGCCAGCAGATGCAGGTCGTGGTTGCCGAGCAGGCATTGCGCCGATTCGCCATAGCCCATCAGCCGCCGCAGCACCGCCAGCGAGGCCGGCCCCCGGTTGACCAGGTCGCCGAGCAGATAGAGGGTATCGCGGCTGGGGGAGAAATCCAGGGTATGCAGCAGGCGCTGCAGCGCTTCGTCGCAGCCTTGCAGGTCGCCGATCAGGTAAAGTGCCATCCATAAATTATGGACGTCCTGCTCATCATCTTCCTGACCCTGCTCAACGGCGCCTTCGCGATGTCCGAGATGTCGCTCGCCGCCAGCCGCAAGGCCCGCCTGGCTGCGCTGGCCGAGGGCGGAGACAAGGGGGCCCGGACCGCGCTCCAGCTGCTCGACAACCCGACCGAATTCCTGTCCTCGGTCCAGGTCGGCATCACCTCGATCGGCATGCTCAACGGCATCGTCGGCGAGGCCGCCTTCAGCAGCTCGCTGGCCGAGCAGCTGGTCCGGCTCGGCCTGCCGCAGTCGAGCGCCGAGATCAGCGCGACCGCCGTCGTGGTGGTCGTGATCACCTTCGTGACCATCGTCTTCGGCGAGCTGGTGCCCAAGCGCATCGGCCAGATGCACCCGGAGGCGGTCGCGCGCTTCATCTCGCGCCCGATGGCCGGTGTCGCCAAGGTGGCCAAGCCCTTCGTGATGCTGCTGTCGGCCACCACCCGTGGCGTGCTCAAGCTGCTGCGCTTCGAGAACACCGCGGTCCAGCATGTGACCGAGGAGGAGATCAACGCCAGCCTGGAGGAGGGCGTGGGTGCCGGCATCATCGAGGAGCACGAGCACCAGATGGTGCGCAACGTGTTCCTGCTCGACGACCGCCAGCTCGGCAGCATCATGGTGCCCCGGTCCGACATCGTCTGGCTCGACCATGCCGACAGCCTCGAGCAGGCGCTGGCCAAGGCCTGGCGCGGCGGGCATTCCTGGTATCCGGTCTGTCGCGGCAGTCTCGACGACGTGGTCGGCGTGATCCACCTGCCGCACCTGATGGCACTGGCCGACGCGGGCCATGCGGAAGGCTGGCAGCGCCATGCCAGCTCCCCGGTCTTCGTTCCGGAGACCCTCAGCGGCATGGAGCTGCTCGAGCAGTTCCGCTCGCGCGCCACCCGGCTCGTGTTCGTGGTCGACGAGTATGGCGTGGTCCAGGGCCTGCTGACCCCGCTCGACATGCTCGAGGCCATCACCGGCGAGCTTTCGCCCGAGGTGCCGCACGAGGCCTGGGCGACCCAGCGCGAGGACGGCAGCTGGCTGGTCGACGGCGCGATGCCCGCGCATGAACTCAAGGCCAGGCTCGACATCGCCGAGCTGCCCGACGAGGACCGCGAGCGCTACAACACCGTCGCCGGCCTGATGCAGGCGGTCTCGGGCGAGCTGCTGGGCGTCGGCGAGTCGGTCGAGATCGCCGGCTGGCGCTTCGAGGTGCTGAAGGTCGAGAGCCGGCGCATCGAGCAGGTCCTGCTGCAGCGTCTGGCCGAGCCGGCGGACAGGGCGCAGGCATGAGGCTTGCTTCCTTGATCCGATCAGCCGTCGCCAGCACCAGACCATGACCGATACCGCCGCCCGCCGCCCGCTCGAAGACAGGCCCGTTTCGGCGGGCGCTGCCAGCCTGCTGCCGCCCGATGACCCGCAGCGCGTCGCGTTGCACAACGAGGTCCATGCGCGGCCGGCGGCCCGCATCCGCCTGCCGGCCCTGGTCACCTTGGTCGCGGTCCTCAACGAGGGTGTGTCACGCGAGGACGAACACGCCCACCTGTGTCACTTGCCGGGACAGCAGGGCCTGTCACTGGCCGAATTGCAGGACAACTTCCTGCGCCTGCGGCTCGACGGCTACACCGTCAAGTGGGAGCGCCACACCGAGTTCACCCGCTACTCGATCGTCCAGCCCCTGCCCGCCGGGGCCGGCCTGGGCAGCAGCATGCCCGCGCTGCTCGACCATCTGGTCACGCCGCCCGGCTGGCTGGGCCGGATTCCGGGCCGCACGGTGGCGGCGATCCAGCTCGTCATGCTGAACGCCGACCCGGCGGCGGGCCCGGCCCTGATGGAGCAGGCCAAGCATTGGCTGCGCCGGCGCACCGTGGTCGGCTCGCAGCTGGGCAGCTCGCAGGCCTGGGCCATCACCGACCTGCAGCTCAATGCCGACGGCTTCGAGCGCATGCTGGTGCTCGCGCCGCCGGGAACCAGCGAGGCGGCCGCCGGGCGCATCGCCATGCGGCTGCTGGAAGTCGAGACCTACCGGCTGATGGCCCTGCGCGGCCTGCCGGTGGCCAAGAGCCTGGGGCCGGCGCTGCTCGCCGCCGAGGCCGAGCTGGCCGACCTGACCGCTCAGCTAGATGCCAGTTCGGTTTCCGAGCAGGAGCTGCTCGACCGGCTGATCGGACTGGCGGCGCGGGTCGAGCGCGCGACCGCGGCCCATTCCTTCCGCTTCTCGGCCACCCAGGCCTATGCCGACCTGGTCAGCCAGCGCATCGAGGAGCTGCGCGAGCTGTCGCTGCCGGGCACCCAGACCCTGGGCGCCTTCATGCGCCGGCGCCTGGCGCCGGCCATGGCCACGGTGGCCTCGACCGCGCAGCGGCTGACCTCGCTGTCGGAGCGGGTCGCGCGCACCAGTGCGCTGCTGCGCACCCGGGTCGACATCGCGACCGAGGGCCAGAACCAGCAATTGCTCGCCAAGCTGACCCACGGGCAGGAGCTGCAGCTGCGCTTGCAGAGCACGGTCGAAGGGCTGTCGATCGCGGCGATTTCCTACTATGTCGTGAGCCTGCTACTGTACGGCGCCAAGGCGCTCAAGGGCCTGGGACTGCCGCTGCAGCCCGAGCTGGCGGCCGGCGCGCTGATCCCGGTCGTGCTGTGGGGCGTCTGGCGCACGACGCGCCGCATCCACGAGAAGCTGCATGCCGGCCACTGAGGCCGGCTGACACGGCCTGCCTGCCGGTCAGGCCGGCCCGGCCCAGGCCTGGCCGGGGCTCAGCTCAGCAGCGCCTGGGCGAATTCGCTCGCGCTGAAGGTCTGCAGGTCCTCCAGCTTCTCGCCGACGCCGATGAAGTAGACCGGCACCTCGCGTCCGGCTTCCTTGGCCCACATCGCGATCGCCGCCAGCACGCCGCCCTTGGCCGTGCCGTCGAGCTTGGTCACGATCAGGCCGGTCAGTTGCAGCGCGGCATCGAAGGCCTTGACCTGGGCCAGTGCGTTCTGGCCCGTGTTGCCGTCGATCACCAGCAGCACCTCGTGCGGCGCGCTGGCATCGGCCTTCTGCACCACGCGCTTGATCTTCTTGAGCTCTTCCATCAGGTGCAGCTGGGTCGGCAGCCGGCCCGCGGTGTCGACGATCACCACGTCGCGCCCGCGCGCACGCCCCGCCTGCACCGCGTCGAAGCTGACCGCGGCCGGATCGCCGCCCTCCTGGCTCACGATCTCGACCAGGTTGCGGTCGGCCCAGACGCCCAGCTGCTCGCGCGCGGCGGCGCGGAAGGTGTCGGCGGCGGCCAGCAGCACGCTGGCGCCCTCGTTGGCCAGGTGCTTGGTCAGCTTGCCGATGGTGGTGGTCTTGCCGGCACCGTTGACGCCGGCGACCATCATGACGGTCGGGCCGTCGGGCTGGCCGCCGATCGCCAGCGGCTTTTCCAGCGGCTGCAGCAGGTCCGTGATCGCCTGCGCCAGCAGGCCCTTGACCTGGGACGGATCGGTCGCCTTGGCTGCCTTGACGCGGCGCTTGAGGTCGTCGAGCAGGTATTGCGTGCCCTGGGTGCCGGTGTCGGCCAGCAGCAGCGCGGTCTCGAGCTCCTCGTAGAGCTCGTCGTCGATCCGGGTACCGGTGAAGACGGTCGAGATGCTGGAGCCGGTCTTGCGCAGGCCCTGCTTGAGGCGATCCAGCCAGCCCTGGCGGCCCGCTGCGGCCGTTGGCTTGTCCGCCGGCAGCGGTGCCGCAGGGGCGGGCGCGGCCGGCTGCTGGGCAGCGACTGCTGCCTTGACGGTCGGTGCTGCGGGCGCGGTCGGCGCTGGCGCAGCCTCGGGCTTGGCGGAAGAGAATTTTTTCTTGAGGAAGCTGAACATGGCGCGGGTTTCTAGAATCCATGCATTCTATGAAACCTGCATCACAACGTCCTGTCATTGCCCCGGCCGCGCCGGGTTTCGTCCGCATCATCGGCGGGCTGTGGAAGCGCAGCAAGCTCGCGGTGCCGGCCCGGCCCGGCCTGCGCCCGACGCCCGACCGCGTGCGCGAGACGCTGTTCAACTGGCTGGGCCAGAACCTGGGCGGCCTGCGCTGCCTCGACGCCTTCGCCGGCAGCGGGGCACTGGGCTTCGAGGCCGCCTCGCGCGGCGCCGTCCAGGTGCTGCTGTGCGAGCAGGACCCCGGCCTGGCAGCCAGCCTGCGCGCCAATGCCGAGCGTCTCCAGGCCACGCAGATCAAGGTCCAGCGCGGCGACGCGATCACGGTCCTGAAGGGCGCCGCGCGCGCCAGCTGGGACCTGGTCTTTCTCGATCCGCCTTTCGGCGACGGTGGCAACGAGGCCCTGTTCAGGCAGGCGCTGCAGGCCGCCGTGCCGCTGCTGGCGCCGCAGGGCTGCATCTACCTCGAGGCGCCGCGCGCCTGGAGCGACGAAGACCTGCTGGCGCTGGGCCTGCGCTGCAGCCGCCACGGCAAGGCCGGCCAGGTCCACTACCACCTGCTGGAGCTGGCGCCTGCTACTTGAGCTGGCGTTGCCGGCATGGATCGAATCTGCCTGCGTCTGACGGCATGGCCGGCCTGCCGCCAAGGCGCCGACGCAGGGCTTTTCCGCCAGCGCCAGCCCGGCTGCGGCCGGAAGACGGATAATCCCGCCCATGACGACATCCATCTCCCGTGACGCCCGGAGCCGCCGCATCGCGGTCTACAGCGGCACTTTCGATCCGGTCACGCTCGGCCACGAGGACGTGATCCGGCGCGCTGCCGGCCTGTTCGACGAGCTGATCGTCGCGGTCGCGGTCGCACATCACAAGAAGACCCTGTTCACGCTCGAGCAGCGCATTGCCCAGGTGAGCGAGGTCTTTGCCGACCTGCCCGCCCTGCGCGTGCTGCCGTTTGATGGCCTGATGGTGGATTTCTGTCGCCAGCAGGGCGCTTGCGCGGTCGTGCGCGGCATCCGCAACGTGGCCGATTTCGACTACGAGGCCCAGATGGCCGCCATGAACCAGAAGATGGCACCCGAGGTCGAGACGGTCTTCCTGCTGCCGCAGCCGCAGCTGCAATGCATCTCGAGTACCCTGGTGCGCGAGATCGCCAAGCTCGGCGGCGATGTGTCGCAGATGGTCAGTCCGGTGGTGGCCGCTCATCTGCGCGTGGCCACCCTGGCCGTCTGAAGGGGAGAGCGCCATGGCACTGATGATCACCGACGAATGCATCAACTGCGACGTCTGCGAGCCCGAATGCCCGAACCAGGCGATCTCGATGGGGCCGGATTTCTATGTCATCGATCCGGCCAAGTGCACCGAGTGCGTCGGCCATTTCGACGAACCGCAATGCGTGCAGGTCTGCCCGGTCGAATGCATCCCGGTCAACCCCGAGCATGTCGAGACCCGCGAGCAGCTGCAGGCCAAGTACGCGCAGCTGCAGAAGTCGAACTCGGCGGCGGCCTGACGGCTGCCGGGCCGTCGGTGTCCTTGGTTCCAGCTTGGCAGGTCGTCTGGCGGGAATAGATCTTTTGCGTGCAGGTCTGGGGTGGTACAAGGCCGCCGACCTCATCTGTCCGCTGCGCGTCCAGCAGATCGGTCGTCAGCCTCGCCCCCATCCCAGCAAGATTCCATCGCAGATCCTGGATACGAGGCCGCAGCGCTTTGGACTGGCCGCTGTTGCCCTTGTCTTTCCTGCAGCCGACCCAGTCACGCTTGAGCCCGGTGGGTGGGCGTGCGACTGGCCGATTTTTGGCCGCGCAGCGGACGGCATGAGGCCAGGCGCATGCCCGCCCGCCGGGCCGGCCAATCAGCCACATGAACCTGCTCGGCCCAAGGAGCTATTCAAGGTCCATCAGAAAGTCTGCGCTCGATACGAGCCGTGACGCCACTGATGGACCGTTTATTCGCCGGCAGCCGGCGGCTGGTCCGCCTTGGCTGGCCGGGGCGGCTTCGGGCGTGGCGGCTTGCTGGTGTGGATCGCTGCGGTGGCCTTGTCCATGTGGCCAGCCAGCAGATCGGGCAGGGCGCGCACCGCACGCTCGATCGACTGCTCGAGCGCATCGCGCTGGTCCGGCGCCGGCTTCTTGAGCACCCAGTTCGCGACCTCTGACTTGACGCCCGGGTGGCCGATGCCGATGCGCAGCCGCCAGTAGTCGCTGCTGCCGAGCTGGGCATGGATGTCGCGCAGGCCGTTGTGGCCGGCATGGCCGCCGCCTTTTTTCAGCTTGAGCTCGCCCGGATCGAGGTCGAGCTCGTCATGCGCCACCAGGATCTCCTCGGGCGCGATCTTGAAGAAGCGCGCCAGCGCCGCGACCGACTGGCCGGAGCGGTTCATGAAGGTCATCGGCTCGAGCAACCAGATCGGCCGGCCCTCGAAGCTGCCGCGGCCGGCGACGCCGAAATAGCTGCGCTCCGGGTTCAGGTTGATTTTCAGCTCGCGCGCGACCGCCTCCAGCCACCAGAAACCGGCGTTGTGACGGGTATCCTCGTATTCTGGACCCGGGTTGCCCAGGCCGACCAGCAGTTTGAACATGTCAGTGGCTTGGCGCCGATGGCGCCTGAAGAAAGGGTGGATGCGAAAAAGGCCCGCCGAAGCGAGCCTTTTGCCGAAAAAGCAGCAGAGCGAAGAATTACTTCTTCTTCTTGCCCTTCTTGTCGCCAGCGGCAGCGGCCACCGGAGCGGCGATGATCTCTTCCTTCGGCTCGACCAGGGTCGCGATGCCCGGGTTCGGCTTGCCGTGGACGATGACCTTGACGCCAGCCGGCAGGACCAGGTCGTTGGTGTGGATGGACTGGCCCTTGACGGCGTTGCCCAGGTCGACGGTGATGAATTCGGGGATCTGCATGGCCAGGCAGTCGACGACGACTTCGGTCATCGCGTGGTTGACCAAGCACTTGTCCTGCTTGACGGCCGGCGAGTTCTCGGCGTTGATGAAGTGCAGCGGCACCTTCTTGCGCACGCGGGTGTTTTCATCGACGCGCTGGAAGTCGACGTGCAGGACCAGCGGCTTGAAGGGGTGGTACTGCACATTGCGCAGCACGACCTTTTCGGTGTTGCCGTTCAGTTCCATGTCCAGCAGGGCAGCGTGGAAGGCTTCCTTCTGCAGGGCGAACCACAGGCTGTTGTGATCGAGTTCGATCACGGCCGGGGCAGTGGTGCCGCCGAAGACGATGCCGGGGGTACGGCCGGTGTTGCGCAGGCGGCGGCTCGCACCCGTGCCCTGCTTGGAGCGCTCAAAAGCGGTGAATTGCATGATATCTACCTTAAAGAGGGGCCATCCGCGACCAGCGGCCCCCAACAGAAAAAGCGCCCACTCGCGTGGACGCTGCTTTTTGTCATCGAATCAGTTCGATTCGGCGAACAAATCCATCACCGAGTCGCCGTTGGCGATGCGCTGGATGACCTCGGCCATCAGCGGTGCCACGGAAACCTGGCGGATCTTGGCGCAGGCCTGGGCGGCCGCATTCAAGGGAATGGTGTTGGTCACGACCACTTCGTCGAGGGCGTTGCCCTTGGCGATGCGCTCGATGGCCGGACCCGAGAAGACCGGGTGGGTACAGTAGGCATAGACCTTTTTGGCACCGCGCTCCTTGAGCACCTCGGCCGCCTTGACCAGCGTGCCGGCGGTGTCGATCATGTCGTCCATGATCACGCAGTTGCGGCCTTCGATGTCGCCGATCACATGCATGACTTCCGACACGTTGGCCTTGGGACGGCGCTTGTCGATGATGGCCATGTCGCAGCCGAGCTGCTTGGCGATCGCACGGGCGCGCACCACGCCGCCCACGTCGGGCGAGACGACCAGCAGGTCCTCGTAGTTCTTGGAGCGCAGGTCACCCAGCAGCACCGGCGAGGCGTAGACGTTGTCGACCGGGATGTCGAAGAAGCCCTGGATCTGGTCAGCGTGCAGGTCCATGGTCATCACGCGATGCACGCCGACGGCCTGCAGCATGTTGGCCACCACCTTGGCCGTGATCGGCACCCGGCTCGAGCGCGGACGACGGTCCTGGCGCGCATAGCCGAAGTAGGGGATCACCACCGAGATGCGCTCGGCCGAGGCGCGCTTGAGCGCATCGACCATGATGATGAGCTCCATCAGGTTGTCGTTGGTCGGCGCACAGGTCGACTGGACGACGAACACTTCGCGGGCACGGACGTTCTGGTTGATCTCGACCGTCACCTCGCCATCGGAGAAGCGACCCACGGCGGCCTGGCCCAGGGTGGTGCCGAGTTGCTGGGCAATCTCTGCGGCGAGTGCCGGGTTGGCATTGCCCGTGAAAATCATGAAATCCGGCGATTGCACTGGCGTGGTGATTTGCATGGAGAACCCGGCAGAATGTTGGTCTTCAGAAACACAATGCGGCCCTTTAAGGCCGCGTTGTGTGTTTACTAACAATAAATTTGGCAGGGGAGGAAGGACTCGAACCCTCGCATGTCGGAATCAAAATCCGATGCCTTGACCAACTTGGCGACTCCCCTACATGGGTTTGCAGTTTTCACTACAGACCGAATGCAGTTCTGTTTGTCATCTGCTCTTCACAAACAACGAAAGAGATTGTACTCTATTTTCGCCATTGTTTGAGAGGATGTTCAAACAAATTTTTGCAGCTTCTTGCTATCCAACCAGGAGGCAATGTGGTAATGTCTACCTTGCTTGCCTGACTTGTCGGTGCAAACAGCGCGCTGCCTGAGCCAGTCATTGTACCAGAAAGATTCTGGTTTTTTAACCAATCCAGTCCGATTTTTATGTCGGGGCAAAGATTGATTGCAACCGGCTGCAGGTCGTTGTGTCCATAATTGAAAACACTAGCGCTTGCAACGAAGTCTCGCATTGTAGAGCACAAACTATCGCGTTTGAGAGCCGGGCTCTGAAAAATTTTCGGCGTCGAGGCGCCGGTCGGCGGCTTGAGCACGATGAAGTTGCCAGCGGGCAGCGTCACCGGGGTCAATTGCTCGCCGATACCCTCGACCCAGGCGTTGTCACCGCCCAGGAAGAAAGGCACATCGGCGCCCAGCTGCAGCCCGATCTGCAGCAGCTGCTCGAGTGGCAGGTCCAGGCCCCAGAGTCGATTCAGCGCCAGCAGGCAGCTGGCCGCGTCGCTCGAGCCGCCGCCCATGCCGGCTTCCTGCGGAATCTGCTTGTCGAGCGCGATATGCGCGCCCCATTCGCAGCCGCTGGCGCGCTGCAGTGCCTGCGCGGCGCGCACGACCAGATCGTTGGCAGGCAGGGCCGGGCCGCTGCCACCGATATCCTCGCGGCTGATCGCGCCGCCCGCGCGCCGCTCGAAATGCAGGGTATCGCACCAGTCGATCAGCATGAAGACCGATTGCAGCAGGTGGTAGCCGTCGGCCCGGCGGCCGGTGATGTGCAGGAACAGGTTGAGCTTGGCCGGCGCAGGCACGTCCAGCAATTGACGCAGCGACATATATCAGTGAATGGATTTCAGGGTTGCGGGCGGTCGAGTATCAGGCGCAGCGTCGCGCTCGGGGCCGGTTCCAGCCGGCGGGCCAGCATCCGGCCGTCGGCCGGGCCGAGTTGCACCGTCCAGCCTGGCGGCTGGGCCGGATGGCCCTGCAGCCACTGGAACAGCTCGCTGACCGGCAGCGCAGCACCGGTCAAGGCGGCGGTCAGCGTCGCCAGGTCGGGGTAGGCGCGCTGTTCGTCGCCGCGCAGCAGCCAGGCGGAATCTGCGCTCCAGCGCGCGCTCGCGAGCGCCGAACCCAGCGGTGAATAGAGCCTGAGTTCACCCGCCTGTGCATTGCCGAGCAGTTCGAAGCCGGCATGGAAGCCTTGCGGCGGCTCGCTGTCGACCTGCAGCGAAAGCCGTCCGCTCCAGGGACCTTGACTGGCCTGCTCGCTGGCACCAGTTGTCACCGGTGCCGCCAGCGGCGGGCTGGCGCAACCCGTGACCAGTAGCAGGCTCGCCGCCAGCAGCCAGCCTGGCAGCCTGGCCTTGCCCGGGTGGCTGGTCACGGCTTGACTTGCAGGCGCTGCAGGGTGCGCAGCAGGGTTTCATTGTCCGCCTGCTGCTGCAGGCCCTGGCGCCAGACGCGCAGTGCCGCCTCCCGCTGGCCTTCGGTCCATAGCACTTCGCCCAGGTGGGCGGCGATCTCGGGGTCGGCCCTGCGCTCGAAGGCGGCTTGCAGGATGCGCCGGGCTTCGGCCAGGTTGCCGAGCCGGAACTCGACCCAGCCCAGGCTGTCCTGGATGAAGGGATCGTCGGGAATCAGCGCGACGGCACGGTTGATCAGTTCGCGCGCCTGTGCGAGATCCTGGTTGCGGTCGGCGAGCGAATAGCCCAACGCGTTGTAGGCATGGCCGTAGTCGGGCGCGCGCGCGATCAGCTCGCGCAGCAGGCGCTCCATTTCATCGGTTCGGCCCGCTTTTTCCGCCACCATGGCGCGCTCGTAGGCCAGGTCGGCATCCTGCGGAAAGCGCTGCGTCGCCTCCTCGTAGACCTGCAGCGCTTCGACATAATGTCCGAGCTCGCGCAGCAGCTGGGCCTCGGCCACCAGCTTGCGGCGTTCGTCGGTCGGGTTGTCGGCCGGCAGTCCGCGCAGCAGCGCGCGTGCCTCGTCGAGCCGGCCGGCGCGTGCCAGCAGCAGCGCGCGGCGCGATTGCACGGCGGCCTGGGCTTCCTGGCCCTCGATCCGGTCCAGCCAGGCCAGTGCATCTTCCAGCTTGCCCTGCTTTTCGGCGATCTGCGACAGCAGCAGCTGGGCCTGGGCCCGGCCGTTCTGTCCCGCTTCGCTGGAGGCCACGGCCAGGTAGCGCTGCAGCGAGCTGGTCGCCTGCTCGAGCTGCTCGAGCTGCAAGTACAGCAGGCCGTCGAGCAGCCAGACCTGGGCCATCGAGGCCTGCTCGCGCGTCAGCAGGTTCAGCTGTGCCCGGGCGTCGGAGTGGCGTTTTTGCTCGATCAGCAGCCGGGTGTATTCGAGCCGGACCCGGGTCGCTTCTTCGCCGTCAACGCGTGCCAGCCAGCGTTGCACCAGGGCATCGGAGCCCGGCTGGCGCTGCTCGAGCAGTCCCAGTGCGAGCCAGGCGGGCAGCGCCGACTGGCGATCCTTGGCCATTGCCTGCTGTGCCGATTCGAGGGCTCGGTCCTTCTGTCCCGCCGCGAGCTGCAGCCGGCCCAGGCTGGTCCAGGCCGCCATGGCCTGGGTCGGCTGTTTGCTGGCCTCCTTCAGCAGCGGGGCCACGGCCTGCAGGGCTGCCGTCTTGTCGTTCAGCCGCGCCATCATCTGCGGCAGCGCCTGGATCAGGGGCTGGCGCTCGGCGGCCGCGGTCAGGCGCAGCAGCGAGCGCAACGGCTGGGCAATGTCGGCTGGGCGGTCCAGCGCCAGCGCGAGCTGCAGCACCACGCGCTGTGCTTCGGGTGAACGCGGTTGTGCCTCGGTCCAGGCGCGTGCGGCCTGCAGCGCGGATTCGCCCGACCTTGCCTGCAAGGCGATCTGGATCGCGCGCTGGAACAGTTCGGTTCGCCGGCTCTTGCGCGCCGCATCGAGGGTCAGGCTGAAGCCCGCGCCGGGCTGGCCCTGGGTGATCTGCAGCTCGCTGATCAGCAGCTGGTAGAGCAGCTCGCCGCCCATGCCCGAATCGGCCGGTGTCTTCAGCGTGGATGGCGTCTGGGGCTGGGCTGACGACTTGGGATTGGCTGCCTGCGCCGAGCCGCTTCCGGCCAGCAGCGCCAGCGCCAGGGCGGCGCCGATGGAAGCCCGCATCCCGCCCGTCATCGGGGATGCCGTGCAGGAGGTCGAGGATTGTGCGCAGGGGCGCGTCAGAGCAGAGCGGTCCATCGGCCCATGATAATGGAAGCCCGTTCTCCCGTCCGACCCTGCGTTCCATCAGTTCCCATGCCTGAATTGCCCGAAGTCGAAGTCACCCGGCTGAGCTTTGCCGACCGCATCGCCGGCGCCCGCATCGAGGCCGCCTCCATGGGCAAGCCCCTGCGCTGGCCCCTGGGCATAGCGCCGGCGGCGCTGCAGGGGCGCCAGGTGTTGCAAGTGCGTCGGCGCGGCAAATATCTGCTGCTCGACCTCGATCAGGGCCTGCTGCTGATCCACCTCGGCATGTCGGGCAGCCTGGCCTTTGCCGACCAGTTGCCAGCGGCCGGCCCGCATGACCATTTCGAGCTCGTCACCAGTCGCGGCTGCTTGCGGCTGCATGACCCGCGCCGCTTCGGCGCCGTGGTCTGGGCCGAATCCGAAGCCGATCCGGTCGCGCGCAAGCTGCTGGGCCATCTGGGCGTCGAGCCGCTCGGGCCCGATTTCGATCCGCTCGCGTTCTGGCAGGCGCTCAAGGCGCGCCGTTCGGCGATCAAGCAGGTGCTGCTGGCCGGCGATATCGTGGTCGGGGTCGGCAATATCTATGCCTCCGAGGCCTTGTTCGCGGCCGGCATCCGGCCCACCTTGCGCGCCTCGGGTCTGAGCCGGGTCCGGGCCGAGCGCCTGCATGGCGCGATCCGCGCGGTGCTGGCGCGCGCGCTCGAGCAGGGCGGCAGCACGCTGAAGGATTTCTCCAGCGCCGAGGGCAAGTCCGGCTATTTCCAGCTCGAGGCCATGGTCTACGACCGCGCGGGCCAGCCCTGCCGCGCCTGCGGCGCTACCATCCGCACCCTGCGCCAGGGGCAGCGTTCGACCTTCTTCTGCCCCGATTGCCAGACCTTCTGACTACCTCGTCCTTCTTCATGCCGCTCGCTGCTTCCGACTCCTCGCCGACCGCCTCGCCCCTGCTGTTCTTCCCGCGCCTGGTTCAGTGGCAGCGTAGCCATGGCCGCAGCGGCCTGCCCTGGCAGGGCACGCGCGATCCCTACCGGGTCTGGCTGTCCGAGATCATGCTGCAGCAGACCCAGGTCACGACGGTGCTGGGCTATTACTCGCGCTTCCTCGAGCGTTTTCCCGATGTCCGTGCGTTGGCCGCCGCGCCGCAGGAGGCGGTGCTGGCGCTCTGGAGCGGGCTGGGCTACTACAGCCGCGCGCGCAACCTGCATCGTTGCGCCCAGGCCGTGGTCGAGCAATGGGGCGGCGCCTTCCCGGCCAGCGCCGAGCAGTTGCAGACCCTGCCTGGCATCGGCCGCTCGACCGCGGCGGCGATCGCGGCCTTCTGCTTCGGCGAGCGGATCTCGATTCTCGACGGCAACGTCAAGCGGGTGCTGTCGCGCCTGCTGGCCTTCGACGGCGACCTGGCATCGCTGGCGCAGGAGCGCCGGCTCTGGGCGCTGGCGCAGGATCTGCTGCCCGCCGCACCGAGCCACGACGAGATGGTCGCCTGGACCCAGGGCCTGATGGACCTCGGCTCCAGCCTGTGCTCGCGCAGCAAGCCGGATTGCTCGGCCTGTCCCGGCGCCGGTCTGTGCCTGGCCAGCGCGCAGGGCAGGACCGCGGAATTCCCGGTCCGCACGCGCAAGCTCAAGCGCAGCACGGTCGAATGGTGGTGGCTGCTGCTGCGCCGGCCCGATGGTGCGGTGTGGCTGGAACGCCGCCCGGCCGAAGGCATCTGGGCCGGCCTCTACAGCCTGCCGACCTATGGCTCGCGCGCCGAAGGCCTGGCCGCGTTCGGCGGCGAGCCGGCCTTGCGCCGGGAGCATGAAGCCCTGCGTCACGCCCTCACGCACCGCGATCTGGTGCTGCGTCCGCTCGAGCTCGATGCCTCGGCGCTGCGGCAGGACGCAGCCGGTCCGGGGCCTGCTGCTCAGGCGGCTCCAGGGCTCTGGGTCAGGCGGCAGGCCGACCTCGACCTCGGCCTGCCTGCACCGCTGCGCAGCCTGCTCGAGCGCCTGTTGCCGGCCTGAGACGGGCTGCCCCGCAGCGGCGGGCTGCCGCTATCGGCTTCAGGGTCCGGCGTGCTTGATCGCGTCGAGTTCGCGGTGGCGACTGCGCACCGTCCAGCGCTGCGAGAAGTGCATCGAGAGTTCCTCGACCAGGTAGGTCGAGCGATGCTGGCCACCGGTGCAGCCGATCGCGATCGTGACATAGCTGCGATGGTCGCGCACCATCGACGGCAGCCAGCGTTCGACGAAATCGATGATCTGGGCCTGCATCGCCTGCACCTCGGGCTCCACGCTCAGGTAGTCGGCCACCGGCTTGTCGAGCCCGGTCAGCGGCCTGAGCTCGGGCTCGTAATGCGGATTCGGCAGCATGCGCACGTCGAACACGAAGTCGGCGTCCATCGGCACGCCGCGCTTGAAGCCGAAGGACTCGAACACCAGCGTCAGCGAATTCGGCTCATGGTCGAGCAGCTTGCGCACTTCGGTGCGTAGATGCGAGGCCTTGAGCTGGCTGGTGTCGATCACGAGCGAATACTCGCGCAGCTCGGACAGCAGGTCACGCTCATGCTCGATCGCCTCGATCAGGGCGCGGCGCTGGTCCTGGTTGTCACGCCGCGACAGCGGATGCAGCCGGCGCGTCTCGGAGAAGCGCCGCACCAGGGTGTCGGTGGTCGCATCGAGGAACAGCACGGTCAGCGGCTGCCCGCCCTTGCGCAGCTTGTGGATCTGCGCCGGCATGCCGGGCAGCGATTTCGCACTGCGCACGTCGATCGCGATCGCGACCCGGTTGGCCCGGTAGCCGTGCTCGATCGCGATGAAGGCTTCCAGCAGTTCGGGTGGCAGGTTGTCGACGCAGTAGAAGCCCGCGTCCTCGAGCGCGTGCAGCGCCACCGACTTGCCCGAGCCCGACATGCCGGTGATCAGCACCAGCTGCATGGTGGATTTCTGTCTCATGGCAGCAGCATCTCGCGGGCATGGGCCAGTGACGCGTCCGACAGCTTGTCGCCGCCCAGCATGCGTGCGAGTTCCTGCACGCGGGTCTCGTCCGAGATCGCGCGCACCTCGCTCGCCGTGCCTTGATCATCCTGCCGCTTGGAGACGAACAGATGCTGGTCGGCGCTCGCCGCCACCTGGGGCAGGTGGGTCACTGCCAGCACCTGGCGGTCCTGTCCCAGCTGCTTCATGAGCCGGCCCACGGTCTGGGCCACCGCGCCACCGATGCCGCTGTCGACCTCGTCGAAGATCAGCGTTGGCGCCTGGCCGAGCTGGCTGGTCGTGACCGAGATCGCCAGTGCGATGCGCGAGAGCTCGCCGCCGGAAGCGACCTTGCCGACCGGCCGCGGCGTGCTGCCTGGATGGCCAGCGACCAGGAACTCGACGTTTTCCAGCCCATGTGCCTGGGGTTCGGGCAGCGGCACCAGCTTGGCTTCGAAGCGCCCGCCTGCCATGCCCAGGCCCTGCATCGCCGCCGTGATGGCCTGCGACAGCTGCCCGGCCGCCTGTTCGCGCGCGGCGCTGATCTTCCTGGCTGCCTTGAGCAGGGCCTGCTGGGCGCGCTGCTCGGCCTGCTGCAGCGCATCGAGGTCGCTGCTGCGGTCGAGCTCGGCGAGCTGGCGCTGCCACTGGGCCAGCCGCTCGGGTAGCTCCTCGGGCTGGCAGCGAAAGCGCCTGGCCAGCGACAACCACAGCGACAGCCGCTGGTCGAGCGCCTCGAGCGCGGCCGGGTCGAGCTCGGTCGGATCGGCATGGTGCTGCAGGTCGTGGCAGGCATCCTCGACCTGGGCCAGCGCGCCCTGCAGCACGGCCGCGATCTCGCCATAGCGCGGCTCGATATGCTGCTGTTCCTGTAGCGCCTGCAGGGCCCGGTGCAGCAGCTGGGTCGCGCCGCCGTCCTCCTCGTCGAGCGCCAGCAGCGCGTTGCGAGCGGCATCCATCAGTCCTTGCGCATGTGACAGCCGGCCATGCTGCAGATTGAGCTCCTCCCATTCGCCTTCGGCTGGCGCCAGCTTGGCCAGCTCGCCGAGCTGCCATTGCAGGCGCTCGCGCTCCTGCTGCAAGGTGGCCTGCTGCTGCTGCGCCTGCTCGAGCGCCTGCAGCGCCTGGCGCCAGCTGGCCCAGAGTCCGCGCAGTTCGCCGCCCGGGATGCGGCCGTAGTCATCGAGCAGCTGGCGCACCGTGTCGGGCCGCGTCAGGCTCTGCCAGGCATGCTGGCCATGGATGTCGACCAGCTCCTCGGCCAGGCTCTTGAGCTGGGCCACCGTTGCCGCGCCGCCGTTGATCCAGGCCCGGCTGCGGCCCTGGCTGTCCAGGCTGCGCTTGAGCAGCAGCGGCTCGCCGGGCTCGACCGCAAAGCCGTTCTCGTCCAGCCAGCGCTGCGCCAGCTCGGACAGGTCGAACTCCGCGGCGATCTCGCAGCGCGGCGCGCCCTCGCGCACCACGCCGGCATCGGCGCGCGCGCCGAGGGCGAACTGCAGCGCGTCGATCAGGATCGACTTGCCGGCGCCGGTCTCGCCGGTCAGCACGGTGAAACCGTTCTCGAGCTCCAGGTCCAGGGCCCGCACGATCACGAAATCGCGCAGGGACATGCGGCGCAGGCTCATGTGGTCATTCCTTCATTCCAGTGCAGTTTCTTGCGCAAGGTATCGAAATAGCTCCAGCCCACGGGATGCAGCAGGCAGAGCTTGTAGGGCGCACGCCGCACCGTTATACGATCTCCATGCAACAGGCTGGTGAAAGTCTGCATGTCGAAGTTGGCGCTGGCATCGCGTCCGTTGACCAGCACCAGCGCGATCTCGCCGCTGGCCGGCAGCACGATCGGGCGGTTCGACAGCGTGTGCGGCGCGATCGGCGCCATGATCCAGCCATCGATGGCCGGATGCAACAGCGAACCGCCCACCGACAGGGTATAGGCGGTCGAGCCGGTCGGCGAGGCGATGATCAGGCCGTCGGCGCGCTGGTTGGCGACGAAGCGGCCATCCACCTCGACGCGCAGCTCGATCATGCTCGGTGCGCCGCCGCGGTTGACCACCACGTCGTTGATCGCGACGGTGTCGAACACGCAGTCACCGTCGCGCCAGACGCTGGCGTGGATCAGGCTGCGGTGGTCTTCCTCGTATTCGCCGCGCAGGATCGGGCTCAGGTGGGTCTCGAAGTCGGCGAACGGGATGTCGGTGATGAAGCCGAGTCGGCCCTGGTTGATGCCGACCACCGGGATGCCGAAGCGCGCCAGCTTGCGCCCTATGCCGAGCATGGTGCCGTCGCCCCCCATCACGAGCGCGAGGTCGCACGAGGTACCGATGCCGCTCGCCGATAGGCTGTTGTACTGGGTCAGGCCGGTGTTCTGCGCGGTTTCGCGCTCGATCGACACCTCGCAGCCCATGGCGTGCAGGAAATGCGCCATGCGCTCGAGCGCATCGCGCGAGCCGACCGCGTGATACTTGCCCACCAGCGCCACGTGGCGGAAGCGGGATTTGCCAGCCCGGCTTGTCATGGGGCTCGGGCTTGATGTGGGCAGATTCATCCTCAAATTACATCACAAGCTTTTCTACAATGGCCTGCATGTTAGACGACCGCTCCAAACTGCTGCTCAAGACCCTGGTCGAGCGCTACATCGCCGACGGCGAGCCGGTCGGTTCGCGCACGCTCTCGCGCGCGGCCGGGCTGGAGCTGTCGCCGGCGACGGTGCGCAACGTCATGAGCGACCTCGAGGAACTCGGCCTGATCGTGAGTCCGCATACCTCGGCCGGCCGCATTCCGACCCCGCGTGGCTACCGCCTGTTCGTCGACACCATGCTGACCGTGCGGCGCGAGCGCCTGGCGGTGGTCGATGGCCTGGCCGGGCCTGGCCTGGCGGCCGAACAACCGCGCCAGGTCCTGAGCCAGGCCGCGCAACTGCTGTCGAACCTGTCGCAATTCGTCGGCGTGGTCATGACGCCGCGCCGGCCCTCGGTGTTCCGCCACATCGAGTTCCTGAGCCTGTCGGAGCGACGCGTGCTCGTGATCCTGGTCTCGCCCGACGGCGACGTGCAGAACCGTATCATCCACACCCAGGCCGACTACAGCCAGCAGCAGCTGCAGGAGGCGGCCAACTTCCTCAACGCGCATTACGCCGGACTCGCGATGGACGAGGTGCGACTGCGGCTCAAGACCGAGGTCGATGCGCTGCGCGGCGAAATCACTTCGCTGATGGTCAAGGCGGTCGATGCCGGCAGCGAGGCCATGGAGCAGGACGACGTGGTCGTCTCGGGCGAGCGCAACCTGCTGTCGGTCAGCGAGTTCTCGCGCGACATGGGCCATCTGCGCAAGATGTTCGACCTGTTCGAGCAGAAGACCCAGCTGATGCGGCTGCTCGAGGTCTCGAACCAGGCCGAGGGCGTGCGCATCTTCATCGGCGGCGAGAGCCAGGTCGTGCCGTTCGAGGAGCTATCGGTCGTCAGCGCCCCCTATGCGGTCAACGGCGAGGTGGTCGGCACCCTGGGCGTGATCGGCCCGCAGCGCATGGCCTACGACCGCATGATCCAGATCGTCGACATCACGGCGAAACTGGTCAGCAACGCGCTGAGCCACGGCAAGTAGACGCTACAATTTAAAGCTTGGTTCGGGGCGTTAGCTCAGTTGGTTAGAGCAGAGGACTCATAATCCTTTGGTCGTCGGTTCAAGTCCGCCACGCCCTACCATTCAAATCAACGACTTAGCCTGGCCTTCAAGCTGGGCTTTTTCGTTTCTGGCTGGTCACGCAGCCACTGGCTCGCCTCTTGAGTCCGCTACATTGGGCAGGTCAGTTGCTCACGATGGCACACCCGCCCTTGAGTTCCGTGCTGGCAAACAGCTCGTAGAACTTGCAAGCCTCAAACAGGCTGCAGGCTAGTCCTGCCCAGCCTCATCTGCCGCCAGCTTGTCCAACAAGGCGGTCTTGAACCAGTAGGGCATCGAGTCGGTTTTCATCTCCAGATCAGCGCCGTCAGTGATCTCTGCGACCCAGACCCGCTCTGCGGTCGAGTTGTCGAACACGTAAGCCCTGTCCGAGCACATCACGGCATCAGCCAGGTACTCCAGCGAGCGGTGGTAGCGCTCGACGATTTTCTCTCTGGGGACATCATGCTTGCCCATGCTGACCCGGTGCGCCACCCGTGACACGTTGATCTCCGGATCTTCGGTTGCCACGTAGTACAGATAGGTTCTGAACCCTTGTTCGCGCGCCTGGCAGAAAAACTCCACCTTGGCATGCGCAGACATGACGGTTTCGAACGTGAACGAGACTCGGCGCCGCACCAGGTCGTGCCTGATGAAGTCAACCAGCACCGAGGCAAAGTAGGAATTGACTGCAACCGCGCCAAAGACTACGCGGCCATCCTGCAATCGGATCTGCAGCGCTTCCTCCAAGAGGCCCGACTTCCTGAGCAGTGTCGAGTCTGCGAAGAAGGCATGCAGTTCTGCTTCCGAGGTCTCCACGCCAAAGTCTCCCAGTGCCAGAAATCCACGCTGGCGAACATCAGCCTCGATGTCATCTGCATTGACATAGACGCCCAGCCAGTCGGGGTCCAGCACCTCCTTCAAGGTGCTCTTGCCCGAACCGTTCGGGCCTGCAAACATGCGTAGCCTGGGTTGTACCGCAGTCATCAGGCCGTAGTGTCCCGACGCTTGAGCTTGAACCTGGCCCCAACCTTGACTTGTACCGGATGATGAATGGCACGAATCACGGTTTCGGTGCCGTCCGCATGGGTTTCAACCAACTGGCCATTGACCGCGCGCAGGACCATGCCGCTGCTGGTCAACGCCTGGTAATAAGCACGCTGAAAAGCGCCTTCGGCCAGCCTGGGGATGCCGGCTTCCAGATTCTTCATGGACTCTTCTGTCAGTTTCATTGGCTTACCTCAGCATGAATGCATGGGCCGGACGATGGCGTAGCTAGGGACTTCACCCCGTTCTCCATGGTTCAGAGCTTGCCCAGTGGGCTAGGAAGGTTTTCATGCGGTCGAGGTCGATGGTGGCGTGCACATCCATTTCGGCCTTGACCCAGTACCACTCCGTCGGGACATTATCGCAGCCAGCGGGTAAGGCGGGCAGGGCATCGCTCACTCGCTCGGGCGTATTCGGCCTGCAGCATCAGGTCGGCGGATACAGCGGTCCTGGCTCGGTCTTGTCCTTGCTGTACCTCTTGGGTGCGCCACCAGTTTGTGCATGGCGATGGAGATCCTTGTGGCAGGTCTCTCGCTACTTGGCGCGGCGGGCCTTGATGGCGCAATCGAGACGGCGTGCCGCTCGCTCAGGGCACGCGTGATCAGCTTGCCCTTCATCCGGGTTTCAGGCTGCCACAGCTTCCCACGGGTCCTCGCCACCCGCGGGCGAAGTCCCCGCTTGTCTGCACCCTTCACCAGCACGAACGGCATGCCAGCTGGGCAGCTGTCACGCGTCAGCAAACCATGTGTCTGATCGTGAACGTTGCTGTAGTCGCCTCTCGCGGCGACCGGAGGGAAGTTCATCGGGAAGGCCACCAGGCCACCGCAGCAGCTCTGCCTGATGTTCAAGAAATTGTGGCAGAAATGGTGAATTTTTCTAGGAGGGGTCTTCACTCTTGGTCTGGCTGATGCAAGAATGTCCTTGCTTGGCAATCGTCTCGAGCAATTTGGTTCAATCAATCCCGGAGGTCGTCATGAAGAATTTGAAGAGCCTGAAACAGCAAGCCCAACGCGGCTTTACGCTGATCGAACTGATGATCGTGGTCGCGATCATCGGCATCTTGGCGGCAATCGCCTTGCCTGCCTACTCGGACTACACGATCCGGGCCCGTGTTACGGAAGGCTTGACTTTTGCTGACAGCATCAAGGCCACAGTCTCCGAAAACATTGCCAGCAATGGTGGCGTGACTGCATCGAAGACAGGCTTGTGTGACGGTGTCACTGCGACTGCAGCAACAGACAACATCGCATCCTGGGATTGTGACAACACTGCAACAAAACCTGGTCGTATCACCATTACGATGAAAGCTAACGCTGGTAGTGTGGTGTTTTCCTTGACCCCCACTGCCACTGCAGGATCCCCCATCACATGGGCTTGTACTGTTGCAGATGATGCAAAAGCAAAATACATGCCTAGCTCCTGCCGCGTCAAGACTGTTTGATTTAGGTTTCTTATTGTGGTAGTGAAAACGGCCGCCACGGAGGCGGCCGTTTTCCCCTTGGGCCATGTCAGGCCATTCCAACCGCCGTTCTTGGAGCTAGGGTCCGCTATGAAAACCGTACACCGCCAAGTCGAGCAGGGCTTCACGCTGATCGAGCTCATGATCGTGGTCGCGATCATTGGCATCCTGGCTGCCGTTGCGCTGCCGGCCTATTCCGACTACACGGTGCGGGCCCGGGTCAGCGAAGGTCTCAACTTCGCTGCCAGCATGAAGACCACCGTATCGGAAAACATCAGTTCCAATGGCGGCACCATCGACTCGGCATCCGTCTGCCAGGGCGTCAACAAAGCCGTAAGCAGTTCAGTCCGGGTGGGCAATGTCGGAACCACTTATTACACCGATGTCGATAGCATTGACTGCGACACCGCCACTGGCAAGATCACCGTGACGATGGGCAACCTGGCTAACAATGTGGTCTTCACGCTGGAGCCCAGCGTGTCGGTCGGCAGCCCGATCACCTGGACCTGCAAGGTCTCTGCTGCCGCCAACAACAAGTATGTCCCGGCCAACTGCCGGATCTGAGGCAGCCGCTTTCAGGCTGCTGCCGTTTCCCGCAGCAGCACCTCGCCGCGCAGCGAGTGCGGGTAGGCCAGCGTGATCTTCACGTCCAGCATCTGGCCGATCAGGCGTGCGCCGTTCGGGCCGCCGTCGAAGTTGACGATGCGGTTGCACTCGGTACGGCCCATCAGTTCGGCCGGATTCTTGCGCGATGGGCCCTCGACCAGGATGCGCTGCACGGTGCCGACTCGGCTCTGGCTGATCCGCTGGATGTTCTGTTCCAGCGCGGCTTGGACTTCCTGTAGCCGGCGCAGTTTGATCTCGTGCGGCGTATCGTCGGGCAGGTTGGCCGCCGGCGTGCCGGGGCGCGGGCTGAAGATGAAGCTGAAGCTGTTGTCGTAGCCGACATCCTCGATCAGCTTCATCATCTTCTGGAAATCCTCCTCGGTCTCGCCGGGGAAGCCGACGATGAAGTCGCTGCTCATCGACAGGTCGGGGCGGATCGCGCGCAGCTTGCGGATCGTGCTCTTGTACTCCATCGCGGTGTAGCCGCGCTTCATCGCCATCAGGATGCGGTCGCTGCCATGCTGGACCGGCAGGTGCAGGTGGCTGACCAGCTTCGGGATCTTCGCGTAGGCCTCGATCAGGCGCGGCGTGAACTCGTTCGGATGGCTGGTGGTGTAGCGGATGCGCTCGATGCCGGGGATCTCGGCGACATATTCGAGCAGCAGCGCGAAGTCGGCGATCTCGTCCGTATCGCCCATCTTGCCGCGGTAGGCGTTGACGTTCTGGCCCAGCAGCGTGACTTCCTTCACGCCCTGGTCGGCCAGGCCGGCGACCTCGACCAGCACTTCCTCGAACGGGCGGCTGAATTCCTCGCCGCGCGTGTAGGGCACGACGCAGTAGCTGCAGTACTTGCTGCAGCCTTCCATGATCGAGACGAAGGCGCTGGCGCCCTCGACCTTGGCCGGCGGCAGGTGGTCGAACTTCTCGATCTCGGGGAAGCTGATGTCGACCTGTGGCCGGGCCTTGGCGGTGCGCGCTTCGAGCAGCTCGGGCAGGCGGTGCAGGGTCTGCGGGCCGAACACGACGTCGACATAGGGCGCGCGCTTGATGATCTCGTCGCCTTCCTGGCTTGCGACGCAGCCGCCGACGCCGATCAGCACGCCTTTTTCCTTCAGGTGCTTGACGCGGCCCAGGTCGGAAAACACCTTTTCCTGTGCCTTCTCCCGTACCGAGCAGGTGTTGAACAGGATCAGGTCGGCCTGCTCGATGTCCTGGGTTGGCTCGTAGCCCTGGGCGGCGCCCAGCACGTCGGCCATCTTGTCCGAGTCGTACTCGTTCATCTGGCAGCCGAAGGTTTTGATGAAGACTTTTTTGCTCATGGCAGGTAGTGGCGGAAAAATGCAACAAGCAGGCCGGCAATCAACGGCCGGTCTGCGGTGGGAGGAGAGGGCAGGTGCTCAAGCACCTGCGGGTGTCAGTTGGCCGACGGGTCGGCTTCGGAGGCGAAGCGGTAGTTGCGCTGTACCCCGTCGCCCTTGCCGGCGCGGTGCTCGGCCTGCTCGGCCGGGGTCAGCAGCCAGACCTCGTGCACCAGGCCCAGGCTCTCGCGCCGGTAGTTGACCTGCAGTTCCTGCCCGACCAGTTGCTGGGGCAGCACGATGCGGCGATCGGTGCTGCGGATGCGCGCGCCCGGCGAGAGCCGGTCCGGCTTGCCGTCGAGCAGGATGTCGGGTGGTGCCGTCACGCGCAGCACGCCGCGTCTTGCCTGGTCGGGGAACTGGCGCTGCAGCTGGTCGGTTGCCGGCTGTGCCCAGGACAGCGCGGGCAGCAGGATCAGCGCGGCGGCGCAGGCCGCCTTCAGCGGGTGCTTGGTGGGCATGTGAGTAGGCAGCGGTTCATGGTGTAGATCCAGAGGCTGACAGGTCAGTGAAGATGGACGGATTTTACCCGCCGCAGGCTCAGCCGTGGTGGCGTGCTGCCGCCACGCCACGCAGGAATTCGAGCAGGCCGCTGCCGGCAGCGGTCTGCTGTAGCAGCTCGATCGCGCGCAGCAGGTCGCGCTCGGCCCCGATGCGGCTTTGCACCCGGCTCGACTCGCGCAGCCAGCGGCCAGCCTTCTTCTCGGGCAAGAGGTCGAGCAGGGTTTCCACGCTGTAGCGCACCCGCTTGGCCAACAGCCGGGTCTGGTGCTGCTCGGGTTCGCTGGCCTTGGCGCGGCTCGAGTGCTCGACCGAGCGCTGCAGCCGGCTCAGCAGGCGCACGCTGCGCTCCCTGGCCCAGTCGCGGTCGGCCTTGCGCTGTCTGGTCTCCTGTGTCGCGGTGGCGTCCGACAGCGCGTGCAGCCAATGCGCCAGCCCGAGCAGGCCCAGTCCGGTGCCGGGTTGGGCCAGCAGGGTGCGTGCCGACTCGCGCTGGACCTGGCTGGCCGCAGCCATTTGTTTCTGCACCTGGCGCGCGAGCTCGAGCCGCGCCGGGTCGCCCTCGGCATAGGCCGCGCTCCAGGCGGGCAGGGTCTCGCTGCAGGCCACGTCGAGATCGCGCAGCTGGCCCAGCGCGTCGAGCAAGGGGCGCAGCGCTTCGCGTGGCGCCAGTTCGCTCAGCCAGGGCCGGAACAGTCGTTCCGCGCTGCGCCAGCGCCGCCAGGCGACGCGTGCCTGGTGCACCAGCTCAGGGTCGTCGCCCTGCAGCAGGCCCGCCAGGTTGCGCGTGAACTGCTCGAGCATCTCGCCCATGGCTTGCTGCGCGGCTGCCAGGGGGCTCACGCCGGCCGGCAGATGGGTGGCGCGCGCCCGCGCCGGGACATGGACCAGGCCCTGGGCCAGCGCATAGCCGCGCTCGGCCTTGCTGGCGTCGCAGGGCAGCACCGCGATCTCGCGGGCGATCTGTTGCGCCAGCTCGAACAGCGCTTGCGGCGTGCCGGCCTGCAGTTCTAGCTCGAGTTCGAGCAGGGGCAGCACCTGGCCGGCAGCAGCGATCTCGCCGCAGTCGAGAGCGACCTCGATCCGGCTACCGTCGGCCTGCTGCAGCAGCCAGGTGGTGCGGCGGCAGCGGGTGTCGAAGCAGGGTTGGAGCTGGTCGAACAGTTCGCCCTCGGGGTCGAAGGTCGACCAGGGCGTGGCCGCCAGTGCCGCTCGGTCGAGCTCGCCGCTGGCCACCGCGCTTTCCCATTCGCCGCGCTGGCTCAGGCCGCCGCGCGAGAGGCCGGCGGTCTTGAAGGTCTGGATCCACTCACCGCTTGGCGACTGTCCCGGATCGGTCTCGGGCCAGGGCTGGTCGCTCACGCAGCGCAGGCGCAGTGCGCTGCGTTGCTGGCGCAGGCCCTGTTGCGCGGTGTCGTAGTAGCGGTTCCAGAGCCATTGCCGGCGCAGCGTGCCGGCCGCCAGCGCGGGGATGAGGGTGAGGGTCTGCTCCACGGCCAGCGCGTCAGCACCTGGCAGCAGCAGCTTGAGTTCGACTTCGGTCGGGTTCATGTCGGGTCATTCGCTGGTACGGCGTCTAGTGTCGCATGGTGCAAGACCTTTGGCCTGTGAAGATTTCATGACGGATGGGGTCGCTTGTTTCCGGCACAATTTGCTCCGTATTCCATCCAATCCAAGCATCAGCCATGACCCATATTCCTCACGACCTGTCCCATGTCCAGTCTCGCGACAAGGCCGAGATCCTCGCGCAGGCGCTGCCCTATATCCGTCAGTTCCACGGCAAGACCATGGTGATCAAGTACGGCGGTAACGCGATGACCGATCCCGCGCTGCAGCAGGCCTTTGCCGAGGACGTGGTGATGCTCAAGCTGGTCGGCATCAATCCGGTCGTGGTGCATGGCGGCGGCCCGCAGATCGAGGGCCTGCTCAAGCGCCTGGGCAAGCAGGGCCAGTTCATCCAGGGCATGCGCGTGACCGATGCCGAGACCATGGAGGTGGTCGAGTGGGTGCTCGGCGGCGAGGTGCAGCAGGACATCGTCGGCATGATCAACCGCGCCGGCGGCAAGGCGGTCGGCCTGACCGGGCGCGATGGCGGCCTGATCAAGGCCAAGAAGCTCAAGCTGCTCGACCAGCAGGACCCGGCGCTCGAGCATGACATCGGCCAGGTCGGCGATATCGTCAGCATCGATCCGAGCGTGGTCAAGTCGCTCGAGGACGCCGGCTTCATCCCGGTCGTGAGCCCGATCGGCTTCGGCGAGGACGGCGAGAGCTACAACATCAACGCCGACGTGGTCGCGGCGCGACTGGCCACCGTGCTGCGCGCCGAGAAGCTGCTGCTGCTGACCAATATCCGTGGCGTGCTCGACAAGGCCGGCGAGCTGCTGACCAACCTGAGCGCGGTCGAGGTCGATGCGTTGATCGCCGACGGCACGATCTCGGGCGGCATGATCCCGAAGATTGCCGGTGCGCTGGAGGCTGCGCACAGCGGCTGCAACTCGGTCCACATCATCGACGGCCGGGTGCCGCACGCGATGCTGCTCGAGATCCTGAGCGAGGAGGCCTACGGCACCATGATCCGCTCCCACTGACCGGATGGCAGTCACCCGATCGGGTGGCTGGAAGGCAGAAAGGCGCAGCCATCGGCTGCGCCTTTCTATTGTCCGCGCCCAGCCTGGGCCGGGCGGCGGGAGTCAGTGGCCGTGGCCGACGACTTCACCAGCTTTGAGCTGGTAGACCGTGCCGCAGTAGGGGCACTTGGCCTTGCCGGTCTTGGCGATGTCGAGGAAAACGCGCGGGTGGCTGTTCCACAGCTTCATGTCGGCCTTCGGGCTGGGGCAGAACACGCCACCATTGCCGTTGAGGTCGTGCGCGGACAGTTCGATCGGCTTGCTCATCGTCGGGCTCCTCAGACCTTGGTCAGCCAGTGGGCGTATTTGGGGTTGCGGCCGTTGACGATGTCGAAGTAGGCCGACTGGATCTTCTCGGTGATCGGGCCGCGGCTGCCGCAGCCGATCTCGATGCGGTCGAGTTCGCGGATCGGGGTCACTTCGGCGGCGGTGCCGGTGAAGAAGGCTTCGTCGGCGATGTAGACCTCGTCGCGGGTGATGCGCTTTTGCACCACTTCAATGCCCAGATCCTTGGCGATCTGGAACACGGTGTTGCGCGTGATGCCGTTGAGTGCTCCGGCCGACAGGTCGGGCGTGTAGATGACGCCGTTCTTGACGATGAAGATGTTCTCACCGGAGCCTTCGGAGACGAAGCCGGCGGCGTCGAGCAGCAGCGCCTCGTCGTAGCCGTCGTCGGTGGCTTCGGTGTTGGCCAGGATCGAGTTGGTGTAGTTGCTGACCGTCTTGGCCTGCGTCATCGTGATGTTGACGTGGTGGCGGGTGTAGCTAGAGGTCTTGACGCGGATGCCGCGCTTCATGCCGTCTTCGCCGAGGTAGGCGCCCCAGGTCCAGGCCGCGACCATGGCGTGGATGGTGTTGCCCTTGGGGGACACGCCCAGCTTCTTGTCACCGATCCAGATCAGCGGGCGGATGTAGCCGCTCTCGAGCTTGTTCTCGCGGATGATGTCGACCTGGGCCTGGTTCAGCTGTTCCTTGCTGAACGGCACCTTCATGCGCAGGATCTTGGCGCTGTTGAGCAGGCGCTCGGTGTGGTCGTCGAGGCGGAAGATGGCCGGACCGTTGACGGTGTTGTAGGCGCGAACGCCCTCGAAAGCGCCGCAGCCGTAGTGCATGGTGTGGGTCAGGACATGGACCTTGGCATCGCGCCAATCGACCATCTGGCCGTCCATCCAGATTTTGCCGTCGCGGTCGGACATCGAGGGAACTGCGCTCATCTTCTTCAACCTTTGTCGTGGGGGAATGGTTCGGGGCCTGCCGGTGACATCTGCCCGTAATCTTGCATTTTACGGCGTCCGCCCGCCCCATGACCAGTGCTGTCGTGGCATGATTTCTGCCATGACCAGCTTGCGTGTCGTCACCTACAACATCCACAAGGGGGTGCAGGGCCTGGGCCCGGCCAGCCGCCTGGAGATCCACAACCTGATGCAGGCGGTGCAGGGCTTCGAGGCCGATGTCGTCTGCCTGCAGGAGGTGCGCGGCTTCAATCGCCAGATGCAGCGCCGCTTTGCCAACTGGCCCGGGGTCGGCCAGGCGACCCATCTGGCGCCGCCAGGCTACGAGGCGGTCTACCGCACCAATGCCGTCACCCGCCACGGCGAGCATGGCAATGCGCTGCTGACGCGCTGGCCGGTGCTCGGCCATGGCCACCACGATGTGTCGGACCACCGCTTCGAGCAGCGCGGGCTGCTGCATGTGCGCCTCGAGGTCAAGGGCGCGCCGCTGCATGTGGTGGTGGCGCATCTGGGGTTGATCCACGCCAGCCGCGAGCGCCAGGTGCAGCAGATCGGCGCCATGCTCGAGAGCGAGGTACCTGCCGACGAGCCGGTGGTGGTGGCGGGTGACTTCAACGACTGGGGCCAGCGCCTGCACGATGCCATGGCGGCCTTCGGCCTGCATACCTTCGAGGACATCCGCCATCCGACCTATCCCTCCCGCTTGCCGCTGCTGCACCTGGACCGGATCTACTCGCGCGGCCTGCGTCCGCTGTCGGCCCATGTGCCGCATGGTGGCCACTGGGCGCGGCTGTCCGACCACCTGCCGCTGATCGCCGAACTGGCCTTCGAATGAGGGGCATGGCCGGAGCGTCGAGTTGAAGGTGCCGTTGCGCGCGGGGCACCAGCTGCACCTGCTCGAGGGTGGGGGCGAGCTGTTTCCGGCCATGGTCCGGGCCATCGAGCGGGCCCGCCATCTGGTGCATGTCGAGACCTATATCTTCGAGTTCGCGGGTGCGGCGCTGCAGGTGGCCGAGGCGCTCGAGCGCTGTGCCCTGCGCGGCGTCACGGTCCGGCTGGTGGTCGATGGCATCGGCACCGCGCGGTTGCCGCAGTCCTGGCGCGAACGGCTCGAGCGGGCGGGGGTGCAATGCCGGGTCTACCTGCCGCTGGGCCATCTGGGCTTGCTGATCCCGAGCCGCTGGCGCCGCCTGCACCGCAAGCTCTGCGTGGTCGACGGCCTGCAGGGTTTCTGCGGCGGCATCAACCTGATCGACGACCTCGACGATGTCTCGCTCGGGCGGCTCGAGCGGCCGCGGCTGGACTTCGCGCTCCAGGTCAGCGGGCCGCTGGTGGCCGACATGCTCGAGACCATGGAGCAGCTCTGGTGGCGCATGCAGGCCGTCAGCCGTGCGCGCCAGCATGAGTTCCGTGCTGCCTGGGAGGCCTGGCGTGCCGGCTGGCCGGCCCTGCCGCTCGACCACTCGCCGCCCGGACGCAAGGCGTCGCCGACCGCGGCCGCCTTGCTGCTGCGCGACAACCTGCGCCATCGCCACGACATCGAGCGCGCCTATCTCCGGTCGATCGCCCGGGCGCGGCACGAGATCCTGATCGCCAACGCCTATTTCATCCCGGGGCGCAAGCTGCACCGGGCCTTGACGCTGGCGGCCGCCCGCGGGGTGCGGGTGCGCCTGCTGCTGCATGGCAAGTACGAGCATTTCCTGCAGTACCACGCCGCTCGCACCGCCTACCGGCGCCTGCTCGAGGCCGGCATCGAGATCCACGAATACGCCCCGAGCGCCCTGCATGCCAAGGTGGCGGTGGTCGATGCCAGCTGGGCCACGGTCGGCTCGACCAACCTCGACCCGCTGAGCCTGCTGATGGCGCGCGAGGCCAATGTCGTGACGCGAGATCCGGCTTTCGCGCGCGGGCTCAGGCAGCGGCTCGACCATCTGCTGCAGACCGCTGGCGTGCGCATCGAGCACGAGCAACTGCGCCTGCGCCCCTGGCGCCTGCGCCTGTTCGACCGGGTGGCCTACGCCATCATGCGCGCCATGCTGTGGCTGCTCGGCCACCGCTACTAGCCGGGATTTCCCCTTGCCATCGGGCCTTGGCCTCTGGTGTTAGCATGGGGCAATGCTGATGAAACTGCAACAAGACATGACCGACGCCAACCAAGATGAGGGGACGCCCGTCTCCGTCAAGATCCGCGAACGCTTGCAGGCTGCCAAGCAGCGTTTCCATTCGAATGACAACATCGCCGACTTCATCCGTCCGGGCGAGCTCGAGGCCCTGCTCGACGAGGTCACGGACAAGATGAAGGGCGTGCTCGACAGCATGGTGATCGACACCGAGCACGATCACAACACCGACAACACGGCGCGTCGCGTGGCCAAGATGTACCTCAAGGAGGTCTTTGCCGGCCGCTATGTCCAGGCGCCCACCATCACCGAGTTCCCGAACGCCGAGCACCTCAACGAGCTCATGATCGTCGGCCCGATCACGGTGCGCAGCGCCTGCAGCCACCATTTCTGCCCGGTCATCGGCAAGATCTGGATCGGCGTGCTGCCCAACGAGCACACCAACGTGATCGGCCTGTCCAAGTATGCGCGCCTGGCCGAATGGATCATGGGCCGGCCCCAGATCCAGGAGGAGGCCGTGGTCCAGCTGGCCGACCTGATCCAGGAGAAGACCCAGCCCGATGGCCTGGCGATCGTGATGGAGGCCAGCCACTACTGCATGGGCTGGCGCGGCGTCAAGGACATGGACAGCAAGATGATCAACTCCGTCATGCGCGGCGTCTTCCTGAAGGACAGCGATCTGCGCCGCGAATTCCTGTCACTGATTCCCCGGAGGAGCTGAAGATGCTGGTACGTCTGTTGTATGTGAGCCATGCGGTGCAGCCTGATAACACCGAGGCCATCCATTCCATCCTGTCCTCGGCCCGCGAGCACAACCTGCACCACGGCATCACCGGCATCCTGTGCTATGGCGGCGGCGTGTTCCTGCAGGCGATCGAGGGCGGTCGCTCGGCGGTCAACCAGCTCTACAAGCACATCATCGAGGACTCGCGCCACCGCGATGTCGAGCTGCTGCACTACGAGGAAATCAGCGAGCGGCGCTTCGGCGGCTGGACCATGGGCCAGGTCAACCTGAGCAAACTCAATACCTCGATCGTGCTGAAGTATTCCGAGCGCCCCGAGTTCGATCCCTATTCGGTCTCGGGCAAGGTCTCGCTGGCGCTGCTCGAGGAGCTGATGGCGACGGCCTCGATCATCGGTCGCGCCTGAACCGCCCTTGACGGCTTCGGTCCCCGAACTCTGGGGCTGCGACTTCAGCAGCGCGCCCAGCCGGCGCAAGCCGATCGTGCTGGCTCGTGGCGGCCTGCGCGCCGGGCGGGTGCTGCTCGAGCGCCTGGAGACCTTCGAGACGCTGAACGGCTTCGGCCAGCGCCTGGCCGAGCCGGGGCATTGGGTCGGTGGCTTCGACCTGCCGTTCGGCCTGCCGCGCGAGCTGGTCGAGCAGCTGGGCTGGCAGACCGACTGGCTGGCCTGCATGCGCCACTATGCGGCGCTGAGCCGGGCCGAGATCCGCGAGTGCTTCGCGGCCTTCTGCGCGGCACGTCCGGCAGGGGGAAAGTTCGCGCATCGCGCCACCGACCGCCCCGCCGGCTCGAGCCCGAGCATGAAATGGGTCAATCCGCCGGTAGCCTACATGCTGCATGCGGGCCTGCCGCTGCTGCTCGAGGCTGGCGTGTCGCTGCCGGGGCTGTGCAGTGGGGATGAGGCACGGGTCGCGCTCGAGGCCTATCCGGGCCTGCTGGCGCGCTCGGTGCTGGGCGCACGCAGCTACAAGAGCGACGACAAGGCCAAGCAGACGCCGGAGCGGCTGATCGCGCGCAAGGACCTGCTGCATGCGCTGGAGCAGGGGACGGCGCCGCTGCTGCAGGCGGCCGGCCTGCGGCTCAAGCTCAGCCATGCCCAGCATGACGAACTGGTGGCGGACGCCAGCGGCGACCGGCTCGATGCGGTGCTGTGCCTGCTGCAGGCGGCCTGGGCGTTCGCACAGCAGCAGGGCGGCCATGCGCGCTACGGCCTGCCGGACTTCGATCCGCTCGAGGGCTGGATCGTCACGGCTTGAGGGATGGTCCGCACGGCAGCCGCTCCCGCCCAGCGCCTGGTGATCCGGCCTGGCGGCAGCAGCCGTGGCTGGTCGCGTGTCCTCAGTCGAGCGAGAAGTTGGCGGTCTTGATGGGTTTTTCCCAGCGGGTCAGGTCGGCTTTCTGGCTGGCCGCCAGCTCGGACGAACTGGAGCCGACAGCCTCGTAGCCCAGTTTCCTGAGCTTGCCCTGCAATTCAGGCGTCTTGACCGCATTGACGACCGCCATTTCCAGTTTCTTTCGCACCTCGGTCGGCAGATTGGCCGGGCCATACATGGCAAACCAGGAACTGGCTTCCATCGGAATCCCCAGCTCCTTGAGCGTGGGAACCTCGGGCACTTGCAGGTCGCGCTTGGCGCCGGTAACGGCCAGGATCCTGACCTTGCCGTTGCGGTGCAGTTCGGCGGTTTCCGATACCACGTCGAACTTGTACTGGACATGGCTGCCCAACAACGCCGCATTGGCGGCGGAGCCACCCTGGAACGGCACATGATTGAGCTCGATGCCGGTGCTCTGCTCCATCATGAGTCCCAGCAGGTGCGGCCAGGTGCCTTGTCCTGCCGTGCCGTAGCTGTTCTGTCCGGGCTTGGACTTGGCCGCGCTGATCAGGTCCTGGATGCTCTTGGCGCTGCTGCCCGGACCTGCGACGACGCCGAACTGGAAGCTGGCCAGCAGCGAGATCGGAGTGAAGTCCTGGATCGGGTCGTAATCCAGTTTCTTGTAGAGGTGCGGAAAAAGCACCATCGGTCCATTGGGCAGGATCAGCACGGTTTGCCCGTCGGGCTTGGCTTTCTTGAGCTGGGTCAGGGCAATCCGGCCACCCGCTCCCGGCTTGTTCTCGACCACGATGCTCGAGAAGTCGTTGCGCAGGCCATCGGCCATCAGGCGGGCCAAGGTGTCGGCCGATCCGCCAGCCAGAAAGCCCACCAGGATCTTCAGCGGGGCTTTTTCCTGTGCCGCAGCGGGTGTCGCGCTGGCAGCGCAGCACAAGGCTGCAGTGGCCAGCAAGATGGCGCGTCTTTGCATGGTTTTTGTCTCCTATGGTTATTGGTTATAACCAACCCAATGTAGGGTCAAAGACTTTGGTTGTTCTAAACAACTTTCCCTAGATAAAACCCTGAGCCAGGCCCAATGCCGCCGCCATCGCATCAGGTAGCGGGCATGGAGATGGGGGGCTGCTGGCCGCGCTGGCCAGGCTGGTGCCATGGATCGACCCTGGCCAGGGCGAGCCAGCGCCTGCCCGCGTGGAGCAAGGGCCGGCTGGTGGCCTTCTCGGTCCTGTGGGTCGGGAGGGAGACTCAGTGCTGGCCGCCGCAGACCGCGCAGTCCGGGTTGCGGCCGAGTCGGATCTGGTGGAAGGCCATCTCGCGCGCTTCCAGCATCATGAGCTGGCCGGCCAGCTTCGAGCCCATGCCGCTCAGGATCTTGAGCGCCTCGGCCGCCTGCAGCGTGCCGATGATGCCGACCAGCGGCGCGAACACGCCCAGGGTGGCGCAGCGGGTTTCTTCCAGCCCGTCGGTCTCGGGGAAGATGCAGGCATAGCAGGGGCTGCTCGGCTCGCGCGGGTCGTAGACCGAGAGCTGGCCGTCGAAGCGGATGCCGGCGCCCGAGACCAGCGGCACCCGATGCCGCACGCTGGCGCGGTTGATCAGGTGCCGGGTCGCGAAGTTGTCGGTGCAGTCGAGCAGGACCTGCGCCGTCGGCAGCAGCTCATCGAGCAGTGCCGCGTCGGCACGCTGCACCCGCGCGTCGATCCGTAGTTCGGGGTTGATCGCCAGCATCGCGGCCTTGGCCGACAGGGCTTTCGGCTGCCCGACCCGCTCCAGGTTGTGCGCGATCTGGCGCTGCAGGTTGGTCGCATCGACCTCGTCATGGTCGACCAGGGTGATCTGGCCGACGCCGGCGCTGGCCAGGTAGAGCGCGACCGGCGAGCCGAGTCCGCCCGCGCCCACCACCACCGCATGGGAGGCCAGCAGCTGTTCCTGGCCCTCGATGCCGAGTTCCTCGAGCAGGATATGGCGCGAGTAGCGCAGCAGCTGCTCGTCGTTCATGCCGGGATGCGCGCGGCTCATTCCTCGGGCTTGGCTTCTTTGCGCTCGCTCAGCGTCTTGCTGACCTGCACCGGCTGCCCCTTGAGCTGCTTGATTGCCTGCTGCAGCTGGAAGTCCTTCTCGGAGCCGAATTCGGGCAGCAGACGGCCGCCCGGGTTCTTCCTGGCTTCCTCTTCGAGCCGCAGGCGCGCGGCCTCGCGTTCCTGCTCGCGCTGTTTCTCGGCTGCCTTGTCGGCCTCGCTCAACGGCTTGGCCTCGTCCTGGCCGTTGCCCAGGTGCTTCTCGAGGTCGGCCTCGCGCGTGCGCAGCGCGGCGAACAGATTGCCTTCCTCGGTCTCGTCGACCCAGACATCGGGCACGATGCCCTTGGCCTGGATCGAGCGGCCGCTCGGGGTGTAGTAGCGCGCGGTCGTGATCTTGAGTCCGGTGTCGGGGCCGAGCGGACGCACCGTCTGCACCGAGCCCTTGCCGAAGGTCTGGCTGCCCAGGATGGTGGCGCGCTTGTGGTCCTGCAGCGCGCCGGCGACGATCTCGCTGGCCGAGGCCGAGCCTTCGTTGACCAGCACCACGATCGGCAGCTTCTTGAACGCGCCCTTGCTGACCTCGTTGAGGCGGCGGATCGGGTCGTTGCCGCTGCGGCGCAGGTAGTATTCGGGCGCGGCCTTGTAGATCGACTTGCTTTCCTCGAGCTGGCCGTTGGTCGTGACCACGGTGGCGTTGTCGGGCAGGAAGGCGGCCGAGATCGCGACCGCCGCGTCGAGCAGCCCGCCCGGGTCGTTGCGCAGGTCGAGCACCAGGCCCTTGAGGCCGGGGTTTTCCTTGTAGATGTCCTCGAGCTTGCGCGTGAAGTCCTCGACCGTGCGTTCCTGGAACTGCGAGACGCGGACCCAGGCATAGCCCGGCTCGACCAGCTTGGCCTTGACGCTCTGGGTCTTGATTTCCTCGCGCGTGATCGTGACCGGGAAGCTGCGGTTCTCGTCCTTGCGGAAGATGGTCAGCTGCACCTTGGTGCTGGGCTCGCCGCGCATGCGCTTGACCGCGTCGTTGATGGTCAGGCCCTTGACCGGGGTGTCGTCGATCTTGGTGATCAGGTCGTTGGTCTTGAGACCGGCCCGGTAGGCCGGCGAGCCCTCGATAGGCGAGACCACCTTGACCAGGCCGTCCTCCATCGTGATCTCGATGCCGACGCCGACGAAGCGGCCCGAAGTGCCTTCGCGGAATTCCTTGAAGGACTTCTTGTCGAAGTATTGCGAGTGCGGGTCGAGGCTGGAGACCATGCCCGAAATCGCATCGGTGATGAGCTTCTTTTCGTCGATCGGCTCGACATAGTCGCTCTTGACCATGCCGAACACGGCGGCGAACTGCTGCAGTTCCTCCAGCGGCAGCGGTGCGAGCGAACCGCGCGCGACCGCCTGCAGCTGCACCGTGGTCAAGGCGCCTGCCAGCGCACCGACGGCAACCCAGCCCGCGATCTTGAGTTTCTGACCCATCAAACCATCCTTCTGTCGGCTCTCAATGCGCCGTCTGTTGACTATAAACCCGGCGCGAGCCGGGTGGCGCCCTGCGCTGCAAGACCCGCCTGGCGGTCAGGCCTTGCCTTGGCTGGCCACGGCTGCCGCAGCCGCCGCGGCTGCCTCGGCGTCGCCCAGGTAGTAGCGGCGCAGCGGCTTCATGTCGTCGTCGAACTCGTACACCAGCGGGATGCCGTTGGGGATGTTGAGGTTGACGATGTCGGCATCCGAGATGCCGTCGAGGTGCTTGATCAGGGCGCGGATCGAGTTGCCGTGGGCGGCAATCAGCACGCGCTGGCCCGACTTCACGCTCGGGGCGATGGTCTGCTCCCAGTAGGGCACGACGCGCGCGACGGTGTCCTTGAGGCATTCGGTCAGCGGGATCTGCTCGGGCGCCAGATTGGCGTAGCGGCGGTCGCTGCGCTGGCCGCGCGGGTCGTCGGCCTCGAGCGCCGGCGGCGGGGTGTCGTAGCTGCGGCGCCAGATCAGCACCTGCTCGTCGCCGTATTCCTTCGCCATGTCGATCTTGTTCAGGCCCTGCAGGCCGCCGTAGTGGCGCTCGTTGAGGCGGTAGTCCTTGATCACCGGCAGCCAGGTGCGGTCCATCTCGTCCAGGGTGTACCACAGGGTGTGGATGGCACGCTTGAGCACCGAGGTGTAGCAGAGGTCGAAGTCCCAGCCTTCGGCCTTGAGCAGCTTGCCGGCCGACATCGCCTGCGACACGCCGGTCGGCGTCAGGTCGACGTCGGTCCAGCCGGTGAAGCGGTTTTCCAGGTTCCAGGTGGATTCGCCGTGGCGGATCAGGACGAGTTTGTACATGGGGATATCCAGAGCAAGGGCAAAGCTGGCATTTTAGAATACAGGTCCTCAAGCGAAAGGCTGATCGTGACGTTTTTGATAGCTAACTGGTTTTTGATTCTGGCCGCCCTGGTCTCGGGTGGTCTGCTGCTCTGGCCCCTGGTCACAGGTGGGGGGCTTTCCGGGGGACTCAAGCCCACCGATGCGGTGCTGCTGATCAACCGCGAGAAGGCGGTGGTGGTCGATGTCTGCTCCAGCGACGAGTTCGCCACCGGCCATGTGGTGGGCGCGCGCAACATTCCGCTGGCCGATCTCGAGGCCAAGCTGCCGGGCGCGGTCAAGAACAAGGCGCTGCCCGTGATCCTGGTCTGCGCGTCGGGCATGCGCTCGGGCCGCGCGGTCGCGATCGCGAAGAAGCTCGGCTACGAGAAGGCCCAGTCGCTCGAGGGCGGCATGAAGGCCTGGCGTGCAGCCAGCCTGCCGGTCGAGAAGGCCTGAAGGAATTCGGCATGGCCCGGGTAAAAATCTACAGCAGCGACTACTGCCCCTACTGCCACCGCGCCAAGGCCCTGCTGCGCGAGCGCGGCGTGAGCGACTGGGAGGAGATCTGCGTCGACGGCAAGCCCGCCGAGCGCGCCGCGATGGCGCAGCTGGTCGGTCGCACCAGCGTGCCGCAGATCTTCATCAACGGCCAGCATGTCGGCGGCTGCGACGACCTGCACGCGCTCGATGCGCGCGGCGGCCTGCAGCCCCTGCTCGACGCCTGAACGGTTCGCTGCCGGCTCGGCCTGTCCTGCAGGCAGGAGCTCTGGAAGCGCCATGCCTTGCTGACATAATGGCAAGCGAACGGCCCGCTGCGGCAATGCGCCGGCAGCGGGCTTTTTTTGACCCGAAAACGAAAGCAGCAATGTCCGAGCAACAGGTTCCCGTGTTCCAGATCCAGCGCGTCTACATGAAGGAGGCTTCGCTGGAGCAGCCCAATTCGCCCGCCATCCTGCTGGTGCAGGAGCAGCCTTCGGTCGACATCCAGCTTGGCGTCGGCGCCGAGCAGGTGGCCGAGGGCATCTACGAAGTCAACGTGACCGCGACCGTGCAGACCAAGATCCAGGACAAGACCCTGTTCCTGGCCGAGGTTAAGCAGGCCGGCATCTTCGAGATCCGCAACCTGCCCGACGAGCAGATGGGCCCGATCATGGGCATCGCCTGCCCGCAGATCGTCTATCCCTACCTGCGTGGCAACGTCGCCGACGTGATCACGCGCGCCGGCTTCCCGCCGGTGCATCTGTCCGAGATCAACTTCCAGGCCATGTACGAGCAGCAGCAGGCGCAGGCCGAGCAAGAGGCCGCTGCGGCCTGAGCGCTGCGGCAGGGGAGATGAATTGGCCCGCATGAAGATCACCGTGCTGGGTGCTGGCGCCTGGGGAACGGCGCTGGCCATTGCCGCCGCCGCGAATGGCGAAGCCCACGAGGTGCGCCTGTGGGCGCGCAACCCCGACCAGCTGGCCGACATGCGGCAGCAGCGCGAGAACCGGCGCTACCTGCCGGGGGCACCGTTTCCTGAGCGCCTGCAGGTGCTCGAGGCCGGCCTGGCCGAGCTGCCGGCCCTGCTCGCCGCTGACGACCTGGTGGTGATCGCCACGCCGATGGCCGCCTTGCGCGACATGCTGACCTTGCTGCGCGCGAGTCCGGCGCCAGTGGTCTGGCTCTGCAAGGGCTTCGAGCGCGCGGACGGTGCCGGCATCGGCCTGCTCGGACACGAGATCTGCGCCGAGGTCGCGCCCGGCCTGCAGGCCGGTGCACTCAGCGGTCCGAGCTTTGCCAAGGAAGTTGCCGCCGGTCGGCCGACCGCGCTGGTCGCGGCCAGCGACAGCGTCTTGTTGCGCGAGCGCCTGGTGCAGGCCTTCCATGGCCAGTCGCTGCGCGTCTATGCCAACGACGACCTGATCGGCGTCGAGGTCGGCGGCGCGGTCAAGAACGTGATGGCGATCGCGACCGGCCTGTGCGACGGGCTCGACCTCGGGCTCAATGCGCGCGCCGCGTTGATCACGCGCGGCCTGGCCGAGATCGCCCGGCTCGGGCAGGCGCTGGGCGCCCGGTCCGAGACCTTCATGGGCCTGAGCGGCCTGGGCGACCTGGTGCTGACCGCCACCGGCGACCTGAGCCGCAACCGCCAGGTCGGCCTGCTGCTGGCCCAGGGACTGAGCCTGCAACAGGCGGTCGATTCGCTCGGCCATGTGGCAGAAGGCGTCTACAGCGCCCATACCGTGGCGCAGCGCGCCCGCGCGCTCGGCATCGAGATGCCGATCACCGATGCGGTGGTGGCGCTGCTCGACGGCCGGCTGCAGCCGGCCGATGCGGTCACGGTCCTGATGGGGCGCGATCCGGTCGCCGAGCTGCACTGAAGCGGCCGTGCTGGCCTGAGCCTGGCCGCATCGAGCCATGCAAAAGGCCTGCTCTCGTGGCAGGCCTTTGCTTTTGCCGCACCCGCCAGCGGGCGCTGCGGCCAGCCTAGGGCCTGTTAACGCAA
>NZ_PVLQ01000048.1 GCF_002980595.1 Malikia granosa
CGGGTGGCCGAGCGGGGGGGGGGGGGGGGGGGGGGGGGGGGGGGGGGGGGGGGGGGGGACTACCGCGCCTTGTATGCCTTCATCGCCTCGATATCGGCTTCGGGGTAGATAGGCCCGATGGCTGGCACGTGAGGCTGACAGATGTGAGCCAGCACGGCTTGCTCGGTGACGAGTGCGTCGAAGAGCCGCCCGCTATAGCTCATCTTGTATACCTCTACAGTCTGTGGACACATCCATCCGAGTACCTCCAGCATCTCAGAACGGCGACCTTTGACCCTGTCCAGTACCTCGGTCCAGTGTTGAGCCTGGCTGCAACGGTACCATCCTTCGGTCCATACCGGTTTGCAGTGGGCGATTCGGTTGCGCCACCCCTTGACGTCCTTCACCTTGTCAACCGCAATTTTTCGGTTCTCGGCGTGCTTCCAGTAATGCTTGGGTTTTCGGGGGTAGTGCGGAAACACGTCAAGGAAGGTTCGGGCTTGCACCACGGGTGTCGGAAGCTGCTGCTCAAGAATGTTTGGCCACACTCCGAAGGACAGCCGAGCGATCACACGATCGGGCGTGGGCTGGGTCGGCAGGCGGACATCCTGTTCGTCGCATAGGATGCGCTCCACCTTGCGGTAGGTCTCGCCCTCAAGCTTGTGCATCCCAAGCCGGTGGTCATACCAGGCAAAAGAATCCACCGGGTTGGTGGTTCCTTCGGTGGCTTGCCGTGACAGGCTTATGTGGATGCGGTTGCGAAGGGTCACTTCAAACGTCAGCATGAGCGACTGGAGTGCCATGCTCATCGACTGGGCCCAGAGCACAGCTCCCCCAGTCTCTTCGGGCGTCATTGTGCGGAATACCCGCTTGTAGACCCCGCTTCGCGGTGCCGAGAGCGCCTCTAGGAACGCTTGATAGGGCATTTGACCTGTCTTTCAAACAATTGCTATACTTCAACCATACACGGTAGGACAAGCCGCTCCCAACCTAGCTTCAGCTAGGTGCCGCTAAGCCCCTCGGGGTCCAAACTGGTGATGCCCCTTTCCGTACCAGAGCCTGCGCCACCCATTGGGTGGCGTTGTGCTTTCTGGATCATGCAGTGCTAACCACTTGCGATGAGCCTCCAGATCGCACTCCACTGGCACGTTGGTATGCATCCAAAAACGAAGCATAGGGCGACAAGTGTAGAAGGCAGCTGCGGGTGTATCGACCTGCAGCAGGCTTCAAGTTGGTGGCCGCTGCGCAGACCTTCCGGACCGTGCCGGCGCAGGTCGGGCACTGGCTGTATCTAGCCTACCGGGAAGACGATGCCTCGACGATCTGCCGGCCGGTGTTCTTATTTGCGCAGGATTTGGGCTTTTGCCAGTCGCCAGGTCTGTTGCGAACTGCCGCTCCAAGCTTGGAGGTACAGCATGGATTGTCAGGACCCTACTGCGCTACCCGTTTGCAGAGCGGCGTACAGGGACGTCTTGCCGATCCTGAGCCGCGCGGCGGCCTCTCTGACATTCAGCCCGCTGCTGAGGAGCTCCCGCGCCCGCTGCAACTTTTCGGTGGTGACAACTGGTCTGCGCCCGCCTTTACGACCGCGTGCGGCGGCGGCGGTCAACCCGGCTTTGGTGCGTTCGCGGATAAGGTCGCGCTCGAACTGGCCCAGCGCGCCAAACACATGGAAGATGAGCCGCCCGCTCGGCGTCGTGGTGTCGATGTTTTCAGTCAGTGAGCGGAAGCCTACGCCACGTTCCTCCAGCGCGCCGACCGTGCCAATCAGGTGGGGCAGGGAACGTCCGAGGCGGTCCAGCCGCCAGACTACCAGGACGTCGCCCTCGCGCAGGTAGACCAGTGCGGCAGTCAAGCCGGGACGGTCAGCCTTGGCTCCCGACACCACGTCCTCAAAAATCTTCTCGCAACCTGCCTTGTGTAGCGCGTCCGTCTGCAAGGCGGTGTCCTGTTCCGCTGTCGATACCCGCGCATAGCCAATCAGTGCCATTCCCGCCTCTTTTGTCCGTTATTTCGTCCGTCTATCTTAATGTCCGAAAATCCAAAAATCAAGCATGTTAGCGGACAGTGTCCGGGATGGCCGGCTAAGGATCGTTTTCCGGACAAGGCGGTATGGTGCAGGGACTTCTGAGCACTTCCGGCCTCTTGTGGTGGCTCGCACATCTGTCAACTTGGACTTTCGCATCTTCTCCTGACCGATACCGCGATCGCTTCGCCCACTCAATCAGACGCGCGAAGGTCCGCAAGCGTGAGGCCGTAGCGGTTCATGGTCTCGATGATCTCGGCGATGGCTACCTGCTTTTCAGCCTCGGGATCGCTTTCGGACTGAGCAAAGAAGGCGCTGGCTTGCTGCAGCAGGTCCTCGAACCGGCGGTCGGTCAAGGGCTCCTGTCGGGCGGGAGGTAACGAGGAAGGATGATCACCGCGCTAGTGCTTGTGGCTGCAGCGGCCGGAATGGGTGCCTTGCACGTGACCTTCACGACCAGGCCCTGCGGGGGCGTTCCGGGCGAGTTCGCTGAGCTCGTTGAGAATGCCGCAATGCACGGCCTCCTGGCTGCGCAGGCAGGTCTCGCGCAGCTTGCGCAGTTGCTGCTCGAGCTGCTGCAACTCCTCGATCCGTTCAGCGACATGGCCGATATGCGCGTCGAGCAGTTCGTTGACGACCTGGCAGTTCTCGGTCGGGGCGTCCTTGAAGCGCAGCAGCACGCGGATCTCGTCGAGCGTCATGTCCAGGCTGCGGCAGTGTCGGATGAATGACAGCCGTTCAGCATGCGCTATGCCATAGATACGGTAGTTGTTCTCGCTGCGTGCGGGCTCGGGCAGCAGGCCCTCGCGTTCGTAGAAACGGATCGTCTCGATGTGGGTTGCGCACTCGCGGGATAGCTCACTGATTCGCATGGCATGTTTCTCCTTGTCTACGTTACTTGACTCTATACCAACTACAGGGTTTTTAATTCGGATGCTTGGCTTGGCACTGCGGGTAGTGCGGCCTAAATCAAAAAAGGAAGTATTCGGAATGTCCAGTAACGGCTTTCATGTGCATGGTCCTCACGATCATGAGGTAGAGCATGCAGTCAAGCACGGCGGCGACAGCTTGACCGCCCAGATCGCCATGTTCACGGCAGTCATCGCCACGGTCGGGGCCATCCTGGGTTACATGGGCGGCGCCACGCAGGCGAATGCCGGTCTCTACAAGAACAATGCGGCGATCAAGAAGACCGAGGCAGCCAACCAGTGGAACTACTATCAGGCCAAGTCGAACAAGCAGAACCTTGCAGAGCTTTCACTCGAGATCGTGTCCGGTTCTCGCAGGGAGTTCTACCAGAACGAGATCGAGCGCTACAAGTCCGAGAAGGTCGAGATCAAGGCCAAAGCGGAGCAGCTCGAGACCGAAGCCGGGGACTGGGAAGGTCGGTCCGATCAACAAATGCATCAGCACCACCGCTATGCCCAGGCGACCACGGCGATCCAGGTCAGCGTCGCGATTGCTGCGATTGTCCTGCTGACACGCCGAAACTGGCTCAAGACAGTTATGTACGGCATGGGCGGTGTCGGCCTTGTGATCGGTGGAATGGCAGCTCTGCATATCTGAAGCAGGGCTTGACTCTATAGTCGGTACAGGGTTTCCAATCTACACGACCCCATCGTCAATCAGCAATTTCCCCTCATGAACCAGCACAGAAACAGCAGCGAGGCAGCAGATCACGGCTGTGGCTGCGGCAGCACCTGTAGCGCCCCGTCTGCCGCCTTGACTGAGCCTCGGTCCGCGCCTAGCCCTGCCGGCATTCCCGTTTTCCGGATTCCGACCATGGACTGTGCGGTCGAGGAGGGTGAGATCCGTCAGGCGCTCGAGAAGGTTACCGGTCTGCGCGGGCTGAAATTCCAGCTCGGAGCCCGGACGCTGGCGATCGACGCCCCCGAGGCTTCGGTTCAGCTCGCGCTGGAGGCAATTCGTCGCGCCGGTTACCGGCCTGTGCCGCTGGCCGAAAGCGGGATGGATGAATCCCAGCCTGCGCACGGGCATTGCGGCCATGATGATCACGGCCACGGCCACGGCCACGGCCACGGCCATGGAGCGCAGGGCTTCTCGCTGCCCCAGGGCTTGCCGCGTTACGCGCTTGCCCTGCTGTTGGCGCTCGGCGCCGAGTCGGTTTCGTACTTCGCGCCATCCGGTGCCGGCTTTGCCGCGCTGGGAATGGTACTGGCGGCCGGAGCGATCGCTCTCGCGGGATTTTCTACCTATGTCAAGGGCCTGGCGGCTCTCAGGCGGCTGCGGCTCAACATCAATGCCCTGATGACGGTGGCCGTCACCGGAGCCTTCCTGATCGGGCAGTGGCCCGAGGCCGCGATGGTGATGGCCCTCTACGCTATTGCCGAGGCCATCGAGGCCCGTGCCGTCGACCGGGCGCGCAACGCCATCCAGAGCTTGCTGGCCATGGCACCGGAGGACGCGGAGGTGCGCCAGGCCGACGGCCAGTGGCTGCGCCTGCCGGTCAAGGCCGTGGCCGTTGGTTCCACGGTGCGAATCCGACCCGGCGAGCGCATGCCGCTGGATGGGGTGGTGACATCGGGGCAGAGTTCGGTGGATCAGTCGCCTGTCACGGGTGAGAGCCTCCCGGTCGACAAGGCACCCGGCGACGAGGTCTATGCCGGCACGATCAACCAAGCGTCCTCGGTGGAGATCCGGGTCACGGCCCCCGCTGCGGACAGCACGCTGGCGCGCATCATTCACGCGGTGGAGCAGGCGCAGGCCTCCCGCGCACCGACCCAGCGTTTCGTGGACCGTTTTGCCGCTGTCTACACGCCGGGCGTGTTCTTACTGGCGCTGGCGGTGGCCTTGCTCACACCCTGGGCGATGGGGTGGGGCTGGATGACCGCGCTCTACAAAGCGCTGGTGCTGCTGGTGATTGCCTGCCCGTGCGCGCTGGTGATCTCGACCCCGGTGACGGTGGTCAGTGGCCTGGCCGCTGGCGCCCGGCGGGGGATCCTGATCAAGGGCGGAGTTCACCTGGAAGGCGCGCGCCAGTTGCGAGCCGTGGCGCTGGACAAGACCGGTACCCTCACCGAGGGCCGGCCAAAGTTGGTGGCCTTCGAGGTGTTGGATCCGAACGACGACCCCGCGGAACTGGAGGCACTGGCCAGGAGCCTGGCGGCCCGCTCGGACCATCCAGTCTCCCAGGCGATCGCGGCCAAGCTCACGGCTGCCACGCGCGAGGTCGATGGCTTTCAAGCCATGGCCGGGCGCGGTGTGCGGGGTCGGATAGACGGCCACGATTATGTCCTGGCCAACCACCGCTGGATCGAGGAGCGTGGCCAGTGCTCAGCGCAACTCGAAGCGAAGATGAGGGTGCACGAGGAAGCGGGCCGCTCGGTGACGATATTGGGCAACTCGCAGCGTGTCATGGCCCTGCTGGCGGTGGCCGACACCATCAAGGCCTCGTCCGTGCAGGCGGTGGCGGAACTCAGGGCGCTGGGGGTGACCCCTGTCATGCTGACCGGCGACAACCTCGCCACGGCGCGCACGGTCGCAGCGCAGGCTGGCATTGACGAGGTGCGTGGCAACCTCCTGCCGGAGGAAAAACAGCAGGCGGTGCTGGAACTCAAGCAACGTTTCGGTCCAGTGGCCATGGCAGGCGATGGCATCAACGACGCCCCAGCGCTGGCCCAGTCCGACATCGGGTTTGCCATGGGGGCGGCAGGCACCCATACCGCGATGGAAGCGGCTGATGTGGTGGTGATGAACGATGACCTGCGTCGCCTGCCCGAGATGATACGGCTGTCGCGACAGACTCACGCAGTACTCTGGCAGAACATCGCGCTGGCATTGGGCATCAAGACGATCTTCTTGCTGCTGGCCATTTTTGACGATGCCAGCATGTGGATGGCAGTGTTTGCCGACATGGGAGCCAGTCTGCTGGTGGTGTTTAACGGTCTGCGTTTGCTTAAGGGCTCGCGCAGCGGTGGATGACTGCTACTCAGTTAATCCCCAGCCGACGTGATTTCGCAAGGCCCAGCCGCCGAATTCCTGAACGCTCCGAAGGACTGCGATAGGTCCCATCCGCACCCAATTTACTGCCTCGATGATGCGCCACTGGATTGCCCTTCTGATATCTGCCTGGCTGGCCGTGACGGCCTTGCCCTCGCTGGCCCTGGACCTGACGGGGGGCGGCGTCGTCAAGACCGCCCAGGTGCGGGCCGAGCTGCTGGTCCATGCGCCCGAGGGCGTGACAGCCGGCAAGCCGCTCTGGCTGGGGCTGCAACTGCAGCACGCGCCCGGATGGCACAGCTACTGGAAGAACGCGGGCGACTCGGGACTGCCGACCAAGCTGCGCTGGACCCTGCCGGCTGGCATGACAGCTGGCGAGGTCACCTGGCCGACGCCACGCAAGTTTCCGCTCGGCGAACTGGCCAACTATGGCTACGACGGCCAAATGCTGCTGCCGGTGCCCGTGACCGTGACGCCCGAATTCCGGGGCAGCGAGCTGGAGATAGCGCTGCACGCGAGCTGGCTGGTCTGCCGCCAGGAATGCATCCCCGAGGAAGGCCGCTTCCAGGTCCGCGTCCCCGTCCAGGGCTCGACGGCACAGCACGCGAGCCGCTTTCAGCAAGCCTGGGATGCGGCACCGCGCACCCAGCCGGCCAATGGAAGCCGGCTGCGTCCGGATGAAAAAACCCTGAGGGTCAGCCTGGAGGGATTGCCTTCGGCTTGGCGCGGCAAGACGCTGGAGATCTTCCCCGAAACCGCAGGACTGATCACGCCGGGCGCCGCCTGGACCCAGGCCTGGGAAGGCGCTCGCTGGAGCGCCAGCCTGCCCTTGTCGTCAGACCGCAGCGAAGCGCCGACCCAGGTGCCGCTCGTGGTGGCACTGGCAGGCAAGGACAGCAGTCCTGCGGGCGTACGAATGGAAGTGCCGGTGGAAGGAACTTGGCCAGCCGCCGCACAACGCAGCGAAGTGCCTGAAGCCCTTAAGCAGGCGCTGGCACAAATCCCGACACCTACGGTAACCCAGAGAGTCCCCGATGCCGGAGCAGCCGGCGGGATCGGGCTATGGGCTGCCCTGCTCGGTGCGCTGGCGGGCGGACTGATCCTGAACCTGATGCCATGCGTGTTCCCGGTGCTGGCAATCAAGGTGATGGCCTTTGCGCGCCACGCCGATGACCGGCGCGCGCACCGACAAGCCGGTCTGGCCTACACGGCGGGTGTGCTGCTGTCCTTCCTGGCGCTGGGCGGACTGCTGCTGACGCTGCGGGCGGCGGGCGAACAACTGGGCTGGGGCTTCCAGCTGCAGAGTCCTGCGATGGTGACGGGGCTGGCGGTACTGTTTACCGTGATTGGTCTGAACCTAGCAGGGCTGTTCGAGTTCGGACGCGTACTGCCGGCTTCGCTGGCTGGGCTGCAGTTGCGCCACCCGCTGGCGGACGCCTTCCTGACCGGTGTGCTGGCGGTGGCGGTGGCATCGCCTTGCACGGCGCCCTTCATGGGTGCCTCGCTGGGACTGGCGATCGGCCTGCCGACGACACAGGCGCTGGCCGTCTTCGGCGCCATCGGCATCGGGATGGCGCTGCCCTATCTGGCTGCCAGCTTCTTGCCCGGATTCGCTCGCGCCTTGCCGCGACCCGGCGCCTGGATGGAGACGCTGCGCCAATTCATGGCGTTTCCGATGCTTGCGACCGTGGTCTGGCTGCTCTGGGTGCTGGGTCAGCAGACCGGCATCGACGGGGTGGCGACGCTGCTACTGGCCTTGCTGCTACTAGCCTGGCTGGCCTGGGCGCTGGCCCAGCGCGGACGGGCGCGCACCCTGCTGGCACCGCTGGTGCTGGCGGGGTTGGTGACGCTGCTCTGGCAAGCGGGCGACCGGATCTGGAAGCCTCAGACCCAGGCCATGATGGGAACCGCTGCTATCGACCTGCAGAGCGCCGACCGGAAGTGGCACACCTGGACACCTGAGCAGATGGCAAAGCTGCAGGCTGCCGGAAAGCCGGTCTTCGTGGACTACACGGCTGCCTGGTGCGTGACCTGTCAGTACAACAAGGGTACGGTTCTGTCAGACCCCGGACTGCTGGACCGATTCGCGGCTGATGGCGTGGTGCTGCTGCGCGCCGACTGGACCCTGCGCGACCCGGCGGTGACCGCGGCGCTGGCTGCGGTTGGGCGCAACGGCGTGCCGACCTACGCTTTCTATCAACCTGGCAGCGCGCCTAAGCTGCTCTCGGAATTGCCCAGCGTCGCTGAAGTGATGCGGGCGCTGAGGCCATGACTTTTCATTCCCTCGTCCAAATTGAGGATTGCTGCCGAAGGACGCCGATTTACCTGCCAAAACCAGCACCGCCTTATAATCCATAACCTATGCGTGCCTGCCTGCTTGCCCTCTTGATGCTGTTGTGCCTGCCCCTGCAGTGGGCAGGTGCAGCTACGGGCGTGTCCTGCGCGCACGAGCTCTGCGCTCCGCTGCACGCTAGCCTGACTGATATGCCAGCACAGGCTGCAGCCGGTGACGCCGGCGGCGAATCCCACGCGCAGCACCCCCACTGTGGTAGCTGTCACTCCGGCGCTATGGCCATGTCGGCCAGCGCGCCTTTTGTCATGCGCGAGGCCACCAGCCGCTTGCTGTCAGTGCCGAAGCTATGGACCGAAGTCCTGCTGGTCGAGCGGCCCGAACGGCCGCGAGTAAACCGAACCC
>NZ_PVLQ01000049.1 GCF_002980595.1 Malikia granosa
CGATTGCGTTAACAGGCCCTAACGGTCCAGTAGCGATCGAATAGCGATGAATTGCCATTCCACAGCGATCCAGTTCGGCTGCGCTGCGACCCCGAGTTCATACGTATGAACTTCGTCCCCTGCCTCGGCAGCCGCCTCCAGAGTCAGTTTGGGGGTGGCTAGGCTGGGCCGCCGGGGTCACGATCTTGCCTGGCTGCAACTGAGCGGGACCGCGTTCGCAGTGGCCATTCACTCAGCCGCGCGCAGGTCTTCCACCGTGAGCCCGTAGCGCTTCATGGTCTCGATGATCTCCGCGATGGCCGCCAGCTTTTCGGCCTCGGGATCTCTTTCGGACTGGGCAAAGAAGGCGCTGGCTTGATGCAGCAGGTCCTCGAACCGTCTGTCAGTCAAGGGCTCCTGCCGAGTGGGAGCTGATGAAGCCGGCCTGCGCTGAACTCGATTGGAGCGCATTTTCATGTGATTGTTGATGGCCTGTAAGTCGCTGCAGAGCTGATGCCCTGGCAGCCTGATACGCGCGGCAATATGCCCAGCTGGCGCCTGGCGGAGTTCATACGTATGAACTCTTGCTGCTCAAGCCTGGCCAGGATCGGTCCCCTGATCCGCCACAGGCAACTGTTCAACCGTCGCTCCGGAGAACTCGACGATGCCCCGCTCACGCAGGAAGGTCCTGAGTTCTTCCAGCAAGGCGGCCTGGCGCTCGGGCTGGTCAATGTGGAGCTCGAGCTGGACCGTGTCACCGCGGCCGCGCAGGAAGCCTTCCGGATAACGGAAGTTCGCTCCGGTCTTGAGCACGGTGCGCGGCTTGTGTGCCAGAAAGGTTTCGACCTGTGCCTTGAGCCACTTGAAGGTCTTGTCACCCGCCGCAAAGGCCTCGGCGATTCGAGCCGCCTTGACCACGCCAGGATCACTGGCCGCCGCGTTGGCAGGACACAGGCGCGCGAGTTGTGCCCCCGCGTTGTAGCCGAAGAGTTCTGGCGCCTTCTCGATCTGCTGCACCACGACGGCAGGCAGTTGGGCCAGCGCCTTGTACATGCTCAGGCGGTTTTCCGGGATGCCGGTCAGCGTCGATACCTGCACGGCGGACAAGCCCGTTCCCTTGAGCTTCTCGAAGAACATCGCGCGGTCGAGATCGCAATGCTGCTTGCGACCCTCGTTCTGCTGATAGCCGAAAATTGCCGAATCCACATGGGTGAGACCCTGGTGGACCTCGGCACGCAAGGTCTTGAGCGTGCCATGGACCAGACAGGCCTGGACCCGGGTCCAGCCATCGCAGATGATGTAGCGCCCTGGCCGGGCCGGGTTGGGCGTGACATGGATCGGATCATGCTGGCCCTGGGTGCGCAGATCGTCGGCTCGCGCCTGGATCATTTCCGGCGTGTAGACGGCGCGCGGAGCCAGCGGGTTGGGATCGATCAGGTCGACCGCGATGTACCGCACGGCATGGGCCGCAGGCGACGGCAATTCAGCCGCCACCCCAGGAGCAAGGGCCTGTGAGCCGAGCAGGGTGCCAGTCTTGCCAGTGGCCACTGGAGCCGAGAAGTCAGCCAGATCCTGGACCGGCGTGGCGGCCACGACGGCACCGGACTTGACCAGTCCCGACAACTTGGGAGGAATTCTTGCCATGATTATGCGGATGCGGGAAGACCGGGCTGGGTGATGTTGAAACTGCGAACCAGGCTCTTGGCGACATCGAAGATGGCAGCTGCGCCGACCGAGCTCGGCTCGACTTCAACCAGGGGCGCCGCATCACGGTTGCCAGGATTGAGCTGGCGGGCAAAGCCGGTGAACTGCGGGATGATGGAGTCGTTGAGCATGGCGCCGTACTTTGCGTAGAGGAAGCCCATCGACTCCCGCACATGCTTGAGCGAGGGGTGGTACTTGTTGATCACCACCTCCATGCCGACCTCGGCGCCGGTGACGGTGTTGATCTCGGCCAGGTTGGATGCCAGCGAGTCCAGCGCCCGCAGGCAGCTGCCTTCCGGCTCGACCACGGTCAGCACCTTGCCGGCTTCCTTCGCGGCATAGGAGAACGCCAGTCCGATGGGGGTTGTTCCGGGGGCCGTATCGACAAAGATCACGTCATAGTGCCGCGAGAGGAAGGCCGCATTGCGGTTCAGGAACAGGTGGGCCCTTGCATGGCTGGCCATGACAGTGACCAAGCTGGCATCGGACTCGGCCAGCGTGATGTCGGAAGGAATCAAGTCCAGGAAGCCCCCTTCGTAGATGTGCACGATGGCGTCAGGCAGGTCCTGGTCGGGTTCCTTGTCCGCCTTGGGCTTGGTCAGGAAATGGCCGATATGCGTGATCTGCGTGTCGTAAGACGCTGTCTCGACGCCCAGCAGGTTGGAGGCCGAAGCCTGGGGATCGGCATCGATGACCAGCACGCGGTATCCCATCATCGCCAGCGTGGCGGCAATGTTGACGCACAGGCTGGTCTTGCCAACGCCTCCCTTGGTCATGCGAGTCACCACCAGCGCCGGGAAACGGCTTGCTGCCGATTGAAGCTCGTCGCTCGTCGGGACGTCCAGTCCCGCTGCATGGTAGCGGGCAGCCATCATGTCGGCAGGCAGGTAGCGCATGTGATGCTGGCCTGCCGGTTTTTCACGGCCTACCAGCTCCTGCAGCTTCTTGGGCGTGATCTCCATTCCGCACAGGGCTATGGCAACTGATGTTTTGAACTCTACGGCTCGCGGCATTTTTGACTTCCAAGTCTTCGATAGGTTCCTATCATACCTGTCTCAATGATGCTTAGGAAGTTTTTTATATTTTTTCATGTAAAAACTTTTCAACTCGAGCAAGCGGTGTCCGGGTCCCGATGTCTCGGTTTGCTGTCGCTAGTTCCCCATGAAGTCTCACGCTTGATATGCAGGTCATGCTATTTTCTTAATGAAATCAAATACATGGCTGTTTTTCTTGCTGGTTGGATCAACTTCACTGCAGTATTGAAACATACAGCTTGATAACAGTTGACGTTGAAAAAATTTGTTTTAAAACAAACGCTTATATATATTTCCCGGAGTATTCATAGGGAGCTACGAGGGGGTGAAGTGAGAGCTTGTAGGGAGCTAGTCGACTCACATGTGAGACTTCATGGGGAGCTAGGCACGATCCGTGAGCTTTTCTAGGGAGCTAGCCTGTGGATAACTGTGCCCCGTTGCCCGGACGTGAGACTTTGTAGGGCACTACGAGCCCTTTCGATGAACTTGCGTGAGCTTTTATGGGGATCTAGGCTCTTGATGTGTACTTTCATAGGGAGCTAGCCCCATGAAACGTGAGCTTTTGTAGGGAGAAAGGCTTTTCTCCTCGATGCCTGTTGCCAGCCTAGATTGGAACGACCTGCATTCACGGATCGACATGGCATGCGGGCTGAGCGGCATCTTGATGCGTGAGCCTTGATGGGGAGCTACGAGCTGCCAGCCATTTGTGAGGCTTTGTAGGGAGCTAGGAAGGCATTTGGCTTCCCATGTGAGGGTTTATAGGGATCTATGGCCCCTGTCTTGCCCATTTGAGTGAGAACCCATAGGGCGCTACAGGCTTCCAGTGTGTGCATGGTGAGCTCTTGTAGGGAGCAAGCCGGACTGGACTTTTCACTGCTGCATAGGTGAAATACCTGATCTCACGTTCATGAAACTCCGGTACGATAAGTGAATTTGAGAAATCACGTGTAAGCCTGAACATGGCAACTCGCAAGAAATCAGAGACTGGTACCGAGCTTGAAGTGCTAGAAGCCAGCAGCCGGGAGTTCCGCAAGGCCAACAGCGCCGTTGGTGTACGGGTCAAGTCGGGGCCGACTCTCACCATGATGGGGCGACGCATCTTCAATGTGCTGCTCTACCATGCGCAGAAGCAGGGCAACCCCGGCAGCAATGCGCCTTCCGCCTGGGATGCCTGTCCGAATCCGGAGGATTACTTCTGGATCCCCTCGGGCGACTTGGCCCACGATTCCTCCTGGGGCAGCAAGGACCACAAGATGCTGATCGCTGGTCTGCAACAGCTGCAGACCACCCTGGTCGAGTCGGATGACCCGACCGGTCGCTTCACTTCAGTCCAGCTGATCGGTACCGTGCATGTGCTCAAGGGCTCCGGCCGGCGACCGACCTTGGTCGGCTGGGAGTTCCCGCGCAGCACCCGGGACATTCTCAGCAATCCGGACTTCTACACCAAGCTCTCTATCTACCACCTCACCTCGCTCAAGACGGTGGCCGGAACGGCCCTCTACGAGATCGCCAAGCGCTATCTCACCAACGTGGGCGGCAAGACGGCACGCCAGCACTGGCACTGGTGGCATGACACGCTGACCGGAAAGCCGGTCGGCTCCGTCAAGTTTCCCGAGTTCCGCTATTTCAAGCGCGATACCCTCAATCCGGCCATCGAGGAGGTCAACCGGACCGATATCCGCGTCGAGTTGATCGAGACCAAGAAGGGTCGCAGCGTGACTGACCTGCAGTTCCTGGTGTCCTTTTCCCAGCAAGCCACGTTGGAGCTGCCACCGGCACCGGTCGTCGATTCCGAGCTGCTCGACCGGGTCAAGGCGCTTGGCTTCACCGAACGCCAAGCCATTGATCTGCTGTCCCAGCATGAGGACGCCTACCTGCGCTCGACCCTGGAGCTGGTGGAAGGGCGCATGGCGGACCTGAGCAAGCCTGCCCTGGCTTCGCCAGCCGCCTTCATGCGAACCGCGCTCAAGGACAACTACCTCTCGGCCAAGCAGAGGATCAAGAGCGAGGCTCCTGCGTCCAAGCCGAAGAAGACCCCCAGTCGGGCCCAGGCCGTGGCCGACCCTGCCGAGGACAAGGAGCGCAGTGCCAGGCTCGATGCGGCAATCGCCAGTTTCAATGCCATGGCGGCTGATGAGCAGAACGAGTTGCTGGTCCAGTTCCATGCTGCCTTTCCGATGGCCAAGCGTTATCGGCGCGATGGCAAGCCGTTCCGCTCGACCTTCGGCGAATGGTTCAGCCGCCGTGACATCCCCGACGCCCAGACTTCATTGGTCTGAACTTGTTCATGGGTGAGTTCATACGTATGAACTCCTCCCAGGCTGCGACCTGCGAATGACGAGCGTTCCCGGTGCCACGATGGATGGCGATGGCAGGGTCATGCAGCGTCATCGATGTCGGCTCGCAGCCCTCCCATGCCAGCACAGCCAGTGGCTAGCTCCCCACAAGAACTCACCTGTCGAGGCCAGATCCATGTCGCGGGATGCCGGGCTCAGCCATGAGGCTTGCCGATCCGCATGGTGCTGGCCGATGGCTTTCCATGGGCTGGCCGGCGCTGGACAGGCTGGCCTGCGTCCGGCGCCGTTGAGCGTGCTGAAATCATCCGCCGATGCGGCAGCTTCACCAGCCGCAGCACGAGGAACCCATGGCGATCATCCTGGCCCGACAGGTTGCAGGAGTTCATACGTATGAACTCATCGCGGTCCGAAGGAGCAGCAGACAGCCCGGATTCCCTGGATGGAGCAGGGCGAAGGCAGTTCCAATGGATGTTACTTACGCATGAGAAAGTGCTTCCCGGGGCGAGATGGACAATCGACGCGCACCGGCTTGACGGTGCCGAGTTCATACGTATGAACTCGTGCATGCCAATGGCGAGGTGAAATTGGGTGGGTCTGCCTGATATCAGGTGGCTCGGCGTGCCAGCACCTCGAAAGCTGGCAACACCTTGCCTTCCAATACCTCGAGGAAGGCGCCGCCGCCGGTGCTGATGTAACCGACCTGGTTGGCGATCTGGTACTTGGCGATCGCGGCCAGGGTGTCGCCGCCGCCGGCGATGCTGAAGGCCTGGCTTCGGGCGACGGCCTGGGCAATCGTCCGGGTGCCGTTCTCGAACGCGGCGAACTCGAACACACCGAGCGGGCCGTTCCAGACGATGGTGCCGGCCGCCTGCAGCTGCTCGGCCAGCCGGGCTGCAGTCTCGGGTCCGATGTCCAGGATCAGGTCGTTGTCGGCCACTGCACTGGCCGCCTTGGTCACGGCTACCGTATCGGCGCCGAAGCTCTTGGCCGTCACGACGTCGACCGGGATCGGCACCTCGGCGCCGCGGGCCTTCATGGCCTCGATCACGGCCCGCGCCTGCTCGACCAGGTCGGGCTCGGCCAGGCTGTTGCCGATCGGGTGGCCGGCGGCCAGCAGGAAGGTGTTGGCG
>NZ_PVLQ01000005.1 GCF_002980595.1 Malikia granosa
GGGCATCCATGCCTTTGACCAATGGGGGGTCGAGCTCGGCAAGACCATGGCCAAGCAGATGGAAGCGAACGCCAACTGAAGAAGTCGGCGGCACGGCAGGGAAAGATCCTTGCCGCTGACTCATGGCTGGACTGATGTAGCGGCCAGCAAGCCAAAACAAAAAAGCCTGCTATCGCAGGCTTTTTGTCTGGTTGAACCAGGAATTCTGGTTGCGCGGGCAAGATTTGAACTTGCGACCTTTGGGTTATGAGCCCAACGAGCTACCAGGCTGCTCCACCGCGCGTCAAGAATTGAATTCTAGCACGAATTACTCGGCTGCCGGGGCTTCAGCCGAAGCGTCAGCGCGGTCGACCAGTTCGATCAGGGCCATCGGGGCGTTGTCGCCGACGCGGAAGCCCATCTTCAGGATGCGGGTGTAGCCGCCCGGACGGTTGGCAGAGCGCGGGCCCAGGTCGTTGAACAGCTTGGTGACGACGTCGCGGTCACGCAGACGGTCGAAAGCCAGGCGGCGGTTGGCGACCGAGTCGACCTTGGCCAGGGTGATCATGCGCTCGACGACGCGACGCAGTTCCTTGGCCTTGGGCACGGTGGTCTTGATGGCCTCGTGCGTGAGCAGCGAGTTCATCATGTTGCGCAGCATGGCCTGGCGGTGGGCGCTGGTGCGGTTGAGCTTGCGAAGTCCGTTTCCGTGACGCATGGTAGTTTCCTTTGAATATTTACCCGCGGCCGTATCAGGTACCGCAGGGGGTCAGGGGCAGAAAAAGGGGGTCAGTGCTTTTCCAGGCCGGCGGGCGGCCAGTTTTCCAGCTTCATGCCCAGCGTCAAGCCGCGCGAAGCCAGCACTTCCTTGATTTCGTTGAGCGACTTGCGACCCAGGTTCGGGGTCTTGAGCAGCTCGTTCTCGGTGCGCTGGATCAGGTCACCGATGTAGTAGATGTTCTCGGCCTTCAGGCAGTTGGCGGAACGCACGGTCAGCTCGAGCTCGTCGACCGGGCGCAGCAGCACCGGGTCAAACTGCTGGGTCACGCCGCTCTTGACGGCACCGTTCTCGAACACGTCAGCGCCTTCGAGCTGGGCGAACACGGCCAGCTGCTCGACCAGGATCTTGGCAGCAGCGCGCACGGCCTCTTCCGGACCGACGGCACCGTTGGTCTCGATCTCGAGCACCAGCTTGTCGAGGTCGGTACGCTGCTCGACGCGGGCGTTCTCGACCGCGTAGCTCACGCGCTTGATCGGGGAGAAGGAAGCGTCCAGCAGGATGCGACCGATGGCTCGGGTCGAATCGTCGCCACGGCGCAGGTTGCCCGGCACATAGCCACGGCCCTTCTCGACCTTGATCTGCATGTCGAGCTTGGCACCGGCCGACAGCGTGGCGATCGGATGCTCGGGATTCAGGATCTCGACGTCGTGCGGGGTCTGGATGTCAGCGGCAGTGACCACGCCAGCACCGTCCTTGCGCAGGCTCAGCGTGACTTCGTCACGGCCATGCAGCTTGAAGACCACGCCCTTGAGGTTGAGCAGGATGCTGACGACATCTTCCTGGACGCCATCGATCGAGGAATACTCGTGCACCACACCCGCGATCGTCACTTCCGTCGGCGCATGTCCCACCATGGAGGACAGCAGCACACGGCGCAGGGCGTTGCCCAGCGTGTGGCCGTAACCGCGCTCGAAGGGCTCGAGCACGACCTTGGCCTTGTTGGCCGTCAGTTGCTCGACGTTGATGTTCTTGGGCTTGAGCAGATTATTCAGCATTCGGACTTCCTTCAATACCCTCGGCTCGTTACGCCGATAAGGCCGATGGAGCACAAATCCCGGACTCCGCAGCTGAGCAGAATCCGGGCACTAGGGAGACTCTCGCGATTAACGCGAGTACAGTTCGACGATCAGCGATTCGTTGATGTCGGAACCGAACTCGTCGCGGTCAGGCGACTTCTTGAACACGCCTTCGGCCTTGTCGGCAGCGACTTCGACCCAGGCGGGGAAGCCGATTTGCTTGGCGAGTTCCAGCGCCTCGATGATGCGGGCTTGCTTCTTCGACTTCTCGCGCACGGCGACGACGTCACCGGCCTTGACCGAGTAGGACGGGATGTTGACGCTCTGGCCGTTCACCAGGATGGCCTTGTGCGACACCAGCTGGCGTGCTTCGGAACGGGTGGAGGCAAAGCCCATGCGGAAGACGACGTTGTCCAGGCGGGATTCCAGCAGGGACAGCAGGGTGGCGCCGGTGTTGCCACGGCGACGGTCGGCTTCGGCGAAGTAGCGGCGGAACTGGCGCTCGAGCACGCCGTAGATGCGCTTGACCTTTTGCTTTTCGCGCAGTTGCAGGCCGAAGTCGGAGGTACGCTGACCCGAGGTACGGCCATGCTGGCCCGGCTTGGTGTCGAACTTGGCCTTGTCGCTGATCGAGCGGCGGGCGCTCTTGAGCAGCAGGTCGGTGCCTTCACGGCGGGAAAGTTTGGCCTTGGGGCCGATATAACGTGCCACGTTGATTCCTTTTATGCACTGCCGCAAGAGTTGTCTTGCGGGAGCCGCCCCTGACAGGGGGTGGCGGTGGTCTTAACGACAAACACCACCGCAGCGACGCTGCGGTGGCGACCAAAACAAAAGCCTTGGATTATAGCGCTCTCGTACTGATCGACCAAGCGATCAGATACGACGACGCTTTTGCGGACGGCAGCCGTTGTGCGGCACCGGGGTCACGTCGGAGATCGAGGTGATGCGGATGCCCAGGGCGCCCAGGGCGCGCACCGAGGATTCGCGGCCCGGACCCGGACCCTTGATTTCGACGTCCAGGTTCTTGATGCCCTGTTCGATCGCGGCACGGCCAGCCACTTCGGAAGCAACCTGAGCAGCGAAGGGAGTCGACTTGCGCGAACCCTTGAAGCCCTGGCCACCCGACGAAGCCCAGGACAGAGCGTTGCCCTGGCGGTCGGTGATGGTGATGATCGTGTTGTTGAACGAAGCGTGGACGTGCGCGATACCGTCGGCGATGTTCTTGCGAACCTTCTTACGGACGCGGGCGGCGGCGCTGGATTGTTGCTTAGCCATGGTTATCCTTCAATCCGGTTTATTTCTTCAGCGACTGGGCGGCCTTGCGCGGACCCTTGCGGGTACGGGCGTTGGTCTTGGTGCGCTGACCGCGGACCGGCAGGCCGCGGCGATGACGGAAACCGCGGTAGCAACCGATGTCCATCAAACGCTTGATGTTCATCGTGGTTTCGCGGCGCAGGTCGCCTTCGATCGTGTAGGTGTTGACCACGTCGCGAACCTTTTCGAGTTCGGCGTCGGACAAGTCCTTGATCTTCTTGTTGTACTCGATGCCACAAGCTTCGCAGATCTGACGCGCACGGGTGCGGCCGATACCGAAGATGGAGGTCAGGCCGATCTCGGCGTGCTTGTGAGGCGGAATGTTGATACCAGCAATACGTGCCATGGTGGTCCCTTAAACGTATCAGCCTTGACGCTGCTTGTGTCGCGGGTCGGTGCAAATAACGCGCACGACGCCATGGCGACGGATGATCTTACAGTTGCGGCACATTTTCTTGACCGAAGCCGAAACTCTCATGTCATTCTCCTGAAGAAATCTCAAAACTCTTTACTTGGCGCGGAACACGATCCGGGCACGCGTGAGGTCATAAGGGGTCAGTTCGACCTTGACCTTGTCACCAGGAAGGATGCGGATGTAGTGCATGCGCATCTTTCCCGAAATGTGGCCCAGGACCACGTGCCCGTTTTCCAGCTTTACCCGGAACGTGGCGTTGGGGAGGTTCTCTAGCACCTCGCCCTGCATCTCGATCACATCATCCTTGGCCATCGATCAGACACCTGGTGCTGCCTTGAAGTTGGCCTTTTTCAACAAGGACTCGTACTGTTGCGACATCAGGTAGTTCTGCACCTGGGCCATGAAGTCCATGGTCACCACCACGATGATCAGCAGCGAAGTGCCACCGAAGTAGAACGGAACGTTGTACTTCAGGATCAGGAACTCCGGCAGCAGACAGACCAGCGTGATGTAGATCGCACCAGCCAGCGTCAAGCGCACCAGCACCTTGTCGATGTGCCTGGCCGTCTGGTCACCCGGACGGATGCCCGGAATGAAGGCACCGCTCTTCTTCAGGTTGTCTGCGGTCTCACGGCTGTTGAATACCAGCGCGGTGTAGAAGAAGCAGAAGAACACGATCGCTGCGGCGTAGAGCGCCACGTAGATCGGCTGTCCCGGCGACAGTGCCGAAGCAATGTCGCGCAACCAGCGCGTACCGTCACCGGTACTCACCCAACTGACCACCGTGGTGGGCAGCAGGATGATGGACGAAGCAAAGATCGGGGGAATGACGCCAGCCATGTTCAGCTTGAGCGGCAGGTGCGACGATTGACCGCCATACACCTTGTTGCCCACCTGACGGCGTGCGTAGTTCACCAGGATCTTGCGTTGTCCGCGCTCGACGAACACCACGAAGTAGGTCACGAGGACCACCAGGGCGACGATGAAGATCGCCACCAGGGGAGCCATCGCGCCGGTGCGAACCAGTTCGAACAGGCCACCGATAGCGCTCGGGAGACCCGCAGCGATACCGGCGAAGATCAGGATCGAGATGCCGTTGCCCAGGCCACGCTCGGTGATTTGCTCACCCAGCCACATCAGGAACATCGTACCGGCGACCAGGGTCACGACGGTGGTCAGGCGGAAGCCGAAACCAGGGTCGATCACCAGGCCTTGCGTGCCTTCCAGTGCCAGGGCGATGCCGAGCGACTGGAAGATGGCGAGGCCCACGGTGCCGATGCGGGTGTACTGCGTGATCTTGCGCTTGCCAGCTTCGCCTTCCTTCTTCATCTGCTCGAAGGCGGGCAGGATATAGCCCATGAGCTGCATGACGATGGAAGCCGAGATGTACGGCATGATCCCCAACGCGAACACGGTGAAGCGCGACAGCGCTCCGCCCGAGAACATGTTGAACAGGTTCAGGATGCCGCCCTGCTGGCCCTTGAAGAGCTGGGCCAGCTGGTCGGGGTTGATACCTGGCACCGGGATATGAGCCCCGATACGGTAGACGACCAATGCCAGCAGCAGGAACACGAGCCGGCGACGGAGGTCGCCGAACTTGCCTGTCTTCGCGAGGGTAGCAGCGTTAGTGGCCACGAGCAGTTCCGGTTAAAACCCGATCAGGCCAACGAGCCGCCAGCGGCTTCGATGGCTTCCTTGGCGCCAGCAGTCGCGCCGACGTTGGTCAGCTTGACGGCCAGAGTCAGTTCACCGGTCTTGATGACCTTGACCTTCTTGGCCAGTTCCGGCACGAGGCCAGCGGCTTTGAGAGTCAGCAGATCGACTTCTGCAGCGCCCAGCGCTTGCAGGTCGGACAGAGTCACTTCGGCGTTGTACTTCAGGCTTTGGGACTTGAAGCCACGCTTGGGCAGTCGGCGCTGCAGCGGCATCTGGCCGCCTTCGAAACCGACCTTGTGGTAGCCGCCCGAACGCGACTTTTGGCCCTTGTGGCCACGGCCAGCGGTCTTGCCGAGACCGGAGCCAATGCCACGGCCCACGCGACGCTTGGCGTGCTTGGCACCGGCAGCGGGCTTGAGAGTGTTGAGTTCCATGTCTTGACTCCGATCAGATCACTTTGATCAGGTAACTGATCTTGTTGATCATGCCGCGCACTGCGGGGGTATCCTGCAGTTCGCTGGTGCTGTTGAGTTTGCGCAGGCCCAGGCCGCGCACGGTGGCGCGATGGTCCTCTTTGCAGCCGATGGGGCTGCGAACCAGTTGAACCTTGATGGTGTTATTGGCAGTCATGATCTCTCCCATCAGCCCAGGATCTCTTCCACCGACTTGCCGCGCTTGGAGGCGACGTCAGCCGGGGTGGTCGAGTTCTTCAGAGCGTCCAGAGTGGCGCGGACCAGGTTGTAGGGGTTGCTCGAGCCATGGCTCTTGGCCACGACGTCGGTGATGCCCAGCACCTCGAAAACGGCACGCATCGGGCCGCCGGCGATGATGCCGGTACCCTTGGCGGCCGGCAGCATCATGACGTTGGCAGCGCCGTGGTGACCCTTGACTGCGTGATGCAGGGAGCCATTCTTCAGCGAAACCTTGATCATGTTGCGGCGGGCTTCGTCCATGCCCTTTTGCACGGCGGCCGGCACTTCACGGGACTTGCCCTTGCCCATGCCGACGCGGCCGTCGCCGTCGCCAACCACGGTCAGTGCGGCGAAAGCCATGATGCGACCGCCCTTGACCACTTTGGTCACGCGGTTGACCGCGATCATCTTCTCGCGCAAGCCGTCGTCAGCTTCGCTCTTCACGTTAGCTTGAAATTTAGCCATTTGCGTATCCCCAATCAGAATTGCAGGCCGGCTTCACGCGCGGCGTCTGCCAGGGCCTTAACGCGGCCGTGATAGGCAAAGCCCGAACGGTCGAAAGCCACTTTCTCGATACCGGCGGCCTTCGCCTTCTCGGCGATGCGCTTGCCGATCAGCTCGGCTGCAGCCTTGTTGCCACCCTTGCCGGCGGCACCCAGTGCGGCACGCACTTCGGCTTCGACGGTAGAGGCCGAAGCCAGCACCTTGCTGCCGTCGCCAGAGATGACGCTGGCATAGATGTGCAGGTTGGTACGGTTCACGGTCAGACGGACGGCGCCTTGCTGTGCAATGCGGATGCGGGTCTGACGGGCACGGCGCAAACGCTGTTCTTTTTTCGTCAACATGTTCGCAGTCCTTATTTCTTCTTGGTCTCTTTGATCACGACCTTTTCATCCGCATAACGGATGCCCTTGCCCTTGTAGGGCTCGGGAGGACGCACGGCACGGACTTCGGAAGCGATCTGGCCAACGCGCTGACGGTCAGCGCCCTTGATCACGACTTCGGTCGGGGTCGGGGTGGCGACCGTGATGCCAGCGGGCATCTCGATGTTCACCGGGTGCGAGAAACCGACGGCCAGGTTGAGCTTGTTGCCCGAGGCGGCGGCCTTGTAGCCCACGCCGATCAGGGTCAGCTTCTTCTCGAAGCCCTTGCTCACGCCATTGACCATGTTGTTGACCAACTGGCGGATGGTGCCGCTCATGGCGTTGGCTTCACGCGATTCGTCGACCGGGCTGAACGACAGCTTGCCGTCAGCGCTTTCGACCTTGACCAGCGCGCTCTGAGCCAGCTCCATGGCGCCCAGGGCACCCTTGACGCTGATGGTTTCGGGCTTGATGGCCACTTCCACGCCTTGCGGAATGGCGACTGCCTGCTTACCTACACGAGACATTTCAGATACTCCTCAATGCGCGCGTTAGGCGACGAAACACAGAACTTCACCGCCGACACCGGCAGCGCGCGCTTTGCGATCGGTCATCACGCCCTGGGGGGTGGTGACGATGGCGACGCCCAGGCCATTCTGGACCTGGGGGATGTCCTTGCTGCCCTTGTAGACACGCAGGCCAGGACGGCTGACGCGCTCGATGCGCTCGATGACCGGACGGCCAGCATAGTACTTGAGGGCGATTTCGAGCTGGCTCTTGCCGGCTTCGGTCTTGACTTGGAATCCGTCGATGTAGCCTTCGTCCTTCAACACCTGGGCGATGGCGGTCTTCACTTTGGAAGACGGCATGGCCACTGCGGCCTTGCTCACCATCTGGGCGTTGCGGATGCGGGTCAGCATATCGGCGATAGGATCACTCATGCTCATTTGGGGTTCTCCTACGGCTTACCAGCTGGCTTTGGTGACGCCGGGAATTTCACCGGCGAAAGCCAATTCACGCACCTTGGCACGGGCCAGACCGAACTGGCGGAAGGTACCACGGGGACGACCGGTGATTTCACAACGGTTGTGCTGGCGGGTCGGGTTGGCGTTGCGGGGCAGCTTCTGCAGACCCAGGCGGGCTGCATCGCGCTCTTCGTCGGAACGCTTGGCGTCACCGGCGATGGACTTCAACTCGTTGTACTTGTTGGCGAACTTGGCGGCGAGTTTCTCGCGCTTCAGTTCGCGCTGGAGCAAAGCTTGTTTAGCCACAAACCACCTCAGTTCTTGAACGGGAAACGGAAACCAGCCAGCAGTGCCTTGCACTCGGCGTCGGTCTTGGCGGTCGTCGTGATGCTGATGTTCAGACCACGCAGAGCATCCACCTTGTCGTACTCGATCTCGGGGAAGATGATCTGTTCTTTGACGCCAACGTTGTAGTTGCCACGGCCGTCGAAGGACTTGCCGGAGATACCACGGAAGTCACGCACGCGCGGCAGGGCCACGGTGACGAAACGGTCCAGGAATTCGTACATCTGGGCGCCACGCAGGGTGACCATGCAACCGATCGGCTGCTGTTCGCGGATCTTGAAACCAGCGATGGCCTTGCGGGCCTTGGTCACGACCGGCTTCTGGCCAGCGATCTTGGTCAGGTCGCCGACGGCGTGATCCATGACCTTCTTGTCGGCAACCGCTTCCGAGACACCCATGTTCAGGGTGATCTTGGTGATGCGCGGCACTTCCATGACGGACTTGTAGCCGAACTGCTCTTTCAGAGCCGGTGCGACCTTGTCGCGGTAGATTTCTTGAAAGCGTGCCATGGTCATGCTGCCTTGATTTCTTCGCCGGAAGACTTGAAGACGCGGACTTTCTTGCCGTCTTCGGTCACCTTGACGCCGACGCGATCGGCCTTGCCGGTGGCGGCGTTGAAGATAGCCACGTTGGACTGGTGAATGGGCATGGTCTTGTCGACGATGCCGCCAGCGATGCCCTTCATGGGGTTCGGCTTGGCATGCTTCTTGACCAGGTTGATGCCCTCAACCACCAGACGCTCTTCATCGGCGCGCGACACCACGGTGCCACGCTTGCCCTTGTCGCGACCAGCGATGACGATGACTTCGTCGCCTTTACGGATCTTGTTCATGTGTCGACTCCTTACAGGACCTCAGGGGCCAGGGACACGATCTTCATGAACTTCTCGGTACGCAGTTCACGCGTCACGGGGCCGAAGATGCGGGTGCCGATAGGCTCCAGCTTGGCATTGAGCAGGACGGCGGCGTTGCCGTCGAACTTCACCTTGGCACCATCGCCGCGGCGGATGCCGGCAGCGGTACGGACGACCACAGCGTTGTAGACCTCGCCTTTTTTGACGCGGCCACGCGGTGCGGCTTCCTTGATGCTCACTTTGATGATGTCGCCCACGCTGGCGTAACGGCGCTTGGAGCCGCCCAGCACTTTGATGCACATCACGGACTTGGCGCCCGTGTTGTCAGCAACATCGAGTCGAGATTGCGTTTGGATCATTTGATTTAAGTCCCAACTTGAATCCCAGCGGCCACCACGGCCACAGGCGATCAGTCTTGGGCCCGTCGTTGGCAGCCAGCTCACGGTTTGCAACCGCGCTCCGGCCGACTTCGCTGGGCAGATACTTCACCCACTACGGGCGAAGAGAAAGATTATCCAACAATTCAGCAAACTAGGCAAGGGGTTTTGCGCGGCAAATGCAACAGCCGCCGCGGGCCAGGCAGCGCCCCCGCCCGCCCGGCCAGCAGCCGGGCCGCGCGGGTAAGATCGGTGTCCATGAAGCAAGAGCCGACCTCCATCGCATCGACCCGCATCGCCTTCATCGGCGGCGGCAACATGGCCAGCGCCATCATCGGCGGGCTGATCCAGCAAGGCCTGGACGGCAGCCGCATCGCGGTCGTCGAGCCGCTCGCCGAGCAGCGCGAGCGCCTCGAATCGCGCTATGGCGTGACCACGCTCGAAGCCGCAGGCCCGGAGCTGCAGGGTTTCGATCTCGTAGTCTGGGCCGTCAAGCCGCAGATCATCAAGCAGGTCGCGACCGACTGCGCCCAGCACCTGGCGGGCGCGCTGCACCTGAGCGTGGCCGCTGGCATCCGCAGCGACAGCCTGGCGGCCTGGCTGGGCAGCGAGCGCATCGTGCGCGCCATGCCCAACACGCCGGCGCTGGTCGGCCAGGGCATGACCGGCCTGTACGCCCGCACCGCGGTCGTGGCGGCGGACCGCGGCCTGATCGAGGCCGTGATCGGCACCACCGGCCAGTACCTGTGGGTCGAGCGCGAGGCCGACCTCGACGCGGTGACCGCGCTGTCGGGCTCGGGCCCGGCCTATGTGTTCTATTTCCTGGAAGCGATGCGCCAGGCCGGCACCGAGATGGGGCTGAGCGCCGAGACCGCGACCCGGCTCGCGATCGGCACCTTCGCCGGCGCCGCCCGGCTGGCCCAGGACGCGAGCGAGCCGCCCGAGGTGCTGCGCGAGCGCGTGACCTCCAAGGGCGGCACCACCTATGCCGCGCTGTGCTCGCTGGAAGACAGCGGCGTCAAGGCCAGCTTCGTCAAGGCGCTGCATGCGGCCAGCCAGCGCGCCAAGGAACTCGGCGACGAGTTCGGCGCCTGAGTCGGCGCTTCAGTTCAGCGCGTAACTGCCGGCCACGCCCAGGAACAGGGTCAGGCCGAGCCAGTGGTTGAGGCGGAAGGCACGGAAGCAGCCTTCGCGCGTGCGCTCGCGGATCATGCCGTAGTGCCAGACCACCTGGGCCAGCGCCGCGGCGAATGCCAGGCCCAACACCGGGCCGCCGATCCAGGGCCAGAGCAGCCAGGCCCACAGCCCCAGGTGCAGCAGGTAGAAGGCCATCACGGCAGCGACATCCCAGCGCCCGAGCGTGATGGCCGAGGTCTTCATGCCGATGCGCAGGTCGTCGTCGCGGTCGACCATCGCGTATTCGGTGTCATAGGCCAGCACCCAGAACAGCTTGCCGAGCAGCAGCGCCCAGGCCTGCCAGGGCACCTGGCCCTGGATGGCGGCGTAGGCCATCGGGATGCCGAATCCGAAGGCCACGCCCAGTACCGCCTGCGGCATCGCGATATGGCGCTTGGCATAGGGATAGAGCATGGCCACCAGCAGCGCCGGCACCGACAGCGCGATGGTGATGGCATTGGTCGTGAGCACCAGGCCGAAGGCCAGCAGGGCCAGTCCGGCGCCGACGAGCAGCGCTTCCCGGGTCGAGATCCGGCCGCTGGTGATGGGACGCTGCGCGGTGCGCTTGACATGGCGATCGAAGTCGCGGTCGGCGACGTCGTTGATGCAGCAGCCGGCGCTGCGCATCAGGATGGTGCCGAGCGTGAAGACCAGCAACAGCTGCCAGCCCGGCCAGCCACCGGCGGCCAGCCAGAGCGCCGACAGCGTGGGCCAGAGCAGCAGCAGCCAGCCAGCCGGCCGGTTCCAGCGGATCAGGTCGAGGTAGAGCGCGAGCTTGGCGCGCCAAGCCGGCAACGCGGCAACGGGGCTGTGGTTCATGCGGACAGTCTCTTGACGCCGGGCAGTTCGCAGGCGTAGATGGCATTGCGCAGCGCGGCGATGGCCTCGTAGCGCGTGAAGCTGCGGCGCCAGGCCAGCACGACGCGACGCATCGGCGGCTCGCCAGCGAACGGCAGGTAGCGCAGGTAGGAGGCATCGCCCGGGCCCGATCCGGGCGGCAGGGCCCTGGCGCCCGGATCGAGCGCGGAGTTCGGCACGCTCAGGCGCGGCACCAGCGTGACGCCCATGCCGGCGGCGACCATGTGGCGGATGGTCTCGAGCGAGCTGCCCTCGAAGCTCTTCCTGATGCCCTCGGCGTCGTTCGAGAAGCGGGCGAACTCGGGACAGACCTCGAGCACATGGTCGCGGAAGCAGTGGCCGGCGCCCAGCAGCAGCATGGTTTCCTGCTTGAGCTGCTCGGCCGTGACCTCGTCCTGCTGCGCCAGCGCATGCGCCACCGGCACCACCGCGACGAAGGGTTCGTCGTAGAGCGGCGCGATCGCGAGGTTGGTGTCGGGAAAGGGCTCGGCCAGGATGGCGGCGTCGATCTCGCCCAGGCGCAGCTGCTCGAGCAGCTTGGCGGTCAGGTTCTCCTGCAGCATCAGCGGCATCTGCGGCGTGCGCTGGATCACCTGGCGCACCAGGTCGGGCAGCAGGTAGGGACCGATGGTGAAGATCACGCCCAGGCGCAGCGGACCGGCGAGCGGGTCCTTGCCGCGCTTGGCGATCTCCTTGATCGAGGCCGCCTGCTCGAGCACGACCTGGGCCTGGCGCACGATTTCCTCGCCCAGCGGCGTGACGGCGACCTCGCTCGCGTTGCGCTCGAACAATTTGAGCTCGAGCTCTTCCTCGAGCTTCTTGATCGCCACGCTGAGCGTGGGCTGGGAGACGAAGCAGGCCTCGGCCGCCTTGCCGAAATGGCGTTCGCGCGCGACGGCGACGATGTACTTGAGTTCGGTCAGCGTCATGGGGATTCAGGCCTTCAGATAATCGGATTTTCCGCCCAGCCAGCGATCGACATGCTGTTGCGCCAGGCGCGGCCAGCGTTCGAGCATGACCGGCGCCCAGGCGCGCGCCCATTCGAGCAGGTGGATGTCGGTCGCGAGATCGGCAAAGCGCAGCATGGCGGCGCCCGACTGGCGCGCGCCGAGGAACTCGCCGGGGCCGCGGATCTCGAGGTCGCGCCGGGCGATCTCGAAGCCATCGGTGGTCTCGGCCATGGCGCGCAGGCGCTCGCGCGCGGTCTCGCTCAGGCGCCCGGACTCGTTGGTCGAATACAGCAGCAGGCAGGCCGAGGCTGCCGCGCCGCGCCCGACCCGGCCGCGCAGCTGGTGCAGCTGGCTCAGGCCGAAGCGCTCGGCATGCTCGATCACCATCAGCGAGGCGTTCGGCACATCGACGCCGACCTCGATCACGGTGGTGCTGACCAGCACGCCCATCAGGCCGGCGCTGAACAGCGCCATCACCGCCTTCTTCTCGGCCGGTGGCATGCGCGAGTGCAGCAGGCCGACGCGCAGCGGCTGGCCGTCGGCGCTGCACAGGCCCTCCATCGCGGCGCTGAGCTCGAGATGGGTGGCGGTCGCGTTGCCGAGGTCGAGCGCCTCGCTCTCCTCGATCAAGGGGCAGACCCAGTAGACCTGGCGGCCCTGCGCGACCTGGGCCCGGATGCGGCCGATGACCTCGTCGCGCCGGCTGTCCGAGACGACCTTGGTCACTATGGGACTGCGGCCAGGAGGCAGCTCGTCGATGGTCGAGACGTCGAGATCGGCGTAGTAGCTCATCGCGAGCGTGCGCGGGATCGGGGTCGCGCTCATCATCAGCAGGTGCGGCTCCAGGCCGGCGTCGCGCATCTTCTCGCGCAAGGCCAGGCGCTGCGCGACGCCGAAGCGGTGCTGCTCGTCGATCACGGCCAGCGCCAGGTTCTGGAACTGGACCTGCTCCTGGATCACGGCATGGGTGCCGACCACCAGCGCGGCCTCGCCCGAGGCGATGCGCGCCAGCATGGCGGCGCGCTCCTTCTTCTTCTGGCTGCCGGTCAGCCAGGCCACGCCCTTGCCCAGCGGCGCCAGCAGTGGCTCGAGCCAGCCGACCAGCTTGCTGAAATGCTGCTCGGCCAGGATCTCGGTCGGCGCCATCAGCGCGCATTGCCAGCCGGCGTCGATCGCGACCGTGGCGGCCAGCGCCGCGACCACGGTCTTGCCGCTGCCGACATCGCCCTGCAGCAGGCGGTGCATCGGCACCGGGCGCGCCAGGTCGGCCGCGATCTCGTCGACGACGCGGGACTGGGCCCCGGTCAGGCCGAAGGGCAGGACCGCCAGCAGCTGCTGGTCCAGCCCGTCCGGGCGGCGCGGCAAGGCCGGCGCGCGCAGCCGGTCGCGCTCCTGCTTGGCGCGCTGCTGCGACAGCTGCTGCGCCAGCAGCTCCTCGGCCTTCAGCCGCTGCCAGGCCGGATGGCTGCGGTCCTCGAGCGCGGCGAGCGAAGTATCGGGACGCGGGTGGTGCAGGAAATGCAGCGCCTCGCGCAGTGTCCAGGGCGGCTGTGCCGAGCCGTTGCGGCCACGCAGCCGCAGGCCCGGGCAGTCGGCGATTGCCTCGGGCGGAATGGTGTCGCCGAGGTCGGCGCGCTCCAGGCCGCTGAGCACGGCCCGGCGCAGATAGGCCTGCGGCAGTCCGGCGCTGGTCGGGTAGACCGGGGTCAGCGCATCGGGCAGCTCGCCGCCGGCGACGCGGAAGGTCGGGTGCATCATGGTCCAGCCCAGGAAGCCGCCGCGCAGCTCGCCGCGCGCGCGGATGCGCTCGCCGACCGCCAGCGTCTTCTGGTGCGAGGGATAGAAACTGAAGAAGCGCAGCGTGCAGCGCTCGCTGCCATCGTCGAGCACGACCAGCAGCTGGCGCCGCGGGCCCAGGGAGAGCTCGCAGGAGGTCACAATGCCCTCGATCTGCACTTCCTCGCCCTCGCGCGCCTCGCGCAGGCGCACGATGCGGGTCTCGTCCTCGTAGCGCAGCGGCAAATGCAGCGCGAGGTCGATCGCGCGCACCAGCCCGAGCTTGCGCAACGCCTTCTGCGGTGCGGACAGGGGCTTGCTGGCGGCAACCGGTGGCGGAGCGGACAAGGCGTCTGACATGGCGGCATTTTGCCGCAGCCGGCCCCGCTTTGCGCCCGAACGGAAAAGCAGACAATCACGGTATCCATTGCAAGGAAAAGCAGAGCATGAGCCTGGCTTTCAATTACCGACACCTGTACTACTTCTGGATCGTCGCCAAGGAAGGCGGCATGACGCGCGCTGCGGCGCGGCTCGACATGGCGGTGCAGACCGTCAGCGCCCAGGTGCGCGAGCTCGAGCGCGACCTCGGCTGCCAGCTGCTCAAGCCGGCCGGACGCGGGCTGGCGCTGACCGAGGCCGGCGTCGCCGCGCTGCGCCAGGCCGAGCAGATCTTCCAGCTCGGCGAAATGCTGCCCGAGCGGGTGCGCGCGGCGGCCCAGGCACCTGCCATGCGGCTGGCGGTCGGGATCGCCGACGGCCTGGCCAAGCTCGAGGTGCAGCGCCTGCTGCAGCCAGTGCTGGCCACGCCGGACCTGCGCCTGGTCTGCCACGAGGGCGAGATGGCCGACCTGCTGGCCGAGCTCGCGGTGCACCAGCTCGACGTGGTGCTGTCCGACCACCCGGCCCCGTTCAACCCGCACCTGAAGGTGCACAGCCATCCGCTGGGCAGTACCGGCATGGGCTGGTATGCCGCGCCGCGCTGGTGGGAGCAGGCGCAGGGCAGTTTTCCGGCCTCGCTGCAGGATGTCCCGGTGCTGCTGCCGACCACCCACTCGATCGTGCGCGCCCACCTCGACCAGTGGCTGGCCCAGCTCGGCCTGCGCCCGCGCGTGGTCGGCGAGTTCGAGGACAGCGCCCTGCTCGAGACCTTCGGCGGCGCGGGACTGGGAGCCTTCCCGGCCGCGCTCGCGCTGGAGGAGGCGCTGCTGCAACGGCACCAGGCCAGGCTGCTGGGCGCCTGCGCCGGGGTCGAGGAGCATTACTACGCGATCAGCACCGAGCGCAAGGTGCAGCACCCGCTGCTGCGCCAGCTGCTGGCGCAGGACTGAGCGCCGGGCCGCTGCTGCAGCTCAGGCCAGCGCGGCGTGCAGCTCGACCAGGGCCTGGGTCAGCTTGTGCCTGGGGTCGAGGTGGATCATGGGCCGTGCCAGCTGGTGCGACTCGCGCACCTTGATCGAGGCCGGCAGATAGGGCTGCAGCACCGGCAGGCCTTCCGCGACCAGCTCCTGCACCAGCTGCTGCGGCAGCTTGGCGCGTGGCTGGAACTGGTTGACCACGATGCCCTTGACCTGCAGACCGGCATTGTGGTCGGCCCGGATCTCCTGCACATTGGCCAGCAGGGTGTAGAGTGCCTGGCGGCTGAAGTCGTCGCAATCGAAGGGGATCAGGCAGCCATCCGCCCCCATCAGCGCCGAGCGGGTGTAGAAGTTGAGCGCCGGCGGCGTGTCGATGTAGATGCGGTCGTAGTCCTGGCCGAACTGCTGCAGCGCCTCGCGCAGCTTGTAGATCTTGTGGCGCGACTCGAGCTTGACCTGCAGCTCGTCGAGCCGGTCGCTGGCGGCCATCAGGTCGAGCCGCTCGAACGGCGTGCGCAGCACGAAATCGGCCGGCGGCGCGGGATTGAAGCTGAAGCCCAGCGTCTGGTCGAAGAAGCTCGCGACCGTGGGCTGCTGTGCGCCGACCGGGGCGCCGAGCAAATAACGGGTCGAGTTGCCCTGCTGGTCGAGGTCGATCAGCAGCGTGCGCAGGCCCTGGGCAGCGCTGATCGCGGCAAGGTTGCAGGCAATGGTGGACTTGCCCACCCCGCCCTTCTGGTTGAATACGACGAGCGCCACGGCGCCTCCTGCGGTTGTTGGTGCAGGTCATTATGGGGCAGCCCAGCCATGGGAAAATGTCGGTTTTTCTTGGCACGGGCCCGTTCGGCCCTCAAGCGACATGAATCCATCTGCTTCCAGCGCCACGCGCGCCCACAATGTCAGCGACTTCGACTTCGAGCTGCCGCCCGAACTGGTCGCCCAGCACCCCGCCGCTGAGCGCAGCAGCTCGCGCCTGCTCGACAACAGCGGCCGCTCGCCGGTCGACCGCATCTTCAAGGAACTGCCCGGCCTGCTCAGGGCCGGCGACCTGCTGGTCTTCAACGACACCAAGGTCGTCAAGGCCCGCCTGTATGGCGAGAAGGCCTCGGGCGGCAAGGTCGAGCTGCTGATCGAGCGCGTGCTCGATGGCCACGAGGTGGTCGCGCACATGAAGGTCAGCAAGAAGCCGCTGCCGGGCGCGGTGCTGCACATGGTCGGCGGCTTCAGCGCCGAACTGCTGGGACGCTGGCCCGAGGACAAGGGCCCGCTGTTCCGCTTCCGCCTGAGCGCCGAGCCCTACGCGCTGATGGAGCAGCATGGCCATGTGCCGCTGCCGCCCTATATCGAGCATGGCGACAGCGCCGAGGACGAGCGTCGCTACCAGACCGTGTTCGCGCGCGCGCCGGGCGCGGTCGCGGCACCGACCGCCTCGCTGCACTTCGATGAAGCCCTGCTCGACGCGCTCGAGGCGCGCGGCATCGAGCGCGCCAGCGTCACGCTGCATGTGGGCGCTGGCACCTTCCAGCCGGTCAAGGTCGAGGCCATCGCCGACCATGTGATGCACTCCGAGCGCTATGCGGTGCCCGAAGCCACCCAGCAGGCGATTGCCGACTGCCGCGCGCGCGGCGGCCGCGTGGTCGCGGTCGGCACGACCACGGTGCGCACGCTCGAATCCTGGGCCCAGTCCGGCCGCGCGAGCGGCGAGACCCAGATCTTCATCACGCCGGGCTTCGACTTCAAGGTGGTCGACCTGCTGGTGACCAACTTCCACCTGCCCAAGAGCACGCTGATGATGCTGGTCAGCGCCTTCGCCGGCTACGAGACCATCATGGCGCTCTATGCGCGCGCGGTGCGCGAGGGCTACCGCTTCTTCAGCTATGGCGACGCCATGCTGCTGAGCCGTAGCGGCCGCTGACGACCTGCGCGGGAGCCGGACCAGCACGGTTTACATCCGGTGCGGGAGCATCCATAATAAGCAACCAACCAGTTGGTTGAATAAAAGGAAACGAATGTCTCTCGCTACATCCGGTGCCCTGAGCGGCCTGCGCATCCTCGACCTGACCCATGCCCTGGCCGGGCCCTTCTGCTCCCAGATCCTGGCCGACCATGGCGCCGATGTGATCAAGGTCGAACCGCTGGAGGGCGATTTCTTCCGCCGCATGGGTCCGTTCCGGCAGGACGACCAGGAGCAGCATTACGGTGGCCTGTTCCAGTCCTGCAACCGCAACAAGCGCTCGATCGCGCTCAACCTGAAGCATCCCGAGGGACAGGCCCTGCTCAGGGAACTGGTCGGCAGCGCCGACGCGCTGGTGGAGAACTACCGGGCCGGCGTGCTCGACAAGCTGGGCATAGGCTACGAAGACCTCAAGCGCGTCAACCCGCGCCTGGTCTACACCTCGGTGCGCGGCTTTGGCGACAAGTCAGGCGGCCAGAGCCCCTACATGGACTGGCCGGCCTTCGACATCGTGGCCCAGGCCATGGGCGGCTGGATGGGCATCACCGGCGAGGATGCCGACCATCCGGTCAAGGTCGGTGGCGGCGCCGGCGACACGGTGTCCGGACTGTTCGCGGCCTTCGGCACCATGGCGGCGCTGTGGCATGCGCGCAGCAGCGGCCAGGGCCAGTATGTGGACGTGGCGATGACGGACAGCATCCTGGCGCTGTCGGAACTCGTGGTGAGCCAGTTCAGCTACCGGGGCGTGTCGCCGCAGCCGGCGGGCAACGGCATCCCCGGCCTGGCGCCGTTCGGCACGATCCATGTCAAGGATGGCGTGATCGCGATTGCCGCCCCGCATGATCCCCAGTTCCACCTGCTGTGCGACCTGATCGGCCTGCCCGAGCTCAAGGCTGATCCACGCTTCAGCACCGAGGCCCTGCGCTGGGAAAACCACCGGCTGCTCACCCAGGCGATCGAGAGCTTCACGCGCAGCAGGACCAAGCTCGAGTTGCGCGACCTGTTTGGCGGCCGGGTGCCCTTCAGCCCGATCTACAACGCGCAGGAAATCTTCAGCGACCCGCATTTCGCCGCCCGGCAGATGCTGCCCGAGGTCGAGCAGCCCGGCAGCTCGCGCCCGGTGGCCGTGCCTGGGGTGCCGGTCAAGCTGTCGCAGACGCCCGGACAGGTGCGCCACCGCGCCCCGCTGCTGGGCGAGCACACGCGGGAAATCCTGGCCGGACTCGGACTGGCCAGCGAGCGCATCGAGGCGCTGGTCGACGCGCGCGTCATTTCGACACAATAATCCGTGCATGTCTGACCATCTCCCCAGCACCGCCCGCAAGCCCGGGCTGACTTCCAGCGCGCCCAGCGTCGTAGCGGCCGAGCTGGACCCTCCCACGCCGCGCAAGCGGAAGGCCCCGGGACCACGCCACGAGGACAAGCGGGTCGCGATCCTGCGCACCGCGGCACAGCTGTTCGCCGACAACGGCTACGAGGCGACCTCGCTCGACAAGATTGCCGACCAGCTCGGCATGCACAAGGCGACGCTCTACCACTATGTCTCCAACAAGGAGAGCATCCTGTACCAATGCCTGGTGCTGTCCTTCGGCAACCTCGATGCGGTGATGAGCGAGATGGAAGACCGCAGCGTGCCGCCCTTGCAGCGGCTGCGGCAGTTCGCGCACAGCCTGGCGCTGGCGCAGAACAACGTCTTCGGTCGCTGCCTGGTGCTGGTGGGCTCGCGCCCGCTGGACATGATGCCCGGCGGCGAGATCCGCCAGTTCCAGCGCCGGCTGGACGAGACCGTGCGCGCGCTGATCGTCGAAGGCATCGCGGATGGCTCGATCAAGCCCTGCCACCCTGGCCTGGTGTCCTCCATGCTGTTCGGCTCGCTGAACTGGGTGCCGCGCTGGTACCAGGAAGGCGGCAAGCTGAGCATCGAGCAGGTGGTCGACAGCTTCATGGATGTGCTGACCAGCGGCATCGCGGCGCCGCGGCGCTGAGACCTGCGCCTGAAGCAGCAAGCCCGGCCAGCCTGCAACAGGCTGGCCGGGCTGGTCTGGACCGGGGCGGCCCGTGCGCGCAGGCCACCGGGCTGGCGGCGCTGCAGGCCGCCGGCGCTCACATCGAGCGGGCGATCACGTCCTTGAGCGTCTCGTTGGAGCCGCCGTAGATCTTGGCGACACGGGCATCCATGTAGAGCTGCGCGATCGGGTACTCGCACATGTAGCCGTAGCCGCCAAACAGCTGCAGGCAGCGGTCGATGATCTGGCACTGCTTCTCGGAGCCCCACCACTTGGCCATCATGGCGTCGTTGGGCTGCAGCGGCTTGCCATCCACCATGTCCTTGATCAGCGTGTCGATGAACACGCGGCCGATGCGGGCCTCGGTCAGGCATTCGGCGAGCTCGAACTTGGTGTTCTGGAAGTCCCACAGGGTCTGGCCCAGCATCTTGCGGTTCTTGGCATGCTCGACCGTCAGCTCGATCGCGCGCTCGGCACAGGCGATGCCGACGATGCCGATCGACAGGCGCTCCCGGGTGAACACGTCCATCAGCTGGAAGAAGCCCTTGCCCTCGACGCCGCCGATCAGGTTCTCGGCCGGCACCCGCGCCTCCTCGAGGAAGATCTCCGCCGTGTTCATGGCGTTCTGGCCGATCTTCTCGAGCACCTTGTTGACCTTGAAGCCCGGGCACTTGTCCTTCTCGACCATGAACAGCGAGATGCCCTTGGCACCCGAGCCCGCGCCGCCCGTGCGCGCGGCGACCAGCACCATGTCCGCCTGCTGACCCAGGGTGCAGAAGATCTTGTTGCCATTGAGCACATACTCGTCGCCCTCGCGGCGAGCGGTGGTGCGCAGAGCCTTGACGTCGGTACCGGCATCGGGCTCGGTGATGGCCACGGCAATCATCTTCTTGCCGGCGGCGATGTCGGGCATCCACTTGAGCAGCTGCTCGTGGGTGGCGGTGCCGTGGAAGAAGCCTGGGCTGTTCAAGGCGCCCGGGATGAAGCCGAAGGTGGTGTCGCAGATGCGGGCCTGTTCCTCCATCACGACCACTTCATGGGCGATGGTGGCGCCCATGCCGCCGTATTGCTCGGGGATGCTCATGCACAGCAGGCCCAGCTCGCCAGCCTTCTCCCAGACATCGCGGTCGATGCCGTGCTGCTTGCGGAACTTGTCGGCCTTGGGAGCCACTTCCTCCTCGAAGAAGCGGCGGGCGGTGGCGCGCAGCATCTCCAGCTCTTCGGTCATCCAGGGGGAGCGATAGGTTTGCGACATGGGGATATCTCCACTCTTGTGGGCAGCCAGACTGCCAGGGTTGCATGGTTGAAACACGGATCGATCAACCGATCGGTTGATGAAACTTCAGTGTTATCGAAATTTTCTCAATTGTCAACCGACTGGTTGGTTGACTAATTGAAAAAATCCTCCTACAGTTCACGCAGCGCCGACAAGCACCCGGGCGCCCACACACTGGAGGAGACGAGATGAACAGCAATCTGCTGACTGCTACCGAATGGACTGGCAAGGCCCTGTCCGGTCACTGGACAAGCCTGGCCGGCGGTACCCTGGAAGTGATCGAGCCGGCCACTGGCGAGCCCCTGGCCCAGCTGGCCAAGGCCAGCCCGGCGGACATCCGGGCAGCCTGCCAAGGCGCCAGGCAAAGTCAGAAGGCCTGGGCCGCCCTGCCCTATGGCGAACGCGCCAAGGTGTTCCGCCGGGCGGCGGGCCTGCTGGAGGACAACCGCGCGGCCTATGCCGAATGGATCGTGCGCGAGACCGGCGGCATACCGCCCAAGGCCATGTTCGAGATCGACTCGGTCATCCACCTGCTGCACGAGGCCGCCGCGATGCTGACCCAGCCGCGCGGACTGGTGCTGCCCAGCGTGGATGGCGTGAGCAGCATCGCGCGCCGCGTGCCGCACGGGGTGGTGGGCGTGATCTCGCCGTTCAACTTCCCCTTCCTGCTGACCAGCCGCGCCACGCTGCCGGCGCTCGCCTGCGGCAACGCGGTGGTGCTCAAGCCCGATCCGCGCACCCCCGTGACCGGCGGCGTGCTGCTGGCGCTGCTGCTGCAGGCCGCCGGCCTGCCTGCGGGCGTGCTGCACATGCTGCCCGGCGAAGCCGATGCCGGCGAAGCCCTGGTGAGCGATCCGGACGTGACCATGATCTCCTTCACCGGCTCGACCGCCGTGGGCCGCCGCGTTGGCGAACTCGCCGGCCGCCATCTGAAGAAGGTGGCGCTCGAGCTCGGCGGCAAGAACGCGCTGCTCATCCTGGACGACGCCGACCTGGAGCTGGCCGTCTGCGGCGGCTCCTGGGCCTCCTGGCTGCACCAGGGCCAGATCTGCATGAGCGCCGGCCGCCACCTGGTGCAGCGCAAGCTGGTCGAGACCTACGCCCAGCGCATGGCGGAAAAAGCCAGGGCGCTGCCTGTCGGCAACCCGCACACCAGCCCGGTGGCGATCGGCCCGCTGATCACGGAAAAGCAGGCCGCCAACGTGCACCGCATCGTGCAGCAGTCGATCGCGATGGGCGCCAGGCTGCTGGCCGGTGGCAGCCAGGACGGCCGCTTCTACCAGCCCACGGTGCTGGCCGACGTGACGCCCGACATGCCGGTGTTCCGCGAGGAGATCTTCGGCCCGGTGGTCTCGATCACCGCGTTCGACAGCGACGCCGAAGCCGTGGCGCTGGCCAACGACACCGAATACGGGCTGGCCGCCGGCGTGCACAGCCGCGACATCGGCCGCGCGATGGCACTGGCCGAACAGCTCAACGTCGGCCTGGTCCATGTCAACGACCAGACCGTCAACGACGACGGCACCATGCCGATGGGCGGGCGCGGCGCCTCGGGCAACGGCTCGCGCCATGGCGGCCCGGCCAACTGGGACGAATTCACCCAGTGGCAATGGACCACGGTGCGCAACACCGCGCCGGCCTACCCCCTGTGACGGCCCAGGCACCTTTCCAGCAATCCAAGGAGACAATCGTGCAGAAGACCCCTTCCATCCGCCACCTGATCCGCAACACCGCGCTGGCCACCGCCATCGGCCTGGCGCTGGCCGGCACCGCCCTGGCGCAGGACAAGCCCGTCGTCAAGATCCTGGTCGGCTTCCCGCCCGGCACCGGCAACGACAACCTGGCCCGCATGTATGGCGAAGCGCTGTCGGAAGCCATCGGCGTCAGCACCGTGATCGAGAACAAGCCGGGCGCCGGCGGGCTGATCGCGGCGCAGGCCCTCAGGCAGGCCCCGCCGCAGAGCAACAGCCTGCTGTTCAGCCTCGACCACCAGGTCGTGATGCTGCCGCTGATCAACAAGAACCCGGGCTTCGACGTGAAGAAGGACATGGTGCCGGTGGGCCGCATCGTCAACTTCTACACCTGCCTGGTGGTGCCCGCCAGCTCGCCGGTCAAGGACCTGCCCGGCTACATCGAGAGCGTCAGGAAATCCCCGGCCCAGGGCAATGTCGGCATTCCGGCACCGGGCTCGCAACCGCATTTCCTGACCTATCTGCTGGGCCAGAAATACAGCGTGGACCTGAGCGCCGTCCCCTACAAGGGCTGGGCTCCCGCCATCGTGGACCTGATCGGCGGCAGCCTGCCGGCCGGCATCGGCCCGTGCAACGACCTGAACGAATACAAGAAGGCCGGCAAGCTGCGCGTGCTCGCCGTGGCTTCGGACAAGCGCTACAAGGCGATGCCGGACGTGCCCACCTTCGGCGAATTCGGCTTCAAGATGCCGGCCGACAGCTTCATCGGCGTCTATGCCGCCGCCAACATGAAGCCGGAATTGATCAAGCAGGTCACCGACGCGACCCGCAAGATGTTCGAGTCGCCCAAGCTGGTCGAGAAATTCGCCTCCACCCAGATGGAACCCGCCTACGCCGGCCCGGAAGAGCTGCGCGGCATCGTGGAAAAGAACACCGAGTTCTGGGGCGAGCAGGTCCGCAAGTCCAACTTCCAAGCCCAATAACCCCATACCCGAGCCCCATCATGAGCAAAATCGTCAAGGTCGAGACCTTCCCCGTTTCCACACCGCTCAAGAAGCCGGTGATCATGCCCAACACCCGCATCACCTCGATCGACAGCGTGGTGCTGAAGATCACCTGCGATGACGGCAGCGTCGGCTTCTCCGACTCCGGCGACACCTCGTCCTGGTACCGCGGCGAGCTGCAGGAGTCGATCATCGCGATGATCTCCAACGTGATCGCGCCGCGCATCCTGCTCGGCGAAGACCCGCGCAACATCGAGAAGATCGTCGCCAAGATGGACCTGCTGGTGCGCGACAACAACCAGGCCAAGGCGACGGTGGACTTCGCGCTGCACGACCTCAAGGGCAAGCTGCTCGGCGTGCCGGTCTACGAGCTGCTCGGCGGCCGCACCATCGAGGCCGCGCGCCAGGGCTGGGTGCTGTCGGCCGGCAAGCCCGACGACGTGGCGGCCGAAGCCAAGCGCGCCAAGGACGTCGGCTTCGCGCTGTTCAAGATGAAGATCGGCTACGGCACGATCCAGGACGACATCGACATGGTGCATGCGGTGCGCGAGACGGTCGGCCTGGACGCCTACCTGACCATCGATGCCAACGGCTTCTGGAGCTACGAGAAGGCGCTGCACATCATCCGCAAGATCGATTCCGCCGGCCTGGACCTGATCGAGCAGCCGCTGGCGCACTGGGACATCGAGGGCATGGCCCGCCTGCGCGCCGCGGTCAAGACGCCGATCTACGCCGACGAGTCGGCGCAGGAGCTGTACAACCTGAAGGAGATCATCGACCGCCGCGCGGCCGACGGCCTGTTCATCAAGCTGCAAAAGGCCGGCGGCCTGGTCAAGGCGCAACGCTGGCTGACCATGGCGCGCCTGGCCGGCCTGCCGGTGCACTGCGGCTGCATGATCGGCTCCGGCCTCGAGCACAGTCCGGCCGCCCACCTCTGGGTCGCCAACGAATGGGCAACCCAGGGCCTCAACGAGTCGATCGGCCCGCTGATGATCCACGGCACGATGGAGAGCAAGAACATCGCGGCCGGCACCGACATCGCGCTGAACATTCCGAAGTTCGAGGGCGGCCTGTGCTACCCGAACGAAGGTCCGGGTTTCGGCATCGAGCTCAACGAAGCCTTCCTGCTCAGCCACAAGACGGCCGACAGGCAAGGCCGCCAGGTGAGCCTCTGATGCAGCGCGCAGGCCCCCTGTCCCACCTGACGGTGATCGAATTCGCGGGCCTCGGCCCCGCGCCCTTTGCCGGCATGATGCTGGCCGACCAGGGCGCGCGGGTGATCCGCATCGATCGCCCGAGCAAGCCCGGCAAGGCAGGCGGAATGGCCGCCCTGACCGCGCGCCACAGCGACGTGCTGTCGCGCGGCCGCGAGTCGATCGCGCTCGACCTCAAGCAGGCCGAAGGGCGCGAAGTGGCGCTCAAGCTGATCGAGCGCGCCGACCTGCTGCTCGAGGGCTTCCGCCCCGGCGTGATGGAGTCGCTGGGCCTGGGCCCGGACATCTGCCTGGCGCGCCGCCCGCAGCTGGTCTATGGCCGCGTCACGGGCTGGGGCCAGAACGGCCCGCTGGCACAGGCGGCCGGCCACGACATCAACTACACCGCCCTGTCGGGCGCACTGCATTCGACGGCGCGCCGCGGCGCCCAGCCGACCCCGACCCCCGGCCTGATCGGCGACTTCGGCGGCGGCGGCATGCTGGCCGCCTTTGGCGTGCTGGCCGCCGTGCTGCAGGCCAGGCAGTCCGGCCAGGGCCAGGTGGTGGATGCGGCCATCAGCGATGGATCGGCCTTGCTGACCGCGCTGATCCAGGGCTGGCGCAGCTGCGGCCTGTGGAATGCCGAAGCTGGCAGCAACAACGGCGATGGCGGCGCGCATTTCTACGACGCCTACCGCTGCGCCGATGGCAAATATATGTCGATCGGTGCCATGGAACCCCAGTTCTACGCCCTGCTGCGCGAGAAATGCGGCCTGGACGGACCCGAATTCGACGCGCAGTGGAACGCTGCCCAATGGCCGCAGCTGAAGGAGCGCGTCGCCGAAGTCTTCCTGCAGAAGACGCGCCAGCAATGGTGCGAGCTGCTCGAAGGCAGCGATGTCTGCTTCGCCCCGGTGCTCGACCTGGACGAGGCACCACGACACCCGCACAACCAGGCGCGCCACACCTTTGTCGAGGTCAACGGCATCACGCAGCCCGCGCCGGCACCGCGCTTCAGCCAGACCCCGGCGGCGCCCTGCCAGCCGGTACGCGCAGCCGCCGCCGACACCTGCAAGCTGCTGGCCGAGATCGGCTACGACGAAGCGGCCATCGCGGGCCTGCTGCAGGGCGTCGCCCAGCAAGCCGGGAACTGAAACGGCCGGGTTCAGTGCGGGCCGGCCCCGGGCTGGCAAGAGTCAGTGGGCCGGTCCGGATCAGCAACGATGCCCCCCCGCGGGCGACACTGGCGGCTGCGCGTCGGCACCGACAGCCTCGACAGCCAGGCTCGCCCGCGTGAACTCGGCCTGACTGGTCTGGGGACGTTCTAGCTCGAGCAGCGCCGCCCAGACCAAGGGAGGCGGCCCGACCTTCTAGAATCGCGGCTTGCCCGCCCGGGCCGCTAGGGAACCTCACATGCTCAAATTCGACCTGCTCCACACCGACCCCGACAGCCACGCCCGCCGCGGCCAGCTGACACTCAACCACGGCGTGGTGCAGACGCCGATCTTCATGCCGGTTGGCACCTACGGTACCGTCAAGGGCGTGATGCCGAAAAGCCTGCACGACATGGGGGCGCAGATCATCCTGGGCAACACCTTCCACCTCTGGATGCGGCCCGGGCTCGACATCATGCAGAGCTTTGGCGGCCTGCATAAGTTCGAGCAATGGGACAAGCCGATCCTGACCGACTCGGGAGGCTTCCAGGTCTGGAGCCTGGGCGCGATGCGCAAGATCAGCGAGGAAGGCGTCAAGTTCGCTTCGCCGGTCAACGGCGACAAGCTGTTCATGTCGCCCGAGGTCAGCATGCAGATCCAGACCATCCTGAACTCGGACATCGTGATGCAGCTCGACGAGTGCACGCCCTACTGGCAGGGCGAGAAGGGCAGCGGCCACATCACGACCGAGGCCGAGGCGCGCGTCTCGATGGAGCTGAGCCGGCGCTGGGCGCTGCGTTCCAAGAACGAGTTCGAGCGACTGGGCAACCCGAACGCGCTGTTCGGCATCGTGCAAGGCGGCATGTTCGAGCATCTGCGCCAGGAGTCGCTCGAAGCCCTGGTCGAGATGGACTTCCCCGGCTACGCGGTCGGAGGGGTGAGCGTCGGCGAACCCAAGGAGCTGATGCTGCAGATCATGGCGCACACGCCGCACCGCCTGCCCGCCCACAAGCCGCGCTACCTGATGGGAGTCGGTACGCCCGAGGACCTGGTCGAGGGCGTGGCCCAGGGCGTCGACATGTTCGACTGCGTGATGCCGACGCGCAACGCGCGCAACGGCACCATCTTCACGCGCTACGGCGACCTGAAGATCCGCAACGCGCGCCACAAGGCCGACCCGCAGCCGCTCGATTCGAGCTGCACCTGCTACGCCTGCGCCGGCTCCAGCGGCGTGAGCTGGGACGACGGCGGGCGCGAGGGCTTTTCCCGCGCCTACCTGCACCACCTGGACCGCTGCGGCGAGATGCTGGGCCCGATGCTGACCACGGTGCACAACCTGCACTACTACCTCAACCTGATGCGCGAGGTGCGCGAGTCGCTCGAGGCCGGCCAGTTCAGCGCGCTGCGCGCCCGCTTCAAGTCGGAGCGCGCGCGCGGCGTCTGATACCGGCCCGCCGCTGCCTCACTCGGCGGCAGGCTTCTTGCGCGGACGCGGGCTGGCGGCCTTCTTGGCGGCGGTCGCTGCCGTCTTCTTGGCGGCGGCCTTCGGTCGAGGACGGGCCGCGGTGCTGGCTGCCGCCTGCTCGCTGGCCTGCTGCGCCGAGGCCGCCCGGGCTGCCTCGGCATCCTGGCGGGCCTGCTCGGCCAGCTTCTCGGCCGCCTCGGCGCTCGCCTGCACGGTCTGGGCCACCTGCTCGGCCGCCTTCGCGGCCTGCCCGGCCATGTCCTGCACCGCGCTGGTCGCAATGGTGGTGAACTGCTCGGTCAGCGAATTCCACCACTGCATCGGATCGACCCCGGTCTTGGCACCGGCCTGGGCGGAATCGGTCTGGGCCGACTCGGCGGCGGGCTGGACCGGCGGCTCGGCCGGCTTGGCGGGACGCGCAGCGGCCTGGGCCTGCACCGTCTCGGGCTTGATCTTGAACGACTCGGCCACGTCCTGCAGGCTCAGGTTCATGTTCTCGAGCGTGGCCAGCGTCATCTTCTGCACCTCGAGCGCCTGGATCGTCGCGGCCAGCGCCTTGGCATTCTGGTCGAGCCAGAACTCCACCGCGCGCAGGTCGTGGATGCGCTTCTCGATCTCCTCGACGCTGAAGGTCGGTGCCACCCAATGCCCGAGCGAAGGCATGGCACTGGCCGCAGGCTGCAGGCCTGGCGCCACCCCGGTGGCCTGGCGCGCGAGGCTTTGCAGGAAATCGAATCCGGGTATGTACTGGCCGAAGGCGCTGAAGTCGGTCTTGTCCATCTGGGCTCCTGGGAAGGCATGCAACGTCGGGCTGACGCCGCTTCGCTGCCAAGCATGCCACAAGCTGCTGGAGCGGGATTCCTCTGCCGCTTGACCTCGGTCAAGATCCGCAGCGCCGGCCTGGAACAAGATATGGGCAGAAGGAAGGGTTTGGTATGAGAATGTCGATTCGATCCGGACCTTCCAGGAGATGACAACCATGAGCGCCCCCACCCCAGAGACCTTTGCCCAACAGCTGCAACAGTTGCGTCACGACCTGATCGAACAGATTCGCCAGCAGCGCGGCGGCAAGATCGGCCGCGCCGAAGCCGCTGAAGACCGCCATGACATCCAGAGCGGCGACTGGGCGCAATTCGATGGCGAGCGCGATCTCGCGATGGCGCTGGACCAGCGCGAGACGGCGGAGCTGCAGGCGATCGACGCGGCGCTCAAGCGGATCGCGAACGGCAGCTACGGCTATTGCGGCGATTGCGAAGCCGAAATCCCGGCGGCACGGCTGCATGCCAGCCCGACCACGCTGCGCTGCCTGACCTGCCAGGAGCGCGCCGAGCGCGCCAGCGGCGAGACCCACCCCACCCTCTGACCCCGTTTCCCGGCAAGCGGCCTTCAGGCCGCCAAGGCCAGGGTCTGGGCGATGGCGCCAAACAGGCTCTGGCCCTGCGGGCCCTTGACCTCGAGGCGCAGCTGGTCGCCCTCCTCCAACGCCGGGGAGCGCTGCGCCAGGCAACCGAGCACCGTGCCGGCGCCCAGCGGGCGATGGCGGCACAGCAGCGCCAGCCACTGGCCGAAATGGAGTGAGCCGGCCTCGGGCTCGCCGCCAGCCAGCGCCTGTCCGTTGCGCGTGAGCTGCAGGGGCAGCTTGAGGCGGCCACGCTGCCAGGCCGATCCGAGCTCGTCGAGCGTGACGGCGACCGGGCTGAAGGCAGTGGCTGGCCAGGCCGGCATGGCGCCCTCAGGCGCCGCAGCGCCTGCCGGCGCCCGCAAGCACCAGTCATTGACCAGCATCAGCAGCCGGATCGCGTCGAGCGCCTGCTCGGGACTCGCGCGTGCCGGCAGGTCGGCGCTGACGACCGCCAGACCGGCGCCACAGTCGACGCCAAGCGCCGGCTCATGCCAGGGCATGTCGTCGCAGGGCCCGAGGAAGGCATCGCCTGATCCCTGACGCAGCGACAATTGCCTGCCAGCCCCAGCGGGCTGTTCGGGCAGCGCCGGATCCGCCGCGGCCCATTGGAAGGCGCGCGGCAGCGGCGCCATGCAGCGACCGGGCTCGAAGGGAAAGGCATGGCGGGCCCGTCCCTGGTTCAGCGCCACATAGAAATCCTGCAGTTGCGGGGCGATGAAGTTCCAGTCGTCGAGCGCCTGCTGCAGCGTCTGGGCCGCGCCCGTGGCGTAGCAGGCCAGGCCGAGATCGCGCGAGACGACGAGCAGCTGGCCGTCGCGCGAGCCGTCCTTGTAGGTAGCCAGTTTCATCCTGGCGTTCAGTCCTCGAGCAGGCTGCGCAGCATCCAGGCCGACTGCTCGTGCACGCTCAGGCGCTGCGTCAACAGGTCGGCACTGGGCTGGTCGTCGGCCTGGTTCACCAGCGCAAACAGGCCGCGCGCGGTGCGCGCCACCGCCTCGTGGCCCTCGGCCAGCAGGCGGATCATCTCGGTCGCCTTGTGCGGACGGGCCTCGACATCGGGCAGCGAGCTCAGGCGGACGAACTCGGCATAGGAGCCCGGCGCCGGATGGCCCAGCGCGCGGATGCGCTCGGCGATCGGATCGACCGCGTTCCACAGCTCGGTGTACTGCTGCATGAACATCGCATGCAGGCTGTTGAACATCGGTCCGGTCACGTTCCAGTGGAAATTGTGCGTGGTCAGGTAGAGCGTGAAGGTATCGGCCAGCAGGCGGCTCAGGCCCTGGGCAATCGCCGCCCGGTCCTGCTCACCGATGCCGATGTCCATCTTGAGGGCTTCAGTCTTCTTCTTTTCCATATCGAACTCCAGTTCCAAAATCCGCAACGACAACTGCGTGGCTTGATCTTAATCCGGCCCGGATCGCAGGAGAATTTCATCTGTCGGCCTCGGTGATTGAAAAAATCAATCACCAAGCGTACGCCAGCGGCTGGACCGCACGCGCCCTCTTGGCTTACTTTCACGCCGGGGAGGGAGCACAAGATGGACAAGGAACTGGTTCAAGCGGCCGGGTTCGAGCGTCCGCAGCCGGAACAGACCGGTGCGCAGGCCGCGTTCGAGGAACTGCTCGCGCAAGCCGATGTCAGGCTCAACGGTCCCAGGCCCTGGGACCTGCAGATCCGGCACGGCGGCACTTTCGAGCGCGTGCTCGGCCAAGGCAGCCTGGGCCTGGGCGAGAGCTATATGGACGGCTGGTGGGACTGCGAGCGGGTCGACGAATTCATCTGCCGCGCGCTGCGCGCCGGCCTCGACCGGCAGGTGCGCAACCCGGCACTGCTGCTGCTCGCGCTCAAGTCCCGGCTGATGAACCTGCAGTCCCGCGCGCGCGCCTGGCAGGTGGGCGAGCGGCATTACGACAGCGGCAACGAACTGTTCGAGGCCATGCTCGACCCGACCATGTCCTACAGCTGCGGCTACTGGGCCAATGGCGCGACCCTGGAGCAGGCACAGCGCGCCAAGCTGGAGCTGATCTGCCGCAAGCTGCAGCTCAGGCCCGGCATGACCCTGCTCGACATCGGCTGCGGCTGGGGCGGGCTGATGCGCCATGCCGCCGAGCAATACGGCGCGATCTGCGTCGGACTGACGATCTCGCGCGAGCAGGCCAAATGGGCCGGCCGCCAACTGCAGGGCCTGCCGGCCCGGGTCGAACTGGTCGACTACCGCGAGTTCAGGCCCGCCGGCGGGCAGCGCTTCGACCGCCTGGTCTCGGTTGGCATGTTCGAGCATGTGGGGCCGAAGAACTACCGCAGCTATTTCGAGCTGGCCCGGCGCCACCTGCGCGAGGACGGCCTGTTCCTGCTGCACAGCATAGGCAAGAACCGTCCCGGCGGCGCCAACGATCCCTGGATCGAGAAATACATTTTCCCCAACGGCCGGCTGCCGAGCGTGGGCGAACTGACCCGGGCCGCCGAGCGCGAGTTCGTGCTCGAGGACCTGCACAACTTCGGCGCCGACTACGACCGCACGTTGATGGCCTGGCTGGAACGCTTCGATGCCGCCTGGCCCCGGCTGCAGCCGCGCTACCCGGAGCGCTTCCGGCGCATGTGGCGCTACTACCTGATGGCCTGCGCCGGCGGCTTCCGCGCGCGCGACAACCAGCTCTGGCAGCTGGTGCTGTCACCGCGCGGCGTGAGCGGCGGCTATCGCCGACCGCTGCTCTGAAGCCAGCGGCCCGGCCCGCCGACGGGCCACATGGATGCGCGACAATCGCAGCACCATGAATACTTACGTCTTGACCCTGTCCTGCCAGGACAAGCCCGGCATCGTGCACGCTGTCTCGGGCTTCCTGCTGGAACATGGCGGCAACATCGAGGAAGCCGCCCAGTACAATGACCACGATACCGGGCTGTTCTTCATGCGGGTGCAGTTCGTCTGCCTGAGCCTGGGCCAGCAGGAACTGCGCCAGGCCGTCGGGCAGTTTGTGCAGGCGCACGCGATGGACTGGAGCCTGCATGCACTCGACGCCCGCCTGCCGACCGTGATCATGGTGAGCCAGCAGGGCCATTGCCTGAACGACCTGCTGTTCCGCTGGAAGAGCGGCCTGCTGCCGATCGACATCCGGGCCATCATCAGCAACCACCGCGACTTCTACCAGCTAGCGGCGAGCTACAACATCCCCTTCCATCACCTGCCGGTCACGGCTGCGACCAAGGCCCAGGTCGAGGCGCGCCAGCTCGAGATCATCGAGCAGGAGCGGGCCGACCTGGTGGTACTGGCGCGCTACATGCAGGTGCTCTCGAACGAGATGTGCGCCAAGCTGGCCGGCAAGGCGATCAACATCCACCACAGCTTCCTGCCCAGCTTCAAGGGTGCCAAGCCCTACTACCAGGCGCACCAGCGCGGGGTCAAGCTGATCGGCGCGACCGCCCACTACGTGACAGCCGACCTCGACGAGGGCCCGATCATCGAGCAGGACGTGGCGCGGGTCGACCACAGCATGACGGTGGACGACCTGACGGGCATCGGCCGCGACACCGAGAGCCAGGTGCTCGCGCGCGCCGTCAAGTGGCACAGCGAGCACCGCGTGCTGCTCAACGGCCACCGCACCGTGGTGTTCCGCTGAGCCAGGCAGGCCGGCCCGGCCCTGGCCGGGCGGCTCAGTCGATCTCGAGCCGGTGGCCGCTGCTGCTGCCCTGGCGCTTGGGCAGGGTCAGGCTCAGCACGCCGTTGTCGAACTTGGCCTTGGCCTGGCTGTTGTCGATGTCGGCCGGCAGCTGGAAGCTGCGCTCGACCGAGCCGAAATAGCGCTCGCTGCGCAAGGTCTTCTCGTCGGCGGTCTGGCTGTCTTGCTGCTTGACCTCGGCGCGCAGGGTCACGACATTGCCTTCGACCGTGACCTGGATGTCTTCCTTGGCGACCCCGGGCAGTTCGGCCTGCACCGTGTAGGCGCCGTCCGACTCCTTGACGTCGACCTTGATCGACTGCGGCAGCGGGTCGCCATGCAGGGGTCGGATGAAGAAACCGGGCGACATCAGGTCCTTGAACAGATCGTCGAACGGGTTGCCGCGGGTCATCAGGCTGTTCATGCTTTTCACTCCTTGGATCGGGACGAAGATTGGGTGCCAACGTCGATGGCCTGGCCGGCCATGTCCTGCTGCAGGAATGACAATAATGCCCGGCCCGCCGAATTGCAAGCGGCCGCCAGCGGCGCTTCAGGCGGATGCGGGATAGTGGCGTGAACCGAAGATGGCGCTGCCCACGCGCACCAGGGTACTGCCGCTGGCGATGGCGGCCTCGAGATCGTCGCTCATGCCCATCGACAGGGTGTCGAGCGCCAGCCCCCGTTCGTTGAGCGCGTCGAACAGCGCGCGCGCGCGGCCGAACACTGCGCAGGCGCTGGCGAAATCGGGCGCCGGCTCGGGGATGCACATCAGGCCGCGCAGCTGCAGGCGCGGCAAGGCAGCAACCGCCTGCGCCAGCTCGAGCGCCTGCTCGGGCTGCACGCCCGACTTGTTCGGGCCGCCATCGACATTGACCTGCACGCAGACCTGCAAGGGCGGCAACTCGGCGGGCCGCTGCTCGCTCAGGCGCTGCGCGACCTTGAACCGGTCTATCGTGTGGACCCAGTCGAAATGCTCGGCCACCGGACGGGTCTTGTTGCTCTGCAGCGGCCCGATGCAGTGCCACTCGAGGCCACTCAGGCCGGCGGCCTGCAGCTGCTGCACCTTCTCGACCCCTTCCTGCACATAGTTCTCGCCGAAGGCGCGCTGGCCAGCCAGCCAGGCCTGGCGCACCGCCTCGGCATCGAAGGTCTTGGAAACCGCCAGCAGGCGCACCGAGTCCCTGGACCGGCCGGCGCGATCGCAAGCCTGGCCGATGCGCGCTTGCAGGGCTTGGAGATTGGCAAGGATCATGGACATAATGATAAAAAACAAGGGAGTCGGGATGGACATCACCCAGCTGCTGGCTTTCAGCACCAAGAACAAGGCCTCGGACCTGCACCTGTCAGCCGGCTTGCCACCGATGATACGGGTGCATGGGGACGTCAGACGCATCAACGTGGAGGCGCTGGACCACAAGCAGGTCCACGCGATGATCTACGACATCATGAACGACGCCCAGCGCAAGCACTACGAGGAGTTTCTCGAGGTCGACTTCTCGTTCGAGCTCGAGGGTCTGGCGCGCTTCCGGGTCAATGCCTTCAACCAGAACCGCGGCGCGGCAGCGGCGTTCCGCACCATTCCCTCCCGGATACTGACGCTCGAGCAACTCAACTGCCCGCGCATCTTTGCCGACCTGGCGCTCAAGCCGCGCGGCCTGGTGCTGGTGACGGGGCCGACCGGCTCGGGCAAGTCGACCACGCTGGCTGCCATGGTCAACCACCTCAACGAGAACCAGTACGGCCATGTGCTGACGATCGAGGACCCGATCGAGTTCGTGCACGAATCGAAGAAATGCCTGGTCAACCAGCGCGAGGTCGGCCGCATGACGCTGTCCTTCGCCAATGCGCTGCGCTCGGCGCTGCGCGAGGATCCGGACGCGGTGCTGGTCGGCGAGATGCGCGACCTCGAGACGATCCGGCTGGCGATGACGGCGGCCGAGACCGGCCACCTGGTGTTCGGCACCCTGCACACCTCGTCGGCGGCCAAGACCATAGACCGCATCATCGATGTCTTCCCGTCCGAGGAAAAGGAGATGGTGCGCGCCATGCTGTCGGAGTCGCTGGTGGCGGTGATCTCGCAGACCCTGTGCAAGAACAAGGAAGGCAGCGGTCGCGTCGCGGCACACGAGATCATGCTCGGCACGCCGGCGGTGCGCAACCTGATCCGCGAGAACAAGGTCGCGCAGATGTATTCGGCGATCCAGATGGGCAATGGCTTTGGCATGCAGACGCTGGACCAGAGCCTGTCGGAGCTGGTCAAGAGCAACCAGATCACCAACGCCGAGGCGCGCGGCAAGGCCAAGATCCCGGAGAACTTCCCCGGTTGAGCGGGGAGGTCGGCCCACCACTGAGCCGGCTATGCCCGGCAGGAGCATGCAGATGGAACGCGATCAAGCGAGCAAATTCGTCAACGACCTGCTCAGGCTGCTGGTCGAACGCAAGGGCAGCGACCTGTTCCTGACCGCCGACTTCCCGCCCGCGATCAAGGTCGATGGCCAGATCAGCAAGGTGTCGCCGCAGCCGCTGAGCAGCCAGCACACCCAGACGCTGGCGCGCGCGATCATGAACGACAAGCAGGCAGCCGAGTTCGAGCGCAGCCGGGAGTGCAACTTCGCGATCGCGCCGGCCGGCATCGGGCGCTTTCGCGTCAACTGCTTCCTGCAGATGGGCAAGGTCGGCATCGTGATGCGCACGATACCGAGCCAGATCCCGACCATAGACGGGCTGGGACTGCCGCAGGTGCTCAAGAACATCGCGCTGGCCAAGCGCGGCATCTGCATCCTGGTCGGCGGCACCGGATCGGGCAAGTCGACCACGCTGGCGGCGATGGTCGACTGGCGCAACGAGAACACGCACGAGCATATCGTGACGGTGGAGGACCCGATCGAGTTCGTGCACCAGCACAAGAACTGCATCATCACCCAGCGCGAGGTCGGGCTAGACACCGACAACTGGGACAACGCGCTGAAGAACTCGCTGCGCCAGGCGCCCAACGTGATCCTGATGGGCGAGATCCGCGACCGCGAGACCATGGAGCACGCGATCGCCTTCGCCGAGACCGGCCATCTCTGCATGGCGACCTTGCATGCCAACAGCGCCAACCAGGCGATGGAGCGCATCATCAACTTCTTCCCGCAGGAGCGCCACGCGCAGATGCTCAAGGATGTCTCGCTCAACATCAAAGGCATGATCGCGCAGCGCCTGATCCCGCGCCAGGACGGCAAGGGCCGCTATGCGGTGGTCGAGGTGCTGCTGCACAGCGGCCTGATCGCCGACCAGATCATGAAGGGCGAGATCAACGAGATCAAGGAGACGATGAAGAAGAGCCGCGAGGTCGGCATGCAGACCTTCGACCAGGCGCTGTTCGACGCCTTCGAGGCCCGGCTGATTTCCTACGAGGAGGCGCTGCGCAACGCCGACTCGCAGAACGACCTCAAGCTCAACATCAAGCTCAACAGCCAGCGCGCGCGCAGCGCCGACCTGTCGGCCGGCACCGAGCACCTGACCTTGATCTGAGCACCTGCCGCGCCGGCGCGGGGTCGGTTCAGAGCGGCTTGGACTGGGGCTCGCGCGCGGGCGGAGCCTGCAGGCGCTTGAGCTCCTCCTCGCTGATGTAGTCGAAGATGCGCACGACGGCCTTGACGCCGCTGGTGGTGCGCGCGATCTCGGTCGCCAGGTCGGCCTCGCGCTTGGTCACGCGGCCCATCAGGTAGATGGTGCCGCGCTCGGCGACGACCTTGAAGGCCTGCGACGAGAGCTCCTGGTGGTCGATGAAGCCGGCCTTGACGCGGCCGCTCAGCACCAGGTCGGAGGTGCGCTGGCTCAGGGTCGGGCTGTCGGTGATCGCGAGCTCATTGACGACCGAGCGCACGTTGTCGACGCCGGAGACGGTCTGCTGCACGCGCTGGCGGTCGGCCTCGTTGGGCACCTCGCCGCTCAGCAGCACCTGGCGGTTGTAGCTGGTGACGTTGACGCGGACCCGGGTGCCCATGGCCTCGGTGATGCGGTTGGAAGCCTTGAGCTCGATCGCCTCGTCCTCGAGCTGGGCGCCCGAGGTGCGGCGATCGGAGGCGACCAGGCCGGTGCCGACGGCAGCGCCCAGCATCAGCGGCGCGCAGCCCGACAGCAGGCCGCCGAGCGTGGCGACGAGCAGCAGGGCGGCAGTGCCGCGTCGCAGCGGAAAGGTCAGCGTTTTCATTCGACAAACTCCTCGGTCTCGTCATCGCCCAGCAACTGGACATCGACGCCATCACAGATGCAGTGCAGCGCCACCTGGTGCGCCTCGTGGATGCGCGGCAGGCGCTCGCTCGGCACGCAGACCAGCACGTCGGTGTCCTTGAGCAGCTGGCCCAGCGCGCCGGCACGAGCGCCGCACAGCGCCACCACGGTCATCTCGCGCTCGTGTGCGGCCTCGACCGCACCGAGTATCTCGGGCGCTTGCGACAGGCTGGTGACGACCAGCAGGGTGTCGCCCGGCTGTCCCAGCGCGCGCACCTGGCGCGCGTAGACCGAGCGCGCGTCGAAGGCGTTGTAGAGCCCGGTGAAGACGGCGGCATTGCTGCCCAGGGCGAGCGCCGCGAGCTCGGGCCGGTCGCGCTCGAAGCGGCCGACGAAGGCGCTCGCGAAGGCCTGTACCAGGCCGACCGAGGCCCCGTTGCCGCAGGCCAGTACCTTGCCGCCGCCAGTGACCGAAGCCAGGATGGCGCCGAGAGCGGCTTCCACGGCCGGCGCCAGACTCTGGGCACATTGATACTGGATGTCGGCGCTGTCGATGAATTGCTGTTGGATGCGTTGCAAGAGCATGGGGCGGATGATAAACCGGGCCGGCTCGGCGCAAGCACCTAGCCGGCATCGAAAGCGGCCTGCAGCCATTCGATCGCGGGCGGCTCGGGGCCGTCGAGCCGGCCCTGCAGCAGCACGGCGTCGAAGCGGCAGGGTGGCAGGCTGGCGAGCCGGGCCAGGAAATGGCGTGCCGCGAAGACGATGCGGCGCTGCTTGGCAGACACGATGCTGGCCGCCGCCCCACCCTGCGCCAGCGAGCGGCGCTGGCGTACCTCGACGAAGACCAGGGTGCCGTCGCGCTCGCGCATAATCAGATCGATCTCGCCGCCGCCACGGCCTGGCGTCCTGAAGTTGCGGCAGACCAGGCGCAGGCCCTGGCGCTGCAGATGGTCGAGCGCCAGCTGTTCGGCCCTGTCGCCCCTGGCCTTGCTGGTGGCGGCTGTTCCCTCACTCTGGATCGTCATCTTGAACCCCTCCTTCCAGCCGGCGCTGGGCGCCGCGCAAGCGGCAGCCGGTGCGCAACATTATCCCGCCGGGGCGCTCTACGTGGTAGCCACCCCGATCGGCAACCTGGCCGACATCACGCTGCGCGCGCTGCACCTGCTCGGGCTGGTCGACGCGATCGCCTGCGAGGACACCCGCCACACCGCCAGCCTGCTGCAGGCCTACGGGCTGCACCGGCCGCTGCTCGCGCTGCACCAGCACAACGAGGCCGAGGCCGCGGTCGGCGTGGTCGAGCGGCTGCAGCGCGGCGAGCGCATCGCCTATGTCAGCGACGCCGGCACGCCGGGCATCAGCGACCCGGGCGCACGGCTGTGCGCGGCGGTACAGGCCGCCGGGCTGCGCGCGATCCCGCTGCCGGGCGCGAGCAGCGTGACGACGCTGCTGAGCGTGGCCGGACTGGCTTCGACCGATAGCGACGCCGCCTTCGAGTTCACCGGCTTCCTGCCGACCAAGGGCGCGGCGCGCGCGCAGGCACTGCGTCGGCTGGCCCAGCAGCCGCATGCCTGCGTGCTGCTCGAGGCGCCACACCGCATCCAGCAGCTGGCCAAGGACCTGGCCGAGCTCGGCGAGCGCCAGGTGACGCTCGGGCGCGAGTTGACCAAGCAGTTCGAGCAACTGGTCACGCTGCGCTGCGACAAGCTGGCCGGCTGGCTGGCGGCCGACCCGGTGCATGGCAAGGGCGAGTTCGCGCTCGTGCTGCATCCGCTGGCGCGCGCTGCCGCCAGCGAGGACGGCCCGGACGCCGAGGCGCTGCGCGTGCTCAAGCTGCTGCTGGCCGAATTGCCGCTCAAGGGCGCGGCCCGGCTGGCCGCCGAGATCACGGGCGCATCGAAGAACGCGCTCTACCAGGCCGGACTCGCGCTCAAGCCGGCCGCCGACTGAGCGGCCAGGTCGGCGCGGCGATTGCAAGGGCTGGACCAGCTCTGTGTCGATTTGGCGACAAGCCGAAGACGAGCTTGATTTTTGTCAGCCATTCGTCGGCATGTTGCGGCATGATGAGAGAAATTGATGCACTGCAACAAAACAGTGTCCTGCCTCCACCCAGACCGCCCATCCCATGAGCACACGCCACCTCGACTCCCTGTTTTCACCCCGCAGCGTCGCCGTCATCGGTGCCTCGGATCGCCCGCACAGCGTGGGCAACACGGTCTGGAGCAACCTGCAAGCCAGCTACCGCGGCGAGCTGCACGCGGTCAATATCGACCCGATGGCCCTGGGCGGCCAGCCCGTCTTTCCCGACCTGCAGGCGCTGGCGGCCCAGTGCGGCAAGGGCCCCGAGCTGGCGGTGATCTGCACGCCGGCGGCGGCCGTGCCGGGACTGATCGCCGAGCTCGGCACGCTGGGCACGCGCGCCGCGGTGGTCATCTCGGCCGGACTGACGCCGGCCCAGAAGCAGGCCATGCTGGAGGCCGCGCGGCCCTACACGCTGCGCATCCTGGGGCCCAACAGCATCGGCCTGCTGGTGCCGCACCTGGGGCTGAACGCCAGCTTTGCGCCGGCCAATGCGGCACCTGGCCAGCTCGCCTTCGTCTCGCAGTCGGGCTCGCTGATGTCGGGCATGCTGGACTGGGCCAATTCGCGCGGCATCGGCTTCTCGCATTTCCTCTCGCTCGGCGAACAGGCTGACGTCGATTTCGGCGACGTGCTGGATTTCCTGGCCAGCGACCCGCGCACGCGCGCCATCCTGCTCTACATCGAGTCGATCGAGTCGGCGCGCAAGTTCATGTCGGCGGCGCGGGCGGCGGCGCGCAACAAGCCAGTGATCGTGATCAAGGCCGGCCAGTCCGTGCTGGGCCAGCAGGCCGCGGCCTCGCATACCGGGGCCATGGCTGGCTCGGACGCGGTGTTCGACGCCGCGATCTCGCGCGCCGGCATGCTGCGCGTGCACACCCTGCTGCAGCTGTTCTCGTCGGCCGAGCTGCTGGCGCGCTTCCGCGACAACCGCAGCGAGAAGCTGATCGTGCTGACCAACGGCGGCGGCGCTGGCGTGATCGCGGCCGATGCCGCGGCCAACGCGGGCATCGAGCTGGCCGAACTCGAACCGGGCCTGGTCGAGCAGCTCGACGCCTTGCTGCCGGCCAACTGGTCACATGGCAATCCGGTCGACATCGTCGGCGACGCACCGCCACAGCGCTACCTCGAGGCCTTGCAGCTGCTGCTCAAGCAGCGCGACAGCGCGGTGCTGCTGGTGCAGGCACCGACCGCCATCGTCTCGAGCACCGAGATCGCCCAGGCCGTACTGCCGCTGGCCAGCCAGCGGCCCTCGCGCGTGCTGGCGAGCTGGCTCGGCAGCGGCATGGTGAGCGAGGCCAGGCGGCTGTGCCGCGGCGCCGGCATTCCCGACTACAACACGCCCGAGGAGGCGGTGCGCGCCTTCTCCTTCCTGCGCCAGTACCAGCGCCACCAGGCCGAACTGATGGAGATGCCCAACGCCGACCCGCTCGGCAGCCAACCCGACCTGACGCGCATGCGCGAGCTGGTCGAGTTCGTGCTGGCCGACGGCCGCGAGGTGCTGAGCGAGCCCGAATCGAAGGAGCTGCTGCGACTGGCGGGGGTGCCGGTGACGCCGACGCGGGTGGTGCCGCCCGAGCCCGAGGCCGCGGTCTATGCGGCCGAGACGGTCGGCTATCCGGTCGTGATCAAGATCCTGTCGCCCGACATCGTGCACAAGTCGGATGTCGGCGGCGTGCGGCTGAACCTGCATGGCGCGAGCGAAGTGATGGCCGCCGCCGAGGCGATGCTGCAACGGGTGGCCGAGCGCCAGCCCGGCGCGCGCATCGAGGGCTTCACGGTGCAGCCCATGGTGCAACCACTGCATTCGCACGAGCTGATCGTGGGCGCGAGCGTGGACCCGCAGTTCGGTCCGGTGATCCTGTTCGGCGCCGGCGGCGTGTCGGTCGAGGTGGTGGCCGACCGGGCCCTGGCGCTGCCGCCGCTCAATACCTCGCTGGCGCGCTCGCTGATCGGGCGCACCCGCATCGCCAAGCTGCTGCAGGGCTATCGCGAGGTGCCGGCGGCCGACCATGACGCGATCGTCCATGTGCTGCTGGCGGTATCGCAGCTGCTGGCCGACATTCCCGAGATCGCCGAGCTCGACATCAACCCGCTGATGGTCAACCACGAGGGCGCGCTGGCGCTCGATGCGCGCGTGCGCCTGAGCCGGGCCAAGCCGGCTGGTGCCTCCAACTTCGCGATCCGGGCCTATCCGCGCCACCTGATCGAGACCCAGCCCTGGGACCAGGGCACGCTGGTGACGCTGCGTCCGATCCGGCCCGAGGACGAGCTCAGGCACCTGGACTTCTTCCACCGGCTCGACCCCGAGGACGTGCGCATGCGCATGTTCAGCGCCCGGCGCAGCCTCGAGCACAGCGAGCTCGCGCGCCTGACCCAGATCGACTACGAGCGCGAGATGGCCTTCCTGGCCACCATCACCAATGCCGACGGGGTCGAGGAGACGATAGGCTCGGTGCGCGGCATCAGCGACCCGAACAACGAGGAGGCCGAATTCGCGGTGATCGTGCGCTCGGACATGAAGGGCAAGCACCTGGGCTGGATCCTGATGGACAAGCTGATCCGCTACCTGCGCGCCAATGGCACGCAGCGCGTGGTCGGCACCATCCTGCGCGAGAACAGCGGCATGCTGGACCTCGCGCGCAGCCTGGGCTTCGAGATCAAGCGCCACCCGGAAGACCCCGACCTGCGCTGGGCCGAGCTGCCGCTGCAGACCGGGCAGGCCCAGGCCTGAAGCCGCAGCCGCTGGCCAGCCGGTCCAGCGGCTTGACTTGCCGGCAGCGGCGCTGCGGCCAGAAAGGCCGCAGGTCGAGCCGGCATAATTTGTTTTTTGATCCGTTCCCCCCTTTGCAGGAATTTCCATGAGCAGCATAAAAACCGTCGGCATCGTAGGTGCCGGCACCATGGGCAATGGCATCGCGCAGGCCTGCGCGGTCAGCGGCATCCGCGCCGTGATGGTCGACATCAGCGAGGCCGCGGTGCAGAAAGGCCTCGCCACCCTCCAGTCCAGCCTGGAGCGCCTGGTCAAGAAGGACAAGCTCAGCGCCACCGACCGCGATGCCGCGCTGGCCCTGGTGCAGGGCACGACGGACTACGAGGCGCTCAAGGGCGCCGACCTGGTGATCGAGGCTGCGACCGAGAACCTCGAGCTCAAGATCCGGATCCTGCGCCAGCTCGACGGCCTGCTGCCGCCCGAGACCCTGATCGCGACCAACACCAGCTCGATCAGCATCACCCAGCTCGCGGCCGTGACCGCGCGCGCCGAACGCTTCATCGGCATGCATTTCTTCAACCCGGTGCCGCTGATGGCGCTGGTCGAGGTGATCCGCGGCCTGCAGACCAGCGACGCGACCCATGACGCGGTGCACGAACTGGCTCAGCGACTGGGCAAGACCCCGGTCAGCGTGAAGAACGCGCCGGGCTTCGTGGTCAACCGCATCCTGGTGCCGATGATCAACGAGGCCTTCTTCGTGCTGGCCGAGGGCGTCGCCTCGGCCGAGGACATCGATGCCGGCATGAAGCTGGGCTGCAACCATCCGATCGGCCCGCTGGCGCTGGCCGACATGATCGGCCTGGACACCTGCCTGGCGATCATGAACGTGTACTTCGACGAGTTCAAGGACAGCAAGTACCGCGCCAGCCCGCTGCTGAAGGAAATGGTCGCTGCTGGCCGCCTGGGCCGCAAGACCGGCCACGGCGTCTACGCCTACTGATGAGCACCGATCCGCGCACCGAGGACCGGCTGGCCGAGCTCGAGATCAAGGCCAGCTATGCTGACGACCTGCTCGACCGGCTCAACGAGCTGGTCTACCGGCAGCAGCGCCAGATCGAGCAACTGCAACTCGAGCTCGCCGCGCTGCGCGGCCAGTGGCGCGACAACGCGACGCCGGCCTTCCGCAGCCTGCGCGACGAGCTGCCTCCTCATTATTGAAACGGCCAGGCATGAGCCACTACACCGTCGCCCACCTGGGCGCGCTGCCCATCACCGATCTGGCCTGTGCCCAGGCCGCCATCCAGATGGCGCGCTCACTGGCCAGCCGTTCCGGCATCGAATTGCGCGAGCCGCCACCGGAGCCGACCAGCTGCTGCGGCCGCGGCTGCAACGGCTGCGTCTGGGAAAGCTATTTCACCGCGATGGCCTACTGGCGTGACGAAGCCCTGCTACAGCTCAGCGACTAGCGCCCGCTGGCAAATTCCTGCTGACCCGGCCCGGCAAGGCCGCTACGATGGCGGCTCCATGAGTGCCCTGATCCGCCACTTCCTGACTGCGCTCGGCGCGCTGACGGGCCAGCTGCCCGCCAGGCTGGTCGGCCTGGTGCTGGCGGCCGGCCTGGGCTGGACGCTCGCGCAGTCCGGACTCGACCGCCTGCATCTGCTGGCGCTGCAGCGCTATGGCAATCCGGCCGCCGAGATCGTGGGCGGCTGGCGCCACATGCTCGAGGAATCGCGCGCGCTGTCCGACGACGAGAAGCTCAAGGCGGTCAACCTGTTCTTCAACCGTCACATGCGCTTCAACAGCGACCAGGCGGTCTGGGGCGTGCCGGACTACTGGGCCACGCCGCTCGAATTCATGGGGCGGGCGCAGGGCGACTGCGAGGATTTCGCGATCGCCAAGTACATCTCGCTGCTGATACTGGGCGTACCGAACGAGCGGTTGCGCCTAATCTACGTCCGGGCCCGCTTCGGCGGCACCTCGGTCCTCAACAGCGAGGCGCACATGGTGCTGGGCTATTACGTCGATCCGGCTGGCGAGCCGGTCATTCTTGACAGCCTGCTGAACTCGATCCGACCCGCCGCCACGCGCACCGACCTGACCCCGATCTTCAGCTTCAACAAGCAGGGACTCTGGGTGCCAGGCACCCCTAGCACGGGCGCAGATCCAACGGCCAGACTGTCGCGCTGGCGCGACGTGCTGGACCGGATCAAGATCGACGGCATACAGTTATGACAGCAGCAAGCAAGGGAGAGGACGCGATGTCACTCGTCAAACAACTCTGGGTGGCCATCGCCCTGGTCATGCTCTCGGCCTTCGGCATCAGCCTGGTGGTCAATGTCTATTCCTCGCGGCAATATCTGGAGCAGCAGCTGCAGATCAAGAACATCGACAACGCGACCTCGCTCGCGCTGTCGCTGAGCCAGATGGCCAAGGACCCGCCGACGCTCGAGCTGATGGTGTCCTCGCAGTTCGACATCGGCCACTACCGCTTCATCCGGATCGTCTCGCCCAGCGGTCAGCCGCTGATCGAGAAACACTACGAAGGCAAGCTCGAGGATGTGCCGCAATGGTTCATCGACCTGATCCCGCTGCGGGTCCAGAACGGCCAGGCGCTGATCCAGGAAGGCTGGAAGCAGTACGGCACCCTGACCCTGGCCAGCCACGACCAGTATGCCTACAAGAGCCTGTGGGACGGCACGCGCAAGCTGGTGGCGTGGTTCCTGCTCGGCGGCCTGCTGACCGGCCTGCTCGGCACGATGCTGCTGCGCTTCATCACCCGACCGCTGCTCGACGTGGTGGCGCAGGCGCAGGCGCTGGCCGAGCGCCGCTTCCAGACCGTCAACGAGCCGCGCACGCCCGAGCTGCGCGCGGTCACCCACGCGATGAACCACATGGTGGGCCTGCTCAAGACCATGTTCGCCGAGGAGGCGCAGCGCCTCGAGGCCCTGCGCGACCGGGTCAACCACGATGCCGTCACCGGGCTGGCGAACCGGGAATATTTCCTCTCGCAGCTGGGCGAGATCCTGAGCGGCGAGCAGCATGGCTCCAGCGGCAGCCTGGTCATCGTCCGGCTCGAGGACCTCAACAGGCTCAACGACAAGCTGGGCCACCAGGGCGCCAACCGGCTGCTGCGCTCGCTCGGAGCCATGCTGCAGGACGGGCGCCAGGATTACGCCGGCCGGCTCAAGGGCGGCGAATTCGCCGTGGTCTACCAGAGCCAGGACTCGGCTGCCCTGGCGGCCCAGACCCTGCACGCGCGCCTGCTGCGCGACTGGCTGCCGCAATGGCAAGCCGAATGCCCGGCCCTGTTCCACCTGGCCGCGGTGCGCTACCAGCGCCACCAGAGCCTGGGCGAACTGCTGGCCAAGGCCGACCAGGCGCTGGCGCAGGCACAGGCCAAGGGCCAGAACAACTGGCATGCGCCCGAGGAAGGCAGCAACAAGCTCACCATACCGGCCGAGCAATGGCGCTCACTGCTGACGGAGGCGATCCGGGTCGGGCGCCTGAGCCTGGCCCTGTACCCGGTGGTCAGGGGCGCGCATGGCCGCTTGCGCCACCGCGAGGGCTCGTTGCGCCTGCAGACCGACATGAGCACGCCGCAGCTGACGGCCGGGGACTTCCTGCCGATGGCCGCCAAGCTCAACCTGACCACGGAGATCGACCTCGAGGTGGTGCGGCTGGCGATCAACGGCCTGCGCGAATCGACCGGCGACCTGGCGGTCAACCTGTCGGCCGAATCGATCACCGACTTCAGCTTCCGCAAGCAGCTCAGCGAGTTGCTGCAGGCCCATCCGGCGCTGCGCGTCCGGCTGCTGTTCGAGGTGCCGGAATACGGGGTGGCACGCCATTTCGAGGCCTTCCAGGACCTGATGCTGCGGCTCAAGTCGCTGGGCTGCCGCATCGGCATCAAGTATTTCGGCCAGAACTTCCTCGAAAGCGGCAAGCTCGCCAGTCTCGGGCTCGACTATGTCAAGGTCGACCCGAGCTATGTGCGCGGCATCGGCAGCCACAGCGGCAACCAGGAATTCCTGACCGGGCTCTGCACGATGGCGCATGCGCTGGGGATGTTCGTGATTGCCGCCGGCGTCGAGCAGGCCGACGACCTGCCCTTGCTGGAAAAGCTCGGCTTCGATGGCATGACCGGCCCCGGCGTCAGGCGGACCGATCCGGCCTGAGTCAAGAAACCGCCGTGAAAGCGGGTGGATAATCACAGAATAGCGTCAAGTTGACGTGTTTCTGGAGTTTTTATGAGCTTTCCCGTGGATGTGGTGATCATGGCGGCCGGCAAGGGCACGCGCATGAAGAGCAAGACCCCGAAGGTGCTGCAGCGCCTGGCGGGTCGGGCCCTGTCGGCCCATGTGATCGATTGCGCGACCCGGATCGCGGCGCGCCAGGCAGTGGTGATCACCGGCCACGGCGCCGAGCAGGTCGAGGCCGCCCTGGCCCCGCTGGCCAGCGAGCAGCTGGCGCTGAACTTCGTGCGCCAGGAGCCCCAGCTCGGCACCGGCCATGCGGTGCAGCAGGCACTGCCGGCGCTGGCCGATGACGGCATCACGCTGGTGCTGTCGGGCGACGTGCCGCTGACCCGTCCCGAGACGCTGCAGGCGCTGCTGCAGGTCTGCGCTGGCGAGCACCTGGCGCTGCTGACGCTCGAGATGGCCGACCCGACCGGCTACGGCCGCATCGTGCGCAACGTGATCGGCGACGTGCAGGCCATCGTCGAGCACAAGGACGCGACCGACGAGCAGCACCGCATCACCGAGATCTACAGCGGCATCATGGCGCTGCCGACCCGGCTGCTGCGCGGCTGGCTGGCGCGGCTCGACAACCGCAACGCGCAGAGCGAGTACTACCTGACCGACGTGGTCAAGTTCGCGGTCGCCGACGGCGCGCGCGTGCTCGGACACCGGATCAGCGACGCGGTGCAGGTCGCCGGCGTCAACAGCCCGGCCCAGCTGGCCGAGCTCGAGCGCGCCTATCAGCGCCGTTGCGCCGACGAGCTGATGGTCGCCGGCGTGCGCCTGGCCGATCCGGCACGCTTCGACCTGCGCGGCACGCTGGTCTGCGGCCAGGATGTCGAGATCGACGTCAACTGCGTCTTCGAGGGCCGGGTCGAACTCGGCGAGGGCGTGCGCATCGGCGCCAACTGCGTGATCGCCAACGCGACCATCGGCGCCGGCGCGGTGATCCACCCGTTCACCCATATCGACGGCGAGAAGGCCGGCGTCAGCGTCGGCGCGGGCGCACTGGTCGGCCCGTTCGCGCGCCTGCGCCCGGGCGCCCAGCTGGGCCGCGAGGTCCATGTCGGCAACTTCGTCGAGGTCAAGAACTCGGTCATGGCCGATGGCTCGAAGGCCAACCACCTGGCCTATCTGGGCGATGCCGATGTCGGCGAGCGCGTCAACTACGGCGCCGGCAGCATCACGGCCAACTACGACGGCGCCTACAAGCACCGCACCGTGATCGAGGCCGATGTCCACATCGGCAGCAACTGCGTGCTGGTGGCGCCGGTCACGATCGGCCAGGGCGGCACGGTCGGCGGCGGCTCGACCGTGACCAAGGACACGCCGGCCGGCGCGCTGACGGTGGCGCGCGGCAAGCAGCTCAGCGTCGCGAACTGGCAGCGCCCGAGCAAGCAGAAGGGCTGAGGCAGCGGCCCCGGCCGGACTTGCTCTTCAGCTGCGCCCGCGCTCCGGCAGCGGCAGGGCCGGCTCGAACTTGGCGCGCTTGAGGCTGAAGAAGGCGCGCACATTGCGCACATTGGCATCCTGGGTGAACAGGCGCTGCGCCAGCGCCTGGTAGCCCGGCATGTCGTGCACCGCGACCACCAGCACGAAATCCGGTCCCGGGCTGACGCGCCAGCATTGCTGCACTTGCGCGTCGGCGACGGCGCGCGCCTCGAAGGCGTCGAGCATTTCCTGGCCCTGGCGGTCCAGGCTGACCTCGACCAGCGCGGTCAGGCCATGACCGAGCAAGGCGGCGAGCCGGTCGGGTTGCAGCAGCGCGACCTGGCGCTCGATCACCCCCAGCTCGACCAGTCGCCGCACCCGGCGCAGGCTGGTCGCGGGCGAAATGCCCAGGCACTCGGCCAGGGCCTGGTTGGAGCGCGAGGCATCGCGCTGCAGTTCGGCCAGCAGCCTGAGGTCGATCGGATCAAAGGCAGATTCTTCCATCGATAAAACTTTATCAAAAGAATATTGCACACACTCAAAGGAAAGAAATATTTGCTCAAATATCATAAATATTTGCACACTTATTTCTCTGGCTTCCCATTACGATGAGCAAATACTACGTAATTTGAGGTCAACTATGTGTGGAATCGTCGGCGCAGTCTCTACGCGCAATATCGTCCCGGTGCTGGTGCAGGGCCTGCAGCGACTCGAATACCGGGGTTATGACTCCTGCGGCGTCGCGGTGCACCGCGGCGCGACCGTCGATGGCGCGCCCGCCGGCGTACCGGCCGGCCTGGACCGCGCCCGCAGCACGGCCCGGGTGTCCGAGCTGCAGCAGCAGGTCGAGCAGGACCAGCTGATCGCCGGCACCGGCATCGCGCACACGCGCTGGGCCACCCATGGCGCACCGGCAGTGCACAACGCCCATCCCCATTTCAGCCATGGCCCGGGTGCCCAGGCCCAGGAACGCCCGGCCCGCGTCGCGCTGGTGCACAACGGCATCATCGAGAACCACGACGAATTGCGCGCCGAGCTGCAGGCCCGTGGCTATGTCTTCGACAGCCAGACCGACACCGAGGTGATCGCGCATCTGGTCGACTCGCTCTACGAGGGCGACCTGTTCCAGGCCGTCAGCGCGGCCATCGCCCGGCTGCACGGCGCCTATGCGATCGCCGTCTTCCACAAGGACGAGCCGAACCGCGTGGTCGGCGCGCGCGCCGGCTCGCCGCTGGTGCTGGGCGTGGGCCAGGGCGAATACTTCCTGGCCAGCGACGCGATGGCACTGGCCGGCGTCACCGACCAGATCTGCTACCTGGCCGAAGGCGACCTGGTCGACCTGCAGCTGGGCCGCTACTGGATCTTCGACCGCGCCGGTCAGGCGCAGGACGCCAACCAGCGTCCGGTCAAGACGGTGCAGGTGCACAGCGGCGCGGTCGAGCTCGGGCCCTACCGCCACTACATGCAGAAGGAAATCTTCGAGCAGCCGCGCGCGGTGGCCGACACGCTCGAGGGCATCGAGGGCATCGCGCCCGAGCTGTTCGACGGCCAGGGCGAGCAGGCCGGTTCGGCCTGGCGCGTGTTCAAGGAGATCGACCGGGTGCTGATCCTGGCCTGCGGCACCAGCTACTACAGCGGCTGCACCGCCAAGTACTGGCTGGAGGACATCGCGGGCATCCCGACCCAGGTCGAGATCGCGAGCGAATACCGCTACCGCACCAGCGTGCCCGATCCCAGGACTCTGGTCGTGACCATCAGCCAGAGCGGCGAGACCGCCGACACGCTGGCCGCGCTGCGCCACGCCCAGAGCCTGGGCATGACCCACACGCTGACGATCTGCAACGTCGCGACCAGCGCCATGGTGCGCGAGTGCGAGCTGGCCTACATCACGCGCGCCGGCGCCGAGATCGGCGTTGCCAGCACCAAGGCCTTCACGACCCAGCTCGCCGGCCTGTTCCTGCTGACGCTGGCGCTGGCCCAGGCCAAGGGCAAGCTGTCGGCCGAGGACGAGGCGCGCCATCTGAAGGACATGCGGCATCTGCCGGTCGCGCTGCAGTCGGTGCTGGCGCTCGAGCCGCAGCTGATCCAGTGGGCCGAGGCCTTCGCGCAGAAGGACAACGCGCTGTTCCTGGGCCGCGGCCTGCACTATCCGATCGCGCTCGAGGGGGCCTTGAAGCTCAAGGAGATCACCTACATCCACGCCGAGGCCTATGCCGCCGGCGAGCTCAAGCATGGTCCGCTGGCACTGGTCACCAGCGCGATGCCGGTGGTGGTGGTCGCGCCCAACGACGCGCTGCTGGAAAAGCTCAAGAGCAATATGCAGGAGGTGCGCGCGCGCGGCGGCGTGCTGTATGTGCTGGCCGATGCCGACACCCATATCCAGAGCAGCGAAGGCGTCCACGTGATCCGCCTGCCCGAGCACTACGGCGTGCTGAGCCCGATCCTGCATGTGGTGCCGCTGCAGCTGCTGTCCTACCACACGGCGCTGGCCAAGGGCACCGACGTCGACAAGCCGCGCAACCTGGCCAAGAGCGTGACGGTGGAATAAGGCGGCCAGGGAAGAGCGATGCCGGCTTAGATTGACAATTGTTATGGATATTTCACTTGAGGCAGAGTTGTCAATTTTCTAAAAAAACTTTGTTGAGGATATTTTCTCCAATTGTCGATCTAGGTCCGACCTGTCTGCTCCCGAGCCCTTTCTGGAGTGATTTCAAGGTGCCCG
>NZ_PVLQ01000050.1 GCF_002980595.1 Malikia granosa
GACACCTTGAAATCACTCGGGGCGACTCAATCCAGCGGCGTCGCGCGCAGCAGCGCCGCGAACTCGCGCGCCGCCGCGCTGCGCGAGGCGCCGCGCCGCCACAGGATGCCGGCATGGCGCAGGATCTCGGGCTCGACCAGCGGGATCGCCGGCAGGTCGGGTGCCTGGCGCGCCGCGCGCTCGGGCACGATGCTGGCCAGGTCGCCGTAGCGGCAGACCCCGAGCAGCGACTCGACCGAATCCAGCTCGACCTGCACCTGGGGCAGGACGCCGGCCTGGCGCAGGCTGTCGTCGATCAGGCGCCGGGTAGCGAAGACGCGCGGCAACAGCGCCAGCGCCAGGCCGGCCAGTTCGGCCATCGCCAGGCGGGTCCGCGCCGCCAGCGGATGGTGCGGGCCGACCACCAGCAGCAGGCGTTCCTCGAACAGCACCTCGGCCTCGATCTCGTCATGCTGGGCCGGGTGGAAGGCGATGCCGAGGTCGAGGTCGCCGTCGAGCAGCTGCTGCTCGATCGCGCCGGCGCGCAGGTCCTGCACCTCGACCTTGACCTTGGGATAAGCCCGGTTGAAGGCCGCGACCGTGAACGGCACCACCGTGTTCAGGAAGGTCGGAAAGGCCCCGACCTTGAGCTTGCCCGACTGCAGTCCACCAAGATCGGCCAGCGCCATGCGGCCGGCCTCGATCTCCTGCAGCGCGCGGCTGGCATAGACCCGGAACTCGGCGCCGGCCTGCGACAGCTTGAGCCCGCGCCCGAGCCGGTCGAACAGCGCCACGCCCAATTCCTGCTCGAGCTGGCGCAAGCCGTGCGACAGCGTGCTCTGGGTCACGAACAGGTTCTGCGCCGACTGGGTCAGGTGCTCGGTGTCGGCGATGTCGAGAAAGTAGCGCAGCTGCCGGATTTCCATGATCATTCGATCATAACGAATGATTCCATGTAAATAAATCATTTGTGGCCCAGGTGGGCTGGATTTACGCTTGTGCGATCCACGAACCACTGTCCACCCAGACCCGCGACATGACCGTCTCCCATCCCATCGAGCGCATCGAGGCGCGCATCCTCGACATCCCGACCATCCGGCCGCACAAGCTGTCGTTTGGCGCCATCAGCCGCCAGAGCCCGGTCATCGTCCAGCTCTGGCTGGCCAACGGTGCGACCGGCTTCGGCGAGGCCGCCACCATCGGCGGCCCGTCCTGGAACGAGGAATCGCCCGAGTCGATCAAGCACGCGATCGACAACTACCTGGCACCGGCGCTGATCGGCCAGGACGGTAGCGCCTTCGGCAGCGCGCTGGCGCGCATGGACGCCTTCTGCAAGGGCAACCATTTCGCCAAGAGCGCGGTCGAGATCGCGCTGATCGACGCCTACTCGCGCACCCTGGGCCTGCCGGCCTACCAGCTGCTCGGCGGCAAGCGCATCAAGAGCCTGCCCCTGGCCTGGACCCTGGCCAGCGGCGACGTCAACAAGGACCTCGAGGAAGCCCAGCTGCGGCTGGAGCAGAAGCGGCACCGCATCTTCAAGATGAAGATCGGCGCCCGCAGCCCCGAGCAGGACGTGGCCCATGTGTCGCAGATCGCGCGCGGCCTGCAGGGCAAGGCGACGCTGACGGTCGACGTCAACCAGGCCTGGGACGGCAGCACCGCGCGCCGCTTCCTGCCGCAGATGATCGATGCCGGCGTCACGCTGATCGAGCAGCCGGTCGCCAAGTGGAACGTCGAGGCGCTCAAGACCCTGAGCGCGACGCTGGGCGACCGCGCCAGCATCATGGCCGACGAGACCGTCTGCAGCCCGCAGGACGCGATGATGCTGGCGCGCGGCCAGGCCAGCCAGGTGTTCTCGCTCAAGGTCGCCAAGCACGGCGGCCTGCTGCGCACCAGGGAAGTCGCTGCGGTGGCCGAGGCCGCCGACATCGCCTGGTACGGCGGCACCATGCTCGAGACCTCGGTCGGCAGCGCCGCATCGGCCCATGTATTCTCGACCCTGGGCAACAAGCACCATGGCTGCGAGCTGTTCGGCCCGCAGCTGCTGGTCGACGACATCGTGACCGAGCTGATGCCCATCGTCGACTTCGAGCTGCAGCTGCCCGACGGCCCCGGCATCGGAGTCGAGATCGACCTGGCCAAGCTCGAGCGCTTCGACCGCGCCCGCGCCGGCCTGACCGCCAGCCACATCGACCTCGGCCACAAGCTGGCCGCCTGATCCCCCGTTTCACAGAAGGAAGAAATCATGCTGTTCCTGGTTCGCATGGATGTCAACATCCCCCACGACCTGCCCGCCGCCCAAGCCGACGAGATCAAGGCACGCGAGAAGGCCTACGCCCAACAGCTGCAGCGCGACGGCCGCTGGAAGAACCTGTGGCGCGTGGTCGGCGAATACGCCAACTACAGCCTGTTCGACGTCGAGAGCAACGACGAGCTGCATACCCTGCTGTCGCAGCTGCCGCTGTTCCCGTTCATGAAGATCCACGTCACGCCGCTGGCCCAGCATCCCTCGGCCATCGCATGATGACTGCCGGGAACATGAAGCCGCTGAAAGCCAGCGGACTGCTGCTGGCGCTCGGACTGGGCTGGGGCGGCGTCGCCATGGCCCAGGCCCCGGCCAGCGACTGGCCGACCAAGCCGGTCCGCTGGGTCGTACCCTTCCCGCCCGGCGGCGCGATGGACGCGATCGCGCGCGCGCTCGGCGAGAAAGCCGGCAAGACCGTGGGCCAGTCCTTCGTGATCGAGAACAAGCCGGGCGCCGGCGGCAACATCGGCGCCGACCTGGTCGCCAAGGCACCGGCCGACGGCCACACGATCATGATCACCTCGATCGGCATGGCGACCAACAAGCCGCTCTACGGCAAGCTGAGCTACGACCCGATCAAGGACTTCGCCCCGGTCAGCCTGCTGGCCGTCGTGCCCAATGTGCTGGTGACCAACAACACCCAGCCCAACGTCAAGAACGTCGCCGACCTGGTGGCGGCGGCACGCAAGGCGCCCGGCCAGCTGACCTATGCCTCGGCCGGCAACGGCACCTCGATCCACCTGGCCGGCGAGCTGTTCGCCTCGCTGACCAAGACCGACCTGGTGCATGTGCCCTACAAGGGCAGCAGCCCCGCCGTGTCCGACCTGCTGGGCGGGCAGGTCAACTACATGTTCGACAGCGTGACCTCGGCGCGCCCGCACCTGCAGTCGGGCAAGCTGCGCGCGCTCGGCGTCACCACCGCCAAGCGCTCGAGCGCCCTGCCCGACGTGCCGACGCTGGCCGAGGCCGGCGTGCCGGGCTACGAGCTGTCGCCCTGGTTTGCCGTTTTTGCCCCCGCCGGCACGCCCAAGGCCACGATAGTCAAGCTGCAGGCGGCGCTGATCGATGCCATGAAGCAGCCCGACGTGGTCAAGCGCTTCGAGGCCATCGGCGCCGAAGCCATCGGCTCGACGCCCGATGAACTCGCGCAGCACCTGCAGCGCGAATCGGCACGCTGGAGCAAGCTGATTGCCGAACGCGGCATCAAGCCGGACTGAAGCCGTACCGACCTTGGCAGGACACGCCGGCCCCGGAGCGATCCCGGGCCGGCGTCTTGCATTTGGCGGCTGGCGAACAACCGCTGGCAGCCAGCCGGGCGGCGGGCACATGCCGCGACCACGCCATGCCCCAGAGGTTGGATCTCCAGGCCATCAAAAACGATGATTCCCGCTCTCTCCCATAAGGGTTAACCCTTATTCTCCCGGTTTGACAGGAGGCAACAGATGCCGGATACCTTTTAGGCATGGATAAAGTCTGAAACAGTCTTTGATTTCAGCCCGCTGCTGACCCAGAATTGATTCCGCAGACCAATCAGCCCAGGCATGACGCCAGGCGATGGCCTCAAGTCCCTAGTCTTGCGACATCCACACCTTCAGGAGATAACCGTGACCCTGCAAAAGAACGAATACACCAAGGAAAGCCTGCTCGAGCTCGTCAACACCGTCAAGATCGCCGAAGGCGATGAGCGCGTGCGCGCCATCGTCGGCCGCATCACGGCTGACCTGTTCAAGACCATCGACGAGTTCAAGGTCACTCCCGACGAGTTCTGGGCCGCCGCTGACTGGATCACCCGTCTGGGCGCACTGGGTCAGGTCGGCCTGATCACCGCCGGCCTGGGCTTCGACCGCCTGCTCGACATCATGATGGACGAGGCCGACGAAGCCGCCGGCATCGCCGCTGGCACCCCGCGCGCCATCGAAGGCCCGCTGTTCGTTCCGGGCGCTCCGCAGTTCAACTACGAAGCCCAGCTCGACGACGACTCCACCCTGCGCGGCAAGGGCAAGGTCATGGTCGTCGAAGGCACCGTGTTCGACTTCGAAGGCAAGCCGGTCCCGAACGCCGTGATCGACGCCTGGCACTGCAATGAAGTCGGTGGCTACTCGCACTTCTTCCCGGGCATGAAGGAGCACGAGCTGCGCCGCAAGATCGTCGCCAACGAGAACGGCCAGTACCGCTTCCGCACCACCATCGCTCCGGGCTACGAGATCCCGCCGACCGGCCCGGTGCGCGAGCTGTTCACCGCCCTGGGTCGCCATGGCAACCGTCCGGCTCACATCCACTTCCACGTCGTCAAGCCGGGCAACCGCACCCTGACCACCCAGGTCAACATCCCGGGCGACACCTTCATCGACGACGACTTCGCCTTCGCCACCCGCGACGGCCTGGTGCTGAACATCGAGCATGACGTCGATCCGGCACCCTACGCTTCGCTGGGCATCACCGCTCCCTGCGAGCGCGCCAAGTTCGACTTCAAGATGCAGAAGGCCGTCACCGAAGCCGACACCGACCCGCGTACCCGCGTCGCCAAGGCCCTGAACCAGTAATCGAAGGCACCGGGCCTGGCGCCCGGTTTCGCTGAGTTCATGAACGCCGGCCCGGTTCACCCCGGGCCGGCGTTTTGCATGGTCAGGTCGACATGGGCCTCAGCGTCCGCTGCCGGCGCGCAACAGGCGGGTGATGGTCTGCGCCGCCTCGCGCAGCGCCGGCAGCATCTCGCGCTGCATGGTCGCAGGATCGGTGCGGTTGGCCTGGCCCGAGATGTTGAGCGCCGCCACCACCTCGCCGCCCTTGCCGTAGACCGGCGCCGCCATCGAGATCAGGCCCTCCTCGAGCTCCTGGTCGACCAGGCACCAGCCCTGCTCGCGCGCGCGCCGGATCTCGCCCAGCAATGCCTCGCCGTCGGTCAGGGTATGGCGGGTGCGGGCCTTGAGCTCGCTGGCACGCAGCCGGGCCTCGATCTCGGCATCGGGCAACCCGGCCAGCAGCAACCGGCCCATCGAGGTGCAATAGGCCGGCAGGCGCGAACCCACGCCCAGGTTGAGCGACAGGATCTTGTGCGTATGGACCCGGATCACGTAGACGATCTCCTGCGCGTCGAGCACCGCGGCGGAGCAGGACTCGCCGGTGCGGGTCGCCAGCGCTTCCATCACCGGTTCAGCCAGGTTCCAGATCGGCATCGACGACAGGTAGGCAAAGCCCAGATCCAGGATGCGCGGCGTGAGCCGGAACAGCTTGCCGTCGCTGTGCACATAGCCCAGGGTCTGCAGCGTCAGCAGGATGCGGCGGGCGCCGGCGCGGGTCAGCCCGCTGCGCGCCGCGACCTCGCTGAGCGTCTGCTCGGGCGCCTCCGCGCTGAAGGAGCGGATCACCTCCAGCCCGCGGGCAAAGGACTGGACATAGCTGTCGCCCGGCTGCGGAGCAGCCTCGGATCTTGTTGCGGTATTTGCCATTGCCATGATCAAAAAAAAGTTCTAGAATTCATTATACGAACACTTGTTCTTATGTAGAACAAAATTCTTGCGCCAAGGTCGCATGCATATTCCAGGAGCATTCCAGTGATCAACAAGATTTCCGCCTCGATCGCCGAGGCCCTGTCGGGCATCCAGGACGGCGCCACCGTCCTGATCGGCGGCTTCGGCACCGCCGGCATCCCGAACGAGCTGATCGACGGCCTGATCGAGCAGGGCGCGCGCGACCTGACCGTGGTCAACAACAACGCCGGCAACGCCGATACCGGCCTGGCCGCGCTGCTCAAGACCGGTCGCGTGCGCAAGATCATCTGCAGCTTCCCGCGCCAGGCCGACTCCTGGGTCTTCGACGAGCTGTACCGCGCCGGCAAGATCGAGCTCGAGCTCGTTCCCCAGGGCAACCTGGCCGAGCGCCTGCGCGCCGCGGGCGCCGGCGTCGGCGCCTTCTTCACCCCGACCGGCTACGGCACCGAGCTGGCGATGAATGCCGACGGCAGCGCGAAAGAAACCCGCATCATCGACGGCAAGGGCTATGTGCTCGAGTACCCGATCCACGGCGACGTCGCGCTGATCAAGGCCGAGGCCGGCGACCGCTGGGGCAACCTGGTCTACCGCAAGGCCGCGCGCAACTTCGGCCCGGTCATGGCCACCGCGGCCAAGCGCACCATCGCCACCGTGCACGAGATCATCGAGCTAGGCCAGATGGACCCCGAGCACATCGTGACCCCGGGCATCTTCGTCTCGAAGATCGTCAAGATCGAACGCGTGGCCACCCAGGCCGGCGGTTTCAAGCAGGCCTGAACCGGAGAGCAGAACAATGAGCAACTACACCAAGCGCAGCAAGCAGGAACTGGCCCAGCGCGTCGCCCAGGACATCTTCGACGGCGCCTATGTCAACCTCGGCATCGGCCAGCCGACCCTGGTTGCCAACTACCTGCCCGAAGGCGTCGAAGTCGTGCTGCACAGCGAGAACGGCATCCTCGGCATGGGCCCGGCCCCGGCCGCCGGCGAGGAAGACTACGACCAGATCAACGCCGGCAAGCAGCCCGTGACGCTGCTGCCGGGCGCCTCCTTCTTCCACCACGCCGACAGCTTCGCGATGATGCGCGGTGGCCACCTCGACATCAGCGTGCTGGGCGCCTTCCAGGTCTCGGCCACCGGTGACCTGGCCAACTGGAGCACCGGCGAAGCCGGCGCCATCCCCGCCGTCGGCGGCGCGATGGACCTGGCGGTCGGCGCCAAGCAGACCTGGGTCATGATGGACCTGCTGACCAAGAAGGGCGAGAGCAAGGTCGTCCAGGCATGCAGCTATCCGCTGACCGGCCTGGCCTGCGTCAAGCGCATCTACTCCGACCTGGCGACGCTGGAATGCACGCCCGAGGGCCTCAAGCTGATCGACAAGGTCGACGGCTTGGAGCACGGCGAACTCGAACGCCTGATCGGCCTGCCGATCCAGGCCTGAACGCGGACTGAACCCCAATCCCCACGAACCACCCCAGAGAAGACATCACATGACCGACGCCTATATCTGCGACGCCATCCGCACCCCCTTCGGCCGCTACGGCGGCGCCCTGTCCGGCGTGCGCGCCGATGACCTCGCCGCGCTGCCGATCAAGGCCCTGATGGAGCGCAACCCGCAGGTCGACTGGAAGGCCATCGACGACGTGATCTACGGCTGCGCCAACCAGGCCGGCGAGGACAACCGCAACGTCGCGCGCATGGCCGCCCTGCTGGCCGGGCTGCCGGTCGAAGTCCCCGGCACAACCGTCAACCGCCTGTGCGGCTCCAGCCTGGATGCCATCGGTGCAGCGGCGCGCGCCATCAAGTCCGGCGAAACCCGCCTGATGATCGCCGGCGGCGTCGAAAGCATGAGCCGTGCCCCCTTCGTGATGCCGAAGGCCGAGTCCGCCTTCAGCCGCTCGAACGCGGTCTATGACACCACCATCGGCTGGCGCTTCGTCAACAAGCTGATGAAGGCGCAGTACGGCGTCGACTCGATGCCCGAGACGGCCGAGAACGTCGCGGACGACTTCAAGATCGAGCGCGCGGCGCAGGACCTGATGGCCTACAACAGCCAGCTGCGCGCTGCTGCTGCGATCAAGGCCGGCCACCTGGCGCGCGAGATCTGCCCGGTCACCATCCCGCAGAAGAAGGGCGACCCGGTCGTGGTCGACACCGACGAGCACCCGCGCGCCACCACGCTCGAAGCGCTGGCCAAGCTCAAGGGCGTCGTGCGCCCTGACGGCAGCGTGACCGCCGGCAACGCCTCGGGCGTCAACGACGGCGCCTGCGCCCTGCTGCTGGCCAACGCCGAGGCGGCCCAGCAATACGGCCTGACGCCCAAGGCGCGCGTGGTCGGCATGGCCAGCGCCGGCCTGGCGCCGCGCATCATGGGCTACGGCCCGACCCCGGCGGTGCAGAAGCTGCTGGCCCAGACCGGCCTGACGCTGGAGCAGATGGACGTGATCGAGCTCAACGAGGCCTTCGCGGCCCAGGGCCTGGCCGTGCTGCGCGGCCTGGGCCTGGCCGACGACGATGCGCGCGTCAACGCCTGGGGCGGCGCGATCGCCCTGGGCCACCCGCTCGGTGCCTCGGGTGCCCGCCTGGTGACCACCGCGATCAACCGCCTGCACAACGTCGGCGGCAAGTACGCGCTGTGCACCATGTGCATCGGCGTCGGCCAGGGCATCGCCGTCATCATCGAGAAGGTTTGACCGGGACACTCGGTAAGCAGACGAGCTAGCCAACCGCGCTAGCCACAGCCTCACACGGCACATCCATAGGCAGCACGTTCGCGTGCTGTGGATGGGTGGCCTGTGAGGTTTTTCATTGGTGCAAGCACAAAAAATCAACAGGAGACAACTGTGAACAATTTCCGACTCACCCCCTTCGTCGCGGCCATCGCTGCAGCAGCAGCATTGAACCTGCCCCACGCAGCCTGGGCGCAAAGCCTGAGCAGCAAAACCATCGACGCCCTGAAGCAGCAGGTCGAACGCGTGCAGCCCAAGATGGTCGAGTGGCGCCGCCACATCCATGAAAACGCCGAACTGTCAGGGCAGGAGGTCAAGACCGCCGCCTATGTCGCCAAGCATCTGCGCGCGCTGGGCTACGAAGTCCGGGAAGGCGTGGGCGGCACCGGCGTGGTCGGTGTGCTCAAGGGCGCCAGGCCGGGCCGCACCGTGGCGCTGCGCGCCGACATGGACGCACTGCCGGTCGCGGAAGCCAGCGGACTGCCTTTTGCCTCCAGGCAGCGCCAGCCCTATATGGGCACCGAAGTGCCGGTGGCCCATGCCTGCGGCCATGACGGCCACACCGCGATGCTGATGGGCGCAGCCGAAGTCTTCGCCGGCATGCGCGACCATATCAGCGGCACCATCGTGCTGGTGTTCCAGCCGGCGGAAGAAGGCGCTTCGCACGAGCTCAAGGAAGGCGAGAAGTTCGGCGCGGCCGCCATGATCGCCGATGGCGCCCTGCAGCCCAAGCCGGATGCGATCTTCGCCGCGCACCTGATTCCGAACATGCCGCGGGTCATCGCCTACAAGACCGGACCGGTGTTCGCTTCCTCCGATGTCGTCAAGATCCGCATCAAGGGCAAGCAGACCCATGGCGCGATGCCCTGGCACGGTGTCGATGCGATCTCGGTCGGGTCGCAGCTGGTCAACTCGATGCAGACCATCGTGTCGCGCCAGCTCGACATCAGCAAGGAACCGGCCGTGCTGTCGATCGGCAAGTTCATTGGCGGCAACCGCAACAACATCATCCCCGAGAGCGTCGAGCTCGAAGGCACCTTGCGCACCTTCGACGAAGCAATGCGCCGCGACGCCAAGGCACGCATCCGCAAGATGGCGACGCTGATTGCCGAGGCCAACGGCGCCACGGCAGAAGTGAGCTTCCCGCCGGGCGGCTATTCCGCCACCATCAACCCGGAAGCGCTGATGAACGCCATGGTGCCAGTGCTGACCAAGGTCAGCGACGGCAAGATCATGTCGGCATCCAAGCTGATGGCGTCGGAAGACTTCTCCGAGTTCCAGAAGGAAATCCCCGGCGTCTACATCCTGGTCGGTGCACCCCCGGTCGGTAAGGACCCCGCCACCGCGGCACCCAACCACAACCCGGCCTTCGACTTCGACGAAGGCATGATGCAGCAAGGGACCAAGGCCATGGCGGGCATGGCGCTGGAGTTTCTCAGCCGCCAGGGCGACTGAGATGGGGCGCGTTCGATGATGAATTCGCAGGGGCAGCGCCGCCCCCTGCCGCCGACGCATGAAAGCGCACCGTGCCGCGCCCGGCCACCTTGGCGGCATACATGGCGGCATCGGCCTGGTCGAGCAGCTCGTCAATGCTGTTCTCGGTGACGCTGAACAGTCGCACGCCAATGCTGGCGCTGCAATGGTGTGTGACGAGGGTTGCCTCGGCCTTGCTGTCGTCTTGCAGGCGATAGGGTTGGCCGAGGCTGTCCAGGATCTTGCCTGCCATGACCTGGACTTGCTGCTGGGCCGTGGCTTCATCAAAGTCGAAATCGTTGAGCAGCACGACGAATTCATCGCCACCAAAGCGCGACACCGTATCGCTGGCGCGCGCACAGCCGCGTAGCCGCTGCGCGACCTCGAGCAGCAACAAGTCGCCCACATGGTGGCCGTGGGCATCGTTGAGTGGCTTGAACTTGTCCAGGTCCATGAACAGCAGGGCACTGTGGTGGCGGCCACGCTTGTTGTGGTGCAGGGCCTGCTGCAGATGTTCGCGCAGCAAGCGCCGATTGGGCAGCTGCGTCAGGCTGTCGTGAAAGGCCAGCTGGCGGATCTCCTCCAGCAGTTTGTCCTGCTCCAGGCGATGGACCTGGGCTTGCTTGGCGTTTTCCTGTGCCACCGCCAGCTCGGTCAGGACCTGGGCTTGACGCTGGGCCAGGCGTTGCGCCCGCACCTGCAGGAACAGCACCATGATGACGCCCGTGACCAGGCCATGGACTTGCAGCGCATGCAGCGCCATTTCCACGCTGTGGAACACGCCCAGCAGCATCAACGTCGTCACCATGATCGATAGCGCGATCACGCCGTAGAACACCACCAGACCCCACGGTGGAACAGGCGGTGCCGATGGCCCCTGCCGAGGCCGTACCAGCAGCGAGATCACGAAGCTCCAGCACACGATCAGCAGGGTTGCAGTCATGTTGATGCGCAGTGCGATCGAGATATGGCCGCTGTAGATCAGCGCGACCTCCAGCGGCAGCAGCGCGATCAATGCCAGCAATACCCGCAATGCCCAGCGGGGTGGCTGGTATTCGCGAAACAGGCAGTAGTCGAAATAAGCCGAAGCGGCCGTGAACGCCACCACCATCAAGGCGACGAAGCGGGGTGCATCCTCGCCCAGCAGCCAGCGCACATAGCCCAGCAGCGACAAGGACCAGAAAAAGGCCAGCGTCTGCTTGAAGGCGAAGATTCCTATCACGCGATCACGTGAACTGAGCCAATGCAGCAAGGCCCAGAACAGGAACACCAGCAGCACGGCCAGATAGGTGGCGTAAACCGCCTCTTGCACGCGGTCGTGCTCCAGGGTTTCTTCCAGCGTCAATACCTCGATCGCCTTGGTGCGCGTGCCCTGGGATTGCAGCCGCAGGTAGATGTCGCGCGGGGCCTCGCCTCGAGGCAGGACGAAGTTGCGGTTGAGCGAGCGGTAACTGAAGGACGGACGGGTGATCGATGACTCGCTGGGCAGCAGCGGATCGAACAGTTGCACCTCATCCATATAGGACAAGCGCAGGCGCAGCACCAGCTGGTCCGTCAGACTGGAGGGCGGATTGGTGGCCGGGTCGATGCGCAGCCGGATCCAGATCGCCGAATTGCCATAGCCCCGGCTGAGCAGGCCTTCGTAAGGCGTGAAAGGGCGCTGGCGCACCTGCTCCAGCGTCAGCGCATTGCTAGGGTCTTCCTGCCAGGCACGCTCGGTGATGTGGTCGCGCGCGCTGGCCAGCATGGGCACCAGCAGCAGCCAGACCAGCCAGCACTGGAACAGCCGTGCCAGCCACACCCTGCAAGGACGGACAGGGTGGAACAAGGGTCGGCTCATGCTTGGCGGCTGGTGTGTCGCGCTCTGGCTACGATGCGTCAAACCCGGCTGGCGCTGTCACGCATCAGCGCCTCGATCTCGTCGCCGTCCACCGGCACGCCGCGCGTGATCAGCTCGCAGCCGGACTCGGTGACGATGGCGTCGTCCTCGATCCGGATGCCGATGTTCCAGAACTCCTTGGGCACATCGGCGGCCGGGCTGATGTAGAGGCCGGGCTCGATGGTCAGCGCCATGCCGGGGCGCAGGAGGCGGCTCGGCCGGTCCTTGATCAGCTCGCCGCTGAGCGGATCGCGCCGCTCGATGCTGGCGACCGCACCGGGCTCGACATAGCTGCCGACATCGTGCACGTCCAGCCCGAGCCAGTGGCCGGTGCGGTGCATGTAGTGGCGGAAATAATGGCGCTGCTCGATCACGTCGTCGAGGTGGCCGACATCGTCCTTCTTCAGCAGCCCGAGGTCGAGCATGCCCTGCGCCAGCACCCGCACCGTCGCGTCATGCGGATCGACGAAGCGCATGCCGGGCCGGGTCGCCGCGATCGCGGCCTCCTGCGCTGCCAGCACCAGGTCGTAGAGCGCGCGCTGCGGCCCGGAAAACCTGCCGTCGGCCGGGAAGGTGCGCGTGATGTCCGAGGCATAGCCGTCGAGCTCGCAGCCGGCATCGATCAGCACCAGCTCGCCCGGGCGCACCGGCGCGACATCGGCGCGGTAATGCAGCACGCAGGCATTGGCGCCGGCCGCGACGATGCTGCCGTAGGCCGGGTATTGCGAGCCATGCTGGCGGAACTCGTGCAGCAGCTCGGCGTCGAGGTGGTATTCGCGCACCTCCTGGCCGGCGCGGATCATCGCCGCGCTGCGCTGCATCGCGCGCACATGGGCCTGGGCGCTGATCTGCGCCGCGCGCTTCATCACGTCGATCTCGTGCGCGTCCTTGAACAGCCGCATCTCGTCGAGCAGCACGCAGAGGTCGCGCTGCGTGTCCGGGCAGCTGGCACCGAAGCGCGCGCGCGCCCTGACCTTCTGCAGCCAGCCATCGACCTGGGTCTCGAGCCCGGCATGGGTCGCGAACGGATACCAGAGCTGCTGCCGGTTCTCCAGCAGCTTCGGGATACGCTCGCCGAGCTCGTGCACCGAATAGGCCTCGTCGACGCCGAGCGCGCCGGGCGCTGCCTGGGGACCTAGCCGGTAGCCGTCCCAGATCTCGCGCTCGAGGTCCTTGGGCTGGCAGAACAGCGTGCTGTGCCCCTCGGCCGTGAGCACCAGCCAGGCGCGCGGCTCGGTGAAGCCAGTCAGGTAGTAGAAATAGCTGTCGAAGCGGAACAGGTACTCGCTGTCGCGGTTACGCTGGCGCTCGGGCGCGGTCGGGATGATGGCGATGCCGCCGGCGCCGAGCTGGGCAGCCAGGCGGGCACGGCGATCGGCATAGATGGCCTGATGGGGAATTGCGCTCATGATGACGGTTGCTGATTGAGTTGGGCCAGGCGCTCGGGGGTGCCGACATCGGTCCAGTCCCCGAGCCAGAGTTCGGCGCTGACCTGGCCGGCGTCCATCGCCGAGCGCAGCAGCGGCGCCAGCGCCGCCCGGATGCCCTGCGGGTTGCCGGCCGGGATCGCGCAATGCGGCGCCCCGAAGAATTCGCGCCGGTACAGGCCGATCGTGCTGTAGGTATGGCGCGGGCCTGGTGCATCGGCCGGCAGGTTCAGCGCCAACCCCTGCTCGGACAGGCCGAAGTCGCCTTTCGGATTGTGCGCCGGATTCGGCACCAGCCAGAGATGGGCCAGCTTGCCGCTGGCGGCAAAGCGCTCCATCGCGGCGGGCGAGAACTCGAAGCCCGGCAGGTGGACATCGCCCGCGACGATCCAGAAGCAGTCGGCCAGCAGCGGCAGCGCGCGCGCGATGCCACCCGCCGTCTCGAGCGCACCGCCGAAGTCATGCGCCTCCATCGAATAGCTCAGTTCCAGCCGGGTCTGGAGTGCGCCGCCGTCTGCCGGCGGCCAGCAGCGGCCGAAGCGCGCCGGGATCTGCTCGCCGAGCCAGGCGGTGTTGATCAGCGCCTGGCGCCAGCCGGACTGCGCCAGCGCATCGAGGTGCCACTGCAGCAAGGGCTTGCCCTGCACCTCGAGCAGCGGCTTCGGGGTCAGATCGGTCAGCGGGCGCATGCGCTCGCCGCGACCGGCGGCCAGCACCATGGCCTGGGCGCGGCCGGGGGCCACAGAGGCGGAGGTCATCAAGATATCCAGAAGTCGGCCAAGCCGGGGCTGCTCATTTTGTCATGAGCCGCCACCGGCCGGCCGGACAAGGCCCGGGCAAGGCCGCCAGGACATCGGCATCCCGGCCTGTCGCCCCCTCGGCGCCAGGGCCAGGACCGCATCAATCCAGCGTCAGCCGGAACACCGTCTGCGCGGCGCCCATCACGAAGTACATCTGCCGGCCCGAGATCCAGACCTGGTTCGGGCTGGCATCGATGCGCAGCTGGCGGGTCCGGGTCGCTGCATTCCAGCTGTAGGTCTTGCCCTGCTCGCCAAACACCAGCTGGCCGGCCCCGGCACCATAGAGCAGCGCCGAGTTCAGCGGCGAGACCACGCTGGTCTGCCCGAGCGCATCGGCCTTGAGGCTGTTGCCACTGCTGCTGGTCTCGCGCCAGCCCAGCACCCCGTCCCGGAGCACCCAAGTCTCGCTCGCGTTGCTCGTGATCTCGCGGCTCATCCCGCCACCGACCGGCAGGCTCATCAGTGAAATTGAGGTGCCGACCGCGCTGCTGGCCGGTGACTGCAGCCAGACCACGGTCTGGCCATCGGTCTTGGGATAGATGGCGCGCGCTCCGCCGGCACTGATCCGGGTCGAGCTGCCGGTAGCCGCCGACCACTGGTAGACATCATAGAAGGCCGCCTGGTCGGAGCCACCGGTCCTGGCCCAGTAGTAGAACTCGACCCCGTTCGCGCCGACGAAGAAGTCGTAGTTCCAGTTGCCCAGGTAGCTGGTGCCGGCCGGCTGGGGGATCTTGGTGAAGCTGCCACTGGCCACATGGTGCAGGGTGTACCAGTTGCTCTCGCCGATCCAGACCACATAGCCATGCCTGGCCACCGGGTGCAGATCGGTGCTCTGGACCTTGTCGATCGGCTCGGTCGCCGCGGCGCGCTTGGCGTTCGACAGGTTGCTGATGACGCCACCACCCGTCCACTGGTAGATGCAGTACAGCACGCAGTCGCTGCCCTTGCCGTAGGCATAGACCAGGCCCTCGCTGAGCTGCCAGTCGCTGGCGTAGTTGATGCTGACAGCCTGCGCCAGCTCGACTTCGGTGCTGGTGACGACATGGCGCAGCCGCACGCTGCCGTCCACGGCGCGATACAGCACCCGGTCGCCCTCGACCGCCAGCAGCTGGCCGCCGACACCGATCGTGAACAGCTCTGGATAGTCCAGCGCGGCCGAGGTCACCGTCACCGTGCGCTGCACGACGGTCGAGGCATTGCTGCTGTCGGTGGCCCGCACCGTCAGCGTGTAGCTGCCGGGGATCACGTTTGCCAGGCTGAAGTTGGTGCCGAACGAGGTCCCGGTCGCGCTCAGCAGGCTGTAGTCGCCCAGGCTGGCCGTCACGCGCAGCTCGCCGGACTTGTCGCTGCTGGCACTGCCAGCGACCTGCAGGCTGCCGCTGACGAAAGCGCCATCGACCGGGGTCGCCAGGTTGACGACCGGCAGGTTCGAGACCGGCACCGCCAGCGTCACGCTCTTCCTGGCGCCAGCCTTGTCGGTCGCGGTCAGCACCATGCTGTGATTGCCGGAACCGGCCGCTGCTGCATCGACCGTGAAGCGGTAGACATCGTTGCTGCCCGAGCACCAGCGTGAGCAGGCATTCGGTGCGCTCAGGCTGCCGGCCTCCTTGCCGTCGAACAGCGCCGCCACCGTCGCAATGCCATATTCCGAGCTGGCCCGCGCATCGACCAGGATGGTGCCGGTAGTGCCCGACACGCTCGAGCTCAGCGCCAGGTTCGAGTTCGAAACCGACACGGTGCGGCGCAGCTCGACATAGGCGTCCGGGCTGACCTGGACCTTGGCCAGCAGCAGGTGCTGGCCGTTGCCTTCGGTGCTGGTGTTCCAGTTCAAGGCCTGGGCGCTGCCGCTGCCCTGGCCCAGCAGGCGCAGGTCCGCATACCAGGACACCGAGGCGTAGCTCCCGCTGCCCGACAGCGACAGCTGCACCGTTCCCGACAGCGGCTGGTCCTGGTTCAACAGGATCTCCGGGGCCGCGGCGGGTGCCTCGACGCTGACCGATTCCTGGCCCTGGGCGGTGGACAGCACGACCTGACGGTCCGGCAACAGGGCCAGCACCCGGTAGACGGTGGCGCCCGTGACCGCGCGCTGCCATTGCACCTGGCTGCCGGTACCGCCCAGGCCCTTGATCGTCTCGAGCGGGCTGTAGCTGCCATCGGCATTGCGCGACTCGACCCGGTACTGGGTGCCGAGGGGATAGCTGTCGCTCCAGCTCAGCGTCACGAGATGGCTGGCGAGATCGATGCTCGACGACAGCTTGGCGGCACTGGCGGCGACCCCATCTACGACGAGCTGCTGCAGGCTGGCCGTGCTGGCCTGAGCAGCCAATGCCAACACGACCCGGCCCTGCTGCAGCCGCGTGAGCCTGGCGCCGAACTGGTCGAGCCACTGGTCATGGGCATCGCCGCCGGTCGGATTGGCGGCGGTCGCCGCCGTCAGCGGCCGCGCCACAAAGTCGCTCAGCGGGCTGATGTCAAAGGCCGCGCTCAGGATCTGGCGCAGCTCCTGCTGGGCCGCTGCCAGGCTGGCCCCGGTCAGGCGGCTGGCCGCCTGCGCCGGATCGAAGCGGTCGAAATAGCTGGCGGGGTCCTGGCCAGCAAGGCGCGCCACCAGCATCTCGGTCAGCGGGGTGATGTTGACCGTCGCGCTCGACGCCGGACCACTGCCGCTCACGCTGTGCCAGCGGCTCTGGTCGCTTGGGTCGGTCGCGCGCAGCACGCAGGGCAAGGCGCCGCCAGCAATCTGCAGCTGGAAGCGTCCGTCGGCAGCCGCCTGGGCATTGCCGCTGCCCACCCGGCATCTGGCCTGCACCTCGGCCCCGGCGACGGCCCGCCCCGTGGCGACCGTGCCCTGGAGCGTCAGCGTCGTGGCGCTGCCATTGTCCGGTCCATCGCCATCCCCACCGCCGCCACAAGCGGCCAGCGACAGACAGAGCGCCGCTGCCAGGCCGGCCCATTTTCTTGACATCATCATTGCTACTCCCTGTCAGGCCAAGCGCCGCCCAGGCGGGCGTCGGTCACCTGAAAGATACTACTTTGATAATCGTGGCAAGGCCAGTGAGCTGATTCGGGAAATGCCGAAACCGCATCGCAAACAAAAACGCCACCGCGAAGGGTGGCGAATGTGAATTATGGCGCGGCTGGCGGGGATCGAACCCACGACCCTCGGCTTCGGAGGCCGATACTCTATCCACTGAGCTACAGCCGCTTGCTATGGATGCTGACTATCCATTCTAGCAGCCCACCGAGGGGTGAAGCCCCCCTGCTTGGCTATAATTTGATCAGCGCTCCCGGCCTTCGGGAGCCCACTCTTACCCAGCACAAGCCCACCGAGGACAACATGAGCGAATTCGCGAACGCGCTGCAGACCGGCCACCCCAACGCCCGCCGCGGCTGGACCCTGCCCATGATCGGAGCGGTCGGCTTGGCACTGCTGCTCGGAGGCTGCGGCAAGACCGAGACCAAGAGCATCCAGGAAGAAGCTGCAATGGCCCAGCGCCTGCAGCGCGTGGGAACGGTCGAACTGCAAGTCGCTGTTGCGGGCGGCGAACCCAAGACCGGCGAACAGGCTTTCCAGGCACAATGTGCCGCCTGCCATGCCGCTGGCGCCCTGGGTGCGCCCAAGTTCGGCGATGCCGCTGCCTGGGCACCGCGCATCGGCGCTGGTCTGGCCGCGCTGACCAACTCGGCGCTCAAGGGCAAGAACGCCATGCCGGCCCAGGCAGGCGGCGCGCTCAGCGACCTCGAGATCTCGCGCGCGGCGGCCTACATGGCCAACGCCGGTGGCGCCAAGTTCAGCGAACCCAAGGCCGAATAAACCCTGCGGGGGCCATCAGGCCCGCCGCAGACGCACCGAGCAAGCCGACGCCTTCCGTCGGCTTTCTTGTCTGGAAGGCCGGTTCAAGCCGGCAGACTGGCCTGCGGACTGAGCACGAAGCCGAAGCGCTGCGGCAGTTCGGCAGCCAGGCATTCCTGCGGCAGCCAGCGGCCCTGCTCCACCCAGTCGGCCGCCAGGTGCATGTCCTGGCTGTGCACCAGGCCCAGTCCGAGCTCGGTGTCGACATACAGCCGGCCCTGCTCGTCCACCCAGCTGCTGCGGTAGCTCGCCAGCTGCTCGGTGTGGCTGCACAAGCCGCCATCGGGCTGCAGCCGCCAGATCCAGGGCGCCACCTCGAGCTCGACATAGACCCGCTGCGGCCCGTTCTGGAAGAACCAGCGGCCCTGGTCGCAATTGCCGTAGTTGCGGCCGATGAAGGCGATCAGCTTCTCATGCTCGAGCCGCTGGCCACGACCGGCCGGATTGGCCCCGGCAAACGGGCCCGCCCGCTGCACCGCGTCATCGCGCAAATGCCACTGGCCACGCGCATCCAGGCCCAGCCAGCCGTAACAGGCCGGCACCTCCGGCCACTTGGCCATCGCGGCCTTGACGATTTCATCCATGCTTCATGCTCCCTGCTGCCTGCGGCAGCGCTGACATCGAGGAAAACTAGCAGACAAGCTCCATCATGCCGCAAGGGCTGACGGATCAGTGCAGGGTGTGGCTCTGCTGGGCCAGTTCGGCCAAGGCCTCGGCATCCGCCGGACTGGCGTGATGCGTGAGCAGGCGCCAACCGCGCTCGGTCTTGGCATAGACATTGGTAGCCAGCAGATAGCCATGACGCAGGCCTTCGCCAGTCATGACTTCCAACCGCTCGACCACGCTGTGTATGCAGCAGCCAGGGGCATGGACGCGCTGCACCTCCTGGACCTGCATCTGGACCCCGCCCTGGGCCAGCAGCTCGCGGAAGGAATCGCGCACCGCGCGCAGGCCGACCAGGCGCACGCCTCCCGGGTGGATGCAGACCACTTCGTCGTCATCGGCCCAGCAGGCCATCAGGCGCTCGAGGTCGCCCGCCCGCAGAGCGGCATAGAAGGTTTCTTCCAGTTCATCGGATTCGGCATCGGAGATCAGGGGACTGCGCATGGACAGAATTGTGCCCTAGCCTCCCGGCAGCAGAAAAGCAAAAACCGCCCGAAGGCGGTTCTTGTGCAGACAGCAAGCCAGGGGGCTTACTTCTTCTGGCGGTACTTGCGCAGGGCAGCGATCTGGGCCGCCATGACGGCGAGCTCGGACTGGGCCTTGGCCAGGTCAACATCGCTCTTGGCGTTCTTCAGCGCTTCCTCGGCTGCCTTGCGCGCCTCGTTGGCCTTGGCCTCGTCGAGGTCATGACCGCGGATGGCGGTGTCGCTCAGCACGGTGATGCACTTGGGCTGGACTTCGAGGATGCCGCCGGCAACGAACACGAACTCCTCGTCGCCGTCTTCCTTCTCGATACGCACTGCACCGGGCTTGATGCGCGTGATCAGCGGGATGTGGCCGGGCAGGATGCCCAGTTCACCAGCTTCGCCCGGCAGCGCCACAAACTTGGCGCGACCGCTGAAGATGGCCTCTTCGGCGCTCACTACCTCGACTTGTATCGTGCTCATCATTACTCCTTATAAAAGTTGGATGGAAAGCAAGCAATGAGGTGACTGGCTAGGCGCAGCGCGCCGCCGTACTCAGGGTACGGCGAGCACTGCAACGACGCCAGCCGCCTCAGTGCGCAGCTTTACGCCAACTTCTTCGCCTTTTCGAAGGCCTCGTCGATGGTACCGACCATGTAGAAGGCCTGCTCCGGCAGATGATCGCACTCACCGGCGGTGATCATCTTGAAGCCACGGATGGTTTCCGACAGCGGCACGTACTTGCCCGGCGAGCCGGTGAACACTTCGGCGACGTGGAAGGGCTGGGACAGGAAGCGCTGGATCTTGCGGGCGCGTGCCACGGCCAGCTTGTCTTCCGGAGCCAGTTCGTCCATGCCCAGGATCGCGATGATGTCGCGCAGTTCCTTGTAGCGCTGCAGGGTGCCCTGCACGGCGCGGGCAGTCGCGTAATGCTCTTCACCGACGACCAGCGGGTCCAGCTGGCGGCTGGTGGAGTCGAGCGGATCGACGGCCGGGTAGATACCCAGCGAGGCAATGTCACGCGACAGCACGACGGTCGAGTCCAGGTGGGCGAAGGTGGTGGCAGGCGACGGGTCGGTCAAGTCGTCGGCCGGCACGTACACGGCCTGGATCGAGGTGATCGAGCCCACCTTGGTCGAGGTGATGCGCTCCTGCAGGCGGCCCATTTCCTCGGCCAGCGTCGGCTGGTAGCCCACGGCGGAAGGCATGCGGCCCAGCAGCGCGGACACTTCGGTACCGGCCAGGGTGTAGCGGTAGATGTTGTCCACGAAGAACAGCACGTCCTTGCCTTCGTCACGGAAGGACTCGGCGATGGTCAGGCCGGTCAGCGCGACGCGCAGACGGTTGCCCGGCGGCTCGTTCATCTGGCCGTAGACCATGGCGACCTTGGACTCGCCCAGGTTGTCCAGGTTCACGACGCCGGAATCGGCCATTTCGTGATAAAAGTCGTTGCCTTCACGGGTACGCTCACCCACCCCGGCGAACACGGACAGACCGCTGTGCGCCTTGGCGATGTTGTTGATGAGCTCCATCATGTTCACGGTCTTGCCGACGCCGGCGCCACCGAACAGACCCACCTTGCCGCCCTTGGCGAACGGGCAGACCAGGTCGATCACCTTGATGCCGGTTTCCAGCAGCTCTTGCGACGGGCTCAGCTCGTCGTAGGCTGGGGCCTTGCGGTGGATCGAGGCGGTCAGCTCTTGCGAGACTTCGCCGCGCTCGTCGATCGGGTTGCCCAGCACGTCCATGATGCGGCCCAGGGTGGCCTTGCCAACCGGAACGGTGATCGGAGCGTGGGTGTTGGTCACCAGCATGCCGCGGCGCAGACCGTCGGACGAGCCCAGCGCAATGGTACGGACCACGCCGTCGCCGAGCTGCTGCTGCACTTCCAGGGTCAGCGCAGAACCTTCCATCTTCAGTGCGTCATAGACGCGCGGCATCTGGTCACGCGGGAACTCCACGTCCACCACGGCGCCGATACACTGAACAATCTTGCCTTGAACTTGAGCCATGATTGAAACCTTAAATATTCTCTAATTCTGTGAACCCGGCCTCAAACGGCCGCGGCGCCTGCCACGATTTCCGACAGTTCCTTCGTGATCGCGGCCTGGCGGGTCTTGTTGTAGACCAGCTTGAGCTCGTTGATCACGCTACCGGCGTTGTCGGTCGCGGCCTTCATGGCCACCATACGTGCCGACTGCTCGGACGCCATGTTCTCGGCGACGGCCTGGTAGACCTGGGATTCCAGGTAGCGCACCAGCAACTCGTCGATCACCGTGGCGGCATCGGGTTCGTAGATGTAATCCCAGTCGTGGCCCGGCTCGCCCTGCTGCAGCTCGGAAACGCTCAGGGGCAGCAACTGCTGCACCACGGCTTCCTGCTTCATGGTGTTGATGAACCGGGTGTAGCACAGGTACACCGCGCTCACGCGACCTTCGGCATAAGCATCGAGCAGCACCTTGACCGGGCCGATCAGCTTTTCCAGATGGGGCGTGTCGCCCAGGCCGGTGACATGCGAGACGACCTTGGCGCCGATGCGGTTCAGGAAACCCAGGCCCTTGTTGCCGATGGCGACCGCTTCCGCGGCCTGGCCCTTGGCCTGGACATCCTTGAACTGGTTCGTGACCAGGCGCAGCACGTTGGTATTCATACCGCCGCACAGGCCCTTGTCAGTCGTCACCACGACCATGCCGACCGTCTTCGCGTCAGCGTTGACCTGCATGAACGGGTGCGTGTACTCCGGGTTGGCCCGGCTCAGGTTACCGACGATCTGGCGCACCTTCTCGCTGTAAGGCCGAGCCTGGCGCATGCGGTCCTGCGCCTTGCGCATTTTGGAGGCGGCGACCATTTCCATGGCTTTGGTGATCTTCTTGGTGTTTTCCACCGATTTGATCTTGCCGCGTATTTCCTTGCCTGCTGCCATTGATGCTCCTTAGACGGACGCTATGCGCGCCGCTCAGTAGGTACCGGTCTTCTTGAACTCGGCGATGGCGGAGTTCAGTTCAGCTTCGGCGTCCTTGTCCATGGCCTTGGCAGCTTCCAGCTTGGACAGCAGGGCAGCGTGCTTGTGCTTCAGGTGGGCGTGCAGACCGGCTTCGAAAGCCAGGATCTTGTTGACCGCCACATCGTCCATGTAGCCCTTGTTGACCGCGAACAGGGTCGCGCCCATCAGGCTGATCGACAGCGGAGCGTACTGGGCCTGCTTGAGCAGTTCGGTCACGCGGGCACCGCGGTCGAGCTGCTTGCGGGTGGCTTCGTCCAGGTCGGAAGCGAACTGCGCGAAGGCAGCCAGTTCACGGTACTGCGCCAGGTCGGTACGGATACCCCCGGACAGGCCCTTGACCAGCTTGGTCTGTGCGGCGCCACCGACGCGCGACACCGAGATACCGGCGTTGATCGCGGGACGGATGCCGGCGTTGAACAGGCTGGTTTCCAGGAAGATCTGGCCGTCGGTGATCGAGATCACGTTGGTCGGAACGAAGGCGGACACGTCGCCAGCCTGGGTTTCGATGATCGGCAGTGCGGTCAGCGAACCGGTCTTGCCCTTGACGGCGCCCTTGGTGAAGGCTTCGACGTAGTCGGCGTTGACGCGAGCGGCGCGCTCGAGCAGACGGCTGTGCAGATAGAACACGTCGCCCGGATAAGCTTCGCGGCCCGGCGGGCGGCGCAGCAGCAGCGAGACCTGGCGGTAGGCCACGGCTTGCTTGGACAGGTCGTCATACACGATCAGCGCGTCTTCGCCGCGGTCGCGGAAGTACTCGCCCATGGTGCAGCCGGCGTAGGCCGACAGGTACTGCATCGCGGCGGATTCGGAGGCCGAAGCGGCGACGACGATGGTGTACTCCATCGCGCCAGCCTGCTCGAGGGCACGCACCACGTTCTTGATCGAGGAAGCCTTCTGGCCGATCGCGACGTAGATACAGGTGACGCCCTGGCCCTTCTGGTTGATGATGGCGTCGATCGCGACGGCGGTCTTGCCGGTCTGGCGGTCACCGATGATCAGCTCGCGCTGGCCACGGCCGACGGGAACCATCGAGTCGATCGACTTCAGGCCGGTCTGCAGCGGCTGGTCCACCGACTGACGGGCGATCACGCCCGGTGCAACCTTCTCGATCACGTCGGTCAGCTTGGCGTTGATCGGGCCCTTGCCGTCGATCGGAGCGCCCAGCGCGTTGACCACGCGGCCGACCAACTCGGGGCCGACCGGCACTTCGAGGATGCGGCCGGTGCACTTGACGGTGTCGCCTTCCGAGATATGCTCGTACTCGCCCAGGATCACGGCGCCAACGGAGTCGCGCTCGAGGTTCAGCGCCAGGCCGAAGGTCTGCTGACCGTCCTTGGTCAGCGGAAACTCCAGCATCTCGCCCTGCATGACGTCGGACAGGCCGTGGACGCGGACGATACCGTCGGTCACGGACACCACGGTACCCTGATTGCGCACGTCGGCAGCGGGGGCCAAGCCTTCGATGCGGGACTTGATCAGTTCAGAAATTTCTGCGGGATTGAGTTGCATGACTCTTTCCTTCTTTCGTATAGGTTTGCGCTTCGGGACACACCGCGGCTCACGCCGTCAGGGCCGCTTTCATTTGTTCCAGGCGGGCTTTGACCGTCAGGTCGAGCACCTCGTCACCCACGACCACGCGCACACCGCCGATCAGCTCGGGCTGCAGCACGACCTGCAGGTTGAGCTTGCGGGCGAAACGCTTTTCAAGGACGCCAGCCAGATCGGCCAGGGCCGCGCTGTCGATGTCGTAGGCGCTGTAGACCACGGCATCCGAAGCACCCAGCTGCGCATTCGCAAGCGTACGGAACTGGCGGGCAATTTCGGGCAGCACGGCCACGCGGCCGTTCTCGATCACGGTCAGCAGGAAATTGCGGCCGATTTCGGGAAGGGCCTGCTTGCAGACACCCGAAACGAGGTCGAACACCTGCTGGGCGCTGACCTTGGGGTTATCGGCAAATTGCAGCAGCTGCTCATTGCCAGCAATGGCAGCCAGCTCTTCGACCCACTGCGCGGTGGCAGCGGCATCGGCCTTGGCGGCCTTGAACAGCGCTTCAGCGTAGGGGCGGGCAATGGTGGCAAGTTCAGCCATGGTCAACCTTTATGCGCTGGTCAAAGTTCGGTCTTCAGGCGGGTCAACAGTTCGGCATGCACGCCGGCGTTGACTTCACGCTGCAGAATCTGCTCTGCGCCCTTGACGGCCAGTACGGCAACCTGCTCGCGCAGGACTTCGCGTGCCTTGATCACCTGCTGCTCGGCCTCGGCCTTGGCAGCGGCAATGATCTTGGCGGCTTCGTCGTTGGCACGGGCCTTGGCTTCGTCGATGGTCGCCTGTGCGCGACGCTCGGCGTCGGCGAGACGGGTGGCGGACTCGTTGCGCGACTTGCTCAACTCTGCCTCGACACGCTTGTTGGCGACGGCCAGCTCAGTCTTGGCTTTCTCGGATGCAGCCAGACCTTCGGAAATCTTCTGCGCACGCTCATCCAGTGCTTTGGCAATCGGGGGCCACACGAACTGCATCGTGAACCACACCAGAACCGCAAAGACGATCGCTTGCGCAAAGAGGGTTGCATTGATGTTCATCGCAACGCCTTTCTGTGTGTTATCGGGAGTTGAAACGCATTTGCTGTGACACGCGCCCCGGCCTCGGCCGGAGCACGTCCTTCCTCACAGCAAACTATCAGGCGGCGATGACGAAGGGGTTCGCGAAGGCGAACAGCAGGGCAACGGCGACACCGATCAGGAAGGCGGCGTCGATCAGGCCAGCCAGAATGAACATCTTGGTTTGCAAGTCGTTCATCATTTCAGGCTGACGAGCCGAAGACTCGAGGAACTTGCCACCCATGATGGCGATGCCGATAGAAGCGCCGACAGCACCCAGAGCGACGATGAGACCACAAGCCAGAGCAACCAGACCCAGAACGTTTTCCATGATGAATCCTTTGAAATGAGAGGAAGGTTAAGAAAGAAAAGCTACGAGAAACACAGTGCGCGGGTTACGCGAACTCAGTGCGCATCATGCGCTTGACCCAGATAAATCAGAGCCAGCATCATGAAGATGAACGCCTGCAGGGTGATGACCAGGATATGGAACAAGGTCCACACCGTGCCGGCGACCAGGTGCCCGACGAATAACAGGCCACCGCTGAGCGAGAGCGTGGCATAGCCACCCAACAGCGCGATCAGCATGAAAACCAGTTCACCCGCGAACATGTTGCCAAACAACCGCATGCCGTGCGAAACCGTCTTCGCCAGGAACTCGATCATTTGCATCAGGAAGTTCACCAGACCGAGCGGAATGGCAAACAGAGGATTCTTGCTGGTGCCGAAGGGTGCGCTGACCAGTTCGTGGCTCCAGCCGCCCAGACCCTTGATCTTGACGTTGTAGAACAGGCACATCAGCAGCACCGAGACCGACAGACCCAGGGTGGTCGACAGGTCGGCGGTCGGCACCACGCGCAGGTAGGCATGGTGCGGGTCATGGCCCTGTGCGGCGTAGACGCCTTCCCAGATCTTGGGCAGCAGGTCCAGCGGCAGCATGTCCATGAAGTTCATCATGAAGATCCAGACGAACACGGTCAGCGCCAGCGGCGAGACCAGCTTGCGGCTCTGCTCGTTGTGGATCAGGCCCTTGGCCTGGTTCTCGACCATCTCGACCAGGATCTCGATGGCGGCCTGGAAGCGACCCGGCACACCAGCGGTGGCCTTGCGCGCACCCAGCCACAGCACGAAGACCGACAGCAGACCCAGGGTCGCCGCGACCACGATCGAGTCGAGGTTCAGGTAGCTGAAGTCAACGATGCCCGACTGCTTGTCACCGTGGTTGGTCAGGTGCGTCAGGTGGTGCTTGATGTATTCGCCCGGGGTCGGGCCCACGCCTTCAATCGCCATGTTTGATTCAGCCATTAATAGTCACAAAATTTTCGACGTCCGAGCCGCCCGGCGGGAACGCATCCAGAGTTCCAGCCAATACGCCTTGAGCGCCACCACCAGTCCAGCCACCAGGGCCAACCAGCTCAGTCCGGGGACCAGCCTGGGTGCCTGCCACATCATGGCGAGCGCCAACAGCACCTTGACCCCTTCCCAAAAAAACAATCCTGCCAGCGACAGCCCGGACATTCCGGGAAACAGGCGCCGTATCAGCCTGGCCAGTCCGCTCGACGTCAGGCCGTAAGCCATCAGGGCCGTGGGCAGCAGGATGCACAAGACACCATAGGCAGCCGATCCGGCCACCTCCGCCCGGCGGGTCAACAACCACGCCAACGGCACCAACAGCAATCCCAGCAGCAGCTGCCAGAGCACCAGACGCCAGACCGACTCGCGCGGCTGACGGCTGCGCCACTCGGCCGCTTCTTCAGCGCTCAAACGCTTGAATTCTGGCTCAGGCACCCCATCTACTTCATCATCGTAGACAGAGCGGCGGTCTTCCGGCTCGTTCTTCATCACGCGTTCTCCGCGCAGCCAGGCTTAGCCCGAACCCCGCAAAGCCTCCCATTATACGTAGCAACCCTTAGTCTGCGTCAAGCGTTTTGCACCTTCATGACAGCCAGGCTTCAACTTGCCACATTGCTGCCTGGCATGCGCCATGCAGGCTTGGGATAATCCGCTTTTTACCTATCCTACCTTACGAATACGTGACAACCATGGACATCAACCGCCACATCCCGCCGGAACAATCCCTGATCGAATACCCCTGCCATTTCCCGATCAAGGTCATGGGCGCCCAGGTGGAAGGCTTCTGCGCCGCGATCGCGCATGTGGCGCGCCAGTTCGATCCGGGCTTCGATGCCGACACGATCGAGCAGCGTCCGAGCCGCAGCGGCAACTACCTGGGCCTGACGATCAGCGTCCATGTCACGAGCCGTGAGCAACTTGATGAACTTTACCGCACCTTGACCACCCATCCGATGGTCAAGATCGTGCTGTGAACATGCCGGCGCTCGAGATCAGCCGGCTCGGCCGGGTCGACTACCTGGCCACTGTCGCAGCCATGCAACAGTTCAGCGCCGAGCGCGGGCCCGACAGCCCGGACCAGCTCTGGCTTTGCGAGCACGCGCCGGTCTTCACCCAGGGGCTGGCCGGCAAGGCCGAGCATGTGCTGGCCGCGGGCGACATCCCGGTGGTGCAGACCAACCGCGGCGGCCAGGTCACCTACCACGGCCCGGGACAGGTCATGGCCTATCCCCTGATCGACCTGCAGCGCGCCGGCTACTATGTCAAGGAATATGTCTATCGGCTCGAGGAGGCCGTGATCCGCACGCTCGCGCATTGGAACGTGACCGGCCACCGGGTCGCCAGCGCGCCCGGCATCTATGTCCGGCTCGAGGACCCGTTCTCCCATGCGGCGCTGACCGGCCCGGCGCCGGACGGCGACCCCTTCCGCGGCCTGGGCAAGATCAGCGCGCTGGGCATCAAGGTGCACCGCCATTGCACTTACCACGGCCTCGCGCTCAACGTCGCGATGGACCTGGAACCCTACGAGCGCATCAACCCCTGCGGCTATGCCGGACTCAAAACCGTCGATCTCCATACAATCGGGGTCCAAGCTGCGCCCGAGGACGTGGCCGAGCTGCTGGGCCAGAAGCTTGGCGCCCTGCTGTTCGCCTGACAGGCAATCACCCCACTAGCCGAAAAATCCAGATGTCGAGCAACCCCGTCGTCCACCAGGCCGAAGACGCCGCCAACTACAACGCCAGCGCCAAGCAGAAGAGCCACGCCAAGACTGCGCGCATTCCGATCAAGATCGTGCCGGCGGAGGAAACGCTCAGGAAGCCGGACTGGATCCGCGTCAAGGCCGGCAGCCCGAGCACCCGCTTCTACGAGATCAAGGACACGCTGCGCGCCAACAAGCTGGTGACGGTGTGCGAGGAAGCCTCCTGCCCGAACATCGGCGAATGCTTCGGCAAGGGCACGGCGACCTTCATGATCATGGGCGACAAGTGCACGCGCCGCTGTCCGTTCTGCGACGTCGGCCATGGCCGCCCGGACCCGCTCGATGCCGACGAGCCCGTCAACCTGGCCAAGACCATCGCCGCGCTCAAGCTCAACTATGTCGTGATCACCAGCGTCGACCGCGACGACCTGCGCGACGGCGGCGCCGGCCACTATGTCGCCTGCATCCAGAAGACGCGCGAGCTCTCGCCCAAGACCCAGATCGAGGTGCTGGTGCCCGACTTCCGCGGCCGGCTGGACAAGGCGCTCGACGTGCTGGCCGAGGGCCTGCCGGACGTCATGAACCACAACATGGAGACGGTGCCGCGCCTGTACAAGGAAGCCCGCCCGGGCGCCGACTACGCGCACTCGCTCAAGCTGCTGAAGGACTTCAAGGCCCGCTTCCCGAACATCCCGACCAAGAGCGGCCTGATGGTCGGCCTGGGCGAGACCGACGAGGAAATCCTCGAAGTGATGCGCGACATGCGCGCGCACGACATCGACATGCTGACCATCGGCCAGTACCTGGCACCGAGCGGCCACCACCTGCCGGTGCGCCGCTACGTCCACCCCGACACCTTCAAGATGTTCGAAGCCAAGGCCTACGAGATGGGCTTCAGCCATGCCGCCGTCGGCGCCATGGTGCGCTCGAGCTACCACGCCGACCAACAGGCGCACGCCGCCGGCGTCTGAAGACTGGCACAGGCCAGGCAGCAAAAAGGCCAGGTCGCAAGACCTGGCCTTTTGCCTTGGCGGCCGGACTTACTTCTGCTCTTTGGCCTTGGGCTTCGCCAGGGCAGGCACGGGGCCCTGGTAGCCGACCGGCACCACCGTCACCTCGACCCGGCGGTTCAGGCTGCGACCCTCGGCCGTCTTGTTGCTGGCGACCGGCTCGGACTCGCCCCTCCCGTCGGCACGGATCTTGATCTGTGGCACGCCCTGGCTCACGAAATAGGCCTTGACCGAGTCGGCACGCCGCAGCGACAGCTTGCGGTTGTACTCGTCGGTACCGATCGAATCGGTATGACCGACCACGACATACACCTCGACATCCACGCCCTTGATCTTAGCCATCAGGTTGTCGAGTCCCCGCTTGCCTTCGGGCTTGAGCACCGACTTGTCGAAGTCGAACAGCGCGCTGGCCGGGAAGGTGACCTTGAGCGGCTGCTCAAGCTTGATCGGCACCGGCTTGGGAGCATTGACGGTCTTGTCGACCACCGCGATCTCGGGCGCATCGAAGGGACAGAGCTCTTCGGGCGGCAGCAGAGGTTCGCGGTCCTGGCCGGCCTCCTGCAGCCCGGGCTGATCAGGACGCGCCACGCCGAGCGCGGCCGTCAGCTGGCCCATGCTGGCCAGGGTGCGGGCCTGGGCGATGATCTCGTCGTAGCGCGCGTTGATATAGGCGCGGTTGGCCTCGAACAGCTCGTTTTGCGTGTCGAGCAGGTCAAGCAGGGTGCGCTGGCCGATGTCGAACTGCTGACGGTAGGCCTGCATTGCCTTTTCGGTCGACAGCTGGTGCGTCTGCAGGTAGCCAAGCTGCTCGTTGATCTTGAGCACGTCCTGGTAGGCGATCGCCAGCGTCTGGCGCACATCGCGGCAAGCCTTTTCCTGCAGGTCACGCGCCTGGAAGCGGTATTCGACCGCCTGTTTCTCACGCGCCTTGTCGTAGCCACCGCGGTACAGGTTGTAGTTGAGCACCACCTCGGCCACCTGGTCGCGCCGGCTGCCATCGACCCCATCGACGTTGCGCCCCCAGCTGTCGCGGATGCGGAAGTCGACGCGGGGCCAATAGGCTGATTTGCGCGTCTCGATATTGGACTGGCTTGAGCGCACGTTCTCGTAGGCGGCGTTGATGGTCGGGCTGTTGGGCAGGCCGATGCGCATCGCCTCGGTGGCGCTGGCCGGGATGCCCTTGAGCTTGAGGCCCTCGGCCAGGGCTGGCAGCTTGGTCGGCGGCTTCTCGCCCATGATGCGCAGGTAGCGGGCGCTGACATCGTGCAGGTTGGAGATTTCGGTCAGCAGGTTGGACTCGGCCAGCGCCAGTCGACCATTGGCCTGGTCGAGATCGACGCGGCGCGCCACCCCGGCGCGCGCCTTCTGGTCAATCTGTACCGCGGTGAGCTTGTGCTCGAGGAAGTTGGCACGCGCTTCCTCGACCAGCTCGCTGCGCCGTGCCACATCGGCATAAGCCTTGACGGCCTCCAGGCTGATGTTCTCGGAGGCCTCGAGCAGCTCGTAGTAGCGCACCAGCTTGGCATAACCCAGGCGCTTGACCTCGTTGCGCGTGAACATGCCGTCGAACAGCATCTGGGTCAGGGTGATCGAGCCGCCGGTACGGGTGTATTCGGTCCGGCTGCCGGTGGGCGTGGCGCCCGGATAGTCCTTCCACTCGCGACCGACGCCCAGCGTCAGGTCGACCTGGGGCTTGTAGCCGGCGGTGGCGGCTTCGCCATCGGCGACGGCACCGGTGTATTCACGCCAGCGCGCCTGCACCTCGGGGTTGGTGACGACGGCCTTCTGCACTGCGGTCACCAGCGGGGTCGGCAGGGCCTGGGCCGCTGCCACTCCACCGGTCATGACCAGGACGGCGCCCGCTATAGCGCGCATTTTTTTACTTTTTTTCATTCTCCCACCCTTTCAGTTCTGCGCATCCGTTACCCCGTGCGCACAGTTACATGCCGACACATCCGAGCCACTATATCAGTGGAGTCAATTTGCGAGTAGTCCCTCGCTGTTGTCAAAAAGACACGATTATGACGGTTTCCGCAGGGGCTGGACTTTGCTGCAGGTCGTCCCCTGCTTGCCCTGGGCCTCGGCTGAAGTCCGACCCGGCCGAGGCCGGATCGGACGAACCGGAAAGTGGTCAGTAATCCACGACCAGCTTGTTGCTGGCCAGCAGGTTCGCGATCTTGCTCGCATCGTCGGCACCGGCCAAGGTGACGCCCTCCAGAACAATAGTCAAGTTGGAAGGATTCACTCCGTCCGGGTTGCCCCCATTGACCGTGACGCCGATCGTGGTGTTCCCCCCGGCAGTCTCGAAGTGCAGGTAGTTCTCGAGGCTGCCGCTGGTACCAACAGCAGCGCCTTGATGTTCGCCCTGCAGCAGGTCGCGCAGGTCCAACTTGTCCTGGCCATTGCCGAAATCGGTGATGGTGTCGACCGAACCTCCCGTGCCGTGGTCGTTGCGATGCCAGACAAAGGTATCGGCCCCTGTCCCTCCCGTCATGGTGTCGGAACCCAGGCCACCAACCAGGAGGTCATCGCCGCTGAGACCATCGAGGATGTCGTTGCCGTCTTCCCCGAGCAGCAAGTCGTTGCCGCTGGTGCCGTTGATGGTGTTGCCTGCGGAGTCGCCGGTCAGCGAAACCTTCAGGTCGATCGGCAGCGCGCCAGTGGCACGGTCGCCATCGTCATCGACCAGCGCGTAGCCGACATCCAGATGGAAATCCGCACTGGGCGTGAGCTGCAGCTGGTAGCGGCCATCATCAAAGTCAACGGTGAACTGGCCAGTTCCAACCGACACCTGCAGCAGATGCGCGGCACCAAAGGCGCCGGCCTGTCTGTCCGCGCCTCCGGTGACGTCGATGCTGTTCGTCGCGGTGTTCCAGGTATAGGTCGTGCCCTCCAGGGTTATCGATTCGACATGACCGCCATCGGACCCGAACGACAGGTAGCCGAGAGAATCGATGGCCTTGCCGCTGGTGGAAGGATCGGTCATCGGACCGTCATCGTCAAAAGTGAAGAACGAGGCGGTCGAGTTGATGAGGGTGACGTAACCGGCCATGCCGAAGGCATCCGAATCGGCATCGGTGCGGTTGACGTCATATTCCAGGCGCACCAACCTGCCGGCCGATGCCAACTTCAACATGGCCGATTCGTCATGCTTGGTGGTGTCGGTGTGCCGGATCGCCTCGTACAAGGTGGTCTGCAATTGATAGACGGCCGGATCTCCGCTAGCGGCGGTATTCACAATCTCGATCCTGAATACGTCGCTGCCGCCATCAGCATCGCGGCCGACGAGGACGCTTCTTGCCAGGGAACTGCCGTCTTGCAGATAAAGCTGGATCACGCCGCCTGCCGTGGATGACAGGTTGGTCGCCAAGCCGCCCGAGAAGTCTGCGAAGCCCAGCACCCCGGTGGTGCTGCCGGGACCGTCCGCCCCATAGTCTCCCGACAAGGTGAACAGGCTGACCAGCCCGCCGCCAATCGAGGTGGTGACACGGCCCAGCCAGCTACCGCCGTCATCGGTGTTGCCGGCATGGGTCGTTGTAGCCTCTGCAGACGTGGCGTAGCGGTCAGGTCCCAGGGTTTCATCCACATTGATCGACTGCATGGCGCCCGCGTTTCCGGAAACCGTCAGCGTAGGGAAATCGTCCTTGAAGCTCAGAGCACCGGTCAGGTCCACTGTCGCCGGTCGCGTGTCGCCGTCCCGGTCATGTATCGTCGCGCTCAATGTGATCAGGCCGCTACCGGTCAGCCCAGTCGCGTCGTCCGGATCCACCGAGTTGGGATGGAGCACCGCGCGCTGCTGATCGAGCGTGATGGTCTCGCCGGACAGGCTCAGGCGGAACGACACCGCACCGCTCGGATCGGCACCACCTGCCCCGCCTACGCGGCCCACCACGGCGTCCCCCTCCTTGTAGAGGTAGACCGAAAAACCCGTTGCGCTGTCGTTCAAGCCCGAATCGGGTGCCGCACCGGCTTGCACCCCCAGGGTATAGCCATCTACAGTGCCCGCTCCGTCGGCACCGTAATTCGGGGTGAACAAGCCCGCTGTGACAAAGTTCTGCGTTGCGTCGACACTGAGGGTGCTTTCATCGACTTGCAGCCAGGCCGATGTGGGAACCACTGTCGCCAAGCTCGGCCCGTCGTCCTTCAGGCTGAACACGCCCGCGCTCAGGTCCAGGTTGTGCGTGGCGCTGTCACCGTCCGCGTCGGTCACCGTCGCGCGCAGCAGCAAGGCGCCTGCCGCCGCGTTGAGCGGCGC
>NZ_PVLQ01000051.1 GCF_002980595.1 Malikia granosa
GGGCACCTTGAAATCACTCCCCTTATATGAGGTAAAAGTTCGTTCTTGCTGGATGTGAGTGAGTGACTTTACCTATGAAGGATAGTGCCCGTAGTAACGTGCAACCAGATGCATATTATGAGCTGGCAGCGTTCTTCGGGGCCTTCGAGCTAGGCGAGGATTGATTTCAACTTGAGGAGCTTGTGCGCGAGGCGGCCTTTCGACAGCCTCTTTCGCTGCAGCCTCGGCGCCAACTGGTACCACCTGTCGCTGCACCCGAGTGAATGCCGTGTAGACCAGGGTCCGGTCCAGCAGCCGATGCCCTGTGCGTGGCGTCGATGACGCGACGCCACAAGTAGCCCTGTCAACTCGCCGGATTGCCAGCAGTCTGTAGCTCGGATGAGCGGGTTGTCTCACAAACGAACGTATATGTGACAGGAACAGTATGCATATTGGATACATGCGGGTATCGAAAGCGGACGGATCACAGTCCACCCATCTGCAGCGCGACGCGCTCATCGCTGCCGGCGTGAATCCCGCTCATCTCTACGAGGATCTGGCTTCGGGTCGACGTGATGATCGCCCTGGGCTGGCTGCCTGCCTGAAGGCGCTGCGTGAAGGCGACACGCTGATCGTATGGAAGCTCGACCGGCTCGGTCGAGACTTGCGCCACCTGGTCAACACGGTGCACGACCTGACTGCGCGTAGCGTGGGATTGAAGGTGCTGACGGGTCACGGTGCGGCAGTCGACACCACGACCGCTGCTGGCAAGCTGGTGTTCGGAATCTTTGCTGCACTGGCCGAGTTCGAACGGGAGTTGATTTCCGAGCGAACGGTTGCCGGACTTGTCTCGGCGCGCGCTCGCGGCAAAAAAGGGGGGCGCCCGTTCAAGATGACCGCCGCCAAACTGCGCCTGGCGATGGCCAGCATGGGGCAACCGGAAACCAAGGTCGGCGACCTCTGTGCAGAACTAGCGATTACCCGGCAGACGCTCTACCGGCATGTGTCGCCCCAGGGCGAACTGCGACCGGACGGCGTCAAGTTGCTCTCCCGTGGTTCAGTCGGGTAGGTGGCGATGGTATGAAACAGACTACGTGCCAACTCGGCAACGATTCAGTCCCCGGTGTCTACCCCCAGCTGCCTATCAGATGAAAGCAATGAGCGTCAGCACAGCAAGTGTTTGACGGCCGTGTGTAAGCCAAGCGCATATAATCGAACTATGCGTTCGTGGCTGCTGATCGTCTTGATGATGTGGATGCCGTTGCAGCTGTCTTGGGCTGCGATGGGTTCGTCCTGCGCGCACGACCGGGACGCCATGGCACAGCATCTCGGACACCATGTCCACCAGCATCAGAGTTTCGAAGATGCTGCCGCCAAGAAGTCGGCTGGTGTTGTGTCGCCAGATCTCGATTGCGGTACCTGCCACGCCAACTGTTCCATGGCTTTGCAGGCGGCGCCCTCTTCGGGGTGCATCCAAACCAGTTCGGTGGTTCTCTCTCGACCGCTACCTTGGTCGGAGTTCTTGCTCATTGATCGCCCAGATCGACCACGTTGGACATCCCCGGTATAACCGGGGATTGTCTAGCCGCGTGATAGCCCCGCGCACTTACCAATCCCTGTAAAGCGCACCAGCCCCTTGGGGCTGGTGGTGTTTTTATTTTGGGGATGGATTTCATGCATTTTTCTCGTTGGCGGGCCTACCCCCGCTTGCTCTGGCTCTGCGCAGTTGGCGTCATGATCGCCTTGGACCAGTTGACCAAGGTCTACTTCGCCGCGACGATTCCCTTTGGGTCTTCAATCGAGGTGACGAGCTGGTTCAACTTGGTTCATGCCCTGAACGAAGGAGCCGCTTTTTCGCTTTTCGCGGATGCTGGTGGCTGGCAGCGCTGGTTTTTCATTACTGTTGGCATTTTGGTTGTAGCTCCCATCACGCTCATCAGTCTATTCAAACACGCCGAGCCCTTGGAGCGGCTAGTCGGGGCACTGATCGTGGCAGGAGGGACTGGCAACCTCATTGACCGCATGTTCACTGGTGCAGTGACCGACTTTCTGGATCTGCACTGGCGCGGCCTGCATTGGCCAGCGTTCAACCTGGCCGATGTCTTCATCGTGTTGGCCGTGATCGGCTGGGGGCTGATGTCATTGCCGCATTCGCCTCCCAAGACCAGGAGCGAACCATGAAGAAGGACTGGTCACTGCTTCTACTGGCATGGCTGATTGCGACCACCGCCACGTTGGGTGCTCTTTTCATCGGTGAAGTCATGCTGATGACGCCGTGCACCCTGTGCTGGTACCAGCGCATCTTCATGTTCCCTATCGCAATCATTTTGGGGATCGCTTGCTTCACCGATGACCGTCAGGGTGCAGTTTATGCCCTTGCACTGGCCTTGGGAGGGCTGGCTATGGCCGGCTACCACACCCTGCTCGTTGCAGGACTGATCCCCAAGTCCTGGGTGCCTTGCAGCGCCGGAGTCTCCTGCGCGGACCAGAAACTCGAAATCCTCAATGGCGTCCAGATACCTTGGCTGTCACTGGCCGCGTTCATGGCGCTGGCCTTCCTTCTCGTCGCATACCTCAGAAAGTCCTCCAGATGAATTCCAAAAAAATCACCGTTTCAGTCCTGATCGTCATCGTCCTGGCTTTCTTCTTCTTTGGCATGAACGCTTACCAGAAGCGTGTTCAGGACTCACAGGCCGAGAAGGTCAGTCAGTCAGAAAACAGGTTGGTTCGCTTCCATTCGCCAGTCTTCGGTCCGAGCAATGCGTCGGTCACGATCGTCGAGTTTTTTGACCCCGCGTGCGAGACCTGCAGAGCGTTCTATCCCATCGTCAAGGACATTCTCAAGCAATACCCGCACGATGTGCGGCTGGTGATGCGATACGCGCCCTTTCATCCGGGCTCTGATCAGGTAGTCAAGCTCCTGGAAGCCGCCAAACGACAAGACAAATACCTGCCTGTGCTGGAGATGGTGTTGGCCACTCAACCGCAATGGGCCGACCATGGTAAACCCAACATCGATCTGGCGTATCGCGCAGCGCAGGAGGCAGGTCTGGATATCGAAAAGGCGAAAAACGACGCTCAGACACCTGAAATCGAGGCGGTTTTGAAGCAGGACATCGAGGACCTGACCGCTTTGAATGTCACCAAAACACCGACGTTCCTCGTCAATGGTCGCAGTCTGCCAACTTTTGGTGACGTGCAGTTGAAGGCCCTCGTCGCCGAAGAAGTGGCCAAAGCCAGGAAGTGACATGACACAGCATTTTTCATCTGTCCCGGCGCAGCCGACCTCCAGTCGTCGGCGTTTTGTGCAGATAACCTTTGCTTGCGTGGCAGGTGTCCCTGCACTGGTGGCCTGCTCACCAGATGTAGCCAAATTCAAGAGCACCGACGTGACCGGTGCCACCTTTGCAGAGAATCTTCGGCTCAAGGATCAATACGGTAGCGTGAGAACGCTCAAGGACTTCAAAGGCAAGATCGTGGTGGTCTTCTTCGGGTACACGCAGTGCCCGGATGTCTGCCCCACATCGATGAGCACCATGGCGGAGGTCAAGCGCTTGCTGGGTGCACAAGGCGACCTGCTGCAGGTGCTCTTCATCACGGTGGATCCCGAACGGGACACTCAGCCATTGCTCAAGGAGTACATGGCAAGCTTTGACCCGGGCTTTCTTGCCCTGCGGCCAGAGCCCGACGAACTCAAGGGCGTCGCGACCGACTTCAAGATCTACTTCAAGAAGGTCCTGGGATCGACCCCGACCTCGTACACCATGGACCACTCGGCAGGGAAGTACATCTTCGACACCGAAGGTCGGGTCCGCTTGTTTTCCGCCTACGGAACCGACGCCGTCTCGATCGCGTCGGACATCAAGATCCTTTTGTCCGCCGTCTGAGGCTCTTCTTTTCCAAGCCTTGATGAAGCCATCTACTGAACTGTCATGAAACCCGCGTACCTGCCCCCACTGAAAACACTGATCCAAAGCCACCGGCGGCCTGTGATGGGGGCGTTGGGCATATTGATGCTGGGTACGGGTGTCGTGGCCTTTGGCGTCTCACCTACCTTGCCCGATGCAGCTCAGTGGCCTGTTCGGCAGGTGGTGGAGCCTGTGGATGCGTCTATAGCTTTGCCTGTGTTGACAGGGTCGAACCCCGAGTTTCTCGTTCACCAATCGCAGCTCACTCGTCGTGATGACTCTGTCCAGACCCTGCTCAGACGGCTGGGCATAGATGATCGTGATGCACAGATGTTTCTCGCACGCGACGCCACATCGCGCCTGCTGCTAGCGGGTGCGCCCGGCAAGCTGGCCTCTGTCACCAGAACCCCCGAAGGGCGCCTGAAAACCTTGTCGGTGCGCTGGGTGGACGCGAACAACCAGCGCGTCAGCCGACTGGTGGTGGAGCGGCAGGACGGCGGGTACGCCTCTCGGCTCGAACAGCCGACACCTCGGCGTCTGGTTCAGTTCGGCTCGCTCACCATTCGCTCCTCGTTCTATGCCGCCACCGATCAGGCCGGCATTCCGGATGCCATCGCTGAGCAGGCGGTAGAGGCCTTTGCCGGGGACATCGACTTCCAGCGCGATTTGCAACGAGGGGCACGCTTCAGCCTGGTCTATGAGGCGTTTGAGTTGGATGGAGAAATCCTGTTCACCGGACGGTTGCTGGGCGCCGAAATCCAGAGCGGCAAGGAGACTCATCAGGCCATGTGGTTCCAGGTGCCGGGCAAGGCCGGCGAGTTCGTCAACCTGGATGGTTCGAGTCAGCGACGGGCCTACCTGGCCTCCCCATTGGCGTTTTCCAGGGTCACCAGTTCATACGGATCACGCATCCACCCGGTGTTCGGGGTGCAAAAAGCCCACAAGGGAACGGACTATGGGGCTCCCGCCGGAACTCCGATTCGGACTGTGGCCGACGGTGTGGTGACCTTTTCGGGCTGGCAAGGTGGATATGGCAACTACGTGGTCATTCGACATCCTGATCAGGCCGCTACCGCTTATGCCCATCTGGGACGCATCGCCGTCCAACTTGGACAACGCGTGGAGCAAGGCCAGACCATCGGCACGGTTGGTTCGACCGGAACGGCGACGGGTCCGAACCTGCACTTTGAATACCTCGTCAAGGGCGAGCGAACAAACCCGTCGCGAATCGCTAGCGATTCATCGGCCTCGACCGTTGTGATCGCCAACCTGCCAGGTTTCAAACAGGAGGCAAAAGCCATGCGGGAACAACTCGTCACGGCCGCTGCTGTCGCCCTAGCCAACGCGCAGTGATCCGGACACGAGTGGGAGTGTCCTTGCCCCTGTTGAAACCCATGGAAGATTAAACTTCCCTTGCCGCCATGAAAACACTGCTGCTCTACATCGCCACCGCCATCGCGGAGATCGTCGGTTGCTACTTGCCGCTGCTGTGGCTGCGCGGTCAGGGCTCAGGCTGGGTGCTGTTACCAGCAGCTGCCTTTAGCCTTGCCACGTTTGCATGGCTGCTCACCTTGCACGCCGCTCCGTCCGGACGAGTCTATGCAGCCTATGGGGGAGTTTACGTGGCAGTGGCGCTGGGGTGGCTGTGGTCGGTGGACGGCATCCGCCCGAGCAACTGGGATCTGGTGGGTGTGGCCGTAACCCTCGCAGGCATGGCGATCATTGCGTACCAGCCTCGCTTGTGAAACATAGGACCTGCCGACCCATCATTTCGCCAAGCACGAGAGTTTCCAGCGCGTAGACCATCAGCGCTCGAACCTGAGCTGATCTTCAAGCTGGCCGCGCGCAGCATCTCGACATTGGCATAGGGCAAGTGGACATGATTGCGCTCGGCTTATCAGTTCAGCGGCCTGCAGAGCGTCCCTCGCCGCATGGGAAGGCGGGGTTGACTTGGCCTTACCGGGCCCACATGTAGTTCTGTTGGAACAGCATGTGATTCATCATCTGCTGCTGCATGCCAAGGTACTGGTCCATCATGTATTGACGCTGCTTCAGCTGTTCCGGCTTGAGCCGCGAATAGTAGCTCCCCATGCCATGCCACCCCATCATGCCTGGACCACCCATATGCCATCCTCCGGGCGTGGAGTCCCCCCCGCAGCAGCCCATCATGCCGGACCCCCACATGCCCTGCATCAATCCCATGTTGTTTTGCATGGTCGCCGCATGCTCCTGGAGGAGTTTTTGCCGCTCCTGCGGGTCTTGCGTCTGACGGATCTTGTCCATCTGCTCCTGCATCTTCTTGATGTTTTCCTGGATCTGGGTCGCCTGCTTGTCAAACTCGGCAACGTTGGGCGCCTTCTGTTGCGCTTGCGCGCTCTTGTCGGGTGCGCTGGCCGGCTGGGCACCGACGGGCGCACCAGCAACAAGGGCCATGGCAAATGCCGCTGTCAAAACTACTCGTTTCATTTGGCGATCTCCTTTAGCAGGCCGTTGAAAAATA
>NZ_PVLQ01000052.1 GCF_002980595.1 Malikia granosa
CGCTGGAGATGCTGCAGCGCTCGGTCATGAAGAAAGGGGCCACGGTGGGTGCCGACAAGGGCTACGACTCCAAGGCCTTCGTCAAGGGGTGCCGCAGGCTGCGCATCACGCCGCATGTGGCGAGCAAGGCCAAGGGCTCGGCGATCGATGGCCGCACGACACGGCACGAGGGCTATCGCACGAGCCTGAAGGTGCGCAAGCGCATCGAGGAGGCCTTCGGCTGGCTCAAGACCGTCGGGGGACTGGCCAAGACCAAGCTGATCGGGCATGCCAAGTTGGCAGGCCAGGCGCTGCTGTGCTTTGCGACCTACAACCTGGTGCGCATGGGCAGCCTGGGCGGATGGTGGGATGCGCATCATGCGTGAGTGCCTGCCTGGGGGCCAGTGCGCCCGCAAAACGCCGAAAGGCGGGAAATCGGCTCCGAAAGGGGTCTGTGAGGCCGTGAAAACCGGCTCCGAAGCCTCAAGTGCTGGTCAGAATGCTTTCTCACAATCGTCGGTGGTGACCTTGAAGGCATCGACGGTGTATTTTTCAACGGCCTGCTAGAGAGGCTTGCTGGCCGTCAGGCCCAGGCGCCAGTGATGGCGCTGG
>NZ_PVLQ01000053.1 GCF_002980595.1 Malikia granosa
ACGTACAGGATGGCGTTGACCACCTCGAAGTTGTCCAGCCGCACGTTGCCCCGCTGGCGTGGCAGCAGTGGAGCGATCTGTTCGAATTGCTCGCGAGTCAGTTGCATCGCAACAGTTTCGAGCCAAGTCCACTGCCTTGTCAACTTGCGTTAACAGGCCCTAGTGAAGCGCTACTACAGCACTACTTGACCGCAACGCGATCGCATCGGATTGTCATTTCATCGCTGTCGGACGCCATTCCTGCTCACCCGAGGCGCATTCGATGCCATCCATCGAGCTGTTTGGCATTCCCTTGGCGTAGGAACTGCAGCAAAGCAAAGGGCAGGATAGGTGAAGTGGGCCCACCGCTGCGCGTTGACCCCACTTCACTGTCCCTTGTTCGCGCCCAGGGGCGCTCAACGGGCATCCTGCTCTGCGAGGCTCTCGGCTGCCGCCGGGAAGAAGTCGAACTCGATTGAGCCGAGCCACGTCATCCGCCTGCCCTGGTGCTGCATCGAGGCGATCAGGTGCCGCAGGTGAATCGGCTTGGGCTCAACAGGAGGCTCCGGCCTCGGGCTTGCTGAGTCGCCCGCCCCAGCAGTCGACGGTTTCCTTGATGAGCCGGGCCACGATGCGGCAGGCCTGGGTGATCTGGCCTTGCCTGGGCATGGCCAGGGTCACGTAGCGCTTGAGGTCCGGCTGGATCAGCTTGGCCGCCTGCAGCCGACCTGCACTGAGCTCCTCGTCCATCGAGAACGGGCCGAGCAGCGCATAGAGGCCGTATCTGTCGGCGATCAGTTCCTTTTGCACCCGCAGCGAGTCGGCCTCGACTGCCGCCTGCAGGCTGAAGCCCTGGCTGCGCGCGGCTTCATCGAGGATGGAGCGCCAGTGCGCCGGCCGGCGCGGCAGCACCAGTGGCAGGTTCTCGAGCTGGCTGAATTCCACCGTGTCGCCATCGGTCAGCGGCATGTCCGGGCCCGAGACCAGGTAGGTGCTGGCGGTCGAGAGCAGGACCTCGTCCTGGCTCCTGGGCTGCTCGTAGCGGAACAGGATCGCCATGTCGACGCTGCCGGTATCGAGCAGTGCGTCGAGTTCGCCGCCCTGGCCCTCGCGGATATTGAGCCGGATGCGGGGGAATTCCTGGCGCAGCTGCTTGAACACCTGGGTCATCAGCGGATGCCCGGCCGAAGGCAGGATGCCCAGCCTGACTTCTCCCATCGGGACCTTGGCGGTCTGCGTGATGTCAGCGAACAGGGCATCCGTGTCCTTGATCCAGGCGCGCACCCGGCGTTCGACATCGGCGCCGTATTCGGTCAGCACCACGCCACGGCCCGTGCGCCGGAACAGCGCGCTGCCGCAGGCCTGTTCGAGCTCGGCGATCTGGCGGCTGATGTGCGACTGCACCGTGTGCCGCTGCGCCGCCACCTTGGTGAAGCTGCCCATCTCGGCCACTTCCAGGAAAAGACGGAAGTCACTGATGTTCATGGCCTGGCTCCTGAAATGTCTTTTTTGGCATGTCTGAGATGCCTGTCTGCATTCTATCTGGATGGGTTTACCTTCCCTAGACTGCCTTCCATCTGTGCAGCTCCAGTGTTTGGCACAGGATTCGAGAGGAAGCAAGATGGGTTTTCTGAGTTTTGAATGGGATGGGCGCCAGACCTACGGCGTCCGGCAGGACGAGGGGTCTTACCTGGAGGCGCCAGCCGCCTTCCGCGAACAGTTCCCAGACCTGAAGTCGGTCATCGCGGCAGGCCAGCTCGCCGGGCTCAAGGCCGCCGCACTCGCGCAGGGTGCGGTGGTGCCGGCAGGTCAGGCTCGCCTGCTGCCCGTGATCCCCAACCCGGGCAAGATCTTCTGCGTCGGCCTCAACTACAAGAGCCATGTCGCCGAGATGAAGCGTCCCGACGCCGACCATCCGGCCATCTTCGTGCGCTTCGCCGACAGCCTGGCCGCTGCCGATGCTGCACTGCAGCGGCCGGCCTTTTCCGATCGCTTCGATTACGAGGGCGAGCTCGCCATCGTGATCGGCAAGGGCGGACGCCACATCAGCCAGGCCGATGCCTTCGACCATGTCGCGGGCTACGCCTGCTTCAACGACGGCACGGTGCGCGACTGGCAGCGGCATACCCACCAGTGGACGCCGGGCAAGAACTTCCCCGTCACCGGGGCCTTCGGTCCCTGCCTGGTGCCGGCCGATGAAGTGGGCGACGTCAACGCGCTCACGCTGCAGACGCGGCTCAACGGCCAGATCGTCCAGCAGGCCTCGCTGGACGACCTGATCTTCACCATTCCGGTGATCGTCGAGTATCTCTCGCGCTTCACGCCGCTGGCTGCCGGCGACGTGATCGCCACCGGCACGCCCGGTGGCGTGGGTGACAAGCGCAATCCGCCGCTCTACATGCAGGACGGCGACCTGGTCGAGGTCGAGATCACCGGCCTCGGCATCCTCCGCAACACCGTGGCGCAAGCCGCCTGAAGCATGGCCTCCAGCCCTACACCTACCACCATGGAACACAAACCCCAACTGCGAATTGCCGTCGACATCGGCGGCACCTTCACCGACATGGCGGCCTTCGACGAGGCCAGTGGCAAGCTGCTGTTCGGCAAGGCGCTGTCCACGCACGGCGAGCTCGTCAAGGGCATCCAGGCCACGATCGACAGTGCCGGCATAGACTGGCGCGACGGCCACCTGTTCCTGCATGGGTCGACCATCGCGATCAACACCCTGCTCGAGCGCAACGGCGCCAAGACCGCCCTGCTGATCACCGAGGGTTTCCGCGACATCTACGAGATCGGCCGCGTCAACCGCCCCGATGCCTACAACCTGTTCTTCAACAAGCACGAGCCGCTGGTCAGGCGCTCGCTGCGCTTCGAGGTGGCTGAACGGCTGCGTGCCGATGGCAGCCTGCACAAGCCGCTGGACGAGGAGGCCGTGCGCGAGCTGGCGCGCGAGCTCAAGGTCGAGGGCGTCGAGGCGGTAGCGGTGCTGCTGCTGCATTCCTACCGCAATCCGGCCCACGAGCAGCGCGTCAAGCAGATCATCCAGCAGGAGATCCCGAACGCCTTCGTCTGCGCCTCGCACGAGCTGTCGCAGGAATACCGCGAGTTCGAGCGCGTCTCCACCGCGGTGGCCAATGCCTATGTCGGCCCGCGGGTGTCCGAATACCTGGGGCAGCTCGAGGAGCATCTCGGCAGCAAGGGCTTCGACGGCGACTTCTACATCGTGCAGTCGACCGGCGGCCTGTTCCCGGTCGAGCATGCCAAGGTCGGCTGCGTGCGCATGCTCGAGTCCGGCCCCGCCGCTGGCGTGATCGGCGCGCAGGCGATCTGTGCCCAGCTCGGCATGGGCGACGCGATCGCCTTCGACATGGGCGGCACGACGGCCAAGGCCGGCGTCATCAGCGAGGGCCGGCCGCTGACCACCGGCTCGGCGCTGATCGGCGGCTACGAGCGTGCGCTGCCGATCCAGATCCCGATGATGGACATCCATGAGGTCGGTACCGGCGGCGGCTCGATCGCCCGCGTCGAGACCGGCAACGCCTTGCGCGTCGGCCCCCAGAGCGCCGGCTCGATCCCGGGGCCGGTCGCCTACGGCCGCGGCGGCACCGAGCCGACCGTGACCGACGCCAACCTGCTGCTGGGGCGCCTGGATGCCGAGCATTTCCTCGGCGGCGAGCTCAAGCTTGATCTGGCGGGCTGCCAGCGCCAGATGCGCGAGCGCGTCGCTACGCCGCTCGGGCTCGACCCGACCGAAGCTGCCGATGGCATCCTGCGCATCGCGGTGACGCAGATGTCGCATGCGGTCAAGGCCGTGACGACCGAGCGCGGCCTCGATGCCGGCAGCTTCACGATGGTGGTCTACGGCGGTGCCGGCCCGCTCCATGCCTCGGCGATCGCGCGCGAGATCGGCATCCGCAAGGTGCTGATCCCCTATGCGCCGGGCTATTTCTCGGCCTACGGCATGCTGTTCTCCGACCTGCGCTACGACTATGTGCGCTCGGTGTTCCGCAAGCTCGGCGATGTCTCGTTCGAGGAGATCGAGGCTGCCTACCAGTCGATGGAAGACGAGGGGCGCGCCGCGCTCGCGCAGTCTGGCATAGCGCCCGACGGGGTCGTGATCGAGCGCGCGGCCGACATGCGCTATGTCGGCCAGGAGCACGCCGTCACCGTCGACCTGCCGCTGGCCTTCTTCGAGTCCAGGGACCGTTCCGCGATCAAGCAGCAGTTCGACGAACTGCACAAGGTCCGCTACGGCACCTCGGCGCCCAAGGAGCCGGCCGACCTGGTGAGCCTGCGCGTCACCGTGCTGGGCACGATGAAGAAGCCGCCGCGCCACAGCGTCGAGTCGGGCCGCGCCACGCCCGAGCCGGACGCGCTGCGTGCCGTCAAGCCGGTCTACTTCCGCAACGGCGGCTGGGCCGAGACGCCGGTCTACCTCCGCGACCAGCTGCGCTCGGGCAACCGGATCGTCGGCCCGGCGCTGATCGAGGAGCATGCCTCCACCACGGTCATGCAGCCCGGCGACGAGCTGTGCGTTGATGAACTTGGCAACCTGCAAATTTCCATTGGGAGCGACCGCTGATGAATCCCGTCATCCACCCGGCCAGCAGCGCTGGCAACACCGTCGATCCGGTCACGGTCGAGATCATCCGCAACGGCCTCTATGCCGTGACGGAGGAGATGAAGACCAACCTGACCCGCACCGCCTACAACCTGATCATCTACGAGGCGCTGGACTTCACGGTCGGCCTGTTCACCAAGGAGGGCGACACGGTGTCGATCGGTCTGGGACTGCCGATGTTCATCCGCGGCATGTCCGAGACGGTCAAGGCCAAGATCCGCCATTTCGGCTACGAGAACATCCGGCCCGGCGACATCCTGGTCACCAACGATGCCTACACCACCGGCAGCCACCTGAACCACTTCACCTTCACCATGCCGGTGTTCCACGAGGGCAGGCTCGAGGGCTTCACCTGCTGCATGGCGCACTGGCTGGACGTGGGCGGCACGCTGGGCAACGTCACCACCGACATCTTCAGCGAAGGGATCCAGATCCCGATCATGAAGTACCAGCGCGAGGGCGTCGTCAACCAGGACCTGATCGACATCATCGCGATGAACGTGCGCCTGGCCGAGCGCGCGCTGGGCGACCTGCGCGCGCAGATCACGGCGATCACGACCGGCGAGCGCCGCTACGTCGAGCTGCTGCAGCGCTATGGCGCCGACGCCGTCAATGGCGCCATCCGCCAGATCATGGATTCGTCGGAAGCGGTGGCACGCCAGAACACGCTGTCGATCCCGGATGGCATCTACGAGGCCGAGTCCTTCATGGACGACGACGGGCTCGAGATCGGCAAGCGCATCCCGATCAAGGTCAAGGTCATCGTCCAGGGCGACGAGATGACCGTTGACCTGTCCGATGTCAGCAAGCAGGTGCGCGGCTTCTACAACTCGGGCTTCACCACCGGCATCGCCTGCGCCCAGGTGGCCTACAAGTGCCTGACCACGCCGACCGACTACCCGGTCAACGACGGGTCTTTCAGGCCGCTGAAGGTCATCATGCCGATGGGCACGGTGATCAGCGCCGAGCGCCCCTACCCGATGCGGGTCTGGATGACCTTCCCGATGACGGTGATCGACACCATCTTCAAGGCGCTGGCACCGGCCATTCCGGATCGCTCGATCGCCGGCCACCATGCCGACCTGGTGTTTCCCAACATCCACGGCATCTCGCCCGAGGACGGCCGGCTGTTCATCGTCGGCATCGGGCCGCTGGGCGGCGGCTGGGGCGCCAAGAGCCGCGAGGACGGTGTGTCGGTCACCGTCTGCATCAACGACGGCGACACCCACAACAGCCCGACCGAGCAGCTCGAGGCCAAGTACCCGGTGCTGGTCGAGAAGTACGAGATCCGCCGGGACAGCGGTGGCGCCGGCCAGTACCGCGGCGGCCTGGGCGCCGAGATGGTGGTGCAGGCGCTTGCGCCCTTCACCGTGACGACGCGCATCGACCGCGTGCACTGCAAGCCCTGGGGCCTGGAGGGCGGTGGCGACGCGATGGGCAACGGCCTGGCCGTGCGGCACAAGGGCGAGTGGAAGACCGACCACCCGAACGCCAAGATCTTCAACGTGCGCCTGGAGCGCGGCGATGCCTACAAGATGCTCTCGGGCGGCGGTGGCGGCTTCGGCAATCCGCTCGAGCGCGAGCTCGACAAGGTGGCCGAGGACGTGCGCGAAGGCTACGTGAGTGCCGAGGTGGCTCGCGAGGTCTACCAGGTCGTCGTCGACGAGCGCGGCCAGCTCGACCATGCCGCCACCGAGGCGCTGCGCACGGCGAAGCGCGACGGCGTGGCCGACGAGCTGGCCTGGGACGGCCAGTAAGCCAGGCAGCGGCGGCAGGGCGCGTCAGCCGCGCCGTCAGCCCGCCGCCTGCTGGCAAGGCCAGCCGGCCGCTTCAACCCATGACATGGAATCGAGATGTTAGCCGTGACCACCATGCAAGAACAGGCCGCACGCCTGATGGATCTCTGGAGTCGCCTGTCGGCCCAGCATATCGCCCTGGGCTGCTCCTGCAATATGGGAGGCATCAGCGTCACGCTGGAGGACTTCGAGCGTGACATTGCCGACTACCTGTGGGCCGAGAGCGAGCGCCTGGGCCGTCCGGACGTGGTCGACTTCCTGCTGCAGCCCGGTCCGATCGAGAGCCAGGACCGCGCGATTCGCCTGATCCTGGCGCGGATCGAAGAGGGCGAGGCAATCCCCGAGGTGGCCGACTGGCTGCTGCCGCGCATGAAGAAGACCCTGGAGTCCTTCGCCAGCCTGCACGGCCCCACCGGCGGGCTGACCTGAAAGGAGGTCGCGATGAGTCCGATATTTCCCGCCCTGGTGCCCCATGCGGCCGATGCCGGGCCACAGGTGCCCGTGACCGTGCTGACGGGCTTTCTCGGCAGCGGCAAGACCACCTTGCTCAACCGGCTGCTGCGCCTGCCCGACCTGGAGGGCGTCGCGGTGGTCATCAACGAGTTCGGCGCCGTCGGCCTCGACCATGACCTGGTCGACCATGCGCAGGAGGACATGGTGTTGCTCGCCAACGGCTGCATCTGCTGCACCATCCGCGGCGACCTGGTCGGCGCCTTCGAGCGGCTGGCCGACAGTCCGGCCGCCAGGCAGGGGCGGCTGCGCCATGTCGTGCTCGAGACCACCGGCCTGGCCGATCCGGCGCCTATCCTGCACACGCTGATGGGCGACCTGCGCGTCTCCAGGCGCTGGCGCCTGGCGGGCGTGGCCTGCACGGTCGATGCCGTCAACGGCATGGGCACCCTGGACCGGCAGCGCGAGTCCGTCAAGCAGGTCGCTGTCGCCGACGAGCTGCTGGTGACCAAGACGGACCTCGCCGATGGCGCTGCCCTCGACGGTCTGCTGGCGCGCCTGCGGACCATCAACCCGACCGCCAGCATCAGTCGTGCCGATCAGGATGCGCTGGAGTCGCTGCGCGGACTGCTGGACCGATCACCCTGTGCAGTCCGCGAGATCGTCGACCCGGACTATCAGCCCTTGTCGTTCCGCCCGGTCCCGGCGCCGCACCATCATGCTGTTCACGACGATGGCGTGCGGACCCATTCGATCGTGCGCGATCAGCCTCTGCCCCGGGAGGGCTTCCTTGCCTGGCTCGACCTGGTCGCTTCCATGCGCGGCGACGACCTGCTGCGCGTCAAGGGCCTGGTCAACCTGGAGGACTCCCCCGAGGGGCCCACGGTCATCCATGGCGTCCAGCATGTCTTCCATCCCCCCGAGCTGCTGGATCATTGGCCAAGCGATGACCGGCGCACCCGGATCGTCTTCATCACGCGCGACATCGATGTCGCCAGCCTGGAGGAAACGCTCAACGTGCTGACCAGGCGGCGCAGAAGACGCCCCGAGCAGCCCGTGACGGTCCCGCTGCCGCGGGATACCTGAGGAAGGATTACCCCGACCTTGCAGGCCCAGGCATGTGGCGGGGCCGGACGCCTATTCGTATTTTTCGAGGAGACAAGCATGAAATCAATCACCAGAATCCTGGTCCCGATGTGCCTGCTGCTGGGCACAGCCAGCAGCATGGCGCAGGGCAAGTATCCGGACGGGCCGATCAAGCTGATCGTGCCCTTTGCCGCTGGCGGCGGGGTGGACAATGCGGCCCGGCTCATCGCCAAGCAGATGCAGTCCAGCCTGAATGTCCCGATCATCATCGAGAACCGACCGGGCGCCAATGGCTCGATCGGCGGCAAGGCGGTGCAGACGGCAGCCGCCGATGGACAGACCCTGCTGTTCTCTGCCTCGACCCAGGTGCTGGCCCGACAGGTCATGGCCAGTCCGCCCTACGATCCGCTGACGGACTTTTCCTTCGTGGCCCGGGTGGGGCAGGCGCCCTTGCTGATGGTGATCTCGCCCGGCTTGCCGCAAGGCAAGCTCAAGGACGTGATGGACGCGGCAAAGCAGAATCCCGACAAATGGTCGGCCGGCCTGCCGGCGCTGGGGGCGGCCAGCCATCTGGCCACCTTGATGCTGGCCAAGCAGGGCAATCTGAAGCTGACCACGGTGACCTACCGCGGCACGGCGCCGGCCCTGACCGACGTGGCGGGTGGCCATACCCAGATCCTGATCGACTCCATCGTGTCGCTGCAGTCGATGGCCAAGACGGGGCGCGTCAAGCCCATCATCGTGACCTCCGCTGCCCGCAGCTCGGTGATGCCCCAGATACCGACGGCGGTCGAGAGTGGCTATCCGAAGTTCGTCGCCGAGTCCTGGTACGGGATCTGGGCCCCCAAGGGATTGGCCGACGACAGGGTGCAGCAGCTGAACCGGGCCGCCAACGACGCCGTCAAGGAGCTGGCCAAGTCGGGCGCCCTCGAGAAACTGGGCCTGGAGCCGGTCGTCGAGTCGAGCGCCGACTTCAGGAAATATGCGACCCAGTACCTGGCTGACAATGCCGAATTGCTGAAGGAGTCGGGCTTCAAGCCCGAGTGACCGGCTGGCGTGGCCGAGGGCCTGGGCCCGGCCCAGGCCCAGGCCCAGGCCCTTGCTGCTTCCTGTCGGCTGTCGGCATGGCCTGCGGCGGGAGCCGTCATGCCATTTCCGATCAGGCTGGGTAAACTCAGGCAGCTTCCTGCCCGACCGACTCGAGAGCCATATGGGATTCATCGACACCACGCGTGCCTGGGCGCGCCGCATCAAGCGAGATGCCATGACCTTGTGGTTTGCACGCGCGCACCCGCAGACGCCCTGGTATGCCAAGGTGATGGGCGGACTGGTGCTCGCCTACGCGCTCAGCCCGATCGACCTCATTCCCGACTTCATTCCGGTGCTTGGCTACCTCGACGACGTCATCCTGCTGCCGGTCCTGATTTGGCTGACGGTGCGGCTGCTGCCGCCCCAGGTCCTGGCCGAATCCCGTCACCAGGCCGAGCAGTGGATGGCCGAGCAGGGCGCCAAGCCGCGCAGCCGGGCCGGCGCCGTGGCGATCGTGCTGGTCTGGCTGGTCGTCGCGCTGATGCTGTCGCTGTGGGTCGCCACGGCGCTGGGCTGAGCAGCGGGCGTTCCAGTTGCAGCCTGGCCTGGGCTGTTGCCGGGGGGCCTGTCCCGGCTGGGACAGGGGGGCGGGTCAGCGAGGCACGAGGAAGCTGCTTTTTTCCCTCACCTGGGGACCTGCCTGCTCGCCCTCGAGCTGCTCGATCACGAACTGTATCGGGACGGTCTGGCCGGCCAGCGCCGCGGCCTGCTGGCCGGCCAGGCGCGCCGTTACCGTGACGGTCTGCTCGGCCACCGGTCCCAGCTCGATGCCGGGCGGGGTGGCCAGCGTCAGGCCTTGCGGACCGACGACGTCGATCCGGTAGCGCTGCACGCTTTCCTGGCTGTTCATGATCTGCAGGCGATAGACGTTCTCGACCGCGCCTTGCTCGACCAGCCGTGCCAGCACGCCCCGGTCGCGCATCACATCGACGCGGAAGGGGCTGCGCTGGGCCAGGCCGGTCACGAAGGCCGCGCCGATGGTCAGCAGCAAGGCGCCATAGACCAGCACCCGCGGCCGCAGCGCCCGCTGCAGCACCCGGTCCCGGCCCCAGCCTTGTTCCAGTCCGGTCTGCGAGGAGTAGCGGATCAAGCCGCGCGGACGTTCGATCTTGTCCATCACCGCGTCGCAGGCGTCGATGCAGGCGGCGCAGCCGATGCAGTCGCTCTGCAGGCCGTCCCGGATGTCGATGCCGGTCGGGCAGACCTGGACGCACAGCGTGCAGTTGATGCAGTCGCCGAGGCCGGCTGCCTGGGCATCGGTACCGCGCGGGCGCGAGCCGCGGGGTTCGCCGCGGGCGCTGTCGTAGCCGATGATCAAGGTGTCACGGTCGAACATCACGCTCTGGAAGCGGCCGTAGGGGCACATGTGCTTGCAGATCTGCTCGCGCAGGTAGCCGGCATTGCCGTAGGTGGCCAGGCCGTAGAAGCCGATCCAGAAGGTCTCCCAGGGCCCGGTGTCCAGCTGGGTCACGAGTCCGCCCAGGGTCTGGATCGGCGTGAAGTAGCCGACGAAGGTGAAGCCGGTCCAGAGGCCGATCGCGATCCAGGTCGCCTGCTTGCCAGTCTTGCGCGCCAGCTTGGCCGCCGTCCACGGCGCGGCATCGAGCCGGATGCGGGCGCTGCGGTCGCCCTCGAACAGCCGCTCGACCCAGAGGTAGATCGCGGTATAGACCGTCTGCGGACAGGAGAAGCCGCACCAGACCCGCCCGGCCACCGCCGTCACGAAGAACAGCCCGAGTGCGCAGATCACCAGCAGCAGCGCCAGGTAGATGAAGTCCTGCGGATAGAGCACCAGGTCGAACAGGTAGAAGCGGCGCGCGTCGAGGTCGAACAGCACGGCCTGGCGATCGTTCCAGTTCAGCCAGGGCAGGCCGTAGAACAGCAGCTGGGTCAGCCAGACCAGGGCCCAGCGCCATCGGCTGAAGCGTCCGTGGCTGGCTCGGACATGGATCTTGATGGGGGCGGTCTGTGGGGGCAAAAGCTGGGACATGGGGCAATCGACTCGGAAAAGCCTCACTGTGCCGCGCTTGCATCTGATCGGTAAGATTCAGTTTTCTGAAAAATTACCATATCAGTTCAAGCATGAAGCTGTACCAGCGCTACGCCGAAGAGATTGCCGACCTGATCCGAACCCAGGTGCTGCGTCCGGGCGATCGCCTGCCCTCGGTGCGCCAGGCGCGGCGCAGCCGCCAGATCAGCGCCTCGACGGTGTTCGAGGCCTATTACCTGCTGGAGGCGCGCGGACTGGTCCAGGCGCGCCCCCGCTCGGGCTACTACGTCAACGCGATCCAGCCGAGCAGCGAGCCGGGCACCGCGCTGCCCGCCGCGCAGTCGGCCGTGGTCGAGATCAGCGACCTGGTGTTCGAGGTGCTGGGCTCGACGCGCAACCCCGATCTGGCGCCGCTTGGTTCGGCCTTTCCGTCGCCGCTGCTGTTTCCGCTCGAGAAGCTCGCGCGCGGCCTGACCCCGGCGATGCGGCGCCTGGCGCCGGAGCGCCTGACCGAATACCTGACCATCGGCGACGAGCAGCTGCGGCGCCAGATCACCCGGCGCTACGGGGTCGAGGGCCTGGGCATCGACGCGCAGGAGCTGGTGATCACCAACGGTGCCATGGAGGCACTCAACCTGTGCCTGCAGGCGGTCACGGCGCCTGGTGACGTGGTCGCGGTCGAGTCGCCCACCTTCTACGCGGCGCTGCAGGCGCTCGAGCGGCTGAACCTGCGGGCGGTCGAGGTGGCGACCCATCCGCGCCACGGCATCGAGCTCGACTCGCTGGCCGAGGTGCTGCAGCGTCATCCGGTCAAGGCCTGCTGGTTCATGCCCAGCTTCCAGAACCCGCTCGGTAGCCTGATGCCGCAGCAGAACCGGCAGGCCCTGGTCGAGCTGCTGGCCCGGCATCAGGTGCCGCTGATCGAGGACGATGTCTATGGCGAGCTCTACTTCGGCCTGCACCGCCCTTTGCCGGCCAAGGCCTACGACCGGCAGGGCTGGGTCATGCACTGCAGTTCCTTCTCCAAGAGCCTGGCGCCGGGCTATCGCGTGGGTTGGGTGGCGGCCGGCCGCTTCGCGCGCCAGGTGCAGCGCCTCAAGCTGATGAGCACCCTCTCGACCGCCATTCCGCCGCAGTTGGCGCTGGCGGACTTCCTGCACAGCGGTGGCTTCGACCGCCATCTGCGCCAGATGCGGCAGACGCTGGCCGAGCGGCAGGCGCTGGCCTTGCAGCTGATCGCCGATCATTTCCCGCCCGGCACCCGGGTGACGCGGCCCGAGGGGGGTTATTTCCTCTGGGCGGAGCTGCCGCCCGCAGTCGATGCCCTGCGCCTGCAGCAGCTGGCCCTGGAGCAGGGCATCAGCGTGGCGCCCGGCCACCTGTTCTCGGCCGACCAGCGGTTCAGCCATCACCTGCGCCTGAACTACGGCCATCCGGACCTCGATCGCCTGAAGTCGGCCATGCCCGTCATTGGCCGGCTGGCATCCGGGCTCTGCGGCTTCGAGTGAGTTCGGTCGAAGCTGCCGCCTGCAGCGCTGGTTTCCCTATCTCCACCGCGTGGGCAACGACGGCTCCCAGCATCACCAGCAGCAGCTTGGCGCGCGGGGTGATGCGCAGCTCCGGCAATGCCGACGACATAGATCACGACAGCGCGACCGGCACGAAGATCTGCTGCTGCCCCCTCAGGATCAGCAGCGCGACCGTCTTCGGCTTCGCGCCCAGCGCCTGGCGCAGCGTGTCGATCGAGGCGGCAGGCTGGCCATTGACGGCCAGCACGATGTCGCCGCTGGCCACGCCAGCACGGGCCGCCGGCCCCGACACGCTCTCGACCTGCAGGCCTTGCGTGATGCCCAGCGCGCGCAGCTCGGTGCTCCTGAGCGGTCGCAGCGCCAGTCCCAGCTGCAGCCCGGACGTGCCAGCCTTGTCGCCCGCCAGGCTGGCCTCGGCCTGCTCGTCCATGCCGCCGAGCTTGACCTCCAGCGTCTTCCAGCCATGCTCGCGCCAGACCTTGAGCCGGGCCAGCTCGCCGGGGCGTGACATGCCGATCAGCGACGAGAGCTGTCCCGAGCGCAGCACCGGCTCGCCGTTGACCTCGGTGATCACGTCGCCGGCGTGCAACCCATGGCGCGCCGCCGCGCTGCCGGGCAGCACCTGCGACACCAGCGCACCGTCCGGCGCTGGCAGGCCGAACGACTCGGCCAGCGGCTGGCTCAGGTCCTGCACCGAGACGCCCAGCCGGGCATGCGAGGCCTTGCCGCTGGCCACGATCTGCTCCTTGACCTTCAGCGCGACATCGATCGGGATCGAGAAGCTCAGCCCCTGGAAGCCGCCGCTCTCGCTGTAGATCTGGGCATTGATGCCGACCACCTCGCCCTGGCCGTTGAACAGCGGGCCACCCGAGTTGCCGGGGTTGACTGCCGCATCGGTCTGCAGGAAGGGCACGACCACGTCGCCGGGCAGCGAGCGCCCCTTGGCACTGACGATGCCCTGGGTCGCGGTCTGTTCCAGCCCGTAGGGGGCGCCGATCGCCAGTACCCGGTCGCCGACCTCGATCCGGCCCGGGTCGCCGAGGCGAACGGTGGGCAGGTCCTGCGCATCGATGCGCAGCACCGCGATGTCCGTGACGGGATCGGCGCCCAGCACCCGCGCCGGGAATTCGCGCCGATCGGACAGGTGGACCGTGACCTCGCGGGCTTCGCGTACCACATGGGCATTGGTCAGGATCAGGCCGTCGGCGCCGACGATGAAGCCCGAGCCCTGGCCGCGGAAGGGCGTCGCCTGCGCGCCCCGGCCCGGCATGCGAAAGCCGGGCATGCCACGGAAGAACTGCAGGAAGGGATCGAGCTCGGGTGAGTCGGCCGGCTCGTCGGCCGACACCTTGTGCAGGCCGGAGACCGTGACGCCGACCACCGCCGGACCGTAGCGCTTCACGATGGCGCGATAGTCCGGCACCAGGCCCTGCGCATCCAGGGTGGGCACCAGCGGCAGACTGGCTTGCGCTTCGGCCGCTGCCGACGGGGCACTGCGGGCCGTGGCCGCCGGGTCGGTCCCGCCCAGCCAGTGGGGCAGGCTGAAGGCGGCGCTGACGCCTGTGATGCCGATGCTCAGTGCCGCGACACCGGCGGCCAGCAAGGTACGCTGTTTCATGGGGTTCCTCTCATCGTTCGATACGCGGAGCAGTCCGCACGCGATCGATGTTGGGCCAGCGAGCTGATGCCGGCATTAGGCCAGCATGAAGCGAGCGTTAAGGCGCGGCCGACGAGGAGTCGGACGCCGAGTGGGCGGCTGTCGGCCCGCCGAAGCGCACCGTGACGCGCAAGCCGCCCAGCGCCGAGGCATCGAGATCGACCCGGGCCTGATGCCGCTCGGCGACCGCGCGCACGATCGCCAGTCCCAGGCCGCTGCCGGGCACATCCGTGCCGGCGCGCCGGTAGAAGCGGTCGAAGGCACGCTCCCGCTCCTGCGCCGGAATGCCGGGTCCCGAGTCCTCGACCACCAGCGTCGGGGCCATGGTGCCGTCCGGCGCTGCGACACTGCCGAGCTGCACTTGCACCCTGGCTGCGGCCGGGCTGTGCTGGATCGCGTTCTCGACCAGGTTGCGCACCAGCGAGGCCAGGCTCGGGGCATGGCCCAGCATCTCCAGCGGGCCGCTCGAGAGCAGCTCGACATCGGTGCGCTTGACGCGGGCCATGGGAGCCAGGCTGGCGACTTCGCGTCGCACCAGCTCGTCCAGGTCCAGCGCCTGCATCGCCTGCGCCGGTGCGTCCGGCTCGTTGCGCGCCAGCAGCAGCAGCTGCTCGACCAGCCGGCTGGCGCGCTCGATGCCCTGCGCCAAGTCGTCCAGCGCTGCTTCGCGCTGCGGGCCTTGGTGGGCCTGGCGCAGCAGGTGCAGCTGCAGCTTGAGCGCGGTCAGCGGCGAGCGCAGCTCGTGCGCGGCATCGGCCACGAAGGAGCGCTGCGCCTGCCAGGCGGTCGCGAGCCGATCCAGCAAGTCGTTGAGCGCTTGCGCCAGTGGAGCGATCTCGCCTGGCAGCCCCGCGAGCGGGATCGGCTGCAGGCTGGCGGCATCGCGCGCATGGACCTCGGTGGCCATGCGCTGCAAGGGGCGCAGGGTGATGATGGCCAGCCACCAGGCAGCCAGGGCCAGCAGAGGGGCCAGCAGCAGCAGCGGCGTCACGCTGCGCAGCGCCGAGTCGGTCGCCATGCGGCGGCGCACCGCCTCGGGCTGGGCCACCTGTATCACTCGTCCCGGCGTAGCCACGCTGTAGGTGCGCCAGAGCTGTGAGCCGGCACGGATGTCGGCATAGCCGAGCTGGGCCCGGTTGGGCAGCATTTCGTGGGCCTGCGAGGCATAGATCACGCGCCCGTCCCGCGACCAGATCTGGATCACGAAGTCGAGCCGCTCGTCGCTGAGCAACTGTTCGCCAGGCGCAGCCACCTCGCCCTGGTCGCGCAGCGACAGCGCCATCTGGCGCAGCTGGTAGTCGAACAGGGCCTCGGCCTGTTCCAGCGTGTTGCGGTAGGCCAGGCTCCCCATGACGACGGCGGCGCAGGCCAGCAGGAACAGCAGGGCCAGCAGCAGGCGCGCGCGCAGCGAACGGATCACTGCGGCCCCGCTGCCGGCTCGCTGGCCAGGAAATAGCCCACCCCTCTCATGCTCTGGATGAAGTCGCTGCCCAGCTTGCGGCGCAGCTGATGGATGTAGACGCTGATGGCGTTGCTCTCGACCGCCTCGCTCCAGCCGTAGAGCCGGTCCTCGAGCTGGGCGCGCGTCAGCACCGCGCCGGGCCTGGCCATCAGCGCTTCCAGCACCGCGAATTCCCGCGCCGACAGCAGCACCGGGCGGCCGTCGAGCGTGACTTGCCGTGTTGACGGGTCCAGCCGGACCGCGCCGTGGCACAGCACCGGCTGGGCATGGCCGCCATGGCGCCGCGTCACCGCACGGATGCGGGCCGAGAGTTCGGCCACCTCGAAGGGCTTGGTCAGGTAGTCATCGGCGCCGCTGTCGAGGCCCAGTATCCTGGCCTCGGGTGCATCGCGCGCGGTGATCACGATCACCGGCGTCGGGTCGCGACGGTCGCGCAGTTCGCGCAGCAGCGTGATCCCGTCGACCTCGGGCGCGACCAGGCCCGATTCGGCGGATGCCGGCAGGCCGAGGTCGAGCAGGATCAGGTCGAAGCGCTCGCTCGCCAGCGCCGCGCGCGCCGCCCGGATGTCGCGCACCCAGTCGACGGCATGGCCTTCGGATTGCAGCACGGCGCGCAGGCCGCTGCCTATCATCCGGTCGTCTTCCACCAGCAGCAATCTCATGGGGCTTGCATTCCTTGTCCCAGCGCAACCAGACACCAGGGTGTCCAGGGATCGAATTCATCCGGCCGAGTTTAGCGGGCCCGTGGAGCAGGGCGGCACCGAGCCATCAGCCTCCTGTGCGCGAGACCAGATGCTCCAGCCCCGCGACGCCGACCGGGGACTCGGCCAGCCACGGGATCAGCGCGCAGCGGCGCGACAGCTCATCGGCCACGCGGCGGATGAACGGCACCTCGTAGCCGCCGCGCTGGCACAGCACGGGGTGGGTCGTGCCGCTGGCGAGCAGCGACTGGTTGATGACCCAGGCATGGGGCTCGATGCCGGCGCGGGCCAGGTCTCGGCCCAGGCGCTCGGCCTCGTGCACCGGCGTCGCTTCCGGCAGCGTGACGATGAGCACCCGGGTATAGGCGGGGTCGCGCAGCCGCGGCAGCAACTGGCGCACCGCGTCCGGCATGTCGCCCTGGGTCCGCATCACTTCGCGGTGATAGGCCTCGGCCGCGTCGAGCAGCAGGATGGTGTGCCCGGTCGGGGCCGTGTCCAGCACGACGAAGCCGTTCTTTCCCTCGTCCACGGTGCGGGCGAAGGCCCGGAACACCGCGATTTCCTCGGTGCACGGCGAGCGCAGGTCTTCCTCCAGCATGGCGCGGCCACCGGCGTCCAGCTGCGGCCCGGCCTTGGCGAGCACCTCCTCGGTGTACTGGCGCACCTCTTGCGCCGGGTCGATGCGCGTGACTGTCAGGCCCGGGACGGCGCCGTCGATGGTGGCCGCGATATGCGCCGCCGGGTCGGTGGTCGACAGCACGACCCGATGGCCCTGCCGGGCCAGCGCCACGGCAATGGCCGCCGCCACGGTAGTCTTGCCGACACCGCCCTTGCCCATCGTCATCACGACGCCATGCCCGGCAGCCGCGATGTCCTCGACCAGGCCGCTCAGGCCGGGAGGCAAGGCGGTCGCCGGCATCTCATGGCTTGTCGGCGCAGCCAGGGTTTTCGGGTGGGCCATCTCGCGCAGCGCGTCCAGCCCGACCGTGCCGCGTGGCAGGAAGGGGATGCTCGTGCGCGGCAGCAGCGCCAGGCCGGTCGGGACATGGGCCAATGCATCAGCCGCGCGCGTTGCCATCGCGCTCGCGATCGGGTCGCCAGAAGCCGCATCCGAGAACAGGCCGTTGACGACCAGGGTCTGGTTGCGGATTCCCAGCTCGGCCAGCTCGGCGCGCGTGCGCTCGGCTTCGCGCAAGGACGCGCTGTCGGCGCGCGCCACCAAGACGACGGTCGTCGCGTCGGCATCCGCCAGCCGCGCCACGGTCGCGGCATAGAGCGTCTTCTGCTGCTCGAGGCCCGCCAGCGGGCCGAGGCAGGAGGCGCCGCCCGTCGACGAGGAGATGAACTCGTCCCAGGCCGACGGCAGCGTCAGCAGCCGCAGCGTGTGCCCGGTGGGCGCGGTGTCGAAGATCACATGGTCGAAGTCGGCGGTGGCGGACGGGTCGCCCAGCAGCTTGGAGAACTCGTCGAAGGCCGCGATCTCGACCGTGCAGGCGCCCGAGAACTGCTCCTCCATGCTCTGGATGGCCGCCGCCGGCAGCAGGTCGCGATACGGCGCCACCATGCGCTCGCGGTAGGCGTGCGCCGCCGCCTCCGGGTCGATGTTGAGGGCGGACAGGCCGCTGGCTCCGGGTATCGGTGTCGGTACTTGGCCCAGCTCCACGCCCAGCACCTCGTCGAGGTTGGAGGCCGGGTCGGTGCTGACGATGAGCACCGATTTCCCGGCCTCGGCCAGGGACAGGCCGGTGGCGCAGGACAGCGAGGTCTTGCCGACGCCGCCCTTGCCGGTGAAGAACAGGAAGCGGGTCCGGATCGAGGGCAGGGCCATGGCGCCTCCCGCTCAGCAGCAGCCCGAGCCCGGCGTGCAGCAACTGCCCAGCTTGATGCGCGGCTTCTCTGCCGTCGTCAGTGCGATACCGAGCTTTTGCGCCAGTTGCTGGCGCGACGGGTACATGCCGGTGGAGGCGATGTGGCCGTCGATGGCGATGATGGGCAGGCGGTCCATGCCACCTTCCATCTCCTTGACCACGGCTGGGTTGGCCACGAAGGCTTGCGGCTGCTGGCCCAGGTTGTAGCGGGTCACGGCCACGCCATGTTCTTCGACCCACTTGAGGTCGGCGGCGAATTGCGCCAGTACCGGGTCCACGTCCACGCCGCAGACACCGGTCGAGCAGCACATCGCGGGGTCGAACACTTCCAGCTTTTTCATGACTTTCTCCTTATGCCTGTCGGATCTCATGCCAGCCCTTGAACTGGTTGACAAATTTCACCACCAGCAACATGACCGGCCCCTCGATGAGGACGCCGACCACGGTCGCCAGCGCAGCGCCTGACTCGAACCCGAACAGACTGATGGCGGCGGCCACGGCCAGCTCGAAGCAGTTCGAGGCCCCGATGGCCTCGCCCTGGACATTCGGGTCGATCGACATGTCCTTGTCACAAAATGCTGCAATAATTCAATAATATTCAAATTATAGCTCTCGTCCTGGAGTCAAGACATGAAAGTAGGTATCAATGGCATGGGCCGCATCGGCCGTCTGGCGCTGCGCGCCGCCCTCGGCGCGGCCGAGCGCCAGTCCGACGATCCGCGCGCTGGCAACCGGCTCGAGGTCGTGCACCTGAACGAACTCAAAGGTGGCGCTGCCGCCACCGCCCACCTGCTGGCCTTCGACACGGTGCAGGGCCGCTGGCGCGCCGACATCGAGGCCGAGGGCGACGACTGCATCCGCATCGGCGAGCGCCAGCTGTCGTTCAGCAGCCACGCCAATCCGGCCGACATTCCCTGGGGCGAGCTCGGGGTCGAGGTGGTGCTCGAATGCACCGGCAAGTTCCTGACGCCCGAGACCCTCCAGGGCCACCTGGACCGCGGCGCCAAGCGCGTCATCGTCGCGGCCCCGGTCAAGACCGGCGGCGTGCTCAACATCGTGGTCGGCATCAACGAGGGCCAGTACGACCCCGCCAGGGACCGGATCGTGACAGCGGCCTCCTGCACCACCAACTGCCTGGCGCCGGTGGTGAAGGTCATCCACGAGAACATCGGCATCAAGCACGGCCAGATCACCACCATCCACGACCCGACCAACACCAATTTGGTGGTCGATGCGCCGCACAAGGACCTGCGCCGTGCCCGCAGCGCGATGGCCAGCCTGGCGCCGACGACGACCGGCAGCGCGACCGCGATCGCGCTGATCTATCCCGAGCTCAAGGGCAAGCTCAACGGCCACGCGGTGCGCGCGCCGGTGCTCAACGCCTCGCTGACCGATTGCGTGTTCGAGCTCAAGCGCGAGACGACTGCCGAGGAAGTCAACGCGCTGTTCAAGGCCGCCGCCGAGGGCGAGCTCGCCGGCATCCTGGGCTACGAGGTCAAGCCGCTGGTCAGCGCCGACTATGCGCGCGACACGCGCAGTGCTATCGTCGATGCGCTCTCGACCCTGGTCACCGACGGCACCCTGCTCAAGGTCTACGCCTGGTACGACAACGAGATGGGCTACGCCTGCCGCATGGTCGACCTGGCCTGCCACATGGAACAGGTCGGCATCTGAGATGAGTGCCGCGCGCCACTACGCCATCGTCACCGCGGCCTACTGGGGCTTCACGCTGACCGATGGCGCCCTGCGGATGCTGGTGCTGCTGCACTTCTACCGCCTGGGCTATTCCTCCGTCACGCTGGCCTTCCTGTTCCTGCTCTATGAAGCGGCCGGCATCCTGGCCAACCTGATCGGCGGCTGGCTGGCGACCCGCTACGGCATCACCCGCATGCTGACGGTGGGCCTGGCGACGCAGATCACGGGCTTCACGCTGCTGTCGCTGCTCGACCCGGGCTGGACCGCCGCCATGTCGGTGGCCTGGGTGGTGGCGTCGCAGGGCATCTGCGGCGTGGCCAAGGACCTGACCAAGACCGCGAGCAAGTCGGCGATCAAGGTCACGCAGGCGCAGGCCAAGGAGCAGGGCGCCGGCCAGCTGTTCAAGTGGGTGGCCTGGTTCACCGGCAGCAAGAACGCGATGAAGGGCCTGGGCTTCTTCCTCGGCGGCCTGCTGCTGCAGACGCTGGGCTTCCAGGCTTCGCTGTGGGCGATGGCCGGGCTGCTCGCGCTGGTGCTGCTGGGCGTCGCGACCTCGCTGCCAACGATGATGGGCAAGAGCAAGGCCTCCAAGTCGGCCAAGGAGCTGTTCGCCAAGAACGCCGGCATCAACGCGCTGGCCGCCGCGCGCGTGGTGCTGTTCGGCGCGCGCGATGTCTGGTTCGTGGTCGGCCTGCCGGTGTTCCTGTATTCGCTCGGCTGGAACTTCACCGGCGTCGGTACCTTCCTGGCGGCTTGGACCATAGGCTATGGCCTGGTGCAGGCGGCCGCGCCCAGCCTGGTCAAGCGCAGCGCCGACGGCCTGAGCCGCGAGGTACCGGCGGCACGGCTCTGGTCGGCTCTGCTCGCGCTGGTGACGATCGGGCTGGCGGCTGCGGTCGCGCTCGAGCTGCCGAACCTGGAATGGATCGTGGTCGGCGGCCTGGGCCTGTTCGGCTTTGCCTTCGCGGTCAACTCGTCGGTGCACTCCTACCTGATCCTGGCCTATGCCGGCAGCGAGAAGGCGGCCGAGGATGTCGGCTTCTACTACGCCGCCAATGCGCTCGGGCGCTTCATCGGCACGCTGCTGTCGGGCCTGCTGTACCAGTGGGGCGGGCTGCTGTACGCGCTGGTCGGCTCGGCGTTGATGCTGGTCATCTGCTGGCTGGTGACGCTGGGCCTGCCGACCGTCCGCGCCCAGGCGCCAGGAGTGGCGGCATGAACGATACCGAAGTGGTCAAGGCGCTGGGCGCCTTGGCGCAGGAGTCGCGCCTGCGCCTGTTTCGCCTGCTGGTGGTCGCGGGTCGCGAGGGTGCTACGCCCGGTCGCATGGGCGAGGCGCTCGGCATCGCGCCGACCTCGATTTCCTTCCACATGAAGGAGCTGCTCAACGCCGGCCTGGTGAGCCAGGCGCGCGACGGCCGCCACATCATCTACCGCGCGCAGGTCGATGCCATGAACGACCTGCTCGGCTTCCTGACTGCCAACTGCTGTGGCGGCGAGCCCTGCCTCACTACCCCCCTCCCCGTGCAATGCACCTCCTGTTGAAAGCCTGACCATGACCCCCCGCACCTTCAATGTCCTGTTCCTCTGCACCGGCAACTCGGCGCGCAGCATCATGGCCGAATCCATCCTGCGCCTGCAGGGCATGGGTCGCTTCCAGGCTTACAGTGCCGGCAGCCAGCCGGCCGGTCAGGTCCATCCCTATGCGATCGAGCTGCTGCAGCGCAATCACTTTCCCCTGGAGAACCTGCGCAGCAAGAACTGGGATGAGTTCGCCGCTGCGGATGCGCCCAAGATGGACTTCGTGCTGACCGTCTGCGACAACGCCAAGGCCGAGCTCTGCCCGGTCTGGCCGGGCCAGCCGATCTCGGCGCATTGGGGCGTGCCCGATCCGGTGGCCGTTGAAGGCGACGAAATCACCAGGCGCAAGGCCTTCTCCGACGCTTTCCTGGTGCTGAACCGTCGCATTTCGCTGCTGGCGAACCTGTCCTTCGACAAGCTCAGCCGGCTGTCGCTGCAGACGGAACTCGACCGGATCGGTCAGGCCTGAAACGACCAGGTCTGAGACCACAAGGCCTGGGCTCGCATGAGTCCGGGCTTTCGACTTTTGCAAGAGGTAAGCCCCATGGGTCTGTTTGAACGATTCTTGACGGTCTGGGTCGCGCTCGGCATTGCCGCCGGCGTGGTCCTTGGGCTGGTTTTCCCTGGCCTGTTCCAGGCGGTCGCTGCGCTGGAGTTCGCCCAGGTCAACCTGGTGGTCGCGGTCTTCATCTGGGTCATGATCTATCCGATGATGATCCAGATCGACTGGCATGCGGTGCGCGATGTCGGCAAGAAGCCGCAGGGCCTGCTGCTGACGCTGGTGGTCAACTGGCTGATCAAGCCCTTCACGATGGCGGCGCTGGGCGTGCTGTTCTTCCAGCACCTGTTCGCGCCTTGGGTCGATCCTCAATCGGCCAGCCAGTACATCGCCGGCATGATCCTGCTCGGCGTGGCGCCCTGCACGGCGATGGTCTTCGTCTGGAGCCAGCTGGTCAAGGGCGATGCCAACTACACGCTGGTCCAGGTCTCGATCAATGACCTGGTGATGGTGGTGGCCTTCGCGCCGATCGCGGCCTTCCTGCTCGGCGTCACCGACGTGACCGTGCCTTGGGAGACGCTGGTGCTCTCCACCGTGCTCTACGTGGTGCTGCCGCTGGCTGCCGGCATGGCAACGCGCCATCTGCTTCAGCAGCGCTCGACGCAGGCGATAGCCGACTTCACCGCCCGCCTCAAGCCCTGGTCCATCGTCGGCCTGATCGCCACCGTCGTGCTGCTGTTCGGCTTCCAGGCCGGCACGATTGTCGAGCAGCCGGGCGTGATCGGCCTGATCGCGATTCCGTTGGTGCTGCAGACCTACGGTATCTTCTTCATCAGCTGGTGGGGCGCCAGGTGGCTCAAGTTGCCGCACGAGGTGGCGGGGCCGGCCTGCCTGATCGGTACCTCGAACTTCTTCGAGCTCGCGGTCGCGGTGGCGATCTCGCTGTTCGGCCTGAATTCGGGCGCGGCTCTCGCCACCGTGGTCGGCGTGCTGGTCGAGGTGCCGGTGATGCTGTCGCTGGTGGCCATGGTCAATGCCTGGAAGCCCAAGGCAGTCGCAGGAGTCATCCGATGAGCCTCATCACCATCTATCACAACCCCGGCTGCGGCACCTCGCGCAACACGCTGGCCCTGATCCGCAACAGCGGCGTCGAGCCCAACGTGGTCGAGTACCTCAAGACCCCGCCGAGTCGCGACGAGCTCAAGGTGCTGCTGCTGCGCCTGGGAATGACCGTGCGCGAGCTGCTGCGCCAGAAGGGCACGCCCTACGAGGCCTTGGACCTGGGCAACCCGAAGTGGAGCGACGAGCAGCTGCTCGACTTCATCGGCCAGCATCCGGTGCTGATCCAGCGCCCGATCGTCGTGACGCCGCTGGGCGTGCGGCTGTGCCGGCCGTCCGAGGCCGTGCTCGACATCCTGCCGAATCCGCAGCAGGGACCGTTCACCAAGGAGGATGGCGAAGTGGTCATCGATGCCGATGGCCGGCGCGTCCTGCCTGCCGCGCAGTCCTTGGCGGATCTGCCGCAGCTGGCTGCCGAGCATTTCCGTGTACCCGACCCACAGCAGTTGCGCCCGTTGACACCCTCCGCCCACGCGCCGCGTTTCCTGCTGCTCTACGGTTCGCTGCGCGAGCGCTCCTTCAGCCGCCTGCTGGTCGAGGAAGCGGCCCGCCTGCTGCAGGCCATGGGCGCCGAGACCCGGATCTTCAATCCGAGCGGGCTGCCGCTGCCTGACGACGCGCCCGAAACGCATCCCAAGGTCAAGGAGCTGCGCGAGCTGACCCAGTGGTGCGAGGGCATGGTCTGGTGCTCGCCCGAGCGCCATGGCGCCATGACCGGCATCATGAAGGCGCAGATCGACTGGATTCCCCTGAGCGTGGGCGCGATCCGGCCGACCCAGGGCAAGACGCTGGCTGTCATGCAGGTCTGCGGTGGCAGCCAGTCCTTCAATGCCGTCAACCAGATGCGGGTGCTCGGGCGCTGGATGCGCATGCTCACCATTCCCAACCAGTCCTCGGTCGCCAAGGCCTTCCTCGAGTTCGACGAGAACAACCGCATGAAGCCGTCGAGCTACCACGACCGGGTCGTCGACGTACTGGAGGAGCTGGTCAAGTTCACCCTGCTGACGCGCGATGTGGCCCCGTATCTGGTCGACCGCTACAGCGAGCGCAAGGAAAGTGCCGAGGCGCTGATGAAGCGCGTCAACCAGGCCGCAATTTGAAACAGTCAGTCTTGCTGCCCTGCAGTCCATGTCGGAAATGGCTTGCCCTGCGCATGGGCCAGAACTAGGATTCAAAAAAGGGAGCATCCAGTGGACTATTTTTGGCATCTGATGGGGGGCGGCGCTGGTAACCTGGCCGCCTATCTGGCGGCACATGTGTTGCTGTGCCTGCTGCCGGCCTTCTTCATCGCCGGCGCCATGGCCGCGCTGATCCCCAAGGCCAGCATCACGCGCTGGCTCGGGCGCAACACGCCGGCCCAGGTCTCGTATCCGGCGGCTGCCGCTGCCGGCTCGCTGCTGGCGGTCTGCTCCTGCACCATCGTGCCGCTGTTCGCTGGCATCTACCGCAAGGGCGCCGGCATCGGGCCGGCCATCACCTTCCTGTTCTTCGCGCCGGCCGGCAACATCATGGCGCTGGCCTATACCGGCAGCATCCTGGGGCCGGAGTTCGCTGCCGCCCGCCTGCTGCTCTGTCTGCTGTTTGGCGTCGGCATCGGTCTGCTGATGGCCATGCTGTTCTGGAAGGATGACGCCAGCCATGATGCCCAGACCGACACTCTGTTCGCCGAGCAGGCCAGCGTCGGGCGAGCAGCGACTGGCCTGCTGCTGTCGCTGGTCGCGGTCCTGATCGCCGGCACGCTCAAGCTCTGGCCGCTGACCGAGACCTTCGCCCGCTTCAGCTTGCCGCTGTCCTGGGCCGCTGACTGGCAGGCGACTCTGTCCGCCTGGGTGCCCTTCGATGCCGCCAAGGGCGAGGAGGGCGTGAGCTTCCAGGGCTCGGTGCTGATCGCGCTGCTGCTGCTGATTTCCATTACCGCCTGGAAGGGCATGGAGAACATCATCGAGGGCCCGAACCGCTGGACCTGGGTCACGCTGGGCCTGACCGCGACCACGCTGCTGGTCGCCGCGCTGCGCCTGGTGCCAGTCGCCAACGGGCTGGAAGTCGGACTGACCGGTCGCGTGCTGGCCGTGGCGGCTTCGCTCGGGGCCTGCTGGCATTTTGCGCGCCAACTCAACGCCGACGACTTCCAGGCCTGGATGTGGGAGGCATGGCGCTTCGTCAAGCAGATCTTCGTGCTGCTGGTGGTGGGAGTCTTCATCGTCGGCATGGTGCGCCAGATCATCCGGCCGGAATGGATCGAGTCGCTGGCCGGCAGCAACACGGTGCTGGCCAACGCGGTCGCGGTGTTCTTTGGCGTATTCATGTACTTTCCGACCCTGGTCGAGGTGCCGGTGGCGCGCATGTTCCTCGACCTGGGCATGCACCCTGGCCCGCTGCTGGCCTACCTGATGGCCGACCCTGAACTGAGCCTGCAGAGCATGCTGATGGTCGCGGCCGTGATCGGGCGTCAGAAGACCGCCGCCTACGTCGGCCTGGTGGCGCTGTTCAGCATCTGCGCCGGCCTGCTGTACGGTGCCTGGGTCGACGGTCTGGGCTGGCTGCCGCTGAGCCTGGCCCTGGGCCTGTTCATTGCCGTCCTGGCGGCCGGTCTGGCCTGGCTCCGCCAGCGTCAACGCAAATCGGCTCCCGTTTGAACCACCTGACCCATCGAAGGAGAACACCATGCTGACTGTCAAGATTCTCGGCCCCGGCTGTGCCAACTGCAAGAAGCTCGAGGCCGTGGCGCGCGAGGCTGCTACCAACGCCGGCATCGAGGTCGATTTCGTCAAGGTCACCGACATGAATGAAATCCTGAACTACGACATCCTGCATACGCCAGGCCTGGTGATCAACGAAAAAGTGGTCAGCAGCGCCCATATCCCGACCGTGGCCGAGGTGCAGGGCTGGCTGACCGGTGCCTGAGCCAACAGCGCCGGCCCCAGTTGCCGTGCCGCCTCCATGGCCTGTGCGTCACAGCTCAGTGGCGATGTCCATGGCCCAGCTGTGCAGGTCATGGATCCGGCTGATACCCGGCAGGCTCGTCAGGTAGCCGTGCATCGCCGGCGGGTCCGCGCTGTACGGACGCCGTCAAGCAGCAGGCTCACGGTCGAGCCAGTTCCAGTCCTGCCACGGCGCCAGGCCGCCAGCCTCCACCATGTCGGCCGAGACCCGCGCGTCGGTCTGATCGTCGAGTCCAGGCTCACCGCTTCAATGCGAACCTGCATCAGGCGCTGCCTCTGCAGGCGCTCGAACACGGCATCGAGCATACCGGCCTTGGTCCAACGGCTCATTCGCGTGTAGATGCTGTGCCATGGGTCTAAATACAGATGGGGGTATCATCCCAGGCCAGGAATCCTTGAACCTTCTTCATTCCCAGATGTACGCTGCCGACCAACTTCCCCTGCTGCAGAACGAACTGGAACTGCTGGCCGACCTGGTACCCCTGCCAGGGCTGCGCCTCATCGAGCTCGGCTGCGGCAACGCCAGGCTGGCACGCCAGCTGCTGCAACGCTTTCCCGCCTGCCATGTCACCGGGCTGGAGGTGGATGCCATCCAGCACGCCAGGAACCTCGCGCAGCCGCAAGCCGGGCTCGACTTCCTGTCTGCCGGCGCACAGGACATCCCTTTCCCGGCGGCCAGCTTCGACCTGGCGCTGATGCTCAAGTCCCTGCACCATGTGCCCCTGCCGCTACTGCCGCAAGCCCTGTCGGAAGTGGCCCGGGTCCTGAAGCCGGGCGGCCACCTCTATGTCTCGGAGCCGATCTACGACGGCGCCCTCAACGAGCTGGTCAGGCTGTTCAACGACGAGGGCGTGGTGCGAGCCGCGGCACAGGCCGCGCTGGATCAGGCGCTGGCCACGACGGGTCAGTGGGAAGCGGTGACCGAGCGCCGCTTCGCGCAGGCCGTGAGCTATCGCGACTTCGACGAGTTCGAGCAGCGCATGATGCGCCCCAGCTTTGCCCAGCATGACCTGAGCGACGCCGTGATCACCCGCGTGCGCGCGGCATTCGAGCCGCACATGGGCCCGCAGGGCGCCCGCTTCGTGCGCCCGATGCATGTCCGGCTGCTGCGTCGTACGGGTCACTGAAGCGCGGCCGGGATAGCCCTGCCCAGCTCCCCGCTCAGGGCGGCAATCCCAGCACCGAGCCGGCCGGTTCTCAGCCGGTCGACAGGCGCACCAGCAGGGCCGCTGCCAGGGCGATGGTGCAGGCCCAGCCGGAGAACAGCCAGCGCCAGAGCCTGGTCTGAGGTATGAAGCCGACCCCGCGCACGAAGCCCGCGCTCATGGCCCAGAAGGCCAGCGTCGCCAGGCCATGGCTGGCCTGGCCTTGTGCATCGGCCAGGTAGACCGGAGCGATCGAGCCCAGCAGCATCAGCACGATTGCTACCAGGAGGGAGGGCCAGTGCAGCCCGGCTTGCGTCGACATCGCAGTCAGCCTCAGTGCCCGACCGGACTGTCTGACACCGGATCGGGGGGCAGCCCCTGCGCTGCGAAAGCGGCCTCGCGCGCTTCCTCGTTCTCGCCCCACATCGCGTTCAGGATCGCGAACAGGATGGCGAAGCCCACCCCCAGCATCCAGGCAAAGTACCACATGGTTTTCTCCTCGTTTCAGTAGGCGCTGTGCTCGTTGGCGCGGATATGCGACTCGGTGACCTTGCCGCGCATGACGCGGTAGGCCCAGCTGGTGTAGATCACGATGAGCGGCATGAAGATCAGCGTGGCCACCAGCATCAGGCCTAGGGTCAGGTGGCTCGAGACGCTGTCCCAGACCGTCAGCGAGGCGTTGGGCATGGTGCTCGACGGCATGATGAAGGGGAACATGGCGGCACCCGCCGTGCCGATCACGCCCGTGATAGCCAGCGACGACAGGATGAAGGCCAGGCCGGTGCGGCGAGCGATCAGCAGCGCCATGGTCACCAGCGCCGAGCAGGTGGCCATCACCGGCAGCAGCCACAGCAGCGGTTGCTGCTCATAGTTGCGCCACCAGCCGTCGGCGGCACGCACGACGGTCTTGGCCAGCGGGTCGGGCATGGCCCCGCCATCGACCACCGAGGTGATGACGTAGCCTTCGATGCCGCCCAGGCGCAGCCAGAGCCCGGCCAGCAGGAAGCTGACCACCGTCACCATGGCGGCGATCAGCGCGCCGCTGATGGCCCTGTGCTGGATTCGGCCTTCGGTCCGGTGCGCCAGATAGACCCCACCATGCATCGTGATCATCGCGCTGCTGACCACGCCCGCGAGCAGGGCGAAGGGATTGAGCAACTGCCAGAAGCTGCCGGTGTAGGTGGAGACCAGGTAGTCGTCGAAATGGAACGGCACGCCTTGCAGCAGGTTGCCGAAGGCCACGCCGAAAATCAGCGGCGGCACGGCGCCGCCGATGAACAGGCCCCAGTCCCAGACGCTGCGCCAGGTGGCATTGTGGATCTTGCTGCGGTAGTCGAAGCCGACCGGGCGGAAGAACAGCGCCCACAGCACCGCCAGCATCGCCCAGTAGAGGCCGCTGAAGGCGGTCGCGTAGACCAGCGGCCAGGCGGCGAAGATGGCGCCGCCGCCGGTGATGAACCAGACCTGGTTGCCGTCCCAGTGCGGGCCAACGGTATTGATGACCACCCGCCGCTCGATATCGTTCTTGCCGACGAAGGGCAGCAAGGTGCCCACGCCCATGTCGTGACCGTCCATGATGGCGAAGCCGACCAGCAGCACGCCGACCAGCAGCCACCAGATGACCTTGAGGGTTTCGTAATCGAACATGGAAGCTTCTCCTTCAGGCGTGGACTTCGTTGTCGTAGCGGCCAGTTCCCAGGCTGCCAGGACCCTGACGAGCGAACTTGACCATCAGGTACATCTCGACGATCAACAGCACGGTGTAGAAGCCGACGAAGCCGGCCAGCGAACCGTACAGGCTCTCGACGCTGAGGGTCGAGACGCTCAGGTGCGTGGGCAGCACGCCGTAGATGGTCCAGGGCTGGCGACCATACTCAGCGACGAACCAGCCGAGCTCGCAGGCGATCCAGGGCGCCGGCAGCATCCACAGCGCCCACTTGAGCAGCCAGGGGCGCTTGATCATGCCGCCTGGCTTGAGCGTGCTCCAGAAGCTCAGGGCGAACAGGGCCAGCATCAGGAAGCCCAGGCCGACCATGACGCGAAAGCCCCAGAACATCGGCGCGACGCGCGGCACGGTGCTGTCGACCGCCCGCTGGATCATCTCGGGCGTGGCCTGGCGCACATCGACGACATATTTCTTCAGCAGCAGACCAAAGCCCAGGTCAGCCTTGTGTTGCTCGAACAGTTGCAGTGCTGCGGCGTCCTGGCGGTTCTTGCGCAGGGCCTCGAGCGCGACCACGGCGTGGATGCCGTTCTCGATGCGACGGCGATTCTCGGCCTTGATCTCCTTGATGCCCGGAATCTCCTTGTCGAGCGAGCGCGTGCCGATCAGGCCCATGACCCAGGGAATCTCGATCGCCCAGTCGTTGGCCTGCCTGGCCTCGTTCGGCCAGGCCACGACGTTGAAGCCAGCCGGTGCCGGCTCGGTCTCCCACATCGCCTCGATGGCGGCCATCTTGGTCTTCTGCGCCTCGCCGACCATGTAGCCCGATTCATCGCCGAGCACGATCACGCTCAGCACCGAAGCCAGTCCGAAGGCCGAGGCGACGCGGAAGCTGCGCTTGGCGAACTCGACGTTGCGGCCCTTGAGCAGGTACCAGGCCGAGATCGACAGCACGAACATCGCGCCCGTGACGTAGCCCGCCGAGACCGTGTGCACGAACTTGGCCTGGGCATCGGGGTTAAACACCACGGCCCAGAAATCGGTCATCTCCATGCGCATGGTCTGGAAGCTGAACTCGGCGCCGACCGGGTTCTGCATCCAGCCGTTGGCGATCAGGATCCAGAGCGCGCTCAGGTTGGTGCCGATCGCCATCAGCACCGTCACCAGCAAGTGCTGTGTCTTGGGCAGCCGATCCCAGCCAAAGAAGAACAGCCCTATCATGGTAGACTCGAGAAAGAAGGCCATCAGGCCCTCGATCGCCAGCGGCGCGCCGAATATGTCGCCGACATAGTGCGAGTAGTAGGCCCAGTTGGTGCCGAACTGGAACTCCAAGGTGATGCCGGTCGTCACGCCGAGCGCAAAGTTGATGCCGAACAGCTTGCCCCAGAAGCGCGTCATGTCCTTCCAGACGGTCTTGCCCGTCATGACATAGACGCTCTCCATGATCACCAGCAGCCAGACCATGCCGATGGTCAAGGGGACGAAGAGGAAGTGGTACATCGCGGTTGCGGCGAACTGCAGCCGCGACAGGTCAACCAGTTGATCAGAAATCATGACCTTGCTCCTTGCTTGACTCAGTGGTGGGGCGCAGCAGCAGATGGCTGGAAGCCTGCTCGGCATCCACCTTAACTTTCTGGTCGGCCAGGAAAGCCCACCAGATCGCGGTCAGCAGCAACAGCTTGATGACAATGGTCCAGGCCAGCTGACGCAGCAGCGGATGAGTTGTCGCCTTCATGTCGCCAGCTCCAGCGATGCCTTGGCCGCAGCGCGGCGCGGCCGGTTGCGGGGCAGCAAGCGGCCCAGCACGCGGCAGACGGTCTCCTTCTGGGCGTCGATCGCACGCGCCAGGTCACTGAGAACGGGCAGCTCGCAGCGGATCGCCTCGATGGTGCGTGGCGGCGCCGACTGCAGCTTACGCCAGTCATGGCCCAGCAGCTGCAGCATCTGCGACAAGCGGTCCGAGACCGCACCCGTGCGCAGCTCCGCCATGTCGATGCTGCGACTTTGCTGCAGCAGCAGCGCCTCGCGCATCAACAGTGACCGATCAGGCTCGCCATCCAGCCCGACCGGCTCGAGCCGGCAGGTGGTCAGCGCACAGGCCTCGAGCGCATAGGGGCGCTCGCACAGCGATTCGATCCCGATCAGGTCGCCAGCGACGGCAAGCTGCACCAGCCTACCACCTGCGGCAAGAGGGGTCTGAAGCGCGACCAGCCCCTGCGTCACGCGCCAGAGCGGGCCGGCTTCGCCTGCGGCAAACACCATGCTGCCGCGCGCATGATCGCGCGACAACCCATTGTCCTGAAACATTTGAAACTCCTGGATTGATCCGGGTCGTAGCGCTGAACTGGCAGCGAGCTCGACCCAACTGCCCTGTTGCCGGGGCGAAAATTGATCAGGACAGGAGGGAGGGCGGTCCGCGCGAGAGCGCGGTCAACCAGACGGCCGAGGTGCGCGCCGCCTGGTAGAAGGCGGGCGGCATGTCGGCATGGTGCTGGACCCGTGGCAAGGCGACGGGCACGGGTGGCAGCCAGGGCTGATCGTCGTGCAATTGGCAGAACGGGCAGTCCTGCATCTGGGCTGCGCGGGACTTGTCCGTGCCGTTGGAGCTGTCGGCCTTGTCGGTCGGCACTCGGACCATGCCGGTCGAGGTGCAGATCTCGATCGCATCTCCAGCTCCGGCCGATGCGCGCATGGCCTGGGCGGCCAGTGGCATCAGCGCGTTCAACACCAGCACCAGCATGGAAAGCCATGCGGTGAAACGCCGGGTCGAACAGTTTCGCAACATAGTAACGATTATAGATCCCAAGCTGCCAGCCTGGCCGGGCGCCGATGGCCTTCGATTCTGCGCGCTCCTTGACTCCTTGACCGACATGCCAAGGGTCAGTCCTGGATCAGCTCCGCTCTTGCCGAGCTGGCCACGGTGTGACTCAGCGAGTCCATCACCCGGGAGGCGATCCTGGCCTGCTGCCAGTACAACGGCACGTCCAGCGGAGAGCCAGGCACCAGCTCCACCATGCCACCACTGTCCAGATGGATCTGCGGATGCAGGGCCCAGCCCAGGCCTACCCAGGGTTGCCGCGACAAACGCATGGGGTTAGGGCAGGGTGTGGGAGTGCAGGTCGACTGGGCTACCGCAGTGCCGCTCGATCTAGCGCTGCTGCAATTCGTCCTTGGCATTGAACTTCAGGCCAGGGGCTGCGCCGAAGTGCCATCGTGCACCAGGCAGTGGCGTTCACGCTGCTCGACCCCCATGTCTATCTGGACATGGGGCTGCTGGTCGGCACCCTGGGTACCCAGCAGCCGATGCCGCTGCAGGGCTGGTTCGTCGTGGGTGCCGGCACCGCCAGCCTGTTCTGCTTCAGCTTGCTCGGCTTCGGTGCCCGCCGGCTGGCACCCTGGTTCGCCAGGCCGCGGGCAGGCCCCGCTGGCGGCCCACTGGCGCCAGCAAGCGCTGCGGGCTGATCGTGCGCAGACAGGACAGTGCCGGAACCGCTAAAGTCCTGTCCATGTCATCACCAGCCACCATGCCCGAACATTTCACGCCCGTCCCGCTGGACAAGTGCTACCGCCTGATGAACCACGGCCCCACGGTGCTGGTGTCAGCCCGCCACGACGGGACGGACAACGTGATGGCCGCCGCCTGGGCCGGCGTGCTCGACTACGGCGACGTTCCCAAGGTGACGGTGGTACTGGACAAGGCCACCCGCACCCGCGAGCTGATCGAGGCCAGTGGCTGCTTTGCGCTGCAGCTGCCCTGCGTGGCCCAGGCCCAGCTGACCGTGGCGGTTGGCACGCACAGCGCCAAGCAGATGCCCGACAAGCTCAGCCGGCTTGGCGTGCCCATCTTCAACGCTCCCGGGCATGAGCTGCCCCTGGTGCAGGGCTGCGTCGGCTGGCTGATCTGCCGCCTGCTGCCCGAGCTGCACAATCAGCAGGCCTACGACCTTTTCATCGGCCAGGTGGAAGCCGCCTGGGCCGACGAGCGGGTGTTCTGCCAGGGACGTTGGCATTTCGACGCGGCCCCGGACGAGCTGCGCACGCTGCACCATGTCGCCGGTGGCCAGTTCATCGTGGCCGGAAAAACCGTGCAGGGGTGAGCCTGCCGGGCGGCCGAAGAAGATGCACCAAACCCAGGCTGCAAACGCCTGGCTCCAAGCATGCATTGCGCGGGTGGTCCGGTGGTCCGCGCCGCGACCGGCTGGCTCAGACCTTGGCGCTGTGCTCGCAGTCTTCCCAAGGCAGCACCTGGCAGCCGCAGCCAGCGACAACCGGACCGCCCGTGACGACTGGCCCGTTCGACTGCCCCGAGCTGGGGGATCTGGGCGAGTCGCTGATCCAGCGCGCGAACGGCGTCAGATTGGCCACGTTCTGGATGTACCAGCATTTCTTCTTCGGGTCCCAGCGCGCGCCGAGCGCCTTGGCTTCGTCCTTCTCGGCGAAGGGAGTCTTGAGGTTGATCCGCATTCCGCTATTGTCGGGGGCAGATCGCATGGCTGATGGCCGGAGGTGGTCGCTGCTGCCAAACAACGGGGTCAGATTTCCAGTGGCGGCCAGCGCCGTGGTTGCATGACTGGGCCTGGTACCCGGTGAATCCCCAGCCGACGTGGCCAAGCTTGTGGAAAAGTACGGAAAAGATCAGGCAAGTCCTTGTTTCGATTCGCCTTTCATGCGGCGCTCAAAAAACAGGCAAGCATGGCCTTGCTAGGATGGCGGCATGTGCAGCCATTACCAAGCCACCATCGATCCCGAGCTCTACCGCCGGCACTTTGGCGTCGAACTGCCAGAGGGTGCCGAGCAGCATGACCTGTGGCCGGGCCATGGGGGCAGTTTCATCCGTCGGCCGCGCCCCGAGGATCATGGCGGCGCTCCACCCGAGCGCGAGGCGATGGCCGGCTTGTTCGGCCTGATCCCGCACTGGGCCAAGGATTCGACGATCTCGCGCCGCACCTACAACGCACGCAGCGAGACGGTAGCCGAGAAGCCCAGCTACCGGGACGCCTGGCGGCTTGGACGGCGTTGCATCATCCCGGCCGATGCAATCTTCGAGCCCGACTGGCGCAGCGGCAAGGCGGTAGCGACGCGGATCGCGCGCGCCGACGGCAAGCCGATGGGGTTGGCCGGCATCTGGACCGGCTGGCGCTCGCCCGATGGCCGCATCGTGCGCAGCTACAGCATGCTGACCATCAACGCCGACGATCATCCCTTGATGCGGCAGTTCCACAAGCCGCAGGACGAGAAGCGCATAGTGGTGATCCTGCCGGATGAGCGCCACCACGACTGGCTGCATGCGCCACTGGGGCACGCAGCCGGTTTCCTGCAGCAGTATCCGGCGGAATGGATGAGCTCATAGACAGGAGCTGCGCAGCCATGGCGCACCTGGGACTTGGGGCATGCTGGGTGATTGCTTGAGGTCTGCAACTATCACACCGATTGAATCATTTGGCTGATGCTGGTTGAGGCTGGAAGCTGCATTGCTAAGCAGGATTGTCGGCTGGCTGCAGTCGAACCGAAGTGGTCAATCAACCGGCGAGCACCTTTGGCCCGCCTTGATATGCGGGATGGCGACGCCAGGATCGAAGAGAAATTCTAACTGCCCTGCAAGCAGGTCGTTCAGCGCGGGTGCTGCACCACGGTACGGAACATGTATAGCAAATACCTTCGCTTGAGACTTCATCATCTCTGCAGCCAGATGCGGCGAGCTGCCATTGCCGGGAGAACCGAATGACAACTTTCCCGGCTTGGCCCGGATATGGGCAAGAAATCCTGTGGCGTCTTTGGCTGGAAAGCTCGTCAAAGTCACCAGAAAGACGAGAACACGTGCTGCAGTTGCGACCGGCACCAGATCCTTGGTGGGATCGAACGGCATTTTCGGATAGATGTGCGGATTGACCGATACCATGCCACCCGAGCTCATCAACAGCGTATAGCCGTCTGGCGGCGCTTTTGCCACCGCCTCGCCGCCAATGTTGCTGCCCGCGCCACTCTTGTTCTCCACCACCACGGGTTGGCCAAGCGCTTCTTGCAAAGGCTGCGTCAGCGAACGGGCGATCTGGTCCGCAGCGCCGCCGGGCGGGAAGTTAACGATGATCTTGATGGGTTTGGAAGGCCATGCATTCGCCGAATGCCAACCCGGGCAGCGCAAGGGACAGCGCTGCCAGAGCAGGCCATCCACGCATGCCGCGCATGCCGCTCGACTGTAATGCGAGAAGAAGAAATGTTGTTCACGTGTGTGTTCAAGGAGTTGGTTGCGCGAGGGCTCTTTGTCATCGGCGGCGCAGGCACCGCTTGCGGGTGCTGCAGCGTTGAAACAATGGCGGTGATTCTCGGCCGATCTCACCGCCTCTAAGCACGGCCGTCGACCCGAACAGAACGGCAGTTATGGCGGCCGTAGCCCGTCGAACTCAATCCAGCGATATGTTGCGATCGCGGATCAGACGTGGCCAGAACTGGCCCTCCTGGGCCCAATGCTTCTGCATAGCGATGGGGTCGGAGGGCGTCGCCTCGATCCCCATGGTGGCGAACTGGGTGCGCACGGGATCGGACTGGATGGCCTTCTGCAGCTCGGTGCTGAGCTTGGCGACGATGTTCTTGGGCGTGGACGACGGAACGACAAGGCCTTGCCACGCCACCGCCTCAATGTCCGTGTAGCCCAATTCCATCAGGGTCGGCACGTCGGGCATGGACGCCAGGCGCGACTTGGAAAAGGTGGCCAGCGGCTTGAGCTTCCCGGCCTTCATCATCTGCATGCCCGCGGCCGAGTCCACGACCATCAACGGTAGCTGCCCACCCACCACGTCCTGAATGGCGGGCGCCGCACCACGATAGGCGACGTGCACCAGGTCCAGGTTGTTGCGGGCCTTGAGCATCTCCATAGCAAGGTGGTGCGGGCTTCCGACGCCCGGGGTGGCAAAGCTGAGCTTGCCAGGGCTGGCTTTCGCGGCAGCGAGCAACGCCTTCGCGTCGACATAGCCGGCGTTCGGGTTGACAGCTAGCAGCAGCGGGAACCGCGCCATCATGCCAATGGAGGTGAAGTCCTTCTGAGGATCGTAGGAGAGCTTCTTGAACAGTGCTGTGTTGAACACCAGCGTGCCGTTGTCAGCAGTGAACACGGTATAGCCATCACCGGGCGACTTGGCCACATTCTCGGAGGCGATTACCGTGGCGCCACCAGGCTTGTTGTCAATCAGCACGGGCTGGCCGAGCTGCGTGGATAACTGGGTGCCGATGGCGCGAGCTAGCGCGTCCGAGCCCCCGCCGGCCGCATAGGCCACGACCCAGCGCACCGGTTTGGAGGGGTAGTTGTCGGCCTGGGCCACGCCAAGGCAGCTGCTGGCCAGGAGGGCGCCGGCTATCAAGAGGGAACGTCGAGTACGCATGGTTGTCTCCGGTTTTGAGGAAAAATAGAAAGAAAGCTCAATGGATGACCGAGCCTGCGGGCGCGGTGCCGGCCTGGCGGGCCTGCACGAGCCGCACGATCTGCAACAAAGTGCGCGTGCAAGGAACGGGAATGTCGTGTGCTGCTGCGGCAGCCACCACGGCGCCGTTGATGGATTCGATTTCGGTGCGTCGGCCCGCCAGCACGTCCTGCAGCATCGAAGGCTTGTGACCCACGTGCCGCCCAATCGCATCTGCCACTCGCGCCTTGCAGGCATCAGCATGGACCGTAACGCCCTGCGCCTGCGCGACGGCCAGGACCTCGTCGACCACGCAAAAGGCCAAAGCCGGTCCATCGTCGATCGCGCCGAGCTGGTCCACCGTGCACTGGGTGGCGGTGCAGATGCTGTTGAGGGCAGCGTTGAAAGCCACCTTCTCCCAGATGGCGGTCCACACCGCCGCATCCACGGTGCAGGCCAGGCCGGCTTCGTCGAGCGCTTGTGCCACAGTAGCCACGAAAGGCCGGTCGCGGCCGTCCGCCGACATAAGGCGCACGACGCCCTGTCCATGCGAGTGCACATGACCAGGCCCCACGAGGTCTGCGGGCCATGTCGTCACGCCGAGGAGGATGCGCCCTAGTGCGGCGTGCTGGCTTATGACCTCCACATTGCCCAGGCCGTTCTGCAGTGACAGCACGTGTGTCTCTGGACCGATCAGGTGGGCCACGCCGGCCAGTGCGCTGGCGGTGTGCAGTGTCTTGGTGAACACGAGCACCAGATCTGGCACGCCGTCGGCCTCATCCGGTCGGCACGCGCGCAGTGCGCGGATGTGGCGGTCACTCTGGTCAGTGTGCAGCCGGAGCCCCTGCGACTGGATAGCTTGTAGATGGGCGGCATTCACGTCGACTAGCGTTACCTCGTGGCCTCGCTCGGCCAGCAAGCCACCGAAGAGTGAGCCCATGGCGCCAGCGCCGACCACCGTGATCTTCATGCGGTTCGTCATGTCAGAACGGGTAGTGGCGTTCGGCGGTCTGCACCGTGATCCAGCGTAGCTCGGTGAACGAGTCGATGCCTGCGCGGCCGCCGAAATGGCCGTAGCCGGACTCCTTCACGCCGCCGAACGGCATCTGCGGCTCGTCGTGCACGGTCGGCGAATTGATGTGGCAGATGCCCGACTCGATGCGCTGGGCCACGTTCCAGGCTTTAGCCACATCGCGGCTGAAGACCGCGGCAGACAGGCCGAAGGCGTTGTCGTTGGCGCAGGCGACAGCTGCGTCCACCCCGTCCACGCGCACAATGGGCTTGACCGGCCCGAAGCTCTCTTCCTGATAGATCAGCATGTCGGGGGTCACGTGGTCGAGCAGCGTGGCAGGCATCAAGGTCGAGTCCGCCTTGCCGCCGCATACCAGCTTGGCGCCCTTGGCTAGTGCGTCGTCAATCAGTGCGTTGCAACGCTCCACGGTGCGCATGTCGACCACCGAGCCCAGCACCACGGGACCCTTGCGCGGATCTCCCAGGGGCAGTGCCTGCGCCTTGGCGGCGAGCTTGGCCACGAAAGCGTCAGCGATCTTCGCGTCTACGATGATGCGCTCGGTCGACATGCAGATCTGACCCGAGTTAGCGAAGGCGCCAAAGGCCGCGCCATTGACGGCAGCATCCAGGTCCGCATCTTCGAGCACCAGCAAAGGGGCCTTGCCGCCCAGTTCGAGCACTGCCGGCTTGAGGTGCCTGGCGCACAGCGCGGCGATGATCCTGCCCACGCGCGTGGAGCCGGTGAAGTTGATGCGGCGCACCGCAGGGTGCGCAACCATGGCCTCGACAACGGCGCCGGCATCGGCCGGGTCGTTGGTCACGAAGTTCACTACGCCCGGCGGCAGCCCCGCCTCCTGCAAGGCTTCAATGATCAGGCCGTGGGTGGCCGGTGAAAGCTCGGAGCCCTTGAGCACTACGGTGTTGCCACAGGCCAGCGGCGTGGCCACGGCGCGCACACCCAGTATCACAGGTGCATTCCACGGTGCCATGCCCAGGACCACGCCCGCGGGCTGGCGCACGGCCATGGCCAAGCTGCCCGGCACATCGGAGGGGATGACCTCACCGCCGACCTGGGTGGTCAGCGCGGCAGCCTCCTGCAGCATGCCGGCCGCCACGTGCACATTGAAGCCTGCCCAGATAGCCGAGCTGCCGGTTTCCGCCGCCATGGCGGCCGTGAAAGCGTCGGCCTTGGCTTCCAACGCCGCAGCCGCCTTGAGCAGCAGGCCACGGCGGGCGCTGGGGCCCATGCGCGACCAGGCTGGGAAGGCTCCGCTTGCGGCTTCGACCGCGCGCACGGCATCGGCTGCGGAGGCGGCGGGGGCCAGCGTGGCGACTTCGCCGTCCAGCGGGTTGTGTCGTTCGAAGAAGCGCCCTTGACTGGCCAGGCATTTTTCGCCGTTGATGAGGAGTTGTATCTGCTGCATATGTGTCTCCATGGGTGGGAAAGAAAGGGCGGCTCAGGCCACGACGAGTTCGATCAGGCAGGGCCCTGGGTGCGTCAGCGCGCTTTCCAGCGCGTGGCGCAGCACCTCAGGCCGGTCGACGCGCTGGCCCGGCAGACCGTGGCCCTTGGCCAGCGCAACGAAGTCCAGGCCCTCTAGGTCGGTGCCCTCGGGCTTGTCACCAGGCGCATAGCCGAACACGGGCGCGAAGTCCTGCAGAGCGGCGTAGCGCTGGTTGTTCAGGATGATGAAGCTGATAGGCAGCTTCAGCTTGGAGGCCGTGAACAGGGCCTGGATCGCGTAGAGGCTGGAGCCGTCGCCGATCAGCGCGATGACGCGGCCTGGCAGGCCAAGCTTCTGGCGACCGAGTGCCACGCCGATGGCAGCCGGCATGCCATGCCCCAGCCCGCCGCTGGCCATGGTGTAGAAAGAGTCGGAGCCCCGCATCGGTAGGCACGCCTGCATGACGCCGCGCGAGCCAGGCGCTTCCTCGACCACCACGTCATCAGGGCCGCGAGCTGCATCCAGTGTCTGCAGCACGAATGCCACGGACATCGGCATGGACGGCTCGGCCTGCGGTGCCTGACGACGGGGTTCCGGTGTCGTGCGGGGAGTGGTCGGTGCCGGCGCGGCCAGCAGCGCGGCGACGGCAAGGTGCACGCTGGACAGAATGCCCGTGCCCGCGGGCGTCCAGGCCGCCACCTGCGGATCGTCGACGACCTGCCACAGGTCTGTGCCGACCGGAACGTGGGGACCCTGGCCTTCCACGTGGTAGCTGAAGGCTGGCGCCCCGAGCACGACTACGAGGTCGTGGCCTGCCAGCGCTTCGACGATGCGCTCGCGCATCGCGGGCAGAAAGCCCGAGAACAGCCGGTGCTTCTCCGGGAAGCCGCAGCGCGCGCTCATCGGGGCCGTGTAGACGGCTGCCTGGTGCCGCTCGGCCAGTGCCACTACCGCATTGACAGCGTCGTCGCGGTCCACTCCTGCACCGACCACGAAGGCCGGGCGCTGGCTGCGGTCCAGTGCCTGCACGAGTTGCGCCAACATGGCCGGATCAGGCGACACCGTATGGCTCACCTGGCGGACCGGTACCCAGTCGGTATGGCGGTCCCAATCGTCTGCGGGGATGGATATGAACACCGGGCCGCAGGGCGCCTGCATGGCGATCTGGTAGGCACGCAGCAATGCAAGAGGCACGTCCTCGGCGCGCGCTGGCTCGATAGCCCATTTCACGTACGGCCGTGGCAACTCGGTAGCCTGGCTAGCCGACAGGAAGGGATCGAAGGGCAGGATGGAGCGCGCCTGCTGACCGGCCGTCACGATCATCGGCGTCTGGTTCCTGAATGCAGTGAAGATGTTGCCCATCGCGTGCCCTACCCCGGCGGCCGAATGCAGGTTGACCATGGAAGCATTGCGCGTGGCCTGCGCGTAGCCGTCCGCCATGCCGACCACCACGGACTCCTGCAGGCCCAGCACATAGCGAAAGTCCTTGGGAAAGTCGCGGAACATGGGGAGTTCCGTCGAACCTGGGTTGCCGAAAACGGTGTCGATGCCGAGGTCGCGCATCAGGCGCAGGAAGGCCTCGCGCACGGTGGGACGGTTGCTGGTGTCAGTGGGCATGGTGTTGTGGGCGATGGGTGTCGAAGTACGCACAGTGTCGAGAACCTGAGACATCCTGACAACAATATGAGCTTACTAAGTGATATTGGATAATCCAATAAATGGAACAGCTCGACCTAAACCTACTGCGCGTATTCGACGTGATTTACCGCACACGCAACGTGAGCCGCGCTGCTGAGCTGCTCGGCATGTCGCAGCCGTCCACGAGCCAGGCGCTCACGCGCCTACGCCTGGTTTTGGGCGATCCGCTGTTCGAGCGAACGCGGGGGGGTGTGAGGCCGACGTTACGCGCCGAGGATCTGGCCCGCTCCGTGCAGTCAGGGCTCGCGCAGATTGAGGAAGGCCTCGCTTCGGAAAACGCTTTTGATCCAGCACGGTCCACGGCCGAACTGCGCATCCACCTCACGGACATCGGCGAGGCCCGCTTTCTGCCATCGTTGATGCGCGAGATGCGGTGCGTGGCCCCCGGGATCCGGCTACGGGCCAGGACCTGGCCGCAGCAAGACATCGGCGGTGCACTGGACAGCGGCGACATCCATCTGGCCATCGGCTTCCTACCCGAGCTCACCACCTCGGCCCATGCGAAGCTGCTGACGGACCGTTACGTTGTCCTGCTACGCGCTGGGCACCCTGCCGCCGGGCAGACCAGGCTGACGCTGCGCAATATGCAATCGCTGGACTGGATCGCGGTGCGCTCGCACGCGCAGACGCTGGAGATGCTGCAGGCGGCAAACTTGGACGGCAAGATCACACTCACCACCTCGACTTTTCTTGCGCTGCCGGACATCGTGAAGAACACCGACCTCGCTGTTTTGATGCCGCAGGCGATCGCGCGGGAGTTTACGCCGGCCAACGGCTTCAAGCTTCTCGACACCGAGCTGCCTTCCAACGACTTCACGGTCTCTGTGCACTGGAGCCGGCGGCATGCGCATTCGCCCTTGGTCCGGTGGACACGGGAAGTACTGCTGCGCCTCTTTCAACGTGACTAGCTGTACGCAGCTGTGGGTCAAGTTGGACTGAACACCTCCATTGCTGGCTGAATTGCAGGAACTGCGGACGGGATCATGTTGGCATGTCTGGAGCTTGCGGATGAGAGTGGAACGGCCGCATATCAGCCACAGCTGAAACTCGAAGTCTTCACATCCAACGACCGCTCCTGGCCGATACCGGTCAGCCATCAGACCTTAGCCGACGACCGCAACCCCTTCGAGGCGGAACAAGCCGATCCATGCATACGTCCCCGCTCAGGGGGCAGCCACTGCCACCATGATCCCGTTGCGCCTGACCATGGGCAGAGTCCTGGGTGGCTTGTTCCTGGCCAGTTCTGGGTGACCAGGTGACCGTGAGCGGGACCACCGTGACGGCTCGGCTGGATTCAAGTCCTGGATTGTTTCTATATTAGAAATACTAAGAAAACAAAACCGTTATTTATCTATTTTGAAGGAAATTCTACAGTTGAGTCCATCGACAGGGCCATGCAGCCAGCCTTCCAGGCTGCAGCCCTTCTGGTTCAACCTGAAAGGAAACTGATCATGCAACGCACCTACGCCTCCATCCTCGCGCTCACCCTGGCCGCCTTCTCTGCCGGCTCGGCGCTGGCCGGCGATGCTGCTGCCCCTAAGACCCGCGAGCAGGTCAAG
>NZ_PVLQ01000054.1 GCF_002980595.1 Malikia granosa
CCCCTGCTCTCGTGGCAGGCCTTTGCTTTTGCCGCCCCCGCCAGCGGGCGCTGCGGCCAGCCTAGGGCCTGTTAACGCAAGTTGACAAGCAGTAAGTTTTGCCCGAAATTGTTGCAATGCAACTGACTCGCGAGCAATTCGAACTTATCGCCCCACTGCTGCCTCGCCAGCGGGGCAACGTGCGACTGGACAACTTCGAGGTGGTCAATGCCATCCTGTACGTCGCTGCCAACGGCTGCAAGTGGCGCGCACTGCCCAGTCACTACGGGCCCTGGCACAGCATCTATACGCGCATGAGCCGTTGGGCCAAGGCCGGTGTACTGGATGCGGTGTTCGAACGTCTGCAGAGACAGCGCTTGATGCAGGTTCGCATCGAGGCGGTGAGCCTGGACTCGACGATCATGAAGGTGCATCCGGATGGCACGGGTGCGCCGAAAAAAACGGCCCCCAGGCCATCGGCAAAAGTCGGGGCGGGTGGAGCACCAAACTTCATTTGGTTGCCGCGAGTGCCTGCGACGTTGTGACGTGGAGCCTGACGCCAGGACAGGCGGGCGACGGTCCCGAGGGGCGCAGGTTGATTGAGGCGATGGGTGGGCCGCAGGAGGCCGGGGAAGTGGCGCTGCTGATGGACAGCGCCTACGAAGGTGATGCCACGCGCGACCTGGCCGAGCAACTGGGCTTTGTGCCGGTCGTGCCGCCCAATCCGCAGCGCAAGCAGCCATGGTCACTGGACAAGGAACGCTATCGGCGTCGCAATGAGGTTGAGCGACTGTTCCGCAGGATCAAGGCCTGGCGCCGCGTGTTCACCCGCTATGACAAGACCGACGTGATGTTTGCGGCCTTCATCACCGTCGCGTTCATCGCCGAGGCTCTTCGATTG
>NZ_PVLQ01000055.1 GCF_002980595.1 Malikia granosa
ATTGCAACAATTTCGGGCAAAACTTACTGCTTGTCAACTTGCGTTAACAGGCCCTAGGGCCTGTTAACGCAATCGAAGGACCTCGGCGATGAACGCGACGGTGATGAAGGCCGCAAACATCACATCGGTCTTGTCATAGCGGGTGAACACACGGCGCCAGGCCTTGAGCCTGCGAAACAGCCGCTCGACCTCGTTGCGGCGCCGATAGCGTTCCTTGTCCAGTGTCCAAGGCTGCTTGCGCTGCGGATTGGGCGGCACGACCGGCACAAAGCCAAGTTGCTGGGCCAGTTCCCGCGTGGCATCGCCTTCGTAGGCGCTGTCCATCAGCAGCGCCACTTCCCCGGCCTCATGCGGCCCGCCCATCGCCTCGATCAGCCTGCGCCCCTCGGGACCGTCGGCCGCCTGTCCCGGCGTCAGGCTCCACGTCACAACGTCGCAGGCACTCGCGGCAACCAGATGAAGTTTGGTGCTCCACCCACCTCGGCTTTTGCCAATGGCCTGGGGCCCATTTTTTTCGGCGCACCTGTGCCGTCCGGATGCACCTTCATGATCGTCGAGTCCAGGCTCACGGCTTCGATGCGAACCTGCATCAGGCGCTGCCTCTGCAGACGCTCGAACACCGCATCGAGCACGCCGGACTTGGCCCAGCGGCTCATGCGGGTATAGATGCTGTGCCAAGGCCCGTAGTGGCTGGGCAGCGCCCGCCACTTGCAGCCATTAGCCGCCACGTACAGGATGGCGTTGACCACCTCGAAGTTGTCCAGCCGCACGTTGCCCCGCTGGCGTGGCAGCAGTGGAGCGATCTGTTCGAATTGCTCGCGAGTCAGTTGCACCGCAACACGGTTGCGCCAAGTCCACGGCTGTGGC
>NZ_PVLQ01000056.1 GCF_002980595.1 Malikia granosa
GACACCTTGAAATCACTCGGGATATGCCCCAGGCTTTCATGGCTGCTGGCAGCCGCATCGGGCACCAGCGTGTGGGCGAGTTCTTCGAGCACCGTAATGGGAAAGCGGATAAATCCCGCCATCCAGCGCCCCAGGCGTCCACCCGCGACCGATGTGCCCCGATGAGGCGCCGCGATGAAGATGGCACTGCTGACATTCGGGAAGGGCTCGAAGCGCAACATGGGATCAATGCGCCTGATCTGCTGCGGCGTCAACCGACTGTGATCCGCAGCCAATTGCACCAGCGATTGATCGGTTGACGACACCATCAACCGCGCGATGACCCCGCCCATGCTATGCCCCACCAGCACGAGGTCGGACGACGCCGGCGCTTGGCCGGATGGGTCGAAATGCGTCAGCGTCTCCCCGAGCGCCCTGCGAATCATGGCGTGGTTCAACGCGACTGGCATGTTGGTCGGGTAGTAGACCTGCCAGATCTGGTAATGCTGGCGCAGGGCCTCATCGCCCAGGATTTCGTTGGCGAGTTCCACCCAGGCTTCAGGGCTGCTGGCCAGTCCGTGCAGCATGACGATGATCCGCCTGTTCGGATCGTAGGGCTGCATCAAGTAGACGTGCGGGCGGTCGATGCCACCCTCGCGCCCGAGCAGGCTGCGCAGCGACTGGCGGTTGAAATTGGCACGGGCCAGCCATACGCCATAGCCGGCCGTGAAATTGGCCGCCAGCGGCACACGTTGGCCGCGCAGCATAATGGCCGATTCCACATAGGGGTCATGCACCGTCAGACGGGCTGTACGAGCATGCAGCACACTGTCCAAGTTGTCTCCGTCGGGATGCAGCAGAACCGTCATGGACGGCGCGGGCATCTCGCTCCAGGGCAGCGGTTGCTGATCATGTTTTGCCGCTGGGCGACCACCCCGAGTTGGGACGGCGCTCAGGGACTCGTCCGGAATGACCGCCACAAGCTCGGCGCCAAAGCCGTCGCGCCGGTAGAGGCTACGCAATCCACGGAAAGACAGGGACGAGGCTGGCAGGAGTTCGGCTGGCACCGCCGTAGTGCCCGGTAAGCGCGCGCCGCGCATATCCAGCTTCAGTTCCCAGCCTGCAATGTTCCAACTGGTCTGGTCGGGCAACTGCGTCGGCATTTGTTGCCGAACTTCGAACATGCCGGTGGCCGCATGCTCGACGGCATAGTTATACCAATCCCGCACTTGGGTCTGGCGATCCTCGAAGGCCCGCTCTCCCGGAGTATGGTCACCAAGGAACAGATAAGCATAGGCATAGCGAATCGTCTCAAGCCAGGCGGCTTGCTGCGCTGAACCGGGCTTCATGGCCTGAGCCTGCGCCAGCCATAGTTCGGACAGTGCAGCCAGGCGTCTATCCGTGGCAACCCCCGTCACGGTAGCCAAGGCCTCCGCGCACTCCGAGGAGATCGGCTTTGCGCATGCCTGCTCATCCAATGCCGCCACCCTGATGGTCTGGACAGTCGCATCGCTGAGCTTGCCACGTGTCAGGATGTCGCCGCGCTTGAGTTCGATGGCCTCCCTGGCAGGTAGCGTATGAACTTCAACCACTGGGCCGAACTCGCGCAGGATCGAGCAGCCCCCCAGCAGCAGCGGAGCAAGAGCGGCGCATGTAATGAGAAGGCAGGCCTGCGGGAACCTCATGGATTCACCTCGTTGGCAGGGATGCCTGGCACGCCTTGTCGAATCGACATCGAGAAGTCATCCTCTGACACATCGGAAGCAAGGGCACGTTCGTTGATATGCCCCAGTGCCTGCAATTCATCGTAACGATAGCCAGGCGTCAATCCATGCATGTCGTAGACGTACCGCGCAAAATATCCAGACAGCAGCAGGCGATAGTCCATTGGCAATGCGGGCGCAATGACCCGGGCCAGCTCGAATACGATGGTCGTGCAGTTACTGGTTAACGTGTTGTAAAAGCGCGGTTTCTGCCGCAGTTCATTGGCCGCGTTCAGAAACTCCAGAAACAACGCGCGGGCACTCGCCTGATTCATCTGCAAGCGATAGAGATAAACATCTTCGCCTCGCGCGTTGCTGCGCGTACGCACAATGTCTCGCTCATCGGCGGCTACCAGGATCTGCTCGAACTGACGGAAGAATCCTCCTACCGCCGAGAAGGACTCATGGCGTTCCTTGCGAATTTCCAGCGAGAACACCACGCGTTCACCGCCATCGAAGCCGAACGACACCAGGGTGTGGGCGATGTGCGGCCCCATCCAGTAGGAAAGCACCAAGTCGGCGCTGCGCAGACGATCCAGGTCGTATGTGCGGCTCTCCCACTGCGGGGTGTAGTCGGTTTCGCTGCGCCACTGGAAGTTGCGCACATTATTCAGGTGAACATGGTTGCCGTCGATCCTGGCCTCCAGCAACTGGGCGACATCGTCAGCCCATACACGCTGGTGTGACGGCTGCAGCGTCCCCCACCACATGAGCAGGGAGGCGGCTGCGATCACAAATGCGAATCCGGCGATGTTGCGATTGCGCCGCCCAAGCAAGCCCGCCCGCGACAAGACAACGGTCACACCCAACGTAGACCACATGGCAATGACGAACCATCGCACCACCGAAGGTCCCGGCATCTGATGCCACAGAGCCAGCGCACCCCACACAGTCAGCAGCAGTACCACAAAGCCGATCGCCAAGCCTGCAAGGGCGCGCAGGACTATGTGCATCACTCCGCTCATTGAGGCTGCAAAAGCTCAAGCAACAGTTGCCGGTGCGCATCCCGTAACTGCACCAGCGAGATGGAAGGACTGCCCTTGGACAGCATCGAGGAACTCAGCCACAGCACTGCGGGCGCGAGCGCCAACGGGAAGAAGTGTTCGGTCAAGACGCCTGGGCGAATGACGCCTCGGCGTATGTTGCGGTGGATGATGGTCTGCGCCCGCTCTTTCAGTCCGTGCGCAACTTCGTTGTGCCAACGCTGCACCAGCTCTGGTGTTCTGGCGCTTTCGGCCAGAAGCAGCCGGTAGATCGACATCGTGGCAGGGGAGCTGAAGGTCGCGTACAGGCGATCCAGGTAGACATCTACCAGCTCTGGCAACGTCAGATCCTCATCCGGGAGCCAGCCCTGGAAATCACAAATCTGCTTCGTCGTACGTTCGAGCAAGGCGTGAAAAATTTCTTCCTTGCTTTTGAAGTGGGCATAGATGCCAGCCTTGGACAAGCCCGCGCATTCCGCCAGGCGCTCCATCGACACTGCGTTGTATGTCCGATCCGCGAATTCGACCAGGGCCGCGTCGAGTATTTCCTCTTTCCTGGCGGCAGAGGACAGGTAGCGGCGCTTGTTGTCTGGCGCGTCATCTTTCTTGGGTGGCATTCAAAGGCTCTGTTCAAAGATCTGAGGGGTGTTCCCATGGGCCTGTCACCGGCTCTACCAAGAATCAGGGCCTTCCTTGAACCCAAGCCGGCAGCTCGAATTGACCTGCGTCAATGACCGACGAGCCCGCTGATTGCGGTTCTTGGATTGTAACGTATAATTGAAAATAATCGTCCAGTCGTTTGTTTTCAGATTTCACAATGCAGATCAACACAGGGCGCGAGTGAACCTGGCACATCGGGTTACGACACAGGAAGAGCGCCCTATCAACCAGCCGGGGAACACGGGGATGCACATATCAACAAGGAGATGAAGTGGGCTTGACAGCACTTGCAAGCAAGAAAGTAGGGCCTGCGGACACCAGCCACGAACCCCGCATTGCGCGGGTGGCAGCCATTCCCTCCTCTGCGACCAGACCCTCTTCAGCCCGATACCTGTACGGAACGTGACCATGCTCCCAACTTCCCCGTTGTTTCCTGCGTTCAGATTGCGCGCTGCCTCGTTGGCCCTGAGCGCCGTCGTCTTGACCGGCTGCATGTCGCTCGCTCCGGCGCCAGACACCCCGCCATTGCCCGTGCCCGAAGCCTGGCCCGCGCATCTTGGATCAGGCACCGACGGCGCCCACGCGGGAGAGCTTGCCTGGCAGGCGTACTTCACCGACCCCCTGCTGCAACGCCTCATCGAGACCGCGCTGGAAAACAACCGCGACCTGCGCGTGGCCGCGCTGCGCGTCGAGGAAGCCAGCGCCACATTCCGCATTCAGCGCTCGGATCGTTTTCCTGCCATGGGCGTGGGCGCCCAAGGTGGACGCGCGCGCGTCCCTGGCGACCTGAACATGTCGGGCCGATCGCAGGTGGGCGGCGAGTACCGGGCCGAGGTGGGTTTGACCACCTGGGAACTGGATCTGTGGGGTCGGATCCGCAACCTGGAAGACGCCGCCCTGCAAACTTGGCTGGCTTCCGACGCGGCTCGCCAGGCCGTCCATTTGGCGCTGATCGCCCAGGTGGCGGACGGCTATCTTGGCCTGCGCGAGATCGACGAACGCGTGGCGATCGCACGGCAAACCGTGACCACCCGCGAGGAGTCCTATCGCATTTTCCGGCGCCGCGTCGAAGTCGGCTCGACCTCGAAGCTGGATCTCACACAGGTCCAGACCCTGCTGAACCAAGCTCAGGCGCTGCTGACGCAGCTTGAGCAAGCTCGCACCACGCAACTGCACGCCCTGGCACTGCTGGTAGGCGCTGATCCCGGCCCGCTGCCCGCCAAGGCACCCTTCGATGAAACGACGGTTCTGGCTGAGCTGCGGGCCGGTCTGCCTTCGGAGCTGCTGGTCAGTCGCCCGGACATCATTTCCGCCGAACACCAATTGCGTGCCAGCAATGCCCACATCGGCGCGGCCCGCGCGGCGTTCTTGCCGCGCATTGCGCTGACCGGCAGCTTCGGCACGGCCAGCTCCGACTTGAATGGCTTGTTCGATTCCGGCAGTCGCGCCTGGACCTTCATGCCCACCCTGTCGCTGCCCATCTTCGATGGCGGGCGCCGCCGCGCCAATCTGGAGCTGAGCGAAGTGCGCCGCGACATCGCCGTCGCCGGATACGAAAAAACCATTCAATCGGCCTTCCGCGAGGTGGCCGATGCGCTGAGCGCAAAGCACTGGCTGGCTGAGCAGTTGACGATCCAGAGAGCCAACCTGGAAGCGCAAAGCGAACGCGCACGCCTGGCCAAGTTGCGCTACGACAACGGCTCGGCCGCCTTCTTGGAAGTGCTGGATGCCCAACGCGATCTGCTGGGAGCCCAGCAACAACTGGTACAGGCGCGCCGCGCGCTGCTGTCCAGCCAGGTGGCGCTGTATGCCGCGCTCGGCGGCGGCACCCTCGCCGCAGCCGGCGAGGCACAGGGTGCGGCCTCGACTCCCGCTTCCACCCCATCAACCCGTTAAGGCACGCCGAACCCATGACTGTCTCCCCCTCTCTCAAGAAAAAACTCCTGGTCGCTTTCGCTGCAGCGGTTGTTGCCGCGCTGGCCTGGTGGAGCTGGACGAGGTTTACCGACAGCGGCCCGGGCGAAGGATTCGTCAACGGCAATGGCCGCATCGAAGCCACCGAGATCGACGTGGCCACCAAGCTTCCCGGCCGCATCGAAGACATCCTGGTGCGTGAAGGCGATTTCGTCACAGCCGGCCAGCCACTGGCCAAGATGCGGCTGGAAACGCTGGAAGCGCAGCGCGACGAGGCCCTGGCCATGCGTCAGCAGGCTGAGCATTCGGTGACCGCGGCGCAGGCACAGGTGGCGCTGCGTGAAGCCGACGTGACTGCCGCCTTGGCTCTGGTTGGTCAGCGCGAGTCGGAACTGGACGCCGCGCAACGGCGCCTGACACGCTCCAGCACGCTGTCGAGTGAGGGAGCCGCCTCGATCCAGGAACTGGACGATGACCGGGCGCGCGTACGGGGCGCCCAGGCGACCCTCGCGGCCAGCAAGGCACAGGCCGCCGCTGCCCGCGCCGCGGTCGAAGCCGCCAGGGCGCAGCTTGTCGGCGCGCAGTCCAGCGTGTCCGCCGCTACGGCCAGTATCAGCCGCATCGAAGCCGACATCCGCGACAGCGAACTGCGGTCTCCGCGCGACGGACGGGTTCAGGTGCGTGTCGCGCAACCCGGCGAGGTGCTTGGAGCGGGCGGACGTGTCTTGAACCTCCTTGATCTGTCGGACGTGTACATCACCTTCTTCCTGCCCGAAACCGTGGCCGGCCGCGTTGCGCTGGGTTCGGAGGTTCGCATCATTCTGGATGCCGCGCCCGAGTATGTGATTCCAGCCACCGTTTCCTTCGTCGCCAGCGCAGCGCAGTTCACCCCCAAGACGGTGGAAACCGCCAGTGAGCGACAAAAGCTGATGTTTCGCGTGCGCGCACAGATCTCGCAGGAGCTGCTGCGTGAGCACCTGAACCAGGTCAAGACCGGTCTGCCCGGCGTAGCCTGGGTCAAGCTCGACGCCAAGGCCGAGTGGCCTCAGAACCTCTCCGTTCGTGTGCCGGAGTAAGGTATGAGCCACAGCGCGCAGCTCGCGACCGTTGCAAGTGTCCGCCAGGTAAGACTGCGCTACCGCGACGTCATTGCCTTGGATGGCATTGACCTGGACATCCCCGCTGGACGGATGGTCGGTCTGATCGGCCCCGACGGCGTGGGTAAGTCCAGCCTGCTCTCGTTGCTGGCCGGTGTGCGCATCATCCAGGAAGGCACGGTCGAGGTGCTCGGTGGCGACATGGCCAGCAAGGCCCACCGCAAGCTGGTGTGCCCGCGCATCGCCTACATGCCGCAGGGGTTGGGCAAGAACCTGTATCCGACGCTCTCGGTCGAGGAGAATCTGCAATTCTTCGCGCGGCTGTTCGGCCATGACGCGCCCGAGCGCCGCCAGCGCATCGATGAGCTGACCCAGGCCACGGGCCTGTTCAAATTCCTGGCACGTCCGGCAGGCAAGCTCTCCGGGGGCATGAAGCAGAAGCTGGGCTTGTGCTGCGCGCTGATTCACGACCCGGATTTCCTGATTCTCGATGAACCGACGACCGGCGTGGATCCGCTGGCGCGCGCACAGTTCTGGGATCTGATCGAACGCATCCGCGCCGACCGCCCCGGCATGAGCGTGATCGTGGCCACCGCCTACATGGACGAGGCGCAGCGCTTCGACTGGCTCGCCGCCATCGACGACGGCAAGGTTCTCGCCACCGGCACACCGAAGGAATTGCTGGAAAGAACAGGCAGCCCGAACCTGGAAGAGGCGTTCATCCGCCTGCTCCCAGAAGAGAAAAAGCGCGGGCACAAACCGGTGGTCATTCCTCCCTTGCCGGAAGACGGCGCCGACGACATCGCCATCGAGGCCAAAGGGCTGACCATGCGCTTTGGCGACTTCGTCGCCGTCGACAGCGTGTCCTTCCGCATCCGGCGCGGTGAAATCTTCGGCTTCCTCGGCTCCAACGGCTGCGGCAAGTCTACGACGATGAAGATGCTCACCGGGCTACTGCCGGCGAGCGAGGGACGAGCCTGGCTGTTCGGTCATGAGGTGGACCCGCATGACTTGGACACCCGCCGCCGCGTCGGCTACATGTCGCAGGCATTCTCGCTCTACAGCGAAATCACGGTACGCCAGAACCTGGAGTTGCACGCCAAGCTGTTCAGCGTGCCCCCGAAGGACATTCCGGGCCGCGTCGAAGAGATGGTGGAGCGCTTCGGCCTGGTGGAAGTCATCGACAGCTTGCCGGCCAGCCTGCCTCTGGGCATACGCCAGCGCCTGTCGCTGGCAGTCGCCATGGTGCACAAGCCCGAACTGTTGATTCTGGACGAGCCGACCTCCGGGGTCGATCCAGTAGCGCGCGATGCATTCTGGCGGCTGCTCATCGAGCTGTCACGTCGCGACCGGGTGACGGTCTTCATTTCCACCCACTTCATGAACGAGGCCGAACGCTGCGACCGCATGTCAATGATGCATGCGGGCAAGGTGCTCGACAGCGACGTGCCCGCCAAGCTGGTCGAGAAGCGCGGCGCTAAAACCCTCGAAGAGGCCTTCATCGGCTACCTCATCGAGGCGGAGGGCGGCACGGTCGCTCCCGCCGGCCCCACCGAGGCCGCCAATACGGCGATTCAGACGCCAGCGACACACACTGAGCACATCGGGCACAACGCTGAAGGCTTCAGCCTGCGCCGCATGCTCAGCTATCTGTGGCGCGAAGCACTGGAACTGCAGCGCGATCCGGTGCGCGCCACCCTGGCGCTGGGCGGTTCGCTGCTCCTGATGTTCGCGATCGGCTTCGGCATCACCTTGGACGTCGAGGACCTGAGCTATGCGGTGCTCGATCGCGACCAAACCACGCTCAGCCAAAGCTACACGCTGAACCTGGCCGGCTCGCGCTACTTCACAGAGCACCCGCCTATCGTCGATTACGAGGATCTCGACCGGCGCATGCGCAGCGGCGAACTGTCATTGGCCATCGAAATCCCCGCTGGCTTTGCCCGCGATGTGTTGCGGGGCCAGAACGTGCAGATCGGTGCGTGGCTCGACGGCGCCATGCCGCAGCGCGCCGAAACCGTGCAGGGCTACGTTCAGGGCATGCACCAGCACTGGCTGCTGGTACAGGCCAGCGAGCGCGGCGGCGCCAGCGCAGCAGGCAATGCGAGCGTCGAGACGCGCTTTCGCTACAACCCCGATGTCAAGAGTCTGCCAGCCATGGTGCCGGCGGTGATCCCTCTGCTGCTGCTCATGCTGCCGGCCATGCTGACTGCGCTGGCGGTGGTGCGCGAGAAAGAAACCGGGTCGATCACCAATCTGTACGTGACGCCGGTGACGCGCATCGAGTTCCTGCTTGGCAAGCAACTGCCCTATGTCGGTCTGGCCATGGTGAACTTCCTGCTGATGAGCCTGCTCGCGGTCACCATCTTCGGTGTGCCGGTCAAGGGCAGCTTCTTGACCCTGGCGCTGGCCGCGCTGATCTTCTCCTTCGCCGCGACAGGCATGGGGCTGCTCGCCTCGGCCGTCACGCGCAGCCAGATCGCGGCCATGTTCTTCGCCATGATCGGCACCCTGATTCCGGCCACCCAGTTCGCCGGCCTGATCGATCCAGTGTCCTCGCTCGAAGGCTCCAGCAAGTTCATCGGCGAGATCTACCCCGCCACGCACATGATCTCCATCAGCCGTGGCGTGTTCAGCAAAGCGCTCGGCCTGGCCGATCTGGCGGGGCCGTTGTGGTCGATGCTGCTGTCGGTTCCGGTGATTCTCGGTGCGGCCGTTTTGCTACTCAAGAAGCAGGAGCGCTGAGATGAGCGGAAGAAACGTTGCCAACATCTACGACCTCGGTGTCAAGGAGCTGTGGAGCCTTTGGCGTGATCCGATGATGCTCGTACTCATCGTCTATGTGTTCACCGCGTCGGTCTACACCAAGGCCACGTCCATGCCGGAGACGCTGCACAACGCGCCCATCGCCATCGTCGACGAGGATAATTCGGCGCTGTCCCAGCGGGTTGCCTCGGCCTTCTACCCCCCGCAGTTCACCCAGCCGGCCATGATCGACTATAGGGACGTGGACCCGGGCATGGACGCGGGGCTGTACACCTTCGCTCTGGTCATTCCGCCCAACTTCCAGCGCGACGTGCTGGCGGGGCGATCGCCTGCCGTGCAGCTCAATGTCGACGCCACCCGCATGAGCCAGGCCTTCACCGGCAGTGGCTATATACAGCAGATCTTCACCGGCGAAGTCAATGAGTTCGTCAAACGTTATCGCGGCGCCACCGTGCCACCTGTGGATCTGGCCTTGCGCGCACGCTTCAACCCCGCCCTCGACAAGGCTTGGTTCGGCTCGGTGGTGCAGATCATCAACCACATCACGCTGCTGTCCATCATCCTGACCGGCGCAGCACTGATCCGCGAGCGCGAGCACGGCACCATCGAACACCTGCTGGTGATGCCCGTGACTCCCGCCCAGATCATGCTCTCCAAGGTCTGGTCGATGGCCCTGGTCGTGCTGATCGCCTCCTTCCTGTCGCTCACCCTCATGGTGCGCGGCGTCCTGGGCGTGCCCATCGAGGGCTCCATCGCGCTGTTCTTCGCCGGTGCAGCGCTCAGTCTGTTCGCCACTACGTCGATGGGCATCTTCATCGCCACGCTGGCGCGCAACATGCCGCAGTTTGGCATGTTGATGATGCTCACCATCATGCCGCTGCAGATGCTGTCGGGTGGCACTACGCCACGCGAAAGCATGCCCGAGATCGTGCAGAACATCATGCTGGTCGCACCCACCACCCATTTCGTGGAACTGAGCCAGGCCATCCTTTATCGGGGCGCGGGGCTGGAGACGGTGTGGCAGCCCTTCCTGGCGCTGGCCCTGATCGGCACGGTGCTGTTTTTCCTGTCGTTAGCACGCTTTCGCAAAACGATCGGCCAGATGGCCTGATCGTCTGACCGCCCGATTGGGCACTCAACCCAGTAAGGAGTTTGACCATGAGCAATGAAACCATCCCTCCCAACCTGTTCAAGGCGAACCTGGAACTGCAGCTGCGCCTCCAACGCCTGATGCAGGAAAACGGCCAGCAATGGCTGGAGAACGCCGCGCGCGCGGGCAAAGACGGCATTGCCGAGTCCGGCGCGGAAATCGAAAGCCTGCTTAAGGCGGAGAACTGGCAGGAACTGGCCACGCTGCCCGCACAAACCTTCTGGCGTCAGTTTCAGCACCACGTGGGCGGCGCGCAGGCGCTGACACAAGTCGCGATCAAGAACCAGACAACCTTCACCCAAGGCCTGCAAAAAGCCATTCAAGACTGGCAGAAATCGGTTACGCAGGCCGTAGGCCAGGGCGATGCGGTACTCCCGTTCCAGGATATTTTCAAACAGTGGGGAGCCGTGTGGGCCTCGGCACAGGACAAGGAGGCACCGGGCAAGACCGGTGGCCGCAATGCCGGCTGAACAACGCACCGCCCTGGTCACGGGCGGCAACGGTGGCCTGGGCGAGGCCATCGCCCGGGCCTTACACGATGCTGGCCATACCGTGATCGTCGTCCACTCGCCAGGCAATGCCAGCATCGGCGCGTGGTTGGAAGCCCAGGCGGGTGAAGGTTACAACTTCATCGCCTACGGCGCGGATGTGGCCGACCATGCCTCCTGCCAGGAGCTGGCCGGCCTCATTCAAGCAGACGGTCACCACATCGACATTCTGGTCAACAACGCGGGCATCACGCGTGATGCTACGTTCCGCAAGCTGAGCTACGCCGATTGGGATGCGGTCCTGCGCGTCAATCTCGATTCTGTATTCAACGTCACTCGGCCATTCATTGACGGCATGCTCGAAAGGGGCTGGGGCAGGATCATCAACATCTCCTCCATCAACGGCTCGAAGGGGCAGTTCGGCCAAACCAACTACTCCGCCGCGAAAGCCGGGATGCATGGATTCACCAAAGCCCTCGCGCAGGAGGTGGCGCGCAAGGGCGTGACGGTCAACACCGTCTCGCCGGGGTATCTGGATACGAAGATGGTGACGAGCATGTCGGAGGAAGTGGTCAAGCAGGTGGTTGCCGGTATTCCCGTGGGTCGTCTGGGACGGCCTGAGGAAATCGCCGCACTGGTTGCATTCATCGCCAGTGAGTCTGCGGGGTTCATGACCGGCAGCAACGTGTCGATGAATGGTGGCCAGCACATGTACTGAGTGAGGAAGGGCCGGCAAGACGATGTGCCTGCGGCCCCTTTTCATTCAATTTTTCAGTTTCATCATAGACGGAGTGCCCATCGCCATGAATCAAGACACCACGACATCACCAACGGCCGCTTGGGGGCAGTTGCTGTGGGACCCGTTGCGACTATCGGCGATGGCAAACGAGTATGCAGTGGATGCCTGGCAGCGGTCCATTCTGTATGCCGACGTTCGCCGCCAACGCGGCAACCAGTACCAGGAGCATTTGCAGGAGCAGACGCCGAACGTACTCGACTTCGCCTCAGAGGTCATCATGTCCGGGCTGGAGCTTCCGCGGCCAGTCAACTATGGCCTCGTGCGCATCCTGCCGCCAGCCGACGCGCCGGCCGATCCCAAGAAGCGGCCGTTCGTGGTGGTCGATCCCCGCGCGGGCCATGGCCCGGGCATCGGCGGTTTCAAACCCGACAGCGAGGTCGGTGCTGCTCTGAAGGCAGGCCATCCCTGCTACTTCGTTGGCTTTCTGCCCGATCCCGTTCCCGGCCAGACCGTCGAGGATGTCATGCGTGCCGAAGCGGCCTTCGTGCGCAAGGTCGGCGAGCTGCACCCCGACAGCCGCGGCAAGCCCGCGGTCATCGGCAATTGCCAGGCGGGCTGGCAGATCCTGATGGCAGCTGCCGTCTGGCCCGAACTGTTCGGACCGATCATCGTCGCCGGCGCGCCGCTGTCGTACTGGGCGGGCGACATGCCGATGCGCTATGCAGGCGGCCTGACCGGCGGTAGTTGGTTGACGGCATTGACCGGCGATCTGGGCGCCGGTCGGTTCGACGGCGCCTGGCTGGTACAGAACTTCGAGAACCTGGACCCGGCCAATACGCTGTGGAGCAAACAGTACAACCTGTACGCCAAGGTCGACACGGAAGGCCCGCGCCACCTGCAATTCGAGAAGTACTGGGGCGGCCACGTGTTCCTGAACGATGTGGAAATACAGTACATCGTCGATAACCTGTTCATCGGCAACAAACTGAGTACGGCGCAGCTGGTGACGTCTGATGGCGTGCGCATCGACCTGCGCAATATTCGCTCGCCGATCGTGGTGTTCTGCTCCTATGGGGACAACATCACGCCACCGCCCCAGGCCCTGGGCTGGATCACCGATCTGTACCGCAACGATCTGGACGTGATGGGGCATGACCAGACCATCGTCTACGCCACCCATGACAGCATCGGGCATCTGGGTATCTTCGTCTCCGGCAGCGTCGGGCGTAAAGAGCACCAGGAGTTCGCCGCCAACATCGACGTCATCGACGTGCTGCCGGCCGGTATCCACCGCATGCTGGTCGATGAAAATCCCGACGGGTCGCAGGAAGGCGAGCCGACCGGGAACGCCTACCTGACTCGGATCCAGCGCAGCAACATCGATGAAGTCCGTGAGATCGTCCGTCCCGACCCTGAGAACGATCGCCGGTTCGCCGCCGTTGCGCGGATCTCCGAGGTCAACCTGGCTTGCTACCGCAGCTTCGTGCAGCCATGGATGCGTGCCCTGGTCACGGACCAGGGTGCGAAGTGGCTGGAGCCGCTGCATCCGCTGCGCATGGGCTATGAATTGTGGTCTGACAGGCATCCGCTCGCCGCCGCAGTACATGAGGCTGCGCAACACGTGCGCGACCATCGTCAGCCCGTCTCCGAGGCCAACCCTTTCCTGCAACTGCAGGCGCAGTTTTCCACCGCCGTCGAACAGATGCTGGATCAATTCCGTGATTGCCGCGACCAGATCTACGCACAGGCGTTTGACACGCTGTACAGCCTGCCGCTGGTGCAGGCCATGACTGGACAGAGCCTGCACGACGATGCACCGCCGCGACCCCATCCCAGCGAGACGCCCGAGCATCGCCAGTATCTGGCGCAAGAGTTGACACGGCTCGAAGCGGATATTCACAGCGGCGGGCTCGCCGAAGCCGTCATACGGGCACTGTTCTTCGTGCTCGCGGCGCGTGGCGAGGCCGACGGGCGGCACTTCCGGCACGCAGAGCAACTGGTGCGTCCCCGCCTGGGCAGCGACTTCGACATGCAGGCCTTTCGCCACCTCGTTCGTCGGCAGGCTTTGCTCATGAGGCTCGACGAGGACGCCACGGTGTCCGCCATCCCCGGATTGCTCAACGGCATAGCGCCTGATGACATCCGCCAGGTGGCGGGAATGATCGTGCAAGTGATTGGCAGCGGCGGTGTGCTGTCCGCACAAGAACAAACCAGGCTGGAACAGGTTTCTACCTTGTTCGAGCAGGCCGAGCGCCAAGCGCAGGCGGCTTCGGCGCCCGCCGTGATAAGTCCCGCCACTGATACCTCCGCTACGGTCGTGGACGCGAAGTCGACAACCGCCATGCCACGCTCTGCCAGTGGCACATCCGCTGCGGTCGAGGATGCGAATGCGGCGCCAGCCATGCCGAGCTCCGCCAGTGACACCTCCGCTCCGGCCATAAACACGACCTCCAAGACATCCTCTCCAAAGCCTAAGGCGCCTCAGAAGAAAACTGCTACGCAGAAAACTGTGTCCAAGACGCCAGCCGCCCCGCGGACAAGTCAAACACGGCGAGGGAAAGGCAAATGACGACGTCCTCCGCACCGGTCGATGGCGCCGCCGACGCATTGCAGGTTCTGCGCAACCGCACCTTCGACGAGATCGCCATCGGCGACAGCGCCAGCCTCGAACGCGCGTTTTCGCCGCAAGACATCCACATGTTCGCGCTGCAATCGGGCGATGTGGATCCGGAATCTTCGGTGTCTTCGCCCTCGCGGGACACCACGGAGGCCATTTGTGCAAACGTCCTGATCTCGGCTGTGCTGGGAACACGCCTGCCGGGGCCTGGAACCCAATATGTCAGCCAGAACCTGCGCTTGCTCGGAGCCGTTCGGCCCGGCGACAGGCTGACCGTGCAGATGCAGGTGAGCAGCAAAGACACGGCCACCCATCACGTCACGCTGGACTGCACCTGCACCAGCCAGGAGGGGGTGGCGGTTTTCCAGGGCCAGGTAGAGGTCGTAGCGCCCACTGAGCGCATTGAAAGAACGCGCACGGCGTTGCCGGAAATCCATCCGGATGCGCAGGGCCGCACAGGCCTGCAGCACCTGCTGGCGCATGTCGCGCACTTGCAACCGATTCGGGTAGCCGTCGCCCACCCCTGCGATGTCCCCAGCCTGTCCGCTGCGCTCGAAGCGCGCCACGCGGGGTTGATCGAGCCGGTGCTGGTCGGGCCACGAGGGCGGCTCGAAGCAGTCGCCACCGAGGCCGGGCTGGATCTGGCCGACGTCGCCATTGTGGACGTCCCGCACAGCCACGCCGCTGCGCAGCAAGCCGTCGCCTTGGCAGCCGCAGGTGAAGTCGAAGCCCTGATGAAAGGGAGCCTGCACACCGACGAACTGATGTCCGCGCTGGTTTCGGCAGCAGCGGGGTTGCGCACCAAGCGCCGGGTCAGCCATTGCTTCCTGTTGCAGACACCGGCCTATCCGCGCCCGTTCATCGTCACCGATGCAGCGATCAATATCGCCCCGACTCTGGAACAGAAGGCAGACATCATCCGCAACGCCATCGAGCTGGCACAGGTGATCGGCGTGCGCGAACCCAAGGTCGCGATCCTGGCCGCGGTCGAGACGGTCAGCCCGACGATGGCGGCCACGCTGGACGCTGCGGCGCTGTGCAAGATGGCCGATCGCGGCCAGATCACTGGCGGCCTGCTCGACGGGCCGCTGGCCTTCGACAACGCCGTCTCCATCGCCGCTGCGCGTATCAAGGGGATCGTTTCCGAGGTCGCCGGGCAAGCTGACATCCTCGTCGTGCCTGACCTGGAGAGCGGCAACATGCTTGCCAAGCAGTTGATCTTCATGGGCGGCGCAGCCAGCGCCGGGATCGTTCTTGGAGCCAAGGTGCCAGTCATTCTGACCAGCCGCGCCGACTCGCGTGATACACGCATCGCCTCATGCGCGATCGCACTGATGCTGGCCCACCACTATCGGCTGTCACCCCCTTGAGCCGACTTATCGGCAACTTATTAACCCCCTCTTTTTAATCCACCCCTTTGGAGGAAACACCATGCAGTACTCATTCTCTGGCCGCGTAGCCCTGGTCACCGGTGCAGGGTCTGGCATTGGCGAGGCCATTGCCCGGCTGCTTGCAAGCAACGGCCTGAATGTCGTCGTCTCCGATGTCAGCGCCGACAATGCGCAGCGCGTCACCAGCCTCATCAACGCCGAGGGCGGCCACGCCGTGGCCAACGTGGCCGACGTGGCATGCATCGATGAGGTCCAGGCTGCCGTGGCCTGCGCGGTCGATACGTTCGGCGACCTTCATTTTGCCGTCAACAACGCCGGTATCGGTGGCGACCAGAGCCCGGCGGGAGAACTGGACCCTGCCGCCTGGCGCCGGGTGATCGATGTCAACCTGAACGGCGTGTTCTATGGCCTGCGCCATCAGATTCCCGCCATCCTGCGCTCGGGAGGCGGCGCCATCGTCAACGTCTCCTCCATCCTGGGGGTGGTGGGCGACGCAGCGAACCCTGCGTACGTCGCAGCCAAACATGGCGTGACCGGGCTGACCCGCTCGGCAGGACTGGCCTATGCGTCCAAGGGAATCCGGATCAATTCGATTCATCCCGGTTACGTGCGTACGCCCATCCTGGATTTCCTGGATGAATCGGCCCTCCAGAAGGCCGTTGACCTGCATCCGATCGGTCGTCTGGGTACATCGGACGAAATCGCCCATGCCGTGGCGTTTTTGCTGTCGGAAGGAAGCAGCTTCCTTGTGGGCACCCAGCTCATCGCCGATGGCGGCTACACGGCGCGCTGAGTCTGAAGACGATGAGACAGCAGACACCCCCGCACACCTCGGCGAAGTCGCGCGGACGGCGCGCAGAGAGGACGACCTGATGGACGTCACCATGGCCCGCTCCGGGCGCCGCGAACACGGACTGATCCTTGTGCTGAACTGCGGTTCATCCAGCATCAAGTTTGCGGTGTTCGATTCCTCGGCCGCGCCACTGCCGCGTCAGGCATTGTGGAATGGCAAGGTGCAGGGAATCGGCGGCGCCAACCCGGATTTCGGAGAGACCGGAGTTGCGCCGTTCTCGATCGAACTGGACACGGCACATCCGTATCGCGCCGCACTGCGCCTCATCCGCGATCGTGTCAGCCGGCGGCTCGACGGCCGCCACGTAGGTACGGTCGCCCACCGTATCGTCCACGGCGGCAGCAAATACTCCATGCCCGTGCGCCTGGACGCAAATGTCCTGGCCGACCTCAAGGGCTACATTCCTCTGGCCCCGCTGCACCAGCCATTCGCGCTCGAAGCCGTGGAGATCCTGCTGCGGGAGCAGCCAGATCTGCCACAGATGGCTTGCTTCGACACGGCCTTCCACCACACTTTGCCCCAGGTCGAGAAGATCCTGCCGTTGCCCTATGCCGCATGGGAGCGCGGTCTGCGTCGGTACGGGTTTCACGGCCTGTCGTATGAGTACATGGCAGTGGCCTTGCCCGAACGCCATGGCGACGCCGCGTGCGGGCGCACCGTCGTTGCCCACTTGGGCAGTGGCGCCAGTCTGTGCGCCATGCAAGGACTCAAAAGCGTGGCCACCACCATGGGCTTCTCCGCGCTTGACGGCCTGATGATGGGCACCCGCACCGGCGCGCTCGATCCGGGTGCGGTGCTCTACCTGATGGAAGTCGAGAAGCTCTCACTAGAGCAAGTGGGGCGCGTCCTCTATCACGAGTCCGGCCTGCTCGGCGTTTCGGGAATCTCGGCCGAGCCGCGCGTCATTGTCGGGCACGAGAACGATGCAGGCGAAACGGGGGAGCGAGCGCGCTTGGCACTGGCCCTTTACGTGCGACGCATCGTGCGCGAGATCGGGGCCCTGGTCGCCGTGCTGGGCGGTCTGGACATGTTGGTGTTCACGGCGGGTGTCGGTGAACACAATGCGTTCATCCGCGAGCGCATCTGTGCGGCGCTGGGCTTTCTGGGCATTGCCCTGGATACCGACGCCAACGCCCGCCACGCGGCGAAGATTTCCAGCGACCACAGCCAGGTCATCGTGGCGGTCGAGCCCGCCAACGAAGAGTGGATAGCCGCCAGCCACGCACTGTCCTGCCTGGACAGGGAGAAGGCGCGATGACGATCGATGCCTTCCATGGATTCACGCTCGCCATCGTGCTGTTGTTCGTGGGCAAGGGCCTGGTTGCGCGTTGGGGCATCTTGCGTCGATACAGCATCCCGGAATCCCTGGTGGGCGGCCTGGCCTGCGCCCTGGTTGTCTTCGCCCTGTACTACGGTGCGGGGATCGTCGTCAGTTTCGATCTCGAAGCGCGTGACGCGCTGCTGCTGTACTTCTTTGCGGCCATTGGCCTGGGTACCGACGCCCGCACGCTGCGCCATGGTGGGCGGCCCTTGCTGATCCTGTCGGGGTTGGCCATCGGGTTCATGGTGCTGCAGAACCTGGCCGGGATGGAGATGGCACGCGCCTTCGGCCTGGATCCGCGCGCCGGGCTGATGGTGGGATCGATTTCCCTGACCGGAGGCGTGGGCACCACCTTGGCCTGGTCCGATCACTTCGTTCAAAACCTCGGCATTGCGCAAGCGCAGGAACTGGGATTGGCAGCGAACATGATCGGCCTGATCGCGGCCTGCACCATCGGCGGCCCGATCGCAAGCCTGCTCATGCGCAGGCATCGGCTTCAAGCCGGAGACAGCGCCCTGGAAATTGGCACGCTGCACAGCAATGAGCAGCATGCCCGCCTGGACTACTACGGCGTGCTGCTGGCATTGCTCTGGCTCAACTTGGCCTTGATGCTGGGATACGGAATCAATGCCTTGGTAGCGCGTACCCCCGTCACGCTGCCCGCCTTTGTGGGCTGCCTGCTGGCCGGGATTCTCCTGCGCATGGTGGCCGACTGGATGAGGCCGAGTGGGGGCGGACGTCTATGGAACTGGCCGAGCATGCAGCCAGGCATTGCCCTGGTCTCCGATATCTCACTGGGCCTGTTTCTGACCATGGCGCTGATGGGACTCAGGCTCTGGGAGCTGCAGCCCGTGCTTGCCTTCATCACGGCGGCGATGCTGGTGCAGATTGCCCTGGTCATCGCATTCGTTTTGCTGATTGTTTTTCGGGCAATGGGCAAGGATTACCAAGCCGCCGTGGTGTGCGCGGGTTTCGGCGGTATTGCGCTGGGATCTACCGCCACTGCCATCGCCAACATGACGGCGGTGACTCGGGAGCATGGTGCGGCACGCGAGGCGTTCATTGTGGTGCCCCTGGTATGTGGGTTCGTCATCGATATTGCGAACGCACTGGTAATCAGCCTGATGGCCGGTTAGGCGAAGCGAAACAGCGGAGCGAGCTGGCAGATGGATACATCGCTGACGCGCTGGCGAGGCGTCGTCGCCCAGGAAATCGCAATCGACTCCCGTTTTCAAGCAAGGGGCTCTTTCTACTTGTGCAGAAATAGAGGTAATACGCTTTGACGAATAAAAAGAACGGCAATATCGACTCAGCCATCAATCCGAAGTTGGATGGGGATGCCCATGTCGCTTGGGCACAGGCTTGGTCGTCTATTTCGCCGGAGACATCGTTGCTCGCGTGGGTGGACTGGGCGAGCCATTTAGCAAACAGTCCTGGCAAGCAAGCCGAGCTTTTGGCGTTTGCAGCCTCCCTGTCCGAGCAATGGATGGCCGTATTGAAGAAGAATCGGGCCAACCCGAACCGGGGAGCCACCGCTCCTGACCGGTCACCTGTCAATGACCGCCGCTTCAACGATTCTGCATGGGATCAATGGCCCTACGACCTTTTCCGCAGTTCATTCGTCAATCAGACCAAATGGTGGGAGCAGGCCACGCAGGGGGTGTGGGGAGTGGATCCGAAACACCAACGCCTGCTGGCGTTTGGCGCCAAACAGTGGCTGGAAATGCTTTCGCCCGCCCACGCTGCGGTTTTCAACCCCGTTGTCCTGAAAAGAACCATCGCAGAGCAAGGCGCCAATCTAGCGCGGGGGACGTCCAACTTTCTCGACGACTTGCGTCGGCAACTATCCGGCCAGCCTCCCGCGGGAACGGAGAACTTCGTCGTTGGGCGCGACGTAGCGGTCACGGAAGGAAAAGTCGTTCTGAGAAATCGACTGATCGAACTGATTCAGTACACGCCCACTACCGAGAAAGTCCATCCCGAACCGATCATGATCATTCCTGCCTGGATCATGAAGTACTACGTACTGGATCTGTCACCGCATAACTCGCTGATACGGTATCTGGTTGCGCAAGGGCATACGGTTTTTTGCATCTCCTGGAGAAATCCGGATGCTGAGGATCGAGATTTGGGCATGGATGAGTACCTGGAGTTCGGCCTGCATGCAGCGCTGGACGCTGTGACTTCCGTTGTCCCCGGGCATGGAGTCCACGCGGCTGGTTATTGCCTGGGCGGAACGCTACTGGCCATTGGTGCTTCAGCCATGGCGCGTGATGGCGATACGCGGCTGGTGTCGGTAAGCCTGCTTGCCGCACAGACGGACTTCAGCGAACCGGGCGAGCTGAGTCTTTTCATCAACGAGAGTCAAGTGGCGCTGTTGGAAGCCAGCATGGCTCAAACCGGTTATTTGACCTCCGACCAGATGAGCGGAGCTTTTCAGCTACTGCGCTCCTACGATCTCATATGGTCTCGCATGATTGACGAATACCTATTGGGCGATCGCCGGCCAATGACCGACCTGATGGCTTGGAATGCCGATGGGACTCGCCTGCCCGCGAAGATGCATTCGCAGTATCTCCGACGCCTTTACCTGAATAACGATCTCAGCGCGGGGCGTTATCCCGTCACGGGTCGCCCCGTTTCAGTGGGAGACATCGCTGTGCCGGTGTTTTGCGTCGGCACTGCCTCGGATCATATTGCGCCTTGGCGCTCGGTTTACAAGCTGCATCTCCTGTCTTCGGCCGAGCTGACTTTCGTGCTGACCACTGGAGGACACAACGGCGGCATCGTGAGCGAGCCCGGCCGAGGTAAGCGCCAATATCAAATCCATACCCGCGCGGCCGGTGATGGATACATGGCGCCGGATGAGTGGCAAGCGACGATGCAGACGCATCCGGATTCCTGGTGGCCCGCATGGTCGGCGTGGCTGCGAGAGCGTTCCGGTGATGTTGTTGCGCCTCCGCTCATAGGTGCTGAATCCAGTGGATACCCCACTGTTTGCGACGCCCCAGGGGAATATGTACGCAACTGAATAAGCGCATACCGCGTCCGCTATTGCGACACGGTATACGCAATATCTGTTCGTCACCCCGTTTTACTCTGATAACTGGAGACATTCATGTACTCAAGAATCCTGGTTCCGCTCGACGGAAGTCCTACTGCCGATTTGGCGCTCCACCACGCTGCGGTGCTGGCACGCCTGAATGGCGCAACCATCGTCTTGCTGCACGTCATCGAGGAGATGAAGCACAGCAACGGCTTCGAGAGGCCGAGGATCTATATTGAAGAAGTGAGGCCGGGCTTCCTGGCGGCCGGGCAGAAGCTGCTGGACGAGGCGGCGCTGCGGCTGAGGCAGGGAGGCCTGGTGGTTGAGACCGTCCTTCTGGAAAGTAACGGCGAGCGCGTCTCGGTGCTCATCGCTCAGCAGGCACTGACTACTCAATGCGAGTTGGTGGTGTTGGGTACCCACGGACGCCGGGGCGTGGACAGGCTGCTGATGGGAAGCGATGCAGAGCAGCTCGCTCGCATCGCACCAGTCCCGGTGATGCTGGTGCGCCAGTCCCAATCGGTCATTGTGACTGCAACCCCTGGGCAGGGGGGCACGCCAGCGTGACGAAAGTTCAGTCCGCCGACCCCGCTGAATGGAGGCTGGAAGTCGCAGCCTCCTTGCTGCTGCTATTGCTGAGCGCCTCCGCACAGGCCCAGTCCTGCCACCAGGACAACCCGCTGCGCTCAACGGGAACGCTCAATCTGCGGATCGACAACGACATGTTCGGCGGCATTGGACAAGATCAAGGCTACTCCAATGGATTTCTCGTCAGCTGGGTCTCCCCCAACCTTGTGGACTATCGCGATGACCCTTGCCTACCCCGTCTCGTCCGTGGGCTGAATCGTTTTCTCACGGTGCTGCAACCCGAGGGTTTTGACGAACAGAACATGACCATCGGCTTCGGGCAGATGATGTACACCCCCAGCGACAAAACGCGCAGCGATCTGATCAAAGACGACCGCCCTTTCGCCGGCGCAATGATGTTGAGCTTTGGCTACAACGCGCGGCGCGGCGATACGCTGCGCACCTCACAAATCCGCGTCGGTGTTGTGGGCCCCTCCTCCTTGGCCAGGCAAACCCAGAACTGGTGGCATGACACCATCGGCGTCGACAAATTCAATGGCTGGCGACACCAACTGCGCGACGAGCCTGTGCTGCAGTTGCTGCACGAACGCCGAACGCGAGTCTTCAGGCAAGAAAACGTCAGCGGTTGGGGCTGGGATCTGACCCGCCACTGGGGCGGCAGCTTCGGCAATTTCGCCACCTACGCGAATGTCGGTGGAGAACTGCGCTATGGCCTGCGCCTGCCGGATGATTTAGGCACGGCACCGCTGCGGCCTGCCGGAGAAAACACCGCGCCCGTGCGCACGACCGCTGGCGGCAACTGGAACGCCCACCTCTTCGTGGCGCTAGACGCTCGCTGGGTTCTGCACGACATCACGTTGGACGGCAATACCTTCAAGTCCAGCCATAGCGTGGATAAACGGTCACTCGTGGCGGATGTCGGCTACGGCGTCGCGATTACCCAGGGCAATTGGCGCATCTCGATAGCCCGCTACCACCGCACACGCGAATTCCGGGGACAAAACGAAATCCCGGTCTACGGAACGATCACTGTAGGAAGGAAATTCTGATGCCGGTCGATTCCTTCCTCGACTCCACATGGGCCGTCCTGTTGTTATTCGTCGGCACGGGACTGATTGCTCGTGTGGAGTACTGACGCCGACCAAGCACCCGAGTTCGATAAGTGAACCAGGACAACCAATAAGAAAGGGCTCTATGCCGTTTCCCGTGGAAATTGACTCCTCAACAAACATGACGGTAGCGCCCGTAGTCGCGGGCGATGGCCGGCACCAAGGGGTTCTGCGGTAGATGCTTGAGCTTGGACATGCGCAGGTAGGCCATGGCGATGAAGTTCTCGATGTTGCGGAAGCCTCGGGCGGCGGTCTTCGTCTGTTGAAGCAGGCCGTTCATCGCCTCGACGTAGGCGTTGCTGCGTCCGTCGAGCATGCCGCGCACGACGCCACCGAAGTGCTCCTTCAGGGTGAGGGCCAGCCGTTTGAAGGGCTCCAGGCGGCTGCGGCGCGCCCAGCTCAGCCATTTGCTCATTGCCCCTTGCGCGATCTCCTCGCTGTTGCTCGCGGCTGCATCGCGATAGACCAGCTGCAGTGCCTGCTTCAGGCGCCAGGCCCGCGCGCTCTTCAGGTTCGAGCGTTGCAGCCAGTGCATCGCCTCGAACTGGGCGCGGGTCCAGCTCACCGGGTTCTTGCGCATGCCCCACAGCAGCTGACGCAGCGTCTTCTTGCTCTGCGCGCCGACCGCTTCGCGAACCGCGACCGCCGAGCTGCGCATTTCTTCGCGACGCACCTCGTCCATCGCTGCGTTGGCCAGCGCCACGACATGAAAGCGGTCGTAGCTGATCTGGGCATTGGGCAGCGACTTGCCGATCCCCTTGGCGTAGGCCGCGCTCATGTCGATGCAGGCATGCTTGATGGCCAGCGGGTTGCCGCCGTGTGCGCGCATGTCCTGGGCAAAGTCCTGCAACGTGGCGTGATCGCGGCCCGGGGTGGCAAACAGCAGACGCTTGGCTTCAAGGTCATGCACGACGGTGATGTACGCGTGCCCGCGCTTGACGCTGGTCTCGTCGATCCCGACGTAGCGCACGCCCGACATATCGTCCCTGGCACGGGCGACCTCGACGTAATGGCGCACCCGACGCCACAGGCGCTTGGGCGCGACCCGCAACTGGTTGGCGGCCTGGCGCACCGGCATCTCCCGGCACAGCGACAGGCTCAGTGCCTCGAACAGCAAGGTAAAACCACTCCCCTCACGCGCCCACGGCACCGGCAGCTGCGTGGTCTTGCCGCAGCCGTCGCACTGCACGCGCGGGATCTCGGCATGCAGCCACGCTTCGAACTGAAAGAAATCCAGGTGACGCCAACTGCGGCGCACGCGGTCGTGGATCAGCTGGTGCTCGGCGCCACACACCGGACACGCGGCACGATGGCCGGTGTGCTCGACCTCGAAGTCGATCCGGCGCCTGCCCGTGTTGAGCTCGACCTTGGCGACATGCCAAGGCGGCTGCAGGCCAAGTGCGGTGGTGAAGAGGGCTTCGATCTGGTTGTTCATCGGGTACGAGGTCGGCGTCAGGATCGGGCGGTTGTACCACCGAGGGATGTTTGGACACCTCGAATAACCCGAGGCTTTCAGTGAATCCCGCCGCGCCATGATGACCGCGACCGAATTCGCCTCAATTTCTCTGGCAACCCACCGTGTTTCTCGGCGGAGTTGCCCCGTTTTTGCCTCGACTCGCCCCAGGCATCGGCGATTCGGCCCATTTCGGGCGTCAGAAGGCCTCGATTCCGGCCTTCCGGAAGTAGACCAGCCGCTTCAGGTTGTAGCAGGCGGCCATCATCGTCATCGCGAAGCTCGCCCGCGCCTGGCCGATGGTGCGCAGCAACTTGCCACCCATCTGCTCGAGGGCGCCGAACACGTGCTCGACCCGGGCGCGCGTTTTGGCGATGCGCTGGTTACGCCGCTGCTGGCACTCGGTCAGCGGCTTGTTGCGTTTGCCCTTCCTCTGGATCTGATTCCGGAAGCCGTTCTCCTTCAGCCAGGCTTCACGCCCCTCGGACGGGTAGCCCCGGTCGGCATAGACGTCCCGACTCGTGTTGCCCGCATCGAAGACGTTGTCAAAGTGCTGGCTGTCGTGCGTACTCGCCGTGTCGGTCTTGATTCGGCGAATGATCTTGTATTTCTTGTCGACGTTGATCGAGAGCTTGTAGCCGAAGTGGCTCGTGCCGTGCTTCTTCGTCCAGGTCGCGTCGAGGTCCTTCTGGCGCCGTTTCGCAGGCCTCCAGTCGGCGGGCATCGCACCGTGCTCGATCAGCGCCTTCTCACCCCGACTGTTGTGCTGCTTGGGGGCGGGGACCAAGGTGGCGTCGATGATTTGACCGCCGCGTGCGATGAAACCCTTCCTGAGCAGCTGCGCCGAGACACCGTCAAAGAGCGCCTTGGCGCCCGCTTCACCGATCCGGTTCTCGAAGGTCCCGTGGTGCGGTCCGGGACGTGGGTCGCGTTCGCCAGTCCGCAGAAGCGCTTGTAGCTCATCCGGTCGAGCAACTGGTACTCCATCTGCTCGTCGGACAGGTTGTACAGACGCTTGAGCACCAGGATCCGCACCATCGTCTCGGTCGGGTACGGCGGACGCCCGCCCTGCGCGCTTACCGGGCGCGGCGCAACCTTATCCACCTCGGCCGCCAACGACGCAAAGTCGATGTGCGACTCGATCTCGGCCAGCGGGTCGCCCAGCGCGTCGATCTTCTTGCGGTGGTGTTCGTCAGCGAACAGGTCGGTCTTGATGGCGCTACGCGGTTTCATCGGTGCAGGCTGCGGGGTTCAGGGCGTCGTAATTTTACCAAAGGCGGGCGAGGCGGAGGTTTTTCGAGGTGCCCTATCAAATGAAGGTGATGAAGGGGCATCACGACCAGATGGTTCGCAACGGAATTACCTACGTTATAAATCCTGCTTTTGTGCCGGCGCTGGGACTCACCGGGCCGTAGCAAACTGGAGCTGCCGGATGCTCAATATACTCATTCATGCGCCTCTGAAAGACCCATCGTACATTGGCAATTGCCCGTGGGGCCGAGCGACCGCACTCAGCCTTGAGTTGCCGCCTCAGTTGGTTAAACGTCCTTTCGAGCGACCCACTGCGTGTGCTCGCGAGAGAAAGCATTCTCAGCGTCACCCACAAATAGCGAGAACTTTTCGGGGGTATCGGGAAGCAGCGATTGTTCTTTGATAAGGCCAATCTCGTGGGCTGCGAGCGCGTAGGAGGCCGCCAGTTCAGAGAATCTCTTTGCCTGCATCCAACTCAAGACGCTGGCCGCCATCGCAACGAACACGTCCGTGGGCCAAAACGGTTGGTCTACGTACACCATACGCAGCACCGCGCAGACCACGGCGATCGTATTCACCCCGATCAACGCCCAGAAGAAATACCGCGACATCCGACGGTTGAACGCAGCCTTCTTCGCATACCAAGTGAGCTGGTCTTTGATCCGGCAGTCCGCGTAGGTTGCTCTGCGCTCTTCCAGTGTGCGGGCACGCATCTGCTCCATTACAGGCGTAAACTGCAGTCCGTCGAGATGCTCCGTCAGCGACTGGCACACCTCGCGATTCTGCTCGACGATCTGCTTGAGCGTCTGGCGGAAATCGTTGCGCGCGCTCGCATCATCTCCTTGGAACGGCTCAGCTCTGCAGACGAGTGATTTCAAGGTGC
>NZ_PVLQ01000057.1 GCF_002980595.1 Malikia granosa
TAGGGCGTGTCATCAATTGAGCCAGACTACGGCAGCAGCGATGTGGATGGCACCCAGAAAGTTGCGAGCCGTCTTGTCGTAGCGCGTGGCAATGGCTCGGTATTGCTTGAGCTTGGCAAAGAAGTTCTCGATCAGATGACGGGCCTGGTAGAGATGAAGATCGTAGTACCGCGCCATCTTCTTGGTGCTGCGCGAGGGGATGACGACGCCTTTTCCTTGAGCCAGCAGCGGTTCGACCACTCGAGCCTGGGCGTCATAGCCCTTGTCGGCGATGACCGTCTCAGCCGCCGTGTCGGCCAGGAGCACATCGGCCCCTTCGAGGTCGTGCGCCTGCCCTGGCGTGAGATGAAATCCGGTGGGATTTCCCAGTGCATCCACCGTCGCGTGGATCTTGGTGCTCAGTCCACCGCGGCTGCGTCCGATCGCTTGTGGCGCCCCCCTTTTGCCCCAGCACTGTGCTGGTGGGCTCGTACGATGGTCGAGTCGATCATCGCGTACTCGTTGTCGGCCTCCTGCGCCAGGGCTTCGAAGACCCGTTGCCAGACACCGCTCTGGCTCCAGCGACTGTGGCGCAGGTGCACCACCCGGAAGTCCCCGAAGCGCGCCGGAAGATCGCGCCAGGGGATGCCGGCCCGGTAGCGATAGAGCACGGCATCGACGAACAAGCGGTTGTCCCGGGCTTGTGCTCCGGGCTGGCCGGCACGCCCGGGCAGCAAATCCTTGATGCGCTCCCACTGATCGTCGCGTAACGCGTATCTTCTGGTCATGCCCTTTCATCTGGGCTCTCGCCCGCAGGCTTCAAGTTCAACCTTGTCGATTGATGACACGCCCTAG
>NZ_PVLQ01000058.1 GCF_002980595.1 Malikia granosa
CTGACCAAGGCGCTCTGAGCCGACTGACCTCCATCCGGCCGCAAAAAGGCATCGCAGCGCGATGCCTTTTTGCTTTGTCTGCACCTGTGGCGGCTGCGTGCCTGGGCAGCAGCAGATGCATGATTTGTCCGCTTCTTGGCTGTGATCGTGAAGGACTGCCGGCAGTCCAGGCTTCATGATGACCGACACAAGACAGAAGGAGACAAGCGCATGAATCATGCACCGGACCGGACCGCCGGACAGGCGGCCGGCAATTCATCGAGCACGCCCGCCGTGGCGCTCATCACGGGGGCGGCCGACGGCATCGGCTGGGCCACGGCCCGGGCCATGGCGGGGCAGGGCTGGCGCATCGCCTTGCTCGACCTGCGCGCCGACAGCGTCAACGCACGCGTGGCCGAACTCGGGACCGGCCATCTGGCGCTGGCTTGCGATGTCTCCGATGCCGACAGCGTGCAGGCCGCGGTCGGCAGCATCGGCGCGCGCCTGGGCCGCATCGATGCCCTGGTCAACAACGCGGGCATCGGCGACCAGGCCCAGCCGACCCTGCAGCAGAATGCCGCCGCTTTCGACCGCGTGCTCGCCGTGCACCTGCGTGGCGCCTTCCTGATGAGCCAGGCCGTGATCCCCCTCATGCTGGCCCAGCCGCGCGATGCCCGCGGCAACCGGGGTTCCATCGTCAACCTGGGCTCGATCGCCAGCCTGGGCGGCATCCCGGGGCGCAATGCCTACAGCGCGGCCAAGGCCGGCATGCTGGGACTGACCCGTGCGCTGGCCTCGGAATGGGCCCGCTCGGGCATCCGCGTCAACGCGGTCGCGCCGGGCTATGTCGCGACCGAGCTGGTGCTCGACCTGGCACAGCAGGGTGCCCTCGATACCCAGGCGATTGCCCGCCGCACCCCGCTCGGACGTCTGGCCGATCCGGCCGAGATCGCCGCGGCGATCGCCTTCCTGGCTTCGCCCGCGGCCAGCTATGTCACGGGGGCCATCCTGTCGGCCGATGGCGGCTGGAGCGCCTTCGGCGCCCCGGAGTCGATGCTGACCCCCCTGGGCAGCGACTGAAGCCCAGGCAGAACAACCCATGACAGGAGACAAGAAATGCTGACGATCAACCTGTTCAATGGCCTGGTCTACGGGGCGCTGCTGATCGTGATGTGTTCGGGGCTGGCCCTGATCTACGGTCTGCGTCGCGTCGTGAACTTTGCCCATGGTTCGCTCTACATGATGGGGGCCTACCTGGGCTACACGATCTCCATCCAGAGCAACTTCTGGATCGCGCTGCTGGCGGCGCCGGCCATCATGGCGCTGGCGGGCGTGCTGCTCGACCGCTACTGCTTCCGGCTGCTGCAGGACCGCGAGCCGCTGACCGTGGTGCTGGTGACCTTCGGCCTGCTGCTGATCATCGAGGATCTGGTGCTCAGCGTCTGGGGCAAGAGCAACCTGTCGGTGCCCGTGCCCGGGCTGCTCGATTTCAGCCTCGAGCTGTTCGGTGCCCAGTTGCCGGCCTATCGGATCGCGGTGGTCGCCGTCGGCGCCGCCGTCGCGCTGGGCCTGAGCCTGTGGCTGCGCCACTCCAAGGCCGGGCTGTTCGTGCGCGCGGCCAGCACCGATCCGGTCACGACCTCGATGCAGGGCGTCAACACCGACCGGCTCTCGGCCGGGGTGGTGGGCCTGGGCACTGCGCTGGCCGGCCTGGCCGGCGTCGTCGCCGCGCCCTTCCTGTCGCTGTCGCCGTCGATGAGCGCCGACGTGATCATCGACTCCTTCGTGGTGGTCGTCATCGGCGGGCTGGGCTCGCTGGCCGGCGCCTTCATCGCCGCGCTGGTGCTGGGCATGGTGCAGGCGATCGGCGCCGTCTACCTGCCCGACGCGGCGGTGCTGCTGCCCTTCGTGCTGATGATCGCGATCCTGATCTGGAAGCCGTCGGGCCTGGCCGGCAGCCGCACCTGAGTCGAACCCGCCAGACAAGGAACGCATCATGAACCTCCCTCGCATCGGTCTGACCACCCTGGTCGCGCTGGCCTTCGGCCTGGCCGTGATCCAGCTCGTGAGCTCCGGCACCCTGCTGAGCCTGTTCACCCAGGCCATCATCTACGCGATCTTCGCGATCGGCATCGGCGTGCTGCTGCGCCAGAACGGCATGGTCAGCTTCGGCCACGCGCTCTATTTCGGCGGCGCCGGCTACGGCATCGGCATCCTGCTGCAGGTCCAGCTGATGCCGGCCGAGCTCGCCATCGTCCTGACCCTGGTCGGACTGACCGCACTGGCCTTCGTCATCGGCCTGGTCATCGTTCGCGTGCCTGGCATCGCCTTCGGCATGCTGACGCTGGCAATCGGCCAGATGGCCTTCCTGATGGCCTCGCGTGCGCGTGGCGTCACCGGTGGCGCCGACGGCATGAACATCGACTGGCCTGCGACCCTGTTCGGCCTGAGCCAGTCGGTGCTGCTCAAGCCGGCCAACCTGTTCCTGCTGTGCTGGAGCGTGCTGGTGCTGGTGCTGTTCGCGCTGGCCCTGCTGCTGCGCAGCCGTTTCGGCTCGATCACCGAGGCGGTACGCGACAACGAGGAGCGGGCCCGCTTCATCGGCATCACGACCCTGCTGCCGCGCGCCGGCGTCTATGCATTGTCAGCGCTGGTGACCGGCATCGCCGGCATCCTGTCCGCGCTCAACACCGGCTTCGTCTCGCCCGAGAACCTGCACTGGAGCTTGTCGGGCATGACGCTGATGATGGTGGTCGTCGGCGGCGCGCGTGCGCTCTGGGGCCCGGCGCTCGGCGCGGTGGTCTACTTCCTGTTCAAGGACATCCTGGGCGACTACGCGACCCACTGGATGAGCATCTTCGGCCTGGCGCTGATCAGCGTGATCGTGTTCTCGCCGCATGGCATTGCCGGGGCCTTGCAGCGCCTGGTGACGCTGGGCAAGCGTGGCGCGCCGCTGCCGGCTGCGGCCCGCCCGGCCCAGGCGCACTGAACAATGACAAGAAGCGGAGACGAACCATGAGTCACAACTCCAACGCCAGCCGCGGGCCGGCCTATGTGCTGCAAGCCCAGGACGTGGCGATCCACTACGGCGGCGTCAAGGCGCTCGACGGCGCCTCCCTCACCCTCGAGAAGGGCCAGATCCGCGGCCTGATCGGGCCCAATGGCGCCGGCAAGTCGACCGTGATCGACGCCATCACCGGGCGGCGGCCGCTGACCCGCGGCCAGGTGATGCTGATGGGCGAGGATGTCAGCGCGCTCGGTGCGGTCGAGCGGCGCCGGCGCGGGCTCTCGCGCAGCTTCCAGCGCACCAGCATCTTCAGCCGGATGGGGGTGCGCCAGCAGGTCGAGCTGGCCTCGCACAAGATGGGCGTTGCCGACTCGCAGGCCGATGCCGACGCCATCCTGCAGGAGCTCGACCTCGCCCGGCTGAGCCACTCGCGCGCCGAGGACCTCGGCTATGGCGAGCAGCGCCGGCTCGACCTCGCGCTGGCCCTGGTCGGGCGGCCCAAGGTGCTGATGCTCGACGAGCCGATGGCCGGCCTGTCGGTCAAGGAGTCGATGGACCTGGCCCGGCACTTGAAGCAGCTGACCGCGAGCTGGGAGGTCTCGGTGCTGCTGGTCGAGCACGACATGGACGTGGTGTTCGGCATCTCGGATGCGGTGACCGTATTCGAGCTCGGCCGCGTCATCGCCAGCGGCGCACCGGCCGAGGTGCGCGCCAACCCGCGCGTGCGCGAAGCCTATCTCGGGAGTGCCGCATGAGCGCCCTGTTGTCACTCCAGAACGTCCAGGCCTACTACGGTTCGGCGCATATCCTGCACGGCCTGAGCCTGGAAGTGAAGGCCGGCGAGCGCGTCGGCCTGATCGGGCGCAACGGCGTCGGCAAGACCACGGTGGTCAACACCCTCCTGGGGCTGGCCCAGTTGAAGGGCGGCCAGATCGAGCTCGGCGGCCAGCCGCTGCCGCGCCCGCGCCCCTACCACGCGGCGCAGCGCGGCGTGGTGGTGGTGCCGCAGGGCCGGCGCATCGTTGCCAACCTGAGCGTCGAGGAGAACCTGCAGCTCGGCGCCGCCGTCGGCCGCAAGGGTCCCTGGACCGTGCCCGAGATCTACCGGCTGTTCCCGATCCTGCGCGAGCGCGCCCACACCCCGGGCACGGCGCTGTCGGGCGGCCAGCAGCAGATGCTGGCGGTTGGGCGCGCGCTGATGGCCAACCCCAGCCTGATCCTGCTCGACGAGCCGACCGAGGGCCTGGCGCCGGTGATCGTCGACCAGCTGGCCGATATCTTCAACCGGGTCGCCGACCAGGGCACGGCGCTGCTGCTGATCGAGCAGAACATGAGCCTGGTCGCGCGGGTGGCGCAGCGCTATCTGGCGCTGGCCAAGGGCGCGGTGGTCGCGCAGGGGCCGGTGGAGAATTCCCGTGCCGGGCTCGAGCGCCTCGAGGCCCATGTGATGGTGTAAGTTCAAGGGAACCCAGAGTCCTGACGGTCGCCGGACCGATTCCGGCAGCATAAAAATGGAGACAAGAATGTTCAAGCTGAAATCCCTGCAACATGCCCTGGCCGGCGTCCTGCTGGTCGCCGCACTGCCGCTGGCGGCTCAGGCCCAGGGCAAGGAGCCGGTCAAGGTCGGCCTGGTGTCGTCCAAGTCCGGCGTCTTCGCCGAGCAGGGCGAGGAGGTGATCCGCGCGGTCAAGTTCGCGGTCGAGGAGGCCAATGCCAGGGGTGGCGTCGACGGCCGCAAGGTCGAACTCGCCGAGGGCGACGACGAGGGCACGCCCGACGCCGGCCGCCGCGTGGCCGAGAAGCTCGCGCGCGACGGCCACAACCTGCTGATCGGCGCCATCCCGTCCTCGATCTCGCTGGCGATCGCGCAGAACCTCGAGCGCTGGGACGCCGCCTACTTCGTGCAGGCCTCCAAGTCCGACAAGCTCACCGGCGACAGCTGCAAGCCGCGCAGCATCCGCACCAACCACTCCGATGCGATGGACATCGCGATGATCAACGAGTGGGCCAAGAGCATCAAGGGCAACAGCTTCGCGACCCTCGCGGCCGACTATGTCTGGGGCCGCGATTCGGCCGAGTCGTTCAAGAAGGCGGTCGAGTCGCAGGGCAAGAAGGTGGCGCTGTCGCTCTACGTGCCGATGGGCACCAAGGACTTCGCGCCCTACATCGCCCAGCTCAAGGACGCCAAGGTCGATGCGATCTGGGTCGCCGAGATCGGCCGCGACCAGATCGCCTTCCTCAAGCAGGCGCAGGAGTTCAAGCTGATTCCGGCCACGCCCATCATCGGCCACGCGATGATCTCCAACTTCGTGATCAACGCCACCGGCAAGATCCTGGATGGCGTTCCGGGCAACCTGGGCTATTCGCCCGAGCTCGACACGCCGCGCAACAAGGAGTTCGTCAAGTCCTTCAAGGCCAGGTTCAACCGCCTGCCGACCGATGTCGAGGGCCAGGCCTACAACGGCATCCAGGTGATGTTCGAGGGCGTCAAGCTGTCCAGGAGCGTCAAGCCCGAGGAGGTGACCCGGGCGCTGCGCGGCCAGACGCTCGACACCGTCTACGGCAAGGTCCAGCTGCGCGCCGCCGACAACCAGCTGCTGCTGCCCAACTACGTGGGACGGGTCAAGACGCTGGACGGCGCGCTGCGCCAGGTGATCGAGCACACCTATCCCGCCTCCATCGTGCCGGCTGCCTCGCCGCTGTGCAAGATGTGATTCCCTGTCCCGCTTGAGGGCCGGGCGAGGGGGCTGGCAGGCTCGGGCCGCTGCCGGTCTTCGGCCCCAGGCTTCCGGCCTGTCAGGCTGTGCTGTTACGATGATCCGGCCACTTCAACATCCATCCGAGGAGCAACAGAAGATGACCATTCTGGTAGCCTATGTGCCGCGTCCCGAGGGCCAGGCGGCCCTGGACAAGGGGCTCGAGATCGCGAAACGCCGCCAGGAGCGGCTGGTGGTGGTCAATGCGAGCCCGGGCGGGCGGCAGGATGACCCGTCGCGCGCCGATGTCGAGGACGTCGAGCGGGTCGAGCAGCTGCTGGCGGCGTCCGGACTCGAGACCGAATTCAAGCAGTTCGTGCGCGGCAAGGATGCCGTGACCGAGATCAACGAGATGGTCCAGGCGCTGGGCGTCTCGGTGCTGGTCATCGGCCTGCGCAAGCGCACTGCGGTCGGCAAGCTGATCCTGGGCAGCGTCGCGCACGACATCCTGATGACGGTCGAGTGCCCGGTGCTGGCGGTCAAGGCCGCCTGAGCCGCTGCGTCGGTTGATCCGCAGCGGCTGCTAGCGCCACCCGCGATCCGGCGCTGGCCCACCGGCTGCCCATGGCCCGGTCCCGGGCCGCAGACTCAGGCCGGATCGGTCTCCCGATCCGCTTCCCCCTCCTGGTCCACGGCCTCGCTGCCGCGATCGAGCCGCTCCATGTTGTCGAGCAGCTTGAGCAGGTAATGCGAGGTGTGGGTCAGGTCGCTGAACGAGAAGCCCTCCAGCGCCGCCTCGTAGTAGGCATTGATCTTCGGCTTGGCCTGGTCGCGCCAGACCACCCAGCCTTCCTCGGTGATCCGGATCAGGCGCGAGCGGCGATCGCGCTGGTCCTGCACCACCGCGATCCGGCCATCGCGCTCCATCCGGCCCAGCACCCCCGACAGGTTCTGCCGGCTCACCATCAGGTAGCGGGCCAGGTCGCCCATGTTCATGCCGGCGCTGGCCTCGGGCCGCGACAGGGCGCCCAGGATGGCCCACTGCTGCGTGGTCAGGCCCTCGCTCTCGACGGCCTTGGTTCCTGTTTTGTGCAACAGGTTGGCGCATTGATAGAGCTTGAAGAACAGCCGGTTGGCCAGCTCGATGCGCGCTGATTCTAGCGAATGGCTTTGATTGGCCATAAAAATACTTTGCTTTCCGGGTTTTGGTTAGGGTATTCCCTGGGATGGCTGTCCTGGAAAATATACCAACTTGTTGACATAATTGTACCGTTTCCCGGGCTTCCTGGGACGACTCATCCTTCGACTTCATCTACGCAGGCCCGACCGTGACATCCTTCCAACGCCAGCAAGACATCGCCGTCATCACCCTGGA
>NZ_PVLQ01000059.1 GCF_002980595.1 Malikia granosa
TATTTTTCAACGGCCTGCTAATCAGAACACCCTGCGCGACGTTGCCCTGGCTGCCTCCGCCCTGTGCGCGGCCATGAGCGTCATCGTTCCCGCCGTCGCTGCCGAGAAGGCCGCCACCAAGCCGGCCGGCACCTATGTCTCCGGTGACTTCCACAACCACACCACCTGCTCCGACGGTGCCCTGTCGCTGCAGCGCCTGGTCGACCGTTCGGTCAATGCCTACAGCCTGGACTGGTTCGTCCAGGCCGACCACGGCGGCAGCAGCGCGCGCAACTGCACCCTGCGCGAAGACCCGTTCGAGCCGGTGGCACCGGCCCTGGGCCTGAGCAACAGCTCGACCGGCCCCTATGGCGGCACCGTGACCTATCCCTCCGGCGGCCAGCCGGCCAGCACCGGCAAGGGTCCGAACCAGAGCTGGCAGAGCACCCTGCCCAATGGCGTCGCTGACATCAAGGGCGACGGCACCGCGAACCCGAAGCGCATGTGGCGCTGGCAGGAAATCAAGGAATTCCAGTACCCGGTGCTGGAAGCCGAGAGCCGCAAGCACAACAAGCCGGTCTGGATCGGCCTCGAGACCAACAACCCGGGCCACGAGCACACCTCGACCACCATCCTGACCGGCCAGCTGCCCTGGCCCAAGACCGGCAACGGCAATGCCAACCTGATGGCCCAGTTCGAGTACTGCTTCGACCGCAGCGACACCGACACCAGCCGCGGTGCCGAGAACCAGTGGGACTGCTCGGTCGCCGGCAGCCCGAACAACAACCTGATCGATCCGGTCTCGCGCAAGATCGCCAAGGCCGGCAACCTCGGTGGCGGCAACAGCGCGGCCAACCCTGACCTCGGCCACATCAAGTCGGTCGAGGCCGTCAAGTGGATGAACGAGAAGGCGCCCAACACCAGCTTCTACGTGCCCGCCCACCTCGAGCGCGCCGGCGTCTACAGCCCGACGGGCAACCGCGGCTTCAACATCGAGCACCTGCGCAACTTCAACAACGCGGCTCCGCGCATCGCCTTCGGTTTCGAGTCCATGCCTGGTCACCAGGCACAGGAAGACCGCGGCGGCTATGGCACCGGCGCCGCTGGCGGCGGTACCTTCGGCGGCTCTGGCGCCTATGCCGGCCTGGTCGGCGGCGTCTGGGATGCCCTGCTGGGTGAAGGCCGCAACTGGTGGTTCTTCGCGAGCTCTGACTACCACAACCGCGGCAGCTTCGGTGCCGACCAGCGCGAGACCAACTCGGACTTCTTCCCGGGCGAATACACCAAGGACCATGTCATGGTGCGCAAGGGCAAGGGCGACCTGACGGCCGAGGGCATCATCGACGGCCTGCGCAGCGGCAACAGCTATGTCGCCAACGGCGACGTGATCGACCGCCTGTCCTTCGTGGTCTGCACCGCCAACCCGGGCCTGCCGTTCAAGGCCAACCAGGCCCTGGTCGAGAAGGCTGCCGCCAATGCCATCGCCAACAAGGGCGAAGTGCGCATCGACGGTTGCGCCACCATGGGCGAGAAGCTGGTTGCCCGTCCGGGTGCCGACCTGATCGTCGCCGTGGCGGTACGCGACCCGCAGGGCAAGAACAACTCGCCCTACAGCTTCCCCAACCCCTCGCTCAAGCAAGTCGGCATCACCCAGCCGCTGGACAAGCCGGAACTCGACCACATCGACCTGATCGGCGGCCTGGTGACTGGCTATGTCTCGCCCAGCGACACCGCGCGCTATGCCGGCCCGATCGGTTCCGACGCTGCCAGCAACAAGTCGACCAAGATCCTGAAGGTCTTCAACAAGACCAACTGGACCGCAGGCAACGATGGCGTGCGCACCATGAGCTACCGCGTCCCGGCCGTCAAGGCTTCGCAGTACATGCGCCTGCGCGGCACCAACCTGCCGGCTGCGACCCCGTTCGAGACCGATGCCCAGGGCAATCCGCTGTCCGACTGGGAAGTCAGCCCGGTCGACCAGACCGTCAAGGGCAACGTCCCCTGCGCCGATGCAGCCTGCCCGGCGCACATGCGCACCGTGGCTGGCGTGAAGTATTCGAGCTTCGACGTCGCGGCCTGGTCTGACCTGTGGTTCTACAGCAATCCGGTCTTCGTTGAGGTCATCAACGGCGTCAAGGTCGCTGGCGTCAAGTAAGCCAGTCTCCTTAGCGGGCCTGAGCTGCTGGTCCGATCTGGCCACCAGGACAGATCGGACCAGTTTTACCCGACCGGCGCCTGGCGCCGGTCTTCCCTTTGCTTCTTGAATTCATGACTAGTCTTGCGGGTGTTTCCCGTGTTGCGCTGCCGGCAGTCCCCGTCGGTGGCAGGCAGCTGGCCGGCCTGCTGCTGGCCCTGGCATCGGGCGCCTGCGGCCTGGCCTGGCAGTTCATCTGGACCCAGCAGTTGTCCAACAGCCTGGGCCACGAGATCGTGGCGGTGCTGGCGGTGCTGGGCGCCTTCTTTGGCGGCCTGGCCATCGGGGCCTGGGCCCTGCGCCGGGTCATCGAGCGTTCGGCCCGGCCGGCGCTCTGGTATGGTGGCCTGGAGCTGCTGATCGCGTTCTGGGGCCTGGGCTTGAGCCTGCTGCTGCCGGTGCTGACGCCAGGCCTGGGCCGGCTGATCGGTGCCGAGCCCTCGGCCTGGCGCCATTGGGGCCTGGCCTTTTTCCTGCCCCTGCTGTTGCTGTTGCCGGTCACGGCGGCCATGGGCGCCACCTTGCCCGCGCTCGAGCGCTGCTGGCGCAGCACGGGTGCCTCCTTGCTGAGCGCCCTCTATTCGGCCAATACCCTGGGTGCCGTGCTCGGCACGCTGGGTGTCGTCTTCATCGCGATTCCGCAACTGGGCCTGCAGGCCACGGCCATGGCCTGCGCGGCGCTCAACCTGGTCTGTGCCTTGTCCGCGCTGGCCTTGAAGCCGGGCCAGCACAGTGCCGGTGCCCAGGCGGCAACCGTCCCGCCGGTGGCCGCTGCAGCTGCCGGGGCTGAAGTCGGCCGGCGGCATCTGTGGCTGTTGTTGGCCGGATCGGGCTGGCTCGGCATCGGCTACGAGGTGCTCGCGGTCCGGGTGTTGAGCCAGGTGACCGAGAACACGGTCTACAGCTATGCGCTGCTGCTGGCGGTCTATCTGCTCGGCACGGCGGCCGGGGCTGGCTGGCACCAGCGGGCCCGGGCCCGGCTCGGCGCCGGCCAGGCTGGCCTGGCACGCCTGCTCGGCTGGCTGGTACTGGCCACGCTGGCCGGTGGCCTGAGCCTGTGGGCGGCCGATCGCCTGCTGGTCCTGCCCGCGCGCTGGTTCGGTCCTGGTGCGGCGTCGGCGCTGGCGGGCGAGGCATTGGCGGCGGCCGTTGCCATGGGGCCGCCGACCTGGGTCATGGGGGTGCTGTTCGCCCAGCTCTGCCACCAGGCCCGTGCCAGCCAGATGACGCTGGGCGGCGCGCTGGCGGTCAATACCGCCGCCGCGGCCCTGGCGCCCTGGCTGGTCGGTGTCTGGCTGATTCCGCTGCTGGGCGCGCGTGGCGCGCTGCTGCTGATTGCTGCCGGCTATCTGGCGCTGATGCCGGGCCTGTGGCGCCGCGGCAGCGGCTTCTGGCTGCCGCTGGTGCTGTGGCTGCTGATGGCGGCATTCACGCCCGCGCTGCGCTTCGTCGACCTGCCGCCGGGCGGCCGGGTGCTGAGCTATCGCGATGGCGTGATGGCGGCGGTCAGCGTGGTCGAGGACGGCAGGGGCGTGGCGCGCCTGCACATCAACAACCGGGTCCAGGAAGGCAGCAGCGCCAGCGGCGCGATCGAGCGACGGCTGGCCCTGCTGCCGCTGCAGCTGCATCCGAAGCCGCAGCGGGCCTTGTTCCTGGGGCTGGGCACCGGCTACACGGTGCAGGTCGCGGCGCGCGATCCGGGCCTGCAGGTCGATGGCGTCGAGCTGCTGCCCGAGGTGATCGAGGCCGCGCCGCTGTTTGCCCGCTCGCCCAATGGCCAGCCTGCCGGCCAGGCTGGGCTGGAGCGGGTGCATGCGGTGGCAGCCGACGCGCGCCGCTATGTGCTGGCGGCGCCGCAGCGCTATGACGTGGTGATCGCCGACCTGTTCCATCCGGCGCGCAGCGGTGCCGGCGCCCTCTACACGCGCGAGCATTTCGCCGCCGTGCGCGAGCGGCTGGCGCCCGGTGGCCTGTTCTGCCAGTGGCTGGCCTTGCACCAGATGGAAGTCGAGACGCTGCGCAGCATCGTCGCGGCCTACCTGGAGGTCTTTCCCGAGGGCCGGGCGGTGCTGGTCAGCAACAGCCTGGACACCCCGGTGCTCGGCCTGGTGGCCAGGCCCGACATGCCGCGCTTCGAGCTCGGGGCCCTGCGTGCCCGCCTGGCGCCGCCCCAGCCCGAACTGCGCCAGCTGCTCGGCAGCGCCGGTCTGGCGGACGAGTTCGACCTGCTCGGCGCGGCCCTGGCCGACAGCCGCAGCCTGCAGCGCTTTGCCCAGGGCGCCGCGGTCAACAGCGACGACCGCCCCTTCGTGACGCACCGTGCGCCCTGGGCCACCTATGCCCCGGCCAGCCAGCCGCGCGAGCGGCTGCACGAGCTGATCTCGAGCTGGCGCGTCGAGCCCGGCGACTGGCTGCAGTCCGCCGACCCCGTCTTCGAGCAGCGCCTGCAGCGCTACTGGGACGTGAGGCGGCGCTACCTCGAGCTCGGTATGGCGACGGCTCCCAGTCCGGACCCCGCCGCGATGCTGGACCGGCTGCAGCAGCCGCTGCTCGGCCTGCTGCGCGACAGCCCCGAATTCCGGCCCGCTGCCGATACCCTGCGCGCGCTGGCCGCCGCTGTCTCGGCGCGCGATCCCGGCCGGGCCGACGAACTGCTGCGCGAGCTCGCGCGCCTGCAGCCACGGGCGCCAGCCCTGCGTTCCTGAGGCAGGTCAGCGCTTTCTTGCTCAAGCCATCGACTGTTCTTCAATCCCATCATCCATCGGTCCCTGAATGAAATCGACATCAGTGAATTCCACCCGACTGCAGACGGCGCTGCGCGAGCCCTTGCTGCATTTCCTGATCCTGGGCGCCGCCGTTTTCGGCATCGACCAATGGCTCAATGCCGACAGCAGCAGCTCGCGCGACATCGTCGTGACGGCCCAGGTCCAGCAGGAAGCCAAGCAGATCTTCGAGGCCGGCATGAAGCGCGAGCCCAAGCCGGAGGAACTCAAGGTGCTGCTCGACCGCTGGGTCGACAACGAGATCCTCTACCGCGAGGGCCTGCAACTGGGCCTGGACCGCGGCGACTCGGGCATCCGCGACCGCGTGATCTTCAAGACCCTGAGCGTGACCCAGGCCGGCATCGTGCTGCCCGAGATCGACGAGGCCGGCCTCAAGGCCTGGTTCGAGTCGAACCGCGACCGCTACGACACGCCGGCCCGCTTCGATTTCCTGGAAGCCGCCGTGCCGTCGGACACCCAGCTCGAGGCCATGCAGCGCTTCGCGGCCGCGCTCAACGGCAAGCAGGACGAGCCCGGCATCGAGAGCAGCCTGCGCGTGTTCCGCGACCGTCCGCGCTCCAACCTGCTGCAGAGCTACGGCAAGGACTTCACCGAGGCGATCGAGCAGCTCAAGCCCGGCCAATGGCAGGTCCTGGTCAGCAATGACGGACCACGCGTGATCCAGCTCGAAACCCTCAAGCCGGCGGTCGCCGCCGACTTCGAGGCGGTCAAGGTCAAGGTCTACCAGGACTGGAAGGACGAGATGAGCTCGCAGCGCAGCAAGGAGCTGATCCGCGAGATGGGCAAGAAGTACAAGATCCGCCAGGAGAGCCTGCCGTCATGACTGCCAGCCTGTTGCGTTCGCGTCTGGTGGCCCGCCTGCTGGGCTGCCTGCTGCTGCTCTGTGCCGGCCTGGGGCTGAACCCGGTCCAGGCCCACGAGATGACCATTGCCGAGCTGACGGTGCGGGAGTCGGCGGCCGGCGACTATTTCTATGCCTGGGGCGTGCCGGCCAAGGTGACCCCGGTGTCCGAGGACCTGAGCTTGCGCTGGCCCGAGGGCTGCGAGGTCGCGGGCCAGTCGGTGCGCTGCGGCCCGCAAGGCCTCTACGGCCAGCTGGCGGTCGAGGGCCTGGGCAAGGTTTATTCGGCCGTGCTGCTGCGCGTGCACTGGCGCAGCGGCGAGAGCCAGGTCATCACGCTGACCTCGAACCAGCCGCAGACCCGCCTGTTCGGCGGCGCCAAGGACGAGCGCGGCGCCGGCGAGATCGCCTCCGCCTACACGGTGCTCGGGGTCCAGCATATCCTGTCGGGCTACGACCATCTGCTGTTCGTGATCAGCCTGCTGATGCTGGTCGGTTTCCAGCGTCGCCTGGTCATGACCATCACCGCCTTCACCGTGGCGCACAGCCTGACCCTGGGCGCCAGTGCGCTGGGCTGGCTGACGCTGCGCTCGGCGCCGGTCGAGGCCTCGATCGCGCTGTCCATCCTGCTGGTCTGCGGCGAGGCGCTGCGCCAGCGCGAGACCCTGGCCCGGCGCTGGCCCTCGCTGGTGGCCTTCCTGTTCGGGCTGGTGCATGGCCTGGGCTTTGCCGGCGCCCTGCGTGCGATCGGCCTGCCCGAGCAGCATTTCAGCGTCGCGCTGCTGACCTTCAACCTCGGCGTCGAGATCGGCCAGCTGCTGGTCGTGCTGGCCTGCTGGCTGCTGATGCTGCTGGCTGGCCGCTGGCTGCGCGCCAGCCGGCTCAGGCAGCCGCTGCTCTATGCGACCGGCGGCATCGCGGCCTACTGGTCGATCGCGCGGCTGGCCGCCATCATGTCCTGATCCGGGGGGCGAGATGAGCGACCTGTTCGAGCTCTTTCCAACCCCGGTCATGCGCGTGCCGCGGGTGCTCGACGACAGCGGCGTGCGTGCGTTCCGGCAGCGCTTCGTGCCGGCTGCCGGACAGCTCAACCACCATTCGGGCGAGCTGTCGCATTCGCAGATCCTGGCGGCGGATGCCGATCCGCTGCTGGCCGACCTGAGCGCCCGCCTGGCGCCGCACCTGGCCGAGTTCGGCACCCATCTGTTCGGCCAGTCGCTGAGCTGGACGATCAAGGAGATGTGGCTCAACGTGATGCAGACCGGTGGCCGCCAGGCCATCCACACCCATGCGAATTCCTTCGTCTCGGGCGTGCTCTACTTGAGCGACTGCCATCCGGCTTCCAACACCCTGTTCATCCGCAGCCTGGGCGGGCAGGGCTATGTGTTTGCCAATACCCATGCCAAGGCGGCGGTCGGGCCCTTCAATGCCGAAAAGTGGCGCGGCCCCGATCCGGCGCCGGGTGACCTGGTGCTGTTTCCCAGCTCCCTGCTGCACGAAGTGCCCGTCAACCGCGGTGGGCTGCGCGTGACCCTGGCCTTCAACGCGATCCCGGACCGGCTCGACGCCTGGGGTTATTCGATCTCTTTCGGCCGTTGAGCGCCGCTGGCTGCCAGTTTGGCGCAACGCTCACCAGGAGTAACTATTCAGCCCCCCCCA
>NZ_PVLQ01000006.1 GCF_002980595.1 Malikia granosa
ATTGTGTTAACAGGCCCTAGTCGAGGCCATCGTCTGTCTGGCCAACACCGAAGGTGGCGAGCTGTGGCTGGGCGTCGAAGATGATGGCCGCCCCACCGGACTGCATCCCGAGCACCAGATGCTGGCGGGGCTGGCTGGGATGGTCGCTGCTCGCACTTCGCCCACGCTTACGGTCCAGGTGTCCTTGGTCGAGGCCGAAGGTGTGCGCGTCGCCCGCATCGAGGTGCCCAAGGCCCAGGGAGAGGTCGCAACCCATCAAGGGGTCTACCTGCGCCGCCGACTCAAGCATGATGGCACCCCTGAATGCATGCCGATGCTGCCACACGAGCGGGTCAGCCGTGCTTCCAGCTTCGGGCTGATCGACGTCTCAGCCCAGCCGGTGGCAGGTGCCACGCTGGCCGACCTCGATCCGCTCGAGCGCGAGCGCCTGCGTCAGGCCGTGCAGCAGTACGGCGGCGACCGGGTGCTGCTGGAACTGGACGACGAGGCACTCGACGGAGCGCTGGGCCTGACTGCGCGCCTGGCGGACGGCAGCCGCGTTCCGACACTGACCGGCTTGCTGCTGGTGGGCCGCGAGGGCGCCCTGCGCGAGCAGGTGCCGACGCATGAGTTTGCCTTCCAGGTCATGGCGCAGCAGGCGGTGCGCTTCAACGAGTTCCGGCGATTTCCGCTGCTCAAGGCGCTCGACTGGCTGGAGATCAACTTCCGCCCCTACAACCCGGAGGAGGAGATCCAGGTCGGCCTGTTCCGCGTTCCGGTGCCGATGGTGGACCTGGCAGCCGTTCGCGAGGCCGTGGCCAATGCCCTGATCCACCGCGACTACCACCGCCTGGGCGCCGTCCACGTGCGGCTGGAGGACGATGCGCTGGTGGTCAGCAACCCCGGCGGGCTGATGGATGGCGTGACGCTGGCCAACCTGCTGGTGACCGAGCCACGACCGCGCAACCGGGCGCTCGCCGACGCCATGAAGCGTGTCGGCGTGGTGGAGCGCTCTGGCCGTGGGGTGGACACGATCTTCCGCGGCATGCTCAAGTTCGGCCGCCCCAGTCCCGACTATTCGCGCACCGATGCCCACGGCGTGGTGGTGCGCCTGCCCACCGATCCGGCCGACCGGGATTTCCGGCGCCTGGTGGTGGAAGAGGAGCGGCGCCGGGGCGCCGAATTGCCGATCGACAGCCTGATCGCCCTGGCTGCCGTGCGCGAACTCAAGCGGGTCACCGCGGAGGAACTGGCCGGACGCATCCAGCGCGATGCGGCCAGTGCCAAGCGCACGCTGGAGGCACTGACAGAGGCTGGCCTGGTGGAAGCCCATGGCACTACACGCGGTCGGAGTTACACGCTGTCGGCTGCCGTGTACCGGGTGGCAGGTGACAAGGCCGGCTATACGCGCCAGGCCGGGTTCGCGCCGATCCAGCAAGAGCAGATGGTGCTGAGCTACGTGCGGCAGCATGGACAGATCAGGCGCACCGAGGTCATGGAGCTCTGTCGTTTGTCATCCGATCAGGCCTCCAGCTTGCTCAAGCGCATGAAACAGCATGGCCTTTTGCAACAAAGTGGCGAACGCCGCTGGGCGGTCTATACGTCTGCCTAGGCATGGCTATGGGTTTTCTATGGGTTTTCTATGGGGTTCTATGGGGTTCTATGGGGTTCTATGGGGTTCCATGGCCATGAGATGAGTCAGAGGAAAACGGTTGGACACCAATCCGATCGCTGGCGGTGAGGAGAAGCTTGGCGAGCTCTCGGTAAACGCCTGACGGTGCACCGCCCCCCTCGTTCCAGTACACCAAGACCCAGATGCCCACGGCACTGAAAGGCAGACGATGAAACAAGAAAAAACGTTCTTCGAGACCATGACCGGCGCCCTGTCGCCGGGCTGGACGGTCAAGCTGCAGAGCCACCTGCAGCCCGGCCAGATGGACCTCGGACGCTTCCAGGTCAGGCTCTATCTGGTCGACACCAGCAACGGCTGGACGGCGGCGGCGGCCATGGCACCCGAAGGCTTCGATGAGGCGCGTCGCAACGTGGTCGCCGCAGGGCTGGCCCCGACCGCCGTGCTTGATGCCGCTGGCCAGGCGATCGCCCAGCTGAGCCGGCGTCAGGCCGGTGCGGGCGATGCCGAGCTGCAGCAGGGCTTCCAGCTGGTGGCCGCTGCGCTGACCGGCACCCAGACCTTCAAGGCCGTGCCGCCGGACCGGCGTGCCGGTCACTGGCTCTACCAGGCCTATCGCGGCCATGACGCCTCGACCATCTGCCGGCCGGTTTTCTTCGGCGCCCAGGAGACCGGCTTCTGCTCTCCCGAGAAGTGCTGACGCAGATGGCGCGCCAGGTGATCGCGCACGACCTGCGCCCGGGCACATCCGTTTCCGACACCCTGAAAAAGGCGGGCGGAGCCATCATCGCGCCGGGATACCGGGGCTGAGGCGGGGGTGGTTTTTCGGCCAGAATGACCAGAAAATGACAGGCTGGCAAGAGGCAGCAAGGGAATGCCCTGCGAGCATCCCGGGAGGCATGATCGCCCTGCCCTCCGCCAGCGAGCCCGCACACCGCATCGAACTTCACCTCCCTACAGGAGCCATCTTGTCACCCCGCTTCGTCCATGTCGGCCACCGTGGCACGCCGCCTGAATTTGGCAAGACCCTGTGCGGCAGGTTCACCGGGATGAACACGCCGCTATCGGACCAGCCGGATCAGGTGAACTGTCCGACCTGCCGCCGCAGGCTGCAGGCCGGTTGGTTACGGTGGGAAGATGTGCCGCGTGGTGGCGAAACCAAAGCGTCGTGATACTGGCCCACGTTTTTCGGCACGCTAGGCAATGGTAGTGTCGGCAGAAGAAGTGCTGAGCAGCTCGTCATCCATGTACTGGATGAACTGCTGATGCCACAAATCCTTCACAGACTGGCACTGCACCTTAGTTTTAAGTTCGCCTAGAAATTTGTCAGTAGTCGGTTTATCGAAGTGAAAACGATAAGATCAAACATGCAATTTGAAAATCACCGTGGCTATTCAAAATCCTAATCTTCCACGAGTTGGAATGCTCGCTACCGTCCGTAACCGTCGCGGAGTGATCTCGGCAGTCGAGCCCTTTGCTGCGTCCAAGACTTCGCAACTGCTGCACCTCGTCACCGTCGAGTTCAGCGACGCCGATGGTGACCCCGAGGAGACGCTGCTGTGGGAACGTGAACGTCAGCCGGTAGTGCTGGAGCCCAACGCGCTGCCTCGCGTTGATGTTGACTCGCCGATGCGCATGCATGAGTTTCTAGCCCTGCAGCGGGCCACCCGCTGGACGGCCATCAGCCCCTTCTTGTCGGCCGAGAATCCTGAGCGCCAGGCTGAGCCGGTGCCCACTGCACCAGTGTACGGTGCCGTCAGTGCCGATGACTTCCAACTCGTGCCGCTGGCTCGAGCCATGCGCATGCCCCGAGTGTCGCTGTTACTGGCCGATGACGTTGGCCTGGGCAAGACCGTGGAAGCTGGCTTGATCCTGGCTGAGCTGGTGCGCAAGCGCCGCATCCGGCGTGTCCTGATCATCACGCCGGCCTCTCTGCGCACCCAGTGGCAGCAGGAGATGGAAGAGAAGTTTTCGCTCGGTTTCGACATCGTGGACAAAGCCTCCACACACCGTCTTCAGAAGGAGATGGGCCTGGATGCAAACCCCTGGCGTGCACTTCCCCGGATCATCACCTCGTACCACTATTTGCGGCAACCGGATGTGCTGGAGCAGTTCATCGCCAACTGTCGTTCGACGCAGAATCAGCAAGGTGCTCAGCTGCCCTGGGACCTGCTGATCGTTGATGAAGCGCACAACCTGATGCCTTCCAACTACGGGGAGGACAGCGACCTGGCCGAGATGTTGCGGTTACTGACCCCCTGGTTTGAGCATCGCCTGTTCCTGACAGCCACGCCGCACAACGGCCATACCCGTTGCTTCTCGGGCCTGCTGGAACAGTTGGATCCTGTCAGGTTCACGCGCACGCCAGCGTTTACCGACAAGGAACGCGCGATGATCGGCGATGTGCTGATCCGTCGCCTGAAGAGCGAGATCAACGCCCAGGACAAGGAGGCCGGTCGAGCACCACGCTTCGCTACCCGCTACCTGGAGCCCTTGCCGCTGTACATGTCGCGTGCCGAGAAGGACCTGGCCCTGGCTGTCCGTGCGTTCTGCAGTGCGCTCAAGCGCCAGATCATGGCCGCACCTCAAGTCCGTGCCGTGCTGAACTTCGCTATTGAGGTGTTGCGCAAGCGTCTTCTGTCCAGCCCAGTCACGTTTGCCGACAGCTGGTTGCGCTTCAAGGCTGGCCTTGCTGCCCAGGATCAGACTCAGGCCAGTGAAGTGCTGGCAGCACGGCGTGCGGTTGAAGAAGACATTGACGACGACCTGGAGCGTGAAAGCCGCAATTTGCATGCTGCACATGTGGTCGGCGCCTGGATGCACCCATATCTGGACCAACTCACCAAGGAGGTGGCTGAAGTAGACAGAGCCTTGCAGGCGCTGCGACTGGCCGAGCTGCCGGTGACAACTAAGGTGCCGACTGTGGATGCCCGGTTCGACCGCCTGAAGGATCTGATCCGCCAGCGATTGCGTAATGCCGAGGCCTGGAATCCCGAAGAGCGCCTGATCATCTTTACCGAGTACAAGACCACGCTCGACTATCTGGTGCAGCGTCTAGAACGCGAGTTCGGCGCAGACACAGGCGCCATCATTCAGCTTTATGGCGGCATGTCGGATGAAGAGCGGGAACGCATCAAGCTCTCTTTCAATGACCCGTTGTCCCCAGTACAGGTACTCGTCGCTACCGACGCTGCTTCTGAAGGCTTGAACCTGCAGCATACTGCCCGCCTGCTGGTGCACAACGAGATTCCTTGGAACCCGTCCCGCCTGGAGCAGCGCAACGGTCGTATTGACCGGCACGGGCAGGCGCGTGATGTCACCATCTTCCACTTCGCCAGCGATGACGATGCTGACTTGTCCTTCGTCGCTCGGGTGCTGGAGAAGGTCAACGATATCCGCGAGGACTTGGGCTCGGTGGGCGAGCTGTTTGACGCGGCTTTCCAACGCCGCATGATGGAGCTCAACGATGATCAGGACGTGCTGGCCGACCTGGACCGCGAGCTCAGTACCCGTCAGCACGCCACCGACGACGCCCGTGTGGCTACGGCTGAACGCGGCATCGAAGAACGCGCCCGACTGGAGCGCTTGCTGACCGACCTGGACCTGACACCTCAGACCCTGCAAGACACCCTGCGCATGGCCCTGGGCATTGGCTCCTCACAAGATCCTCTGCAGGGCCCTGATGCTGCTGGCCGGATGCGGCTGCGCACTCCGCTACCCAACCGTTGGCAAGCGGTGGCGGACGATAGCCTTCGCCTGCGTGGCGACCGTGGCGTGGCCGGTGCCCTGCCATGGCTGGCGTTCGACAACCGCTACTTCATCCAAACGGTGAATGGCCGTCCGGTCTTCCGGCCCTCGCCCGATACCGTGCTCATGCACCTGGGCCATCCAGTGATGCGTCAGGCGCTGACCTCGTTTGCGAGGTTGCGGTTCCCGGGTGGACAAAGCGAATTCACACCACCCAGCCGGTGGGTAGTCACTCGGGGCGACGTGCCTGCAGGAGCCGATGCGTTGGTGCTTCTGACCGTTGAGGAACTTGGGATCAATCAGTTGCGAGAAACGCTGCATCACTGGGTGCGAACGGTTGCCTTGCCCGTGACAGGGGGTGAGCTGGGTTCGATGCTGACCTATACCGGCCCGCATGCCGGCCCGCAGCCCGGCGCCGAACACCCGGACGGCGTGGCGGCGGCACGAGCCATCTGGGAGGACATCGACAGTGACGTGAAAGCTTGGTTGAACACCTACCGATCTCGCCTCACATCGACTCTGGCTGCCGAACTGAAGGCCGCAGGTGAAGTGGCCACTGAGCAAGAGAAGGCCGCCTTCGAGCGCCGCATCCGCGAGGTGGCTAGCCTGCAGCGTGAGCAGAGCATTGAGAAGATCAAGCGCGAGATCGAGGAGCGCCGCACGCAACAACTGCAGTTCTCGCTGTTGGAAGATGCCAACGAAAAGGCCGAGCGCGAATTGCGTGACCTGCAAGACGAACTCAAGCGCCGCCAAGGTCAGTTTGGCCATTTGCTCGACTGCCTGACAAAAGAACGAGAACGAATCATCAAGCACGTGATGCCGAACCGCTTTGCCTTGCTGGGCTCCGCTCAGGTCTTCCCTGTGACCATCGAAATTCGTCTGCCGGGGGTGGTGCAATGAGCATAGTCATCGATTGGTGGAGCAGCCTCAAGCACGGCGGCCTGCTCATCAGCCCTGACAAAGTAGCCAGCGACTTCACTCCTGACCTGCCACCGCTGTCTGCCTGGCACGCCGAGCGCCTGCGTCGAGCTGTCACCGCCTTCGACGGCAGCAACGAGCAACTGGGGCCCCTGCTGGACTTCGTGTTGCAGGACTTGCCAGGCCTCCCCGAAGCTGAGTGGCAGAAGGCACAGGCTGTGGAGGCAAGGTGGGGCCTGCGCAGCTTTACGGGTGCCTTGGTCAAGCCCCGCAGGTTGTGGCAAGGGCCGCAAGGCGAAGTGCTACCCGTGTTCGTGCCGGAAGATGGTGCCTCGCGTCAGTTCAGTGGCCGGCTCGGTGTGGGCCGCTCACGCCAGCTGCTCAGCCGTGTGGTGGAGTGGCTGCGCCAGAAGCAGCAGCCCCTGGCCCTGGTGACCAACGGCCGCCAGTGGCGTTTGGTGCACGCCGGCCAGGACTACGACGCTTGGTGCGAGTGGGACATCGACCTATGGTTCGTCGAAGGTACCCCTGGCCCTCAGGTCACGGCCTGGCGGCAGCTGGTCTGCCGTGACGCCCTGAGGGCCGCCCCAGGCCAGTCCCAAGGCTGGCTACTCAGCGCCATAAATGCTTCACGCAAGGGCCAGGCCGACTTGTCTGCGGTATTGGGCGAGCGTGTGCGGCAAGCTGTCGAAGAGCTGATCACGGCATCGCATGGCGCCATCGAGCAGGCCCAGCAGGCCGGAACTGCGCCCGCCTTCGCGGACCTCTATGTGGCCGGTTCGCGCATTGTGATGCGCTGCATCATCACGCTTTTTGCCGAGGCGCGTAACCTGCTGCCGGTGGACAATCCAGTCTATCAACGCGCCTACAGCCTGGAAGGCCTGCGCCAGAACCTGGACCGCCGCGCCAGCGGGCGTGGTAACGATCGCCTGTCCCAGAGCCGCAGCGCCTGGCCTCGATTGATGGCCTTGTTCAAGCTGATTCATGAGGGCTCGTCGCACGAAGCGCTGCCGGTGCCGCAATACAGTGGCGCCCTGTTTGCTCCGGGCGATGCCGAGTCCAAAGACGGTATTGCTCGTGCCCTGGCCCTGTTGGAAGGCCCGCAAAACGCCGTCACAGACCGCCAGGTGCAGCGCATTCTTCGGTTGCTCACGCGTACTCGCATGCGCCTGCGCCAGGGGCGTGGCAACAAGCTGGTCGATGCACCGGTGGACTTCTCCGCCTTGTCGTCTGAATACATCGGCATCCTTTATGAAGGCCTGCTGGACTTCGAGCTCAAGCAAGCGGCGGCCGACGATCCGGTGATCTTCCTGGCCGTAGGCAACGAACCCGCCTTGACCCTGTCTCAACTGGAGGGCATGAGCGACGCCGTGATCAAGCAGCTGTTTGAGGCGCTCAAGAAGAAAGACAAGCCCTCCAGCGGTGAGGGTGAGGAGGAAAGTGGCGATGACGAGGCCGCCGAGGCTGACGACGAGTCAGAAGATGAAGCTTGCGACGAACTGCCAGTGGACGAGGACGATGCACTGCCGGCGGCGAGTGATGATGACGAACTGACCCTCAGTGCCGATCACCTGGCACGCGCCCAGGCTTGGCTGGAGAAGGCGGCTGTGGTCGCAGGCCTGGTGAAAAAGCCCAGAGGTCGGCGTGCCGCCAACGCTCCCCTTGCTGATGATGCCGAGGCACTGGCCCGGGCGACGCGCAGCCTGTGTGCCCGCCTGGTGGCTCCAAGCCAGTTCTTCCTGGTGCGCTGGGGTGGTACCCGTAAAGGTGCTGGCACCTTTTACACGCGCCCGCAACTGGCTGCCCCCACGGTGCGCCGCACCCTGCAGCCGCTGGCTTACGAGCCGGTCCGTACCGAAGTGGATCCGCGCACCGGCCTGACTGAGGTGGTCGAATGGCGCCCCAGACGTCCTGAAGCGATCCTGGCGCTGAAGGTGTGCGATCCGGCCATGGGATCGGGGTCGTTCCTGGCTAGCGCACTGCGCTATCTGACGGATGCATTGGTGGCCTCGCTGTACAACTACAAGCTCATCGAGCGCGCCGAAGATGGCGGTGTGCCGCGCATGGCCGACGGCCAGATCAGCGAGGTACTGAGCGATGAGCTGTTGAAGTTGCGCCCCACTGAAGAAGGCTTTGAGGACGCGCTGCGCGCCCAGCTCAAGCGCCACATCGTGGAGCGCTGCCTGTACGGCGTGGACCTGGATCCACTGGCGGTGGAACTGGGTCGCATGGCGCTGTGGGTCGAAACCATGGATCGGGACCTACCCTTCGGCTTTCTGGATCACAAGCTCAAGGTCGGCAACGCCCTGGTAGGTACCTGGTTCGACACCTACCGTGACTATCCAGCCCTGGCCTGGGAGCGCGAAGGCGGTGACAAGGACTACCAGAAGGACAAGCCACAGAACCTCGTCAACCATTTCTATACCGATGCCAAAGGTAGGAAGCGGGGGGACAAGTTCACTGCGGCGATCAATGCCCGTGGCAAGTCCGTCCCCGAGCAACTGATCCACCAGTTGAATGGCCAGATGGCCTTGGGTGGTGGACTGGACGCCAGTGAGGTGCATGATGAGCTGTTGAAGGTCTTCCGCAAGCTGCATCGTCTGCCGGTGCACGAAAGCGAAAAACGTGCGGCGGTCTACCGTGACGAAGTCCTGGCCAACCCGCACTACCACGCCCTCAAGGCACGCATGGACTTGTGGTGCGCACTGTGGTTCTGGCCCGGTGACCACATCGAGCTGGCTCCGCTTCCCCAGCAGTTCAGCCAGCCCGAGGCCGAAGCTCTGGCCCTGGCAGCCGAAGTGGCCGCCAAGCGCCGCTTCTTCCACTGGGAGCTGGAGTTCCCTGACGTGTTCACGGCCAAACAGCAGGGCTTTGATGCGATGCTGGGCAACCCGCCATGGGAGATCCAAAAGCCGAGTTCCAAGGAGTTCTTCTCCAACCACGACCCGCTGTACCGCGCCTACGGCAAGCAGGACGCGCTGGCCAAGCAGATTGAGTACTTCACATCCTCGCCGCCACTGGAACATGACTGGATTGCCTACGTAGGTGGTCTGAAGGCCATGTCGAACTGGGTGAAATTCGTGGGCCAGCCTTTCGGTGACCGCGTCGTTACCGACAAGGATGGCAAGACGAAGCACGACCTGAACCTGGGCGGCCGGGGCCGTGACAGCTTTGCCGGGTCGCAGCGCCTGCACAACCAGTGGCAAGCCCAGCGCAAGAAGCGCAAGGGCTTTGCCGACAGCGCCCACCCGTTCGTGCACCAAGGCTCGGCCGATCTGAACACCTACAAGATGTTCCTGGAGCTCAGCCATGCGCTGATGCGTCCGCAAGGTCGCCTGGGCATGATCGTGCCCAGTGGCATTTACACCGACAAGGGTACGACTAACCTGCGCGAGCTGTTCCTGGACCACTGCGACTGGCAATGGCTGTTCGGCTTCGAGAACCGTGAGAAGGTCTTCGACATCGACTCTAGGTTCAAATTCTGCCCGCTGGTGATCCAGAAGTCCGGCACCACTCAGGCCATCCGCGCGGCCTTCATGCATCGCAACGTGGACGACTGGACGCAGGCCGAACGGCATGTGCTGGCTTACCCACGCGAGCGGGTGCTGGAGTTTTCGCCGTACTCCAAGGCCATACTGGAGATCCGCAGCGAGCAAGATCTGCGCGTGCTGCAGAAGATCTATGCCAACGGCGTGTTGCTGGGCGACAAGAGTGAACGTGGTTGGGGCGTCAAGTACGCCACCGAGTTCCACATGACCAACGATTCCAAGCTGTTCCCGCCCCGCCCGAAGTGGGAGGAGAAGGGGTATCAGCCGGACGAGTACGGACACTGGCTGAAGGGACCATGGCAGGCATACAGCGGGCCCAGCAACATCCTGGATCGTCCTGCCGGTCTGGTGCTGTCGCGCGATGGGCACCAGGCGCTGCATGTGGACCGCATCGAGGACGTAGCCCTGCCACTCTACGAGGGGCGGATGATTGGGCAGTTTGATTCTGCCGAGAAGGGTTGGGTTAGCGGTAAAGGTCGTGCTGCCGTGTGGCGCGAGCTTGACTTGGATGAGAAAATTCTGGAGCCTCAGTTTCTGATGGGGGCTAGTATTGCCGTAGAGAACGGCATGCTGCTGGAGTGGAAAACCCCGATGCTCAACATCGGTAGCGCCACTAACAGCCGCTCTGTGATCGCGGGCCTGATCCGTGGGTTCCCCTGCAACCACTCGTTGAATCCGATTACGTTCAGAGACCAAGATCTAACCTTCAGCGCCCCCGTCGCACTGAACAGTTTTGTGTTCGACTACGACGTGAGGCAACGCCTGGGTGGGCTGAACCTCAGCTTCTTCTTGTTGGATGAGTCTGTCTTTCCTGACCCGGCCCAGGCAGTAAAACTATCAGGCATAGGCCGAGCGTTGAGCGCGTGTACCGTCCGCGCCGCCAACGCGTGGTTAGAGGGGGTTGATCGCTCGAAGGCGTGGCGAACGCATTGGGCGGTCACCCACCATGAACGCCTGCGTCTACGCGTGATTGCTGACACGGTTATTGCCCATCTGTATGGACTGAGCGTTGATGAGTACAGGCATGTCCTTGCAGACTGCGATAGGCCTACTGACGACTATCGCAGCAGGGACACTGGGTTCGATCCGAAAGGCTTCTGGCGCGTCGACCGAGACCGTCCGCCGGAGCTCCGGCAGACGATTTTGTCGCTAGTGGCATTGCATGACCTGCAACAGCTTGGTCTGGACTCGTTCTTGAGCATGAACGGTGGTGTGGGTTGGCTGATCCCTGACCAAATTCGTCTCAGTGACTATGGCTTGGGCCATGACTCAAGAGCCCAAGCATATCAGTCCGTTGCGTCGCAATTTGGACCCCGTCATCTCGCTTGGCAGCAGGAAGACGTTCGGAGATCCTGGCTTGAATGCGAGGCGCACGCAAGCCTGATCCGATTGCTGACGCCGATGGTCTACGAGTCTGGCGACTCGTCCTCATGCGACCAATCGGAAAAGCCTAATAGCGGTAACCACCAACCTGGTCTGTTCTGATGCTCAACCCCATCACCTACACCGAACAAGTCGTCGGCGACTTCCTGCGGTACCAGCTCAGCACCTACGCCTTCGCCGACGCGGGCCTTTATCAGCAGATGCGGGCGCTGCTCAATCTGGAGCACACCCGCAACACGCCGCTGATGAAGGGGCCGTACATCTCGCTGTCGCGCACCTTCCAGCAGGGCGCTACGCTGGAGCAATTGGTGAAGGAAGGGGTGCTTCACCCTCATATCCGCCAGTTGTCGCCTTATCCGGCCGCCTACCGGCACCAGGAACAGGCCTTCCGCGCCATCCACGCCGGGCAGCCCACGCTGGTGGCCACGGGCACGGGCTCTGGCAAGACCGAGTGCTTCCTGTTCCCCATCATCAGCCGCTGTCTGCAGCTACGCGACCAGGATGCGACAGCAGGTATCACCGCAGTGATCGTCTACCCGATGAACGCGCTGGCCGAAGACCAGTTGCAGCGCATGCGTGCCCTGTTGGCCGGTACGGGCGTGACTTTCGGTATGTATGTCGGTAAGACGCCGCAGAGAGAGTCTGACGTGGTCGGCGTGCGCTTGCCGCCTGGCAGCACTGCGTCCGACTACGAGGCCAAACTGGCTGAAATGCAGCACAAGAAGCAAGACGTTGCGCTGCATCCGGCCGAGGAGCGCGTGAGCCGTGAAGCCATGCGCACGCCTGGCCAGCAGCCTCGCATCCTGCTGACCAACGTGAAGCAGCTGGAACTGCTGTTGACCCGCCAACACGATCTGGAGCTGTTCGACAACGCCCGGTTGGAGTTCATGGTCTTTGACGAGGCCCACACCTTTACTGGCGCCCAGGGGGCCGAGACTGCGTGCCTGATCCGTCGGCTGCGCGCCTACTGTGGCAAGGACCAGTCCAGTACGACCTGCATCGCCACGTCCGCCACCATTGCCGATCCCGTAAAAGGTCTGGATGCCGGGCGAGAGTTCGCCAGCCGCTTTTTCGGCGTGGAGGGTAGCAACGTCGCCTTGGTCGGTGAAAGCTACGAAGCCGATGTGTGGGGTTCACCCCGCAAGGCCAGCCCGCCGCTCAATGGTGACCAGTCCGCCCAATTGCAAACGCTGTTGGAGGTGCTCTCACTGGTGGATCGCGAGGAAGTGACCGATGGCGATGTGCAGGCTCTGCGTGTCTGGTTCACCACTGCCACCGGCAGCCGCTTGCAGCCGGGCCACTGGCGCGAAGCCGTCGGGCACTGGATGAGCCACAACGAGGTGGTCTTCCAGATCGCCGAAGCCCTGCGCCGACCACGTGCGCTGGATGACTTGCTGGACGACCTCAGCACCAAACTGGGCCGTAGCATCTCGCAGGAAGAAATTCTCGTCTGGTTGGCTTTGGGAGCCGCCGCGCGTCAGGGTGGGCGGCCATTGCTGCGTCCGGTGGTGCATGGTTTTGTCCGCGGCGTCAGTGGTGCGGTGGTGACCTTCCCCGACCAAGCCAAGGAGGCCAAGCTGTGGTTGTCGGCGGAAGATGCGCTGACCGATAGTGCTGACCTGCATCGCTTCCCACTGTTGAGCTGTACCACCTGTGGCCAGCACTACTTCGAGCACGGACTGGAAGACTTCGATTTCACAGGCCAGCGTCCTGGCGGTGGAGCGGCAGAAGGCAAGGGCCGTGCGTGGCGTGGTACCGAGATCAGCCTGGGTGGGGTCAGGGCGCTGTCGTTGGACCATCAGGTCGGTGCAGATGCCGAAGATGAACCGGTGCGTACCGAAACCCTGTTTGCCTGCCGCTACTGCGGCACAGTGCATGACCACAACGTATCCGAGTGTGTAGGTTGCGGTCGCAACAAGCCGCTCAAGCCGCTGTACTTCGTGCAACAGAAGGATGAGCATGTCGGCAAGCTGACGCGCTGTGTGTCTTGCGGTGCTGCAGGCCGTCGATTCAGCGGCAACTACCGGGAGCCTGCGCGTCCGGTGCGCGCCACCACCGTGGCGGATGTGCACGTGCTGGCCCAGAGCATGATTCACCGCGCCGAACGCCGCAAGCTGCTGGTGTTTGCTGATAACCGGCAAGACGCTGCCTTCCAGGCCGGCTGGATGCAGGATCGCTCGCGCCGTTATCGCTTCCGTGAACTGACCTACCTGAAGCTCAAACAAGGGCCGATCTCCGTCAGTGACTTGACTCTCTGGTTGGATCAGCACCTGGACGCCGACGATGAGCTGTCGCGCGCCCTGATCCCAGAGGTGTGGCGAGTGGAACCAAAGTCTGAGGCGGGGCAGGCACACGGTCAGGAGCGCAAGTGGTTCCTGCGCGTGCAGATCTTGCGCGAGCTGGCCATCGGTGGTCGGCAGCGCTTGGGTCTGGAGCCCATGGGCAGGATGAAGGTGGACTACCTAGGTCTGCAGGGTGAACGCCCCGAGCTCAAGCGCTGGGCCGGCAGGATCGGCTGTGACTCAACGTCACTGGCCCAGGGTGTCGCGTCATTGCTGGATGCCGCGCGATCCCGTCGTATGCTGTACGACAGCGTCACCGGTGTGTACTCCAAGGTGTGGCTGGACGGTGAGCTGCAGGTTCTGCGGGGCTATCTGCCATCGATGAAGGGCGTGCCATCGGCACTGAAATTCCAGCGCGACGGCCAAGATGACGAGAGCCGCATCAAGCAGTGGTTCAGCACCCATGCCACGGTGGCCAAGCAGGCGGCAATCAACTGGGGGGTTCCCTCAGATGACGTTGCTGAGTTCCTCGCGGACATGTGGGCGCTGGTGACCAGCGAATTGCAGCTCTTGGCGTCTGTAAAACTCAAGGGTTCGCGTGGTAGGCCGCTTCCCGGCTGTGTCGGCGCGCATCAAGTTGACGTCGATCGCCTGCTGATGCGTCCAGACAGGGGTATGTACCGCTGCCAGACCTGCAGGCGTCTGCACAGTCTCCCTAACCCTACGATGTCTTGCATGGCCTGGCGCTGTGTGGGCAAGCTGGTTGCCGAACCCGAAAATTCGGACGACTACGATTTGCTCCTGCTTGACCAAGAATTTGCCATGCTGCGGGCCAAGGAGCACTCGGCTCAAATTCCAGGACCGGAGCGAGAGCGGATCGAGAACGCCTTCAAGGGTGACAGCGAGCGAATCAATACCCTGGTGTGCACTCCTACCCTGGAGATGGGGGTGAACATCGGCGCACTGGATGCGGTGTTAATGCGCAACGTGCCGCCCCTGCCTGCCAACTACTGGCAGCGCGCAGGGCGTGCGGGACGTCAGTTCCGCATGGCACTGGACATCACCTATGCCCGGGCCGCCAGCCACGATCGGGCCTACTTCAACGAGCCGCTGAAGATGCTGGAAGGTCTGGTGGAGCCGCCCAGCTTCAACCTGCGCAATCCCATCATGGTGGCCAAGCATGTGCATGCCACGGTATTGACGGCCATCTTCAAGATGCTGCGCGACAAGGCATTGCCTCAGGCTGCGTTGGAAGAACTGCATGAGGCCGTGCGCAGCTGCCTGCCGCAGCAAATCAAGACCTACTTGTTCACCCATGAAGGCATGGTGCGGCCTACGCCGATGAAAGTGAGCGTGCTGGAAACCGTGATCCAGCGGCATCGCAAGACTCTCCTTGCGGCCACCATGAGCGCCTTCCAGCAAGGGTGGCCTGCTGCGGATGCCGAGGTGGTCAGCCAAGCCCGCATCGAGTCCATCATCGACGGGCTGGCGGGCGAACTTCAGGTGGTGGTGGATCGTCTGTTCCAGCGTCTGCAATGGGCGTTGAACCAGCTGGAGCGTCTGCGCAAGGTTGCGAGTGCAAAGGGCGCGCTGGATCCCGATGAGGAGGCCCTGCGTAGCCGCTGTGAGCGTCTGGTCAAGAAGCTCAAAGGTGAAGCCCGCCGCCGCGCCAACCAGGCCGAGGGCGTGGATGACACGAACACCTATGGGGTGCTTGCCGCTGAGGGCTTTCTGCCGGGGTACGGCTTGGATACCGGCGCGGTGAGCATCACGCACGTCGCACCACGCTACGGCTCCGACATCTCCGACTGGGAGTTGCGGCGCAACAGTGCGTTGGCGGTGCGGGAGTACGTACCCGGCAACTTGATTTATGCCAACGCCCATAAGTTTGTGCCTCGTACCTTCCATCTGGTACCTGAGGAACCGATCGTGTTTGCAGTGGATCTGGCCAACGAGGCGATTCAGGAAACAGGCGGGTTGGGCAAGGCTACGGCACCGACACAGGCCGAGTCAGTGGGTGTCACCAGCATCTTCGGCGTCCAGGTGTGTGATGTCGACGCGCCCCACCAGTCGTACATATCCGATGACGAGGATTACCGCTTCCAGTTGCCGGTGGCCGTATTTGCTCATGACCAGGGCCGGCACTCTGGTGGCAAAGTCTATGAGTGGGGCGGCGTCACCTTACACCTGAAGCATGGCCTGCACATGCGTCTGGTCAATGTGGGCGCAGCATCGCAGGTTCGCTCGACTGGAGAGATGGGCTACCCGGTGTGCATGGTCTGTGGCCAGAGCCGCTCGCCAATGAGCACGCTCAATGAACTTAAAGCCTTCAACGACAACCACGTCGAGCGATGCGGCCGGCCCATTCAGAAGATCGCGTTTTACGCCGAGGTGACCGCAGACGCGCTGGTGCTGCCGGACTGCACATCCAAGGAGGTCGCCTACAGCGTGATGGAGGCCCTGCGGCAAGGCGCTGCAGGCGTGCTGGACATGGAAATTTCAGACCTGCAAGTGCAGGTACTTGGCAAGCCGGGGGCTGAGAACTACGACGCCATTCTGTACGACCCGATGCCTGGTGGCTCTGGTCTGCTGGAGCAATTGCTGGAGCACTGGTCATCGGTCATCCAGCACTCGCTTGCGTTGGTCGAGGACTGCCCATCTGCTTGCGAGACGTCGTGCATCGACTGCCTGCAGAACTTTAGGAACTCCTTCTACCATGAGCACTTGAACCGGCATGTGGCGCTGGAGCACCTCATGTCATGGGGTGATGCACTTACCCTGAGCCATGAAATTCCGGCCGTTCTACCGGATGAAACTCAGACCAAGAAGCCCGGCAATCCGCCCGAGCAACAACTGGTGGCGATGTTGAAAGCGGCAGGCTTGGGCAGCTTCGAGACTGAACACCCCATCGTGTTGAGTGGAGGCATTGTGACTCGGCCAGATGTGTATTTCCATGCACCCAACGACCAGTTCGACGGCGTGTGCGTATACCTGGACGGCATGAGCGAGCACCTGCATGGCAACGCACAGACAGCCGCTCAGGATCGCCAGATTCGAGACGAACTGCTGAATACCGACTACGAGGTTGTAGCGATCCAGTACCAGGAGCTCTATGACAAAACCGTGATGCGAACGCATATGCGCCGCATTGCCAAGGCCGTGGCCGGTAAAGTCAAGGCCAAAGAAGTAGAAGCCACTGATGCCTGGTTCGTGAACTAGGCGCAGAAGGCCTGGCTGCATACCTTGTTAGGCATGTGGCTTGGAAACTGTTGGGGAGAAGAATGTTCGTAAGCGTGGCCTGAAGGCCCTTGTTGTGAGGGCTGAACTTGCAAGGCAGGATGCGTCCATATGGAACACAGTGGACACACCCCTGAGTGGACAGGGCTG
>NZ_PVLQ01000060.1 GCF_002980595.1 Malikia granosa
GCTGGTGGACGCGGCGGGGGACTACAACGGGGACGGCAAGGCGGACCTGCGCTGGGTCAAGGACAGTGGCGAGATTGCGCTGTGGTTGATGAACGGGACGGCGCCGATCACGACGGCGAACTTCGGTCCCTACGACGGCTGGCGCGTGAAGGACGGCAGCCAGGACCTCAACGGGGACGGCAAGACCGACCTGCTGTGGACCCACACCAGTGGCGTGACCTCGATCTGGACGATGGACGGGGTGATGCCGACGGCGACGGTCAACCACGGGCCGTTTGCGGGCTGGAGGCTGGATGGTCTGCAGCCCAGCACGGTGGCGGGCAGCTGGAAGTTCGTCGACTCGGCGGGGGACTACAACGGGGACGGCAAGGCGGATCTGCGCTGGGTCAGCGACAAGGGCGAAGTGTCGCTGTGGCTGATGAACGGCGGCAGCCCGATTGGTGCGGCAAGCTTTGGTCCCTTCGAGGGTTGGAGCGTGAAGGACGGCAGCCAGGACTTCAACGGCGACGGCAAGAGCGACCTGCTGTGGACGAACACGAGCGGGGCGGCCTCGATCTGGACCATGAACGGACTGGGTGCGATCGCGAAAGCCGAGCTCACGCCTGGCACGGGCTGGAAGCTGGTCGATGCGGTCGGTGACTACAACGGGGACGGCAAGGCGGACCTGCGCTGGGTCAAGGACAACGGCGAGATCTCGCTGTGGCTGATGAACGGCACGAGCGCGACGGCGAAGGTGAATTTCGGTCCCTTCAATGGCTGGAGCGTGAAGGACGGCAGCCAGGACTTCAACGGCGACGGCAAGAGCGACCTGCTGTGGACGAACACGAACGGTGCGGCCTCGATCTGGACCATGAACGGACTGAGCGCGACGGCGATCGTCGATCACGGGCCGTATGCGGGCTGGAAGCTGGTGGACGCGGCGGGGGACTACAACGGGGACGGCAAGGCGGACCTGCGCTGGGTCAAGGACAACGGCGAAGTGTCGCTGTGGCTGATGAACGGGACGGTGCCGAGTGCGACTCGGAACTTCGCTTTGCCCAGCGGCTGGAGCGTGAAGGATGGCAGCCGGGACTTCAACGGTGACGGCAAGAGCGACCTGCTGTTGACGAACACGAACGGGGCGGCCTCGGTCTGGACGATGAACGGGCTGAACGCGACTGCACAAGCCAACCACGGGCCGTTTGCGGGCTGGAAGCTGGCGGATGCGGCCGGGGACTACAACGGGGACGGCAAGGCGGACCTGCGCTGGGTCAAGGACAACGGCGAGATCTCGCTGTGGCTGATGAACGGCGTGAACGCGATGGCGACGGCGAACTTCGATCCGGCGGACGGCTTGAGCGTGAAGGATGGCAGCCAGGACCTCAACGGGGATGGCAAGACCGATCTGCTGTGGACGGATGCCAGCGGAGCGGAGTCGGCCTGGCTGATGGATGGCGTGAGCCTGGTGGGGACGGTCAACCCGGGTGATCTCCCGGGGTGGGCGCTGATCTGAGCTGGGTGACTGCGTGGAGCCGTCCGGCGCTGCCTGCAGGCAGGCAGCGCCGGA
>NZ_PVLQ01000061.1 GCF_002980595.1 Malikia granosa
GCCCGAGGGCGGCGGCGGGCCCAACTACGCCGGCATGTGAAACCCGCCAGCAGGTTGGCCGCTCCCTAGCCCGCCGGCCCGCCGGGCGGGCTCGGCTACAATCAAAGTTTGCCCAAATCAGGCCCGGCCATCCCCGGGATGGCCGCTTGCTTTGTGAACCAAGCCCAGCCGCCCGCGGGCGGCAAGCGATGCAAGAACACACCGGACGCAGCCTCTCGGGCTGCGCCACCCCTCATCTAGGAGAGAACCATGGCAGTGAACGTCGAGACCCTGGAAAAGCTGGAGCGCAAGATCACGCTCGAGCTGCCGGTGGCTGAAATCCAACAGGAAGTCGAAGCGCGCCTCAAGCGCATGGCCAAGCAGGTCAAGATGGACGGTTTCCGTCCTGGCAAGGTGCCGCTGAGCGTCGTCGCCAAGCAGTACGGCTACTCGGTCCAGTACGAAGTCATGAACGACAAGGTCGGCCAGGCCTTCCAGGCTGCCGCCGCCGAAGCCGAGCTGCGCATCGCCGGTGCTCCGCGCATCAACGAAAAAGAGGGCGCTGCCGAAGGCACCGTGGCCTTCGAGGCCATCTTCGAGGTCTACCCGGAAGTCAAGATCGGCGACCTGAGCGCCGCCGAGATCGAGAAGGTCAGCGCTGAAGTCGACGACGCCGCCATCGACCGCACGTTGGACATCCTGCGCAAGCAGCGCCGCACCTTCACCACCCGCGACGAGACCGGCTGGGCCGAAGCCAGCGACCGCATCACCATCGACTTCGAAGGCAAGATCGACGGAGAGCCCTTCGACGGCGGCAAGGCCGAAGCCTTCCAGTTCATGGTCGGCGAAGGCCAGATGCTCGAGCAGTTCGACGCTGCCGTGCGCGGCATGAAGACCGGCGAGTCCAAGACCTTCCCGCTCGACTTCCCGGCCGACTACCACGGCAAGGAAGTGGCTGGCAAGACCGCCGACTTCCTGGTCACGGTCAAGAAGATCGAATTCCAGACCCTGCCGCAAGTCGACGAAGAGTTCGTCAAGTCGCTCGGCATCGAAGCCGGTACCGTCGAAGCCCTGCGCGCCGACATCAAGAAGAACCTCGAGCGCGAAGTCAAGTTCCGTCTGCAGGCGCGCAACAAGGCTGCCGTGATGGACGCCCTGGTTGCCAACGCCGAACTCGACCTGCCCAAGGCCAGCGTCGAAGCCGAAGTCGAGCGCCTGGTCGAAGGCGCCCGCGCCGACCTCAAGCAGCGCGGCATCAAGGACGCCGACAAGGCGCCGATCCCGGCCGAGCTGTTCAAGGACCAGGCCGAGCGCCGCGTCCGTCTGGGCCTGGTGGTCGCCGAGCTGGTCAAGGCCAACAACCTGCACGCCAAGCCCGAGCAGATCGACGCCCACATCAACGAGCTGGCTGCCTCCTACGAGCGTCCGGAAGAAGTGGTGCAGTGGTACAAGGCCGACAACCGCCGTCTGGCCGAAGTCGAAGCCATCGTGATCGAGAGCAACGTCGCCGACTTCGTGCTGGGCCAGGCCAAGGTCACCGACAAGTCGGTCAGCTTCGAAGAGCTGATGGGCCAGGCCTGATTCCCAGGCGCTGGCCAGCCGGTCGGCGCCCAGGACCCAAGTCAAACGAGGGCGGAAGCGATTCCGCCCTTTTTTATTGCCCTTGCGGCCCCATCTGTCCAACAGGCCATTCGGCATTGGTTACAGTAAGCCCTGCAACGTTTTCCTGGAGCACAACACACATGAGCGCATTGGACGCACAAAACCTGGGCATGGTGCCCATGGTGATCGAGCAATCCGGCCGCGGCGAGCGCGCCTACGACATCTACTCGCGCCTGCTCAAGGAGCGCGTCGTGTTCCTGGTCGGCCCGGTCAATGACCAGTCGGCCAACCTCGTGGTCGCGCAGATGCTGTTCCTCGAGAGCGAGAACCCGGACAAGGACATCCATTTCTACATCAACTCGCCGGGCGGCTCGGTCAGCGCGGGCATGTCGATCTTCGACACGATGAACTTCATCAAGCCCGACGTCTCGACCCTGTGCATGGGCATGGCTGCCAGCATGGGTGCCTTCCTGCTCGCCGCCGGCGCCAAGGGCAAGCGCTTCGCGCTGCCCAACTCGCGCGTCATGATCCACCAGCCGCTCGGCGGCGCCCAAGGCCAGGCTACCGACATCGAGATCCACGCGCGCGAGATCCTGCGCCTGCGTGCCGATCTCAACAAGATCCTGGCCGAGCGCACCGGCCAGCCGCTCGAGAAGATCGAGCGCGACACCGAGCGCGACTACTTCATGGCGGCGGCCGAGGCCGCCGAATACGGCCTGATCGACCGCGTCATCGACAAGCGCGGCGCCTGATCCCGTCCCCCGCAGCCCGCGCCACCCGTTGTTCGCAACGGCGCGCGGGCTTCACTTATCATCGGCGTTCCACGCATCCCACCGAGTCCGAGCAAGGCATTCTTCATGGCCGACAACAAAGGCGCCTCCAGCGAAAAAACCCTCTATTGCTCCTTCTGCGGCAAGAGCCAGCACGAGGTCAAGAAACTGATCGCCGGCCCCTCGGTGTTCATCTGCGACGAATGCATAGACCTGTGCAACGACATCGTGCGCGAGGAACTGCCGCAGGCCGTGCTGGGCCAGGGCGAGTCCGGTGACCGGCTGCCGACCCCGGCGGAAATCAAGCAGCACCTCGACGGCTACGTGATCGGCCAGGAACTGGCCAAGAAATCGCTCGCCGTGGCGGTCTACAACCACTACAAGCGCCTGCGCCACAAGGCCAAGGCACGCAAGGACGATGTCGAGCTCGCCAAGAGCAATATTCTCTTGATCGGCCCGACCGGCTCCGGCAAGACCCTGCTCGCCGCGACCATGGCGCGCATGCTCAACGTGCCCTTCGTGATGGCCGATGCCACCACGCTGACCGAGGCCGGCTATGTCGGCGAGGACGTCGAGAACATCATCGCCAAGCTGCTGCAGACCTGCAACTACGAGGTCGAGAAGGCGCAGCAGGGCATCGTCTACATCGACGAGATCGACAAGATCACGCGCAAGTCCGAGAACCCCTCCATCACCCGCGACGTCTCGGGCGAAGGCGTGCAGCAGGCCCTGCTCAAGCTGATCGAAGGCACCATCGCCTCGGTGCCGCCGCAGGGCGGGCGCAAGCACCCGAACCAGGACATGCTGCAGGTCGACACCTCCAACATCCTGTTCATCTGCGGTGGCGCCTTTGCCGGCCTCGAGAAGATCGTCGAGCAGCGCACCGAGGCCGCCGGCATCGGCTTTGGTGCCAATGTCAAGAGCAAGCAGCAGCGCAGCCTGACCGACGTCTTCGCCGAGGTCGAGCCCGATGACCTGGTCCGCTTCGGCCTGATCCCCGAGCTGGTCGGCCGCCTGCCGGTCGTGACTGCCTTGGCCGAGCTTGGCGAGGACGCGCTGGTCGACATCCTGACCGAGCCCAAGAACGCCGTCGTCAAGCAGTTCGCCCAGCTGCTGCAGATGGAAGGCGTCGAGCTCGAGGTCCGCCCCGAGGCGCTGCACGCGATCGCGCGCAAGGCGATCAAGCGCAAGACCGGCGCGCGCGGCCTGCGCTCCATCCTCGAGCAGGCGCTGATGGACACCATGTTCGAGCTGCCCAGCCTGGACAACGTCCAGAAGGTGGTGGTCGAGCCGGCCACGGTCGAAGAAGGCAAGGCACCGCTGCTGGTGCTGCGCGAAGAAGCCAAGCAGGCCTGAGACCCGCAACAGCTCGATGGCCGGCGGCCGCGGCTTGAAGTCGCTGCCGCCGGCCCCATTTGAGCGGAAAGATATTTAGGTAACAGCATGTCCGGACACACCCCTTTGCCCAGCCAGCCCGTCGCACTGCCGCTCTTGCCCCTGCGTGACGTGGTGGTCTTCCCCCACATGGTGATTCCGCTGTTCGTGGGCCGGCCCAAGAGCATCAAGGCGCTCGAAGCCGCGATGGAAAACGAGCGCCGCATCATGCTGGTGGCGCAGAAGACCGCTGCCAAGGACGAGCCGACCCCGGATGACCTGTTCGAGATGGGCTGCGTCGCGACCATCCTGCAGATGCTCAAGCTGCCGGACGGCACCGTCAAGGTGCTGGTCGAAGGCCTGCAGCGCGCCAAGGTGCTCGGCGTCGAGGAGGGCGAGAGCCATTTCACCAGCCAGGTCGAGCCGCTGTCCGAGCCGGCTGGTGCCACGGGCGAATCCAGCGAGGTCGAGGCGCTGCGCCGCGCCCTGATGCAGCAGTTCGACCAGTACGTCAAGCTCAACAAGAAGATCCCGTCCGAGGTCCTGACCTCGATCGCCAGCATCGAGGACGCCGGCCGTCTGGCCGACACCGTCGCCGCCCATCTGCCGTTCAAGCTCGAGGCCAAGCAGGCCGTGCTCGACCTCGACCGGATCGCGCCCAGGCTGGAAAACCTGTTCGCCCAGCTCGAGCGCGAGGTCGAGATCCTCAACGTCGACAAGCGCATCCGTGGCCGCGTCAAGCGCCAGATGGAGAAGAGCCAGCGCGACTTCTACCTCAACGAGCAGGTCAAGGCGATCCAGAAGGAGCTCGGCGAGGGCGAGGAGGGCGCCGACCTGGAGGAACTCGAGAAGAAGATCCGCCTGGCCAAGATGCCGGCCGAGGCGCGCAAGAAGGCCGAGGGCGAGCTCAAGAAGCTCAAGCTGATGTCGCCGATGTCGGCCGAGGCCAGCGTGGTGCGCAACTACATCGAGACCCTGGCTGGACTGCCCTGGAGCAAGAAGACCAAGATCAAGCATGACCTGGCCTACGCCGAGCAGGTGCTCAACGAGGACCATTACGGCCTCGACCGGGTCAAGGACCGCATCCTCGAATACCTCGCGGTGCAGCAGCGCGTCGACAAGGTCAAGGCACCCATCCTGTGCCTGGTCGGCCCGCCGGGCGTCGGCAAGACCTCGCTCGGCCAGTCGATCGCCAAGGCCACCGGGCGCAAGTACACCCGCATGGCGCTGGGCGGCATGCGCGACGAGGCCGAGATCCGTGGCCACCGCCGCACCTACATCGGCGCCATGCCGGGCAAGGTGCTGCAGAGCCTGAACAAGGTCGGCGCGCGCAATCCGCTGTTCCTGCTCGACGAGATCGACAAGCTCGGCATGGACTTCCGCGGCGATCCGTCCTCGGCCCTGCTCGAGGTGCTCGACCCGGAGCAGAACCACGCCTTCGCCGACCACTATGTCGAGGTCGACTTCGACCTGTCGGACGTGATGTTCGTCGCCACCTCCAACTCGATGAACATCCCGTCGGCGCTGCTCGACCGGATGGAAGTGATCCGCCTGTCGGGTTACACCGAGGACGAGAAGACCAATATCGCGCTCAAGTACCTGCTGCCCAAGCAGCTCGAGAACAACGGCATCAAGGCCGGCGAGCTCGAGGTCACCGAGGACGCGGTGCGCGACATCGTGCGCTACTACACCCGCGAGGCCGGCGTGCGCTCGCTCGAGCGCGAGCTCTCCAAGATCTGCCGCAAGGTGGTCAAGGGCCTGCTGCTGAAGAAATACCAGCCGACCGTGGTCGTCGATGCCGCCAAGCTCGACGAGTTCCTGGGGGTGCGCAAGTTCACCTTCGGCCGCGCCGAGCAGCTGAACCAGGTCGGCCAGGTCTGCGGCCTGGCCTGGACCGAGGTCGGCGGCGACCTGCTGACCATCGAGGCCGCGCTGATGCCGGGCAAGGGCAATGTCATCCGCACCGGCCAGCTCGGCGACGTGATGAAGGAGTCGGTCGAGGCCGCCCGCACCGTGGTGCGCAGCCGCGCCCATTCGCTCGGCATCGTCGACGAGTCCTTCGAGAAGAAGGACATCCACATCCACGTGCCCGACGGCGCAACCCCGAAGGACGGCCCGAGCGCGGGTGCGGCGATGACCACCGCCATGGTGTCGGCGCTGACCGGCATCCCGGTGCGCGCCGACGTCGCGATGACCGGCGAGATCACGCTGCGCGGCGAGGTCACCGCCATCGGCGGCCTGAAGGAAAAGCTGCTCGCCGCGCTGCGCGGCGGCATCAAGACCGTGCTGATCCCGGAGGAGAACGTCAAGGACCTGGCCGAGATCCCGGACAACGTCAAGGCCGGCCTCGAGATCGTGCCGGTGCGCTGGATCGACCGCGTACTCGAGATCGCGCTCGAGCGCACCCCGTCGCCGATCGGTCTGGAGGCCATCGCCGCCCTTCCCGTACCAGCAGTGGCCCCGGTCGCCGAGCCTGCCGCGAGCGAGAAGCCGGCCCGCAAGCCTGCCAAGACGCCGCGCGTGAAGAAGGCGTGAAAATTTTTCTGGAAATCTTCAGCGGTCGTGAAAATGAGTGAAAAATATCATAGAATCATGGCTTGCAACGACGCAGGGGAGTTCTCCTGCTGAGTAGAATGCGGGATTAGCTCAGTTGGTAGAGCGATACCTTGCCAAGGTATAGGTCGAGAGTTCGAGTCTCTTATCCCGCTCCAGATAAAAACAGCAGTCCAATGACTTCTGTTTCATGGAAACGGCGCGGTAGCAAAGCGGTTATGCACCGGATTGCAAATCCGTGTAGGTCGGTTCGACTCCGGCCCGCGCCTCCAGACAAGAAGCACCTAGCGCAGCAATGCCTGGGTGCTTTTTTCTTGCCTATTGCACTCGGCGGCCATTTCGATCACAATCATAGTGAAGGTAGCCATTTTTCACTGATTTTTGGCTTCCCGTTTGGTGTGGTAGTCGGCGTGTTTTGTGTCAGGAGTGTGAAAATTTACCTGCCTGTGCAACCGCCGTGAAAGTCTTCGCGCGTTCGTACTTATAATGTTGGTCCGCTTGAATACAGTTCGGGCCATTTTAATTATTTTTACTCTAGGGGTTGTTGTGAAACTTGCTCGTGCTGGCTTTGGAAGCCAAATTTGTGTCCTGGCCTTGACCAGCCTGTGTCTGGCTGCACCTGCTTGGGCAAAGGAAAAAGAGAACGAGAAAGACAAGAAAGACAAGAAAGACAAGAACAATGGCGTTGTCGTTGTCAATAACCCTACGACCGTCACGGGACTGGGCAACGGCAACGGCAATGCCACCGGCAACGGCAATGCCAATGGTGCCGTCAATGGCCAGGGCATCCTGAACGGCAACGGCAATGCCTTCGGCTTCAACTCTGGTTCGACCAGCACGGGCACCAGCAGTTCCACCCAGAGCACGGTGGTGCTGACCTCCACCACATCCAGCACCGGCGGTAGCACCACCGGCACGGGCGGCACAGGTTCGGTCTCGAACTTTGTGTCGGCGGTTCCCGAGCCGGGTGACTACGCCTTGATGCTGACCGGTCTGGCCATGCTGGGCGCTGCCGTTCGTCGTCGTCGCAGTGCCGCGGCATCCTCGAGCAAGCTCGCATGACATCCCTGCTGTGGCGCAGGCTGGTCCTGCTGTTCCTCAGCGCCACCCTGGCGGCCTGTAGCCGCCCTGCCATCGAGGAAGGTCAGGTGCTGGCCCGGGTCAATGGTGACGAAATCTCGATTCACCAGTTCAACTTCGCCATGGCACAGGCCGCGGTCCGGCCGCAGACCAGCGCCGATCAGGCCGAGTTGCTCGACAAGTTGATAGACCGTCAGCTGGCGATTCAGCAGGCGTTGGAAAAGAAGCTGGACCGGCGCCCCGAGGTGATGATGCGGCTGGAAGAGGCCCGGCGCGACATCCTGGCTGACGCCTATGCCAAGGATCTGTCGGCTGCGAACCTGGGGCCCACCTCTGATGACGTGGCCAAGTATTTCCGCGAGCATCCAGCCCTGTTCGGTGAACGCAAGATCTACCGCTTGCGCGAGATTTCTCTCACCAATGACACGCCGGCCCTGCCGGAAGTGCAGCAGCGACTCGACAAGAAGCAGGATCTGTCGGATGTGCTGGCCTGGCTGCGACAGCAGCCGGGGGCTTTCACGGATCAGATGGTGATACGTCCGGCCGAGCAGCTGCCGATCGAGGTCGCTGTCCGCCTGCACGAGGTGGCGCCTGGTGAGGTGATCGCGTTTCGCTTGCCGCGCGCCTTGGTGGTGTACCAGATCCAGTCGGCTGAGGTCGTGCCCCTGCCCTGGGCAGCAGCGGCGCCGGTGATCAAGGAACACCTGAAGAAGCAGCATGATTTCGAAAGCCTGAACAAGGTCTTGGCTCAGCTGCGGTCGAAGGCCAAGATCGAACGCAAGGCAGGACAGTCATGAGTTCCGGCCGGTGGCTGAATGCCCCGGCCATTGCGTCGCATCAAGCGGCTTGGCTCGGGAGCTTGCCGGTATTGGCGTGGCTGGCTCTGTTCGGGCTCGCTGTCATGGACCTGGCTCGGCGTCAGTGGGTTCTTGACGAAAACGCCTATCAGCCCTGGTTGCTCGGCCTGGCCTTGCTCCTGGTGTCGCTCCGGGTCTACCAGTTCGACCGCAGCCAGGCTCGTGCCAGCACGGGTGCAGCCCTGCTGTGCTGGGCCATTGGTGCCCCTCTGTATGCCGTGGGGCACTCACAGCAGATCGAACTGCTCACGCTGCTGGCTTGCATCATCCTGCTGGTCGCCGTGGTGCTGGGGGTGAGCGGGCGCCAGGCTCTGGTCCGTCTGCGGTTTCCGATCGGTTTCATGCTGTTCGCCTTGCCCTTCCCGAGCTGGGTGATCGACCGACTGACCAGTCCGCTCAAGGTCTGGATTTCCCAGGGCGCCGAAGTGCTGTTGTACGCCCTCGGTTATCCGGTGGCTCGCAGTGGCGTCGTGCTCAGCCTGGGGCCGTACCGGCTGCTGGTGGCCGATGCCTGCACCGGCTTGCATTCCCTGATCTTCCTGGGTGCGCTCGGCCTGCTATACATGTACCTGACCGGGCCGCGCCAGCGCTGGCACCATGCCCTGCTGGTGTCCATGCTGGTTCCGGTGGCCTTGCTGGCCAATGGTGTCCGGGTCGTGGTGCTGCTGCTGGTGACTTATTACTGGGGCGATGCCGTGGGACAGGCCTTCTGGCACGATGTGGCGGGCTTGGTGCTGTATGTATCGGCCTTCGGTCTGCTGGTTCTGTCCGATGGGCTGCTGTTCCGCTGGGTGCAGGCGCGAGCCAAGGCTGCCGGGCGTCCGGCGGCCTTGGTCAGCGAAGGCGCTGCTCGGCAAGATGCCTCCGAGGGCGATCCGGTGCGCTGGCGCTCGAGCCTGACGCTCACGGCTCTTTTGCTGTTGACCGTCGTTGCGGCGCAGGGGCTGACGCCCAGGCAGCTGATGGCCGAGCGCGAGCCCATGCCTGCGCTTGAGCAACTGGTGCCGCAGCAGATCGGCGAATGGACGCACGACAAGGGCGCCGACACGTTGCTGGTGGCCGCCGACCTGCAGGCGAATGTGCAGCGTCTCTATAGCCAGACCCTGTCGCGTACCTATGTCAACCTGCAGGGGGACCGCATCATGCTGTCGATCGCCTATGGTGGACAGCAGCTGGGCAACGAGTTGCAGGCCCACCGGCCCGAATACTGTTACCAGGCCCAGGGTTTTTCCCTGCTCGACGTGCACCAGTCGGTGTTGCCGCTGGCCGGTCAGGATCTCGATGTGCGCCGACTGGTGGCCGTGCAACATGGCCGGGTGGAGCCGATTACCTACTGGATGACGGTCGGCAAGCAGACCACCTTGCCTGGCCTGGGACGCAAGCTGGCGCAGATGCGCTACGGCTTGCTGGGCGAGATTCCTGATGGTGCACTGGTACGCATTTCCAGCCTGGACGGCGACAGTGGCCGCGCCTATGCCATGCACGCGAACTTCGTGGCGGCACTGCGGCATGCCGTGCCAGGCTATCTGGGCCTGCAGGGACAGTAAAGTTCTGGCAAAAGTTTTCAGTCCTGACACAAAGCGGGAGTTCAATGGCGCTCCAATCGGACTGTTGCGCTATTGACCAAGGGTCTTCTTGATGATTCCAGCTTTTTCCGCCGACAACTTGTCGCCTTTGCCACTGGTTTCAGTCGTGGTGATCGGGCGCAACGAAGGCGAACGTCTGATGCGTTGCCTCGATGCGATCGAGCGTTGCGACCGGAGTCGCTGCCGGCTGGAAGTCATCTATGTCGATTCCAATTCCAGCGATGGCAGCCCGCAGCGCGCCGCCGAGCGCGGGGTCCAGGTGCTGCAGGTGCAGCCGCTGCGGCCCTCGGCCGCGCTGGGGCGCAATGCCGGTTGGCGGGCCGCGCAGGGCGAATTCATTCTGTTCCTGGATGGCGATACCGAGTTGCAGCCTGATTTTTTGTCGCAGGCCTTGGTTGCCATGGAACAGTCCGACGTGGCGATCTGCTGGGGGCACCGCCGCGAGTCGCGTCCGGAGCAATCCTGGTATGTCCGGGTGCTGGACCTCGACTGGATTTCTCGTTCTGGAGATACAGAATTTTGCGGCGGCGACGCCTTGATGCGGCGTGCCGTGCTGCAACAGGTGCAGGGCTATGACGAACAGCTCATCGCGGGCGAGGAACCTGAAATGTGCCGGCGCATCCGGGCTGCAGGACACCGCATCCTGCACCTCGATGTACTGATGACCCGGCATGACCTGGCTGTCACGACCTGGTCGGCCTATTGGCGCCGGGCGTTTCGCACCGGGCATGCCTATGCCGAGGTGTCGGCCCGCTTCCGGCGCAGCCAGGATCCGTTGTGGCTGCGCGAGTCGCGGCGCAATCTGGTGCATGGCTCAGCGTTGCTGCTGGCCCCGCTGCTGCTGGTCCTCATGTGGGCGCTGTTGCCAGCGCCTTGGGCAACGGGCCTGACCGCCATCGGTGGCTTGCTGGTTCTGCTGCTGCTGGCGCGTACCGCCCGCCGTTGCGCCTGGAAGTCTCCCGACCGTTTCACCTGTTGGCTGTACGCGCTGCATAGCCACTTGGCGCAGATTCCGATCCTGTTTGGCCAGTTGGCGCAGAAGCGCGACGCCCGGCGCGGCCAGCGTCGCCAGTTGATCGAGTACAAGACGCCCTCCGGACGCTGAGCCCTCTGTCTGCTCGACTGCCTGAACCCAATCGAATACACCCATGGCTTTCAAATCCCTGTTGGGTCTGGCCTTGTGGCCTCTGGCGCGCCTAGCGGATGGGCCGCTGACGGCGGCTTGGCGGCGGCTGTGGTCATATGCCCGCCTGCGCGTCGCCTTGCCCAGCCTTGATTCTTCCTCGGTGGTCCTGGGCATGCCGGAACTGCACGGTTCGCGCTGCATCGTGCTGGGCCGCGACCTCTACCTTTACCCAGGGCTTTATCTCGAAACCCAAGAGGCGGGGCGCATCGAGATCGGGGACGGGGTCGTGATGTCGCGCGGTGTTCATGTGGTCGCGTTCGACCGGGTCAGCATCGGCGCTGGCAGCATGATCGGCGAATACGCCAGCCTGCGCGATGCCAATCACCGCCATGGCGATGGCATCGACCTGCGCCACTCGGGCCACGAGGCACGGCCGATCCGCATCGGTCGCAATGTCTGGATCGGCCGCGGCGCCGTGGTGCTGGCCGGCGTCGAAATTGGCGATGGTGCAGTCGTCGGTGCCAATGCGGTGGTGACCCGCTCGGTCGCGGCCGGGCAGACCGTGGTTGGCGTGCCCGCGCGTCCCTTGTTGCCGCGTCAGGCAGGAGAAAAGGCATGAGTGTGCAGCGCTTGTTGCTGGTCGCCTATCAATGTGGTCCCGGCATGGGATCGGTGTCGCAGATCGGCTGGGAGTGGTACAGCCGCCTGGCGCAGCAATATCGGGTCACGCTCGTCACGCATGTGCGCAACCGGCAGGCCATTGCAGCGGCGGGCGGGGCTGTCGGCGACAGCGAAGTGATCTACATCGATACCGAATGGTTTGCCGGTCCTTTGTACCGTCTGGCCCAGCGCCTGTTTCCGCGCAGCGAGCACAGTGTCTTTCTCATCGCCTCGCTGGATTATTTCGTCTTCGATGCAGCGGCCTGGCGCCTGCTGGGGCGGCGGCAAGAGCAGGGTGAGCGCTGGGACATCCTGCATCGCGTGACACCGGTGAGTCTGGCGACCCCGACCTGGCTGGGGCGGCTTGGCATTCCGACCGTGATCGGCCCGCTCAACAGCGGCCTCAAGGACCCGCCGGGTTTTTCTGCCATCATGCGGCAGGAGTCGACCTGGCTGGTCAACCTGCGCGAGTTCGGCCGTTGGTTCGACGGCGTGATCGGTTCATCGCGTCATGCCACTCGCCTGCTGGTGGCGACGCAAGCCACATTGGCCATGGTGCCGCCTCGCTACCGCAAGCGCTGCGAGTTCATGCTGGAAAACGGGGTGGAACTGGATCAGTTCGAGCCAACGCCTTGGCCGGCCGCGCCAGGACCGCAGCAGCCGCTGGAGGTGCTCTTCGTCGGCCGCCTGGTTCCAGTCAAGGCACTGAGCTTGCTGATCGATGCCGTCGCACAGGTGAAGGCGGCAGGGCAGGCGGTCCGGCTGACGGTGGTGGGTGACGGCAGCATGCGTGCCGAATGGGAGCGTCACGCGCAGACCCTGGCGCTGGGCGAGTCGGTGCGTTTCGTGGGTAGCCAGCCGCTGACCGAGGTGGCGGGATTCATGCGGCGTTGCCACGTGTTTTGTCTGCCCTCGGTGCGCGAGTCGGGCGGTGCGGTCCTACTCGAGGCCATGGCCTCTGCAAGACCGGTCATCGCGATCCGTTTTGGCGGACCGGCCGAACTGGTCGACGACAGCGTAGGCGCCTTGGTGGCACCCGGCAATCCGCAACAGGTAACTGACGACATCGCTAAGTTGTTGCTGCAGCTGCTGCTGCATCCGGCCGAGTGGGCCGAACGCGGCCAGGCCGGTCGCCGCAAGGTCGAAGCCCATTACAGTTGGAATGCCAAGGTCGAGGCAGCAGGCCGGCTGTACCGGGCTATCCTGAATGAAAGAACACCCGCATGACTTCTGCTGCAAAAACCGTGCGCATGGCCTACCTGATCAGCCGTTATCCGGCGGTATCGCACACCTTCATCCTGCGCGAGATCCGGCAGCTGCGCGAGGCCGGATTCGACATCCGAAGCGCCTCGGTCAACTCGCCTGACCGCGCGCTGGCCGACATGACGCCGGATGAGGTGGAGGAAGCCGGCTCGACCTATTACCTCAAGCGTCACGGCCTGCCGGGAGCATTGCTGGGCCATCTGTGGGGCTGGCGCCATCCGCTCGCCTACTGGCGTGGCCTCAAGGCCGGACTTGGCTTTGGCGGCTGGGACCTCAAGCGCAGCCTGTTTGGCCTGTTCTATTTCACCGAGGCCCTGATGCTGGCGCGCTGGATGGAGCCGCAGGGACTGCGCCATCTGCATGTGCATTTTGCCAGCGCGGCTGCCAATATCGCGCTCATCCTCAAGCAGATGGTGCCGATGACGCTGTCGATTACCGTCCACGGGCCAGACGAGTTCTACGACGTGCCGGGCCAGCGGCTGCCGGACAAGATCGAAGCCGCCGATTTCCTGGTCTGCATCAGCCGCTTCGCGCGCAGCCAGTTGATGAAGCTGTCGCCTGCCAGTGCCTGGGGCAAGCTCGAGCTCTGCCCGCTGGGGGTGGACGTGGCGAACTACAACCCGCAGTCGCCAGCCGCGTCGGAGCGGCCGTTCACCGTGCTGTGCGTGGGGCGGCTCACGCCGGCCAAGGGCCAGCATGTGCTGCTAGAGGCTTGTGCACGCCTGCGCGATTGTGGTCAGACCTTGCGCCTCGTAATCGTGGGCACCGGACCCGACGAGGTCTCGCTGCACGCCAGCGCCAAGACGCTAGGCATCCAGGACATGGTGACCTTTACCGGGGCGCAGAACCAGGAACAGGTACGTGCCTGGTACCGGGACTGCGATGTGTTTGTGCTGCCCAGCTTCGCCGAAGGGGTTCCGGTGGTATTGATGGAGGCCATGGCCAGCGGCGTACCCTGCGTCACGACCCGCATCACGGGCATTCCCGAGCTCATCCGCGATGGCACCGACGGCCTGTTGGTGACGCCGTCCGATGTGCAGGAGTTGGTCGACCGCCTGCTCACGCTGCAAGGCGATCCCGATCTGCGCCGCGAACTCGGAGAGGCGGGTCGCCGCCGGGTGACGCAAGCCTATAACCTGCCGCTCAACGTGGCCCGGCTCGGGGATATTTTTACGGCTCGACTGGGACGGAAAACATGTTGATGTCCTCATTTCACGCTGTCCAGACTTTGTGGATTTTGCTGGCTCTGATGTTGGCACTGCTCACGCTGCCAGGAACATGCTATCTGGCCGTTCTGACCCTGGCTGGCCTGCGCCGCGTGGTGCCGGCGGCTGGTCAGCCAGCGCTGGCCGGTCCGATCGCCATTGTGGTACCGGCTCACAATGAGGCTATAGGTATTGCCCGTACCGTCGACAACTTGGTCGCGATTGCTCGCCAGGATGGCGCTGCCACGGTCTGCGTCGTGGCCGACAATTGCAGCGACGACACTGCCGCCATTGCCCGCGCGCATGGTGCCCGGGTGCTGGAGCGCCATGACCTAACCCAGCGCGGCAAGGGCTATGCGCTGGATCATGCCTTCAGTCAGCTGGCCGGCCAAGGCTTTGCGGCCTATGTGGTGATCGATGCCGACAGCCTGGCCGAGCCCAATCTGCTGTCTGTGTTGCGCCGTCACCTGGGTGCTGGGGCTCCCGCAGTGCAGACCCGCTACACCGTGCTCAATGCCGAGCAGTCGCCACGCACCCGCCTGGCCGAACTGGCCTTGTGCGCCTTCAATGCCTTGCGTCCGCGCGGGCGCCACGCGCTGGGCTGGTCGGCCGGCATCCTGGGCAACGGCTTCGCACTGACTGCCCAGACCTTGCAACAAGTGCCGTACCGCGCCACTTCCGTGGTGGAGGATCTGGAATACCACCTGCGCTTGATCGAGCATGATCTGCGCGTGCATTTCGCCGATGAAACCACCGTGCGCGGTGACATGCCCGTCGCCGGCAGTGGTCAGTCCACCCAGCGGGCGCGCTGGGAGGGAGGGCGCTTGCGCATGCTGCTCGACCATGGTGCCAGCTTGCTGCGTCGGGGCCTGAGTGGCCAGTGGCGCTTGCTGGAGCCGCTGCTCGACCTGCTACTGCTGCCGCTGGCCTACCACACCGTACTGCTGCTGGCCTTGCTGGCCATCCCCCTGGATTGGGCCCGCGGCCTGGGCCTGGCCGGACTCGCGTGGCTGCTGCTGCATGTGCTGGTGGCGGCGGGTGTCGGTGGGCTTGGCCCCAGGCGCCTCTGGCTGGCCCTCTGGGCCGTGCCCGAATACCTGTGGTGGAAGCTGCGCATGCTGCGTGCCACCGTCAAGACCTCGCAAGCTTCCGCCGAGTGGGAGCGCACCCACCGCGATACCCCTCACCACTGACCATGTCGAGTCATCAGCCCCTCATCAGCGTCATAGTCGTTTCGTTCAATACCCGCGACATATTGCGTTCCTGTTTGCAGCGTCTGTTCAGTGTGACCGAGGGCCTGTGTTTGCAGGTGATCGTGATCGACAATGCTTCGCGGGATGCCTCGGCCGACATGGTCGAGCAGGAGTTTCCCGATGTGCACATGATCCGCAGCGCCATCAACCTGGGCTTTGCTGCAGCCAATAACCTGGGCTTCCTGGCTGCCAGGGGCGACTATGTGCTGCTGCTCAATCCGGATGCCCTGCTCGAACCCGAAGCCCTGCAGCGCGCCCTGGGCCGAATGGAGGCTGACCCCTGCATCGGCATGGGCGGGGGCCTGCTGCTGGGCAAGGACGGTCAACGCGAACCGTCCGCCAGGCTGTTTCCGTCCCTGCTCAACGAGGTGCTGATGCTGTCTGGCCTGGCAGCAAAATACCCGAAATCACGCTTCTTTGGCCGCTTCGACCGCACCTGGGACGATTCCGGCCAAGCCAGGGCAGTGGACTGGGTGCCGGGCGCCTTTGCCCTGATGCGCCGCGAGGCGCTCGACCAGGTCGGGCCGTTCGATGAGCGTTTCTTCCTCTATTACGAGGAAGTGGACCTGTGCCGTCGCTTCCACGCCCAGGGCTGGAAGATTATGTACTGGCCTGACGTGGTGATCCGGCACTGGGGTGGAGAGTCGTCCAAGACGGTGGAGAACCAGGATTTCTCTTCATCCGGCTCCCAGCTCACCCTGTGGCGCATGCGCAGTGGGCTGCTCTACTACCGCAAGCATCATGGCGCCTTGACGGCCCGTGCGGTGGCCTGGCTGGAGTCCGGCTGGCACGGGCTGCGCGCCTGGCGTGCGCGCCGCCAAGGGCAGCAGCGCAAGGCCCATGAGTCGGAGCGCGTGGTCGCGCTGATGCGCCAGGCCTGGCAAGAGACCGCTGGTGGCCTGAACAGTCCTGACCGGCCCTGGTGAACTGAAAGGCAAGGCTAATGTTCGAGAATCTGCGCGAAGACTGGCAGACCTATGGCCGGGACCTGTCGCGCCAGGGTTTCTGGGTGATGTGCGTGTTCCGCTTCGGCCAGTGGCGCTACCGTGTGAAGCCGGCGCCATTGCGCAAGCTGTTTTCCTTCATCTACCGTGTCTGGCGCACGCTGATCCAGATCATGACCGGCATCGAGCTGCACTGCGAAACCCGGATCGGGCGGCGCCTGTTGATCGAGCATTTCGGCGGCATCATCATCAGCGGTGACACGGTGATCGGCGACGATGTGGTAATACGCCAGGGGGTGACCATCGGCCTGCGTCATACCGGCCTGCGTGGCGCTCCCATCATTGGCAACCGGGTCGACATCGGTGCCGGTGCCAAGTTGCTCGGTCCCATCCACATCGGTGATGATGCCGTGATTGGAGCCAATGCCGTGGTGCTGACCGACGTTCCCGCGGGTGCGCTGGCGGTGGGGGTGCCTGCCGTGATCAAGCCGAGGCGCGCGCAGTCAGAGAGTTCTCCAGCAGACCTGTCGGCATAGGCGGCGGTCTGGCGTCCAGATACCTGGGTCAGTGCGCCGCTGCGTTGACCTTTTCGATCCGGTAGCCAAAACCGTAGACCGGGATGATCTCCCAGCCATTGGTGGGCATGATCTGCAGCTTGCGGCGGATGCGGCTGACATGGGTGTCGATGGTCCGGGTATCGACATTGGCGTTCAGACCCCAGAGTTTTTCCAGCAGATGCGCCCGCGACAAGAGCTTGCCCGGGTTCTGGAACATGTAGCAGGCGAGTCCGAATTCCCTGTTGGTGAGCTCGACTTCCTCGCCCCGTAATCGTATCTGGTGCGAGGTCTGGTTGATCTCGTACGGCCCGATTTGCAGCAAGGCGGGCGGCTTGATGCGACGCGACAGCGATTCGATGCGGGCCAGCAGTTCCTGATACTTGGGTGGCTTGACCAGGTAGTCGTCCGCCCCTGAGCGCAGCGCGTTCACGATGTCGGTTTCCGACTCACGGGAAGTGATGAAGATCACGGCGACTTCCCAGCCTCGTCGTTCGCGCACCCGTTGCAGCACCACTTCACCCGTGCTGTCGGGCAGCATCCAATCGATGATCAGCAGGTCGAAGTTCTCCTGGCCCAGTGCCCGCTCGAATGCCTCAGCCGTGCCGTAGCAGGCGCAGCTATACCCTGCGGTAGCGAACCACAGCTTGTACAGCCCCTGCTGGACCATGTCATCCTCAAGCACCCCAATGCGCATCGATCTGCTTCCTCAAAGACTTGCACATTCTGCGTCTTGAGGATTGTAGGTGATGCCTGTGGCAGTTCTGCGTGGCACGCGGATCCAGCAAGTAGCCGCGATTGCAGCCTGGCAACTATGCTGGTGTGCGTCCAGAAAATCTGCATGTGCGCATGGGGTGTTACAGGTACTTTTTGATCAGCTGGCTTCGGTGTTCAAAAACTGCTTTGTCAGTATAGTGTTCGCTGATTTGATGGCAGTATGTCATGGCGTTGGCAAGTTCTACCCGGTTGTCATTGAGTCGGCGGATGTTTTTTGCCAATGCTTCGGTATCGTCCTTGGGTGTCAGAAGATCATGTGAAATATTTTTCAGCAAGTCTTCAGGATAGGGGCTCTTGTATCCTGCGATGGGGGTTCCTGAGAGCATGGCTTCAATCAGGCAGCGCGGTGATTCTGGCGTCTTGTGGCAGAAGACGAAAATATCTGCTGCTCTGATTGAGCTAAGCAGTTTTTCCTTCTGGCTTTGATGTCCGTGGAATGTCACCTTACCATCAAGATTTTTTATATTCAGCCGCTGGCGAGCCTCTTCAAGCAAGGGGCCGTCACCTAACCATGATGCGCTGAAGTCCACTCCCATCGTCTGTAGTTGGTTCATTGTTTCTATCCAGTCGAAGGGGCCTTTCATTCCGGCAACCCGGCCGGCATAGACTATTCTTAGCGCCTGTCCTTGCATGACGTGCTGGATTTTTTTATCCAGATTCTCCCGGCTGATTCTGTCAGATTCCTTCAGATGAATGTTGTGGACCAGATGGGATTCCTTGCACATATTGTGGTAGGCTGAAAAGCAATCCATCCCGTGGAACATGCCCAGGTTGGCGCGCGAAATGATGTATTTTTCAGCTGCTGCCATTAGCCATGACTGGAAAAGTCTATCCTTTAAAAAACGATAGACGCGCCGAAGACCCTGTCGATCTTGGTATGAGTTCTTGGCTACTTGGTGTTCAACCCTGTCAGTCCAGACTGAGTAGGCTCTTTTTTGTTTGATAGCCTCTATTGCGGCTAGGCTGGCCCAATCTCCGATTAGGCCGCCAATTGCAAATGAAAGGTATTTGTTGTTGGATATTAGTTCCCCGAGTAGCTTTCTTGTTGCAAGATAATTCTTGAGGTAGCTCTTGATCTGGTAGGAGTACGGCAGTGGAACCAGTCTTACCCGGTCGAAAGACTCGAGTGTTGTGGCTGGCAAATATTCAGACGTTGTGTTGCTTGAATGGTATGTTTTTTCATCTATTGTTGGGCATGCTACTGTCACTAATTTGAAGTTTTCGGCCCATCTGTCGATGCCATTGCAAGCTTGTTTTTCTATGAGGAGTTCGTCGGCTGAGTTTTTTCTAAAGGGTACGGGCAGAACCAATAAGAGGGAATTTTTTTCAGGTCGCATGTTTTATTTGTGTATTTTGGTTTATTTTTAATCTATTTCGATATTTTTTAGTATCTTTAAATTTTAAATTCACAATAATATTGTGTATTTGTGGAGATCAATTTTTTGGTTTTCGTCTAGCCTCTGGTTGATGCTTTGGGAAGGTAATTTATTCCGTTCCACTCGAAAAGGCGCTTTAAGTGTGGTGGTGGGCTAATTTGAAGGCGTTGATCACGCAGAGTGAGGTTTTTATCTAGGAGCAGTAGTTGAGCAGCAAAAGAAGGGCCAAAACCGGTGGCTTGATGCAAGTCTAGAATCACCGGTTTGTTGGTGCTGGCCGCTTGCTGCAACGTGGACAGCACCGTTTCTGGCACCGGATCAGGAATAAAACCTTCAATCTTCAGGTGCGTGACCCCTGCTTGGCTTGTCAGGGTTGCGCGAGCCGCCGTCTGCTTAGACTGCCAGCGCAACCAGAGAGCGTGAGGCAGCAACTTGTTGAAAACCAGGCTGAGCAGGGCTTTGCCGTCGCGCCAGTAGCGGCGCCATAGCAAGGGTTCTTCCTTGATGCGCCATACCCACTCCAGCCCGGTTCTTTGCATCCACGGGGGAGCCCTGTTGATGGTTCCTGCTGAAAAATTAATCACAGCCCCCAGGTGGCTGATGATCGGGACCTGCAGTTGAGCCAAGTTATGCAGAATCCATGCCTGCCCCTTGACTGCGCCCAAGGCTACGACAAGAAAAGAGGCTCCACTGGCATTGATGCGCGCAATGACGTCGGGCTTGCTGAGCTCTTCGACCGAGCCGAAGCCTGGTGTCTCATAGCCGACACAGATCAATCCACCAGCATGACTGTTCAGCCTTTGACTGGCAGCCTCGGCGGCCCCGGGCGGACCCCCAAAGAAAAACACCTTGATCGGTTCTTCGCCTGCAGGCAGAGGATCGGTGTTCAAGCGTTCGAACAGGCCTGAGCCCGTGACGCGTTCGGGCAAGGGGACGCCCAGCAGGCGCGACATCCAGACCAGAGGCATGCCGTCCGCTACGCTCATGTCGCTATCAATGACCGACTGTCTAAATGCTGCATCGTGCATGCAGCCGATCAGGAAATTCAGGTTTGGCGTCGACAGGAAAATCCGTTGTCGGCTTCGCCTTGCTTCGCGAATCCGTTGTACCGTTTCATCCATCGTTGCCACGTCAATAGGTAGGCCAAAAAGACATATGACTTTTCGTGGAGTTTTAGTTAACGGTGAGTCCATGATTTTTAGGGGTAACGGCAATTTACTCTGTTTTCGATCGGACACTATGCTTTTCAGTCCTTGTGGCAGCGGTCATGGCTTCAGTGTCAGCTGTTGCAGGTCATAGCCACCGTTGGAGGTGCGCGTTGTGATACGTAAGGTATTGAAGCCGGCGTGCAAGGTCACAGGGATAGGTTTTTGTTCAACTGCCTGGCTCCAGCCAGATCCAGACAATTCAAATCCGTTGGCGACGCGCTGGCCGTTGACAGACAGATCGATGCGGTTGCCACTCGAAGCTGTCGCTGCACTCAATAGCAACTGGTAATCGCCTGTTTGTGTCGCCTGCACCAGATAATCGATGGACCGACCCGGTGCCAGATTCCGCACCTGATTCTTGGAGGCATCGCTGTAAGGCGGGAAATTGCCTGCATAGGCGTAGGCATCGAAGCGGCCTGGGGCCTTGTTGCGTCCTTCCAGTGAAGGTGAAGGACCTGCCAGCATCTGGTCCATGCAACGTATCTTGGGCGTGTCGGTGATGGCCAGGTCGGTGGTCAGCTCCCAGGCACCGTATTGGGTCGTCCAGTTGCCGGCGCCGGCCGTGAACCACATGAAGAGTTGACCACCAGCCTGGTACCAGCTGCCCAGGTAGCGCTGGCACAGGTCCTGCATGCGCGGGTCCTGGTTGGCAGCCAACTTGGCGTTATGGCTGCCGGGGCCAAAGGAGTCGGCACCGCCCTCATAGGCCAGCCAAGGCAGGTCGTACCAACTGGCCAGTGCCTGGTTTTTCTCGAACTCATTGATACGAGGCAGGTCGTTCAGTGACTGAACCATGGCTTGCAGTACCTGATCGGCGCTAAGTCCTTCCACTCGTTGCTGTTTTCCCAAGTTGAAGTAGGGTGCGCCGGCCATGGCGTAGAAGTACTTGGCTGGCGGGCCGTACACGGCATCTATGAAGTCAAGCCCCAGTTGACTGGCATACAAGTTGACCACCTGCGTGGCGAACACCGGCCGTATCCGGCGCATCATCTCTGGGTCACCGAATACGGTGCGAAAAATATCGCTGATTTCCTTGCCGCGCTTGGCGATGCGCCGGTAGGCCCACTGGTTGGGGTCCCGGCTGCCGTCGTAAGCCAGCGGAGATTCCGGATTGGTCTTGACTTCCTCTACGGCCAATGCCTTGTTGGTGCCGTATTGCTTGAACTGGCCATTCCAGACTTCGTTGCTGTACTCGACGTAGATGCGGCTGCCGGGATTGAGCGTGCGCTTGAGCAGCTGGGCTAATTGCCTCACATAATCATCGGTTGCTGCAACCGGAATATTGATCCAGACATGCTGTCTGGTCTGGTTTGCCAGTGTAACGATATGCTCCCATGGCACCCCTTTGCTCGAGTTATAGCGTATCCGTTGCGGGTCGGTGCGTATGCTCCAGGATGTGACTGGATTGTTGTTGGTGCGCAACCAGTCCATGAAGCGCAGGGTACCGAAGCGTTGCACATGGTCGATGAAGGCACGGGTGAATAACGGCGGATCGCTGACATCGTAGCCGGGGCGTATGACTTGCAGATTCTTGATGCCGGCCCCGGTCTGGGTGAATGAAAGGGCCAATTGATCTACTTCTGCCGGGAGGACCAATTCAAGCGTTGTGCGTTTGGTCGATGGATCGTAGCGCTGATGTCGGACTTGCGCTCTCGACGCTATAGGCGCAACGATTGCCTGTCCGTCGAAAACCACCGTGTAGATGCCGGCAATACCACTCACGCCGCGCTGGTCGCTCATCAAGAAGATGCCAAAATCCCCTATTGGCCACCCGTCGTCACCCAGCATCGCTTTTTCGTCCCAAGGGCTGGATGCGCTGCCAAAGCGTCGCGCCTGTTTGACTAGGTCGACATAGACATGAGTACGGGAATAGTCGGCGATGGCAGGAAGATTGGCGCCTAGCAATTCTTTGGCTGGTGCAGGGGGTTCGGCATGGCGCAGGGCAGATTTTGCATTTCCTGAGGTGGGAGTTGTAGTATCTAATGATGTTTGTGGCCTGTCTCCACATGCGGCCAGGCCCTGCATTGCCAGCGTCAGAAGCAAGACCTTGTGCATCTGGCTGAACCGTTTTCCAGGGCTGGCCAGTTTTTTGGAAAAAGGCATATGACGTATCAGTACAAAATGCGGCGGAAGGGTGGATTGGCGCCCGATTTTTTAAGTTCGGCCTCTGGTCTGGTCGTAATTCCAGTGTCGGGCCGGTTCTTGATGCTTTCTCCCCAGCCTAGCAGCAGGAACAGCATGGGTTCGGTCTGAGATCCCATATAAACCGTTGCGAATGATATGAAAGCTGCTAGATAGATACCTGCGAAAGTAAACCCTATGGGAGGTTTGTCCGGTGGTGCTAGCAGCCCAAACTTGACTTGGGAAATTATCGCATAAATGAAGATAATTAGAAAAATGGCGGGTGCGAGTATTCCGTGTTGTAACGCCATCAAGAAAAAAGCATTGTCTATCGACTCCATGCCTCTGATCTTTGGCCGAGTCGTCAAGCCCCAGCCGGTCCACATCTTTTCATACATGAACTCCTTGTAGCGGTCGATCATCTCTTTCCGGTAGAGCATCGTTTGCGCTTCGCCACTGATGACTTGGCCTTCCTTGGGCGTGATGTAGGAATCCAAGGCCATCTTGCCCACACCGCTGCCCACCACCAGTGCCAATGCGAAGATTACCAACCATTTCTTGCGGTTCTTGAAGTTGCCCACAGCCGTCATCGCTGCACCAACGAAGCCGCCGATCCAAGGGCCGCGCGAGATGGTCATGATGGCCATCATAATCAGCAAGATTGAAATCTTGGCAGCCAGCGGAATTCGCATCCAGCGCGTTATCCGGTCCAGCCAGCCGAGCCAGCCGCGCTCGGGCTTGTCCCACGCACCCATCCAGGTCAACCACCGGTGCAGGCGATACACCACCACGATCATGACGCACGCGAGAATCGGGTGCTCGAAGGTCCCGGCAGTCCGTGCAACACCGTAACGGACCGAAAGTCCGCTGCCCGCACCAGGAAAGAAAACGCTGAACCATTTATAGATCGGACTGACCCAGAACTTCAACTCGTACACGAACATCGGGAAGAAGATCACGAACATCAGCACGAACATGCGCGCGATTGCAATATCCATCTGGCGTCGGTCGATCACGTAGCGGCCGATAAGGTAAGGACCAATCAGCGACGACAGCATGTAGAAGGCGTAATTCTGAGCGTCAGAGTAACCCCGGCTCAGGAAGTCAACGAACACCCGGAACACTACATAGATCGTCAGCAAGATTTCCATGCGGCCGAACTGCATGAGTGGCAACTTGTCCCGCAGCAGAACCACCAGGATCGGCAGGATGGCGGCCTGCATCAAGTTCGGGTCGGGCAGACCAGGGATGTTGACGAAAAAATTGAATGGAAAGGCCAGGAAGATCGGGATCCACACCAGCAGCACCGTCTGCGACAAGCCGCGTCGGGCAATCATGTGCAGCGACAGCAGGGTAGCAACGAAGACGATGTAACGTGTCATGGGACTGGTGGCGGGTCAGGTGGGGATTGTCCGGTTGTGGTGGCGACGGAACTGTGAACGAGTCGTGAAATCCTTGCATACAATGCAAGGCCATAAGTGCCGGTCGCTTCCTCGGCCCATAATCTGGCCTGTCATGAAAACCCATTGTCTACGTCTTGCCACGGTGCTCGCGGCCGCGGGCACCCTGTTGTTGGGTGCCTGTGCCAGCATATGGCCCGACAAGTCTCTGCCTGATGGCCGCTCACGGGCCGAGGCGCTCTCCTTCAAGCCAAGGGAGAAGGTCAGCGTTGACATGCCCAGCAAGGAGGATCTTGCCTTGCTGGAAGAATCAGCTGATCCAGTGTATCAACTGGGCAGCGGCGATCTGGTGCGGGTCGACGTGTTCGGTCGCCAGGATGTGAGCGGCAAGTTCATCATAGGCCCCGATGGCATGATCACCTTGCCCATGGTCGGCAATGTGTCACTGAACCACTTGACCCGGGAAGAAGCGCAAGCGGCACTGGATCGTCGCTTGCGCGAGTTCTATACCCAGCCGCATGTGACTCTGGGGATAGATGATTATGCCTCCAACGTGGTTACCGTGCTGGGCCGCGTGGCGGCTGCAGGACGTCAGCGTTTCCCCCACCCGCCGACCCTGGCCGAGGTACTGGCCAATGCCGGCGCCTTGCCCATCCTGGACAAGCAGGCGACTCTTACTCGTTGCGCCATCATCCGTGGCCGCGACAAGCTGATCTGGGTCGATCTGAAGGCCCTGCTCAACGGTGACCTGGCCTACAACCTCCGCATGAAGAAAGGGGATATCGTCTTCATCCCGGATTCCTCTGAAACGGCGGTGTATGTGCTGGGTGCCGTGCCCAGGCCTGGTTCCTACCGCCTGACGCCCAGCATGACCGTGCTCGATGTCCTGGCACAGGCTGGTGGTCCGACCCTGGATGCCGCGCCTGAGAAGATCGCCATCTACCGTGCGTCCAGTCGCCAGACCCAGATCTTCGACTTTGCCGAGCTCATCGGTCCCAACCGCACGGTCAACTATGCGTTGGAGGATGGCGACGTGCTCTACCTGCCCAACAGCGGCTTGGCCGACTTTGGTTATTTTGTGCGCCAGATCTCGCCGGCTATCGGAGTCCTGAGCTTCGGCATGGCGGTTGACACCTACATGAACCAGAACCGGTGACCTTGCACAGCACTGCGTCCACTGCAAAGTCGCTGCGTGCGCGCATGCTGCACTCTGGCGCCTGGTTGGTCGGCAGCAACCTGGGTTCACAAGTGTTGCGGCTGGCCAGCAATCTGATCCTCACGCGCCTCTTGCTGCCGCAGGACTTCGGCCTCATGGCTGCGGTCAATACCCTGTATTTTGCGCTGGTGATGTTCTCTGATCTGGGGATATGGCAAAGCGTGGTCAAGAGCCCCCATGGCGATGACGCCCGCTTTCTCGGCACCGCGTGGAGCATGCAAATGGCGCGCGCCAGCCTGCTGGCCTTGGGTGTGTTGGGCATGGTCCTGGGCTTGCTGCTCGGGCAGGGGCAGGGCGTATTTGCTGCCGATACGGTGTATGCCGACACCCGGCTACCCCTGATGATGTCCATGTTTGCCCTTTGCGCCCTGTTGCAAGGGGCGGAGTCGATCCGCCTGGCCACGGCGCAGCGTCAACTGCATGGCCGCATCATGGCAAGGCTGGAACTCTCCTCCCAGCTGGCGGCCTTGTTCGTGACACTTGGACTGGCTTGGTGGACGCATACGGTCTGGGCCCTGCTGGCGGGTACGCTCACTGGCAGTGCCATCCGCACGCTGCTGAGTCATCTGGTCGTGCCAGGCAAGCCGGTGCGTCCTTGCTGGGACCGTTCCCATGTGCGGGAACTGCTTGGTTTTGGCAAATGGATCTTCCTGTCATCGATAGTGGGGTTCCTGGCCGCACATGGGGAAAAGCTCATCCTGGGTGCTACCTTGGGCCTAGCCAGCTTCGGGGTATTCGCCATTGCGGGCAATCTGCTGGCGGCAGCGATGGGGGTCTACAGCACGGTCAACGGACGCGTGATCTTTCCCAGCCTGAGCCAGGCCTTGCGCGATGGCGACGAGACCCGCTTGGTGCGGGTCTATACCCGGGTACAGCAACTGGCTGACGGTTTCCTGGGCCTGATCACTGGCATGCTGCTGATGGCCGGTCAATGGGTGGTGTGGCTGCTTTACGACGCTCGCTACCACGAAGCGGGCTGGATGTTGCAGTGGCTCAGTTTGGGCCTGTTGGCCATGCGCCACCAGGTAGTCGAACAACTGATGTTTGCCCGTGGTATGCCCGCCTGGGTCACGGCCAATAACATCCTGCGTGCCCTGTTGCTGGCGACAGCCATTCCTGTTGGCTTCGCCTTGGCTGGTGAGCGTGGTGCCATCGCTGGCGTGGTGTTGAGTCAGTTTGCCAGCTGGCCACTGTCACTGTATTTCAAGTACCGCCATGGCTTGCTGTGGGGAACCGAACGGTGGTGGTTGCCTGCCCTTGTTGCGGGAATGGCCATTGGTGGCACGCTGCATCTTTTATTGAGCACTTGGCGTGGTTGATGTTGTAGTCAGTCGTTGTACGAATAGAAACTCTACATGCGCATCACTTTTCTGTTGCCCAACGACAGTTTGAACGGAGGTACGAGGGTAGTTGCCACTTACGCACGCCTGTTGCAAGCTCGTGGTCATCAGGTGCTGGTAGTGTGCAATGTGTTGCCCAAACCAGGGATTCGTGAGATTTTTCGCCTGCTGCGCCGGCGCAGTTGGAGTATCTTGCGCCAGCGCTATTTCCCGTTGCCTGGTCACATAAGTTTGTCGGGGATACCGATGCACCAACTGAAGCGGAACCGTCCGATTGGTGCGAGCGACCTGCCCGATGCCGACGTGGTGGTAGCCACTTGGTGGGAAACCGCGGTCTGGATGCATGACTTGCCAGCCAGCAAGGGCGCTCATGTCCATCTGGTGCAAGGCTATGAAATCTGGGGCGGGCCGGGGCAGCGCGACCGCGTGCATGCAGCCTTGCGCTTGCCGAACCGCAAGGTGACCATTTCGCGGGCCTTAAAGCAGGAAATCGAACAGGTACTGGGTGACCTCGACATGGCCGTGGTCACCAATGCCGTGGATCTTGAGCTGTTCGATGCCCCATGTCGATCGCGCCAGTCGCCGCCTACCGTGGGATTCATCTTTGCCCATTCCCCTATCAAGGGCATAGATCGGTACTTGCGAGCCATCACGTTGGCAAGGCAGCAGGTGCCCGATTTGCGGGTGCTGGCTTTTGGTCAGCAGCGGCCCAGCAAGGAGTTCCCATTGCCACCCGACACTGATTTCAATTTTCGGCCAGCCCAGTCGCTCATACCTGGCCTTTATGCACAATGCGACGCTTGGCTGTTTGCCTCGCGCATCGACAGCTTCGGCTTACCCATACTGGAAGCCATGGCCTGCCGGACGCCGGTCATCGGCGTGCCCATCGGTGCTGCGCCGGACCTGCTGCCCCAAGGTGGCGGTGTGCTGCTGAGCGCTACGACGGATGAGGAGGCCTTGTGTCAGGAGATGGCGGCAGCCATCGTCCGCCTGTGCCAGATGCCAGCCGAACAGTGGCAGGCCATGTCGGATGCTGCTTATGCGCAGTCCCGCCGCTACAGCTGGCAGGACGCTACCGTCTTGTTTGAAAGCCTGCTGCAGCAGGCGATAGAGGCCTGATCAGCGCACTTGGCGCCAGTACAGGCGCTTGATGGCCCGATATAACTTTGCCACCGGAGCGAGCCAACGGTGGCGATCCAGCACCGAAACAGCATGGAGGTTGGTGCGGGAAGGGCGTTGGTAGACCAAGTTGCGCGAGCAGTGGACTGCCCGCACGCCCGCATTGCGCTTCACGAAGGTGCTCAGGGCGCCGTCGAAATGCATCGGTCCGCCGTCTGGGTGGCCGGGTGGCCGCTGCAGCACTTGTTCCAGGAACGCTACCAATGCCGGCAGGGTCTGTCCGTTCACGGCATAGCAGTGCGCCAGTGGGCGGGGTTCCTGAATGGGTATCCAGCTCGGCTCCCCGGGCTGGTTGCCATAATCGTGGCCGAAATACGCGATATCCCAGTCCTGGGTTTGCAAGGAGCGGACGGCGAGCAAAGCCTGGCGGTCCATGTCGCGTGTGAAGGCAATGTCGTCTTCCAGTACCAGCACGCTGCGGCAACCTGCCTGCCAGGCTTCGCGCAAGACTCCCAAGTGGCTCAGGAAGCAGCCGCGCACCCCAGCATTTGGAAAGCCAGCCGCCTCTTGCGGAGCCAGTGCGTCGAAGAAACGCACGCGTGAGTCCGGGACAGTCCAGCCATAGCGCATGAACTCACGGATGGTTTCCGTTCTGCGGTCGCTTCGGCTGCGCAGATTGATGATGCGAACTTGGTCGAAAGCAGCTAGCCAGTCCGTTTTTTCTTGGGCGGCGGTTGTCTGATGCCTCATGGTGCTTCTATGGCTCGTTAGGATGGACACGTGTCGTCACGGGTTGTGCGAGACGCTAGTAATTTCTCAGAAACCAAGTGCTGCCAGCCAAGGAGAATCCAATTCCTAAAATTTCAAGGACTCTTTGGGCGCTGTATCCTGCTACCCTCATCTGCAGGATGAAATCGGTGTCGTGAAAAGAAACTGATCGCAAAAGAAACAGGCCTGCCAGCAGGCCTGTCGCGGCAATGGCTGGCTGGATGAATTGCTTGCCGGTATCGACGGCGCCGCTCAGTCTGCCTCCCAACAGCAGCAGCAGCAGACCAAGTCCAATCAGCACTTCATACTGCAGTGAGCGTCTGGTTCCGTACCAGCCTTGTTCTCTTGCGATTTCTCGCAACCATTCTATGGCGAAGCTTGAAAAGCCAATCATGGTGTCGGCTCCAATGAAGAGCAAGACGAGTGCATTGGCCAGCCAGAAGCGATGCAGCGCACGGTGGTCCGTGCTGGAGCGCGAACAAATGTAAGCCAGCAAGCCCGATCCGCCGTAGAGCAAGGCAAGAAGAAATTGTGGCCAGTCAAGAAGCTGGATGGTTTCCTGCCATTTCTCGAAAGCAGTGATAGCGCTGTTATCCATGAATGCTAGGCCTCAATGTTGTTCTGAATCCTGGTGTTGACCTTGCTCCAGATGCTGGTATTTTTCGCGCAGCTTGCTCACCCGGGCGCTGATGCCTTCCAGGTCTTCCAGGCGTTGCATGCAATCCCGTGCCAGTTGCCCCAGCGCCGCATCCCACTCCGAATGCTCAAGTTGTGCCAGCAGCGCCTGGGCCGCGTCGAACTGCGAATCGGCACTGGGTGCCATGTCCGCCAGTTCCAACAGCAACAGGCTGGCTTCTGCCCATTGACCCACCTGTTGGGCTTGCAGGGCTTGTTGTTGCAGTGTTTGTTGCAGCTTTTCTGCAGGGTCTTCGGGATCTTTTGACAAGCCGATGATCCTGGCCGTCGATCGACGTTTCTTGCTGTGGCGGGAGTTGTCGGCTTTTCTTTCCGCCCGCGTCGCAAGCCACTGTTTCCAGCGCTGCTTCCATGCGGCAGGACTTGCGAGGCGCAGCAAGCTCTCGCGCATCTTGCCGAGGGAGAACAAGGGTTTCTTGTTGCGCGATTTTTCGCTTCTTCGTATCGATTGCTCGGTGAGCCACATCTCCCATTGCAGCTTCCATTTGTCCAGGCTCATGAAGCTGGACAGCTTGCTGCGCGACAGCGTTTCAATGATCAGGCCTTCCATGTAGCCGCTGCCACGGAACAGGGGAACCTTGTTGACGAACAAGCCCACCGCTTCCGGATCAATTTTTTGCAACAGTCGCTTCGATCGACTGATTTCACCCCGATTCACGGCTTGGGCTTCCACCACCAGGAACACCTGGCCGATGGCTTCGATCAGCATTTCTGCGTCGGCGCTCATCAGCAGGGGCGGCAGGTCCACCAGCACATACTCGTACTGTTCGCTCCACGTCTTTAGCGCCTCGTGCAGCCGGTCGAGTCGCTGCAAGCCTCTGACCCGCTCGTTGCCGATCCCCACCACGCTCACCAGCACGTTGTTGTGGGTGTAAGGCTTGGGCAGTTCGATGGCATCAGCCTTGCCCGCCAAGTAGTCTGTCAGGCCCGGCCTTAAGTCGTCGAACAAGGCGCTGGGGGCGTAGGAATTGGCTTCCACCACCAGTACCGAGGAGCCCAGTTGTTGCAGGCAGGCCGCCGTGTCCAGGATGATCGTCGTCGAGCCCCCTTCGGTCTTGACGGGTGAGAAGGCGTACAGATTGCGCTGGTGCCTGGCCTTGAGCCGGATCAGCGCCGACACGAAACGTCGGGTCTGCTCCTCGGCATAGAGGTCGGTGGCCAGGTCCTCGCGCAGGATCTGCCAGCCGGCCGCCGGCATGCCCATGATCTTTTCGACTTCGCCCACACCGCGGATGCGGCGGTCGGCCATGTCGATTGCGACTGGCACAGCCAGCGCCAGGCCGAACGCTGCTGCAATGCAGAGCAGCAGCAGCTTGGTCTTGCCAACGCCCATGGGCAGGTCAGCGGGAAGCGCCGGTGTCACGAGCCGTACCCAGCCCAGTGCCTGGCTCTCGGTTTCCAGGTAATTCAGGCGGTCGCCGATCTGCTTGAGCCGGGATTCCCTTTCGTTGATGGCTTTCGTCAGCTGCATCGCCTGCTGGAAGGTCCGGGCGTATTCGGTGGCCTGGCCTTCCAGCTGCTGCAGGGAGCGGCCGATTTCCTCTTCCACCTGCTGTCGCTGGTTCACGGTACTCAGCAGCCGCAGGCCGAAGTTTTCCTTGGCCTTGCGGTCGAAGCTGTCCTCGCGCTCGCGCAGGCGATCGGTCAGCTTTTGCAGCTCGGCCAATGCCGGTTCGCGTGCCGGGTGTTTGTCGGCCAGGCCGGCTATGCTCTGGTTGAGTTCCTCTTGCCGCCTTGTCACCTCGGTCCTGAAGGCCGACAAGCCGAGATCCTGCAGCCTCATCTCCAACAAGGAGCGGCCGATGTCCGTCGGTACTTCGCCGCTTTTCACGAATGCCTGGTAGACCGCTTCGGCACGCACCCGCTCTTCCACCGCCGTGGCGTGCTTGGCACGCGCGTTGGCCAGCAGGTTGTCGTAGGGATTGTTGATATTGTCGGTGAAGGTCGTGAGTCCCAGCTTTTCTCCCAGCAGCACGCGCTCGCCCTGCATCTCGGTCACTTCCTCGCGCAGCTTGGTCGCTGTCTCCTGCAGCATGTTCAGCCGTTCGGCAGAGCCGTAGATCTGCTCGCTCTTGCTGGTTTCCAGGAAGGACGCCATCACGGCGTTGATCAATTCGTGCAGATAGGGCTTGACCTTCTCGTCCCCTTCGAGGCTGACACGAACCATGTAGGTGTCGGGAATCGGCTTGACGTTGATGGCTTTTTGCAGCCTCTCGATATAGCGCCGCTCCGTCAGGGCGGGAGGCTTGGTGTCTATGCCCCGTTCGCGCATCTTCTGCAAGGCGGCCAGCAGCACGTCGTAGCGCACCACTGTCTGCGACAGCTGATTCACATATTCGCGGTATTGCGAGTTTGATTGCAGTTCCAGTTCTGCATCGGTCTGAACGCTCTTCATGTAGCGTGGCGCGACATGGAACACGGCTTCCACCTGGTACGAGCTCTGGCCCTTGATGAAGACCAGGGGCAGGCTCAGCAGGATGACTAGCGCCCACACCACCATGCTGATGCGGCGGTGGTTCTTCAGGCTCTGCAGGAGATTGATGCTGACACCAGGCTGTGTCTGGACATCTATGGGGCTTGTATCGCTCATGGTCAGGTAGTGGCGCGGGTGTCTTGCCGGCACGAAAAATCAGGTCGCTGGTAGACCTGAATGAGACTTGTCAATTCGAAGTTCAACTCATCCAGCATATTCTGGACCGGCTGCAGTGGGTACTTGGTCAGACTGGCTTCGAGCCACTGGCAGCGTTGCAGCAGGCGGTTGGCCCCCACGGTCGCGGCGCAGCCCTTGAGTGCATGGATCATGTCCAGTGTCGCCTTCGACTGCCCCTGGGCCAGCAGGTCAGCCATGGTTTCCGCGTCGCTTGCGTGCTGAACCAGCAGCTGTTCCAGCGCCCGTTCCAGCGCGCCGGCACATCCGAGGAAGCGGGGCAGGGCATTGTCAACGTCGATTCCGGCCTCTTGCCAGGCTTGCAGGCGGTCTGCTCCGACAGTCCCATCGATGGCCGTGGTCTGGTGCTGCGTTGGCTCGGCCCTGCGTGGCCGCAGCCAGCGCGTCAGCGTGCCCCACAACTGGTCCGGGTCGATAGGCTTGGACAGGAAATCATTCATGCCAGCGGCCAGGCATCGAGTCTGCTCGATGTCAAGCGCGCCGGCTGACAAGGCCACTACCGGCACAGTCCAGCCGCTGGCACGCAAAGCGCGGGTGGCAGCCAGTCCGTCCATGACCGGCATGTGCACATCCATCAACACCAGTTCGGGCGTAGGGAGGGTTGCATCGAGCCAATCGAGCAGCTCCTGGCCGTCCCTGGCCAGCAGTACCTCGATGCCAGCCCGCTCCAGCAGACCGACGATGACGTCGCGGTTGATCGGCATGTCCTCTGCCACGGCGACCCGCGCCCCACGAAATTCTCCGGGAACTTCCCCGTTCTGGCTGTCGCTGGCTGCCGATGGACGGTCTGCCAAGGCGTCCAGCAGACTCATCGGGGTCAGAGGGCGAGTGATGATCCTCAGCCTGGGCGATGGTGGCGTGCGCTGGCGCAATTGGGCCGCCTCCAGGGCATCGGCAAGCAGCAGGGTCGGCTCCTCGGCAGCCAAGGCTTCGGGCCAGTTCGATGCTGCCGATCCGGCCAGATCCACGATGCGGGCGCGCATCGTCGTCGCAGGCAGGTCCCCGAGGCTGATGTCCAGGGCTTCAGCCCCTACGGCATGCAGCATTTGCTGCAAGGCCCGTCGGGTCAGGGGCCGGTCTGCGTTGATGCCCACCACGCCCAGAGCTGGCTTGGGCATCGGGGCTGTCGTCGAGAAGCCTTGCAAGGGCAGACGTAGCGTGAAGCAGCTGCCCACGCCTATCCTGCTGCAGGCTTGCAGCTCGCCGTTCATGCCGTGCGCCAGTTGACGTGCAATCGCGAGGCCAAGTCCCGTGCCGCCAAAGCGGCGCGTGGTATGGCTGTCGGCCTGAGTGAAGGGTTGGAACAGCCGGGTCAGCGTGGCATCGTCCAGCCCTGGACCGGTATCTTTTACGGCAAGCTGCAAGACCCGCCTCCCTTGGTCCTCTGCCCAGCCGATTTCAAGCGCCACTCCGCCTTTGGCGGTGAATTTCACGGCATTCCCAAGCAGATTGGTCAAAATCTGCTGCAAGCGCAGGCGGTCGCCCACCAGCCAGCGCGGCACATCGGGGTCGAGCAGGAAAGCGATTTCCAGCGGCTTGCCCAGTGCCAGGTGGGAAACGATGGCAGCCAGTTCGTCCAGCAGTTCCCATAGGTCGAACGGCGCCCATTCATAAGCCATCTTGCCCGACTCGATGCGTGCGGCATCCAGCAGGTCGTTGAGCGTGCGCAGCAGGGTCTGGCCGGAACGGGCAATCTTGTCCAGCCGCTGCCTTGTTTGTGCTGGCAACTCGTCCATCAGGCACAGCTGCGTCAGTCCCAGGATGCCATTGAGCGGCGTGCGCAGTTCGTGGCTCACATTGGCTAGCAGGGCACTCTTGGCCTGGTTGGCCTCTTCTGCTGCTGCGCGTGCCGCTTCCCGGGCGGCAGCCTGTTCGCGTTGCAGCGTGACATCCTCGAAAAAGTGGATGTAGAGCTGTTCCTCGGCTTGCACCGATGACAACTCCAGCCACTGGACGGCATCACTGGCCGAGGGCAGGCGCAGGACCGAGTGGCATACCCCCTGTTCCTGCAGCAGCCGGAAATGCGGCTCGACATCGGCGCTGCCGCCGGTCTGCAGCAAGCGGTCCAGTGCCTGGGCCTGCAACTCCTTCCGCGAGCGGCGCAGAATGTTCAGCCCAGCCCGGTTGCAGCGCTGCACCAGCCACTGGTGGTCGGTTTCCAGGATGCCACTGAGCGCATAGTCGAAATGCAGGCGCGCCGTTCGCTCAAGAGCCGCCGTGGACGGCTTCGCTTCACGCGCGTCAAGCGGCGCTGGCATGCGTGGTGTTGGCGAAGCATTTGAACATGCGTATCGCAGCCAGTCCCGGCATCGGGTCGTTGTACTCCACCCAGTCCACGGCATTTTCTATGATGTAGAGGCCGAAGCCGCCAAAGCTGTTGCCACTGAAATCCGGGTTGGGAGGCTTGTTGGGCACGAAAGTGTGGCCTTCGTGGATCAGCTCGACCGAGACGCCTTGCTCGCTACGCTTGAGCACGGCGGTCAGCGGGGCCTTCTTCAGTTTTTCCGGTGTGTGCCGGACGATGTTGGTGGCAGCCTCGAAGGCTGCCAGTACCAGCATCTGGGTGTCCTCCTCGGGCATGTTGTCGCACATGGCTTCAATGCTGCAGCGCAGCGGCGTGAGTTTGTTCAGTTCTCGTGGCAGGTCGAGATGCTGCTCGGCGCATACCGCACCCTGGTCGAAGCAGGTTTGCTCGTCGGCCGGGGTGAATTTCAGCGCCACCACGGTGCTGTCGTCGCGTGTCACGCTGAAGTCGGTGTGGTCATGCACCACGCTGCGCAGGGAGTTGACCACCATGGTCGGATAGGCGGCCTTGGCGATGCCTGTCTTCAGCAGTGTCTTGATGCGTTCCATGCCGAATTGCTCGCCCTGCTGGTTGACCGATTCCGACAAGCCATCCGAAAACAGCAGCAGCGTGTCACCTTCGTGCATCGGCGTATGGTGTTCGACGTACTGCTCGTCAGGCAGCACGCCCATCGGCAGGTTTTCTCCCAGCAGCTCCAGCACGTCGCCGGTGTCCGTGCGCGCCAGCAGGGTAGGCGTGTGCCCGGCATTGACCCAAGTGATGCAGTTGTTCTGCCGGTTCGCGCGCAACAGGGTCAGCGTGACGAAGCTCCCCAGATGCTGCAGTTCTTGCATCAGATCGGCATGCATGGTGTTTGCAATCGCCTGCACTGACGGAGGAACACCCGTGAACTGCTGGTTGGTCATCAGCTTGACGAGAGCCTGGTCGTAAGCGCTCTTCACTCCGGCGGCAATCAGGGCGGCGGCGATCCCCTTGCCCATCACGTCGCCGGTCAGCAGATCCACCGTGTGGTCGTCAAAGCGCTGGAAGTGGTAGAAGTCACCGGCGATGCCTTCCGAGCCTTCGCTGTGGCAGGCCAGTGAAATCCCGCGCAGATTCTGCGGCGGCAGACCAAACAGCAGGTGGTTCTGGATGTCGGCAGCGATCTGCATCTGGTTCTGTTGTGCTTCGATCAGCTGCTGCTTGGCCAGAATGCGGTCCGTGATGTTGGTGCGGATTGCCAGGAAGCTGACCGGATTGCCTTCCTTGTCCAGCCAGGGAACGATGGTGCTGGAGACCCAGTAAACATGACCATCCTTGGCGCGGTTGGCAATTTCACCCGTCCAGGTCTTCCCGCTGTAAATTGTGTTCAGCATCTCGGCATAGAACTCGTCCGGATGCAGGCCCGACTTGATGATCCGGTGGTTCTGTCCCAGCAGTTCTTCTTCCGTGTAGCCCGATGTCGCGCAGAACTTGCTGTTGACGTAGGTGATGATGCCTTCCCGGTTGGAGATGCTGACCAGGGCGTGCTCGTCCAGTGCGTGCTTTTGCAAGGTCAGCTCCTGCAGCAGGCTTTCGCGGGCTTCTTCGGCGACACGCTTTTGCTGTCGCAGCTGCAGCTGACTCGAAATGTCGCGCAGACCCAGCAGATGAAAGGAGCGGCCGTCCTGGTCGGTGAAGGGGCGCACCGAGGCGGCCATCGACAGCACCGTGCCGTCCTTGGCGTTGAGACAGCAATCGAACAGGAACTGGTTGGTCAATACCTTCTCCGAAGGTATGGCATGGCCGTCCAGCGTGGTCAGACCCAGCGAGCACAAGGACAGCCCTATCAGCGTTCCAAACATCGGCGACAGCAGCGCCTGCCCGTACTGGTTGGCCTTGACGATCGACTGTCTGTGGTCGATCACCAACTTCACCTCGTTCGGATTGTCAAAGATCGCTTCCAGCATGCTGCTGTTCTGCGCCAGCTGTTCCAGCGACTCACGCAGCTGGCGCTGGTAGAGCTCGCTCTCGCGCCGCAAATGCTCGCGTTCCAGCGCATTGAGCACCCGGACTTTCAGGATGTCGGCATTGATCGGCTTGTGCAAGAAGTCCACGGCACCCAGGGCCAAGCCACGGATATGCGATTCGTGGTCTGTCATGGCGGTGACGAAGATGATCGGAATGTCGCGGGTGTCAGGGTCTGCTTGCAGGCGCTCGGCAACCTCGAAACCATCCATGCCCGGCATCATCACGTCGAGCAACAGCAGCTGTGGCCGGTGTTGCCGGGTCAGCGCGATGGCATCGGGACCGTTGCCCGCTTCCAGTACCTGGACACTCTTTTTCAATACCGACGAGGCGATCAGGCGGATGGTCGGGGTGTCATCAACGATCAGGACCGTCATGTCGTTCAGGGCCATACGGTCGAGCGGAGCGGGCGCGATAGCGGTCATTGCATTGGGCCTTACGCTTGGGCCAGGGCCTCTTCGAGCGTGTTGTAGATGGCAAAGATACGGTGCATGCGCACCAGCTCGAACAGCGCGCGCACCGGCTTGTTCATACCGATCAGCATCAACTGGCTTTGCTTGTTGTTCATGCTGCGCAGGCAGGACAGCAGCGCACCCAGGCCCGAGCTGTCCACGAACTTCAGTGCCTGCATGTCGACCACTGCCAGTTCGTGGGCATCCAGCAAGGGCTGGATCAGCTTCTTGAATTCCGGTGCGTTGCCGGCATCGAGATGCTCGGATTCGATGGCGATCAGGATACCGGCTTTGTTCGTCAAGGATTGGGTTTTGAGTTGCATGGTCTTCGTCACCGGGGAGTAAGGTTGAAGGGATGACTGGTATGGGGGGTGACCAGTTCCTGAACCAGTCGCTTCAGGTAGCGGCCCAGCAGGCGCAGGCGCAGGCGTAGCGAATCATCTGTCACGGTCAGCACATCCTGGGAATAGGGGTCTTCTGTCATGTCGCGGGCATTACGGACTAGGGCGGGGTGGAGCAGACCACAGCGGTGCTGCTCGTACAAGCCGCGCCAGTATGCCGGCAATCGGGCCACATGGTCGGCGTCGCGCAGTTCGGGACCGCACAATACCAGTTGTCCGCGCGACACCGCTGACAGTCCCGGGTAGAAGGTGTGCACGAAATGCCTGGCCAAGGCGCGAGCTTCGCCGGCATGCACGGCATTCAGCGTGTTGGCCAGATGCAAGGTCTGGGTTTGCCCATGGCCGCCACCGGGATGCAGCAGGCGCATGCGTTCGACCGGGGCTTCTTGTCGGCTCGAGCGCAGGACCCGGCAGGCCCAGAACCGCAGCGGCAGCAAGGCGGCTTTCAGCAGCCATAGCAGCAGACGCAGCGGCAGGGCAGGGCGGGTGGCATTGTGCGTCACCTGTACCGAGGTCAGCAGCAGCGGGCACAGCTCATCGAGGACCACGTCCTGGTCCACGCTTGCCAGTCGGCCTGGTGCGGCCACGCAATGGTGCAGGTTCAGCTCCATGCCCACATAGGTGTCAGGCACGACCACGCTGTCTTGTACCGCCGCACCCTGGTCCACCACCGCACCGTCTTCCAGCACGGCATAGGGGCCCAGCTGTACCCCGGCGCCCACATGCACCAGATGCCCGACCCAGACCGGACCTTGCAACACAGCGGAAGGATGGATGACCGCGCCGCGACCAACCCGGATGTTGTCCTGGACTCCACCGGGGTTGGCATCCAGGCAGGTCCGGGCGCTGCGCAGGAAGTCGGCGTCAGATTCGCAGGACAGCGGCCGCGCCACCTGCCGCCACTGGACGGCAGTAGAGGCGGCCAGCCGGGTTTCGAAGTCCTGCCGGTTGCAGCAGCCTTGCAGCGCCTTGAGCCAGCCGCCGCTGAAGCAGCCCAGCCCCGCCCAATGACGATTGCTGGCGCTGTCCCAGTAGCCGGCCGTGTCACCACGGACATCGATCGGTGTGGCCGGCACTCGGTCGTCACATGCCAGCCAGTACAGCGAGGTTTCGTTCAGGTGCAGACGGCGCAGGTTGGTCGGCAGGTCCTCATCCAGCAGCTGGTAGTGATAATGCAGTTGCACGCCCCAGCGCTGGCCGTCACCCAGCAACTCCCGCACGGGTGCGGGATTGTCACCCAGGAACACATGTACCTGTTTGCAGCCCAAGCGGACCAAGTTCTCCACACTGCGTTGCAGCAGTGGCTTGCCAAGCAGGGGTATGAGGGGTGAGCACAGCTTGCGCCCGCTGGAGACTGGGGGCGCCTCAGCCCATTCAGTCAGCAAGATGGCTGTTTCCATCTGCATCACTTTCACGATTTACCTCGGATGTTGCCGCGCAACCGGTCGCCTATCACACGCATCATAAAAACCCAGTTTCCCACCAGGTAACGACGTGCCAAGCGGCGCGGTTCCTGCAGCAAGCGGAACAGCCACTCCAGCCCGCTGCGACGCATCCACAAAGGAGCACGAGCTATGTTACCAGCATAGTAATCAAACAGGCCTCCCACGCCGACCACCACCGTGGTGCCTGTGGCAGCGGCATGTGCCTGTATCCAGCGCTCCTGGCGAGGAGCCCCCACCCCCACCAGCAGCGCATCGGCTTGTGTCAGCCGGATCTTGCGCATGGTGATCGCGGCCGGTACGGACCGGGGCGCCATGTCAATAGGCCCCCCGTCCGGTGATGACAGCCGGGATGGTCTTGAGCAGCAGGCGCAGATCCGCCACCACGCTTTGTTCTTCGATATAGCGCACATCCATCTGGCATTGTTCGTCAAACGGAATTTCCGAGCGTCCCGATACCTGCCAGATGCAGGTCAGGCCAGGCGTCACATCCAGCCGACGCCGATTTTCCAGCGTGTAGCGCTCCACTTCGCTCACCAGGGCCGGACGTGGCCCGACCAGTGACATCTCGCCCTTGATCACGCACCACAACTGAGGCAGCTCGTCGATGCTGGTCTTGCGGATGAAGTGCCCGATCCAGGTGATGCGGGGGTCGCTCTTCATCTTGAACGTGATGCCCTGGTCGCCATGCTGGTTCTCCGCCAGCAATTTGGCCCGTACCTCTTCCGCATTCACCACCATGGAGCGGAACTTGGGGAAACGGAACGGCTTGCCCCATTTGCCGACCCGGATCTGCCAGAACAGCATCGGTCCGCCATCGGTCAGCTTGATGAGCAGCCCAATCACCAGCAGAAAAGGCGAGGCCAGCAAGAGCACGCTGCTGGCTACCAGCAGATCGATCAGTCGCTTCACCAGGCCCCCTGCGCTCCGCGACAAGCGCAATAGCAAGAAACGGGTATGCAGCCAAGCCAGTTTGCGGGGCGATACGTCCAGCCTTTGCTGCAGCGCGCGCAAGGCCTGATCGTTCAGCGGGTGCTTGTGACCGTTGTCGGAGGTGGGGCTAGCCTTCATGTTGCTGTCATTTGGGTATAGGACGTGATTAAAACAAGCCTGACCTTCGCGCTTATGTCAGTAATGATAATTCCTCGCAAACGGATGCTTATCGCATCGCTTTGTGAACGGATTGTGAAATCTGCGAACCCGTGAAGTGGCTGAGATGTAATCGTTGAAAATGCGTGTTACTAAGTTTTCTGAAAGA
>NZ_PVLQ01000062.1 GCF_002980595.1 Malikia granosa
GGTGACCACCTTGGAGACGCTCGGTGCGCTGAAGCTCAACGGGGTTGATGTCACGCTGAACCAGGTCATCAGCGCAGCCGACATCACGGCGGGCAAGCTGACCTACACCCCGGTGGCCAACGGCAACGGCACGGGCTACGCGAGCTTCGGCTTCAAGGTCAGCGACGGTATTCAGAACTCGGCCAGCGCCTACACGATGACGCTCAACGTCACGCCGGTCAATGACGCACCGACGGGGGCAGTCACCATCAGCGGCACGGCCACCCAGGGCCAGACCCTGACTGCTTCGAACACGCTGGCGGATGTGGACGGCCTGGGCACGATCAGCTATCAGTGGCTGGCCGATGGCACGGCGATCACGGGAGCCACCGCTTCTACCTTTACGCTGACCCAGGCCCAGGTGGGCAAGGCTATGAGCGTCAAGGCCAGCTACACCGACAGCCAAGGGACGGCCGAAAGCAAGATCTCTTTGGCGACGACGGCAGTGGCCAATATCAACGACGCCCCGACGGCCAGCAACCGTGCGGTGACC
>NZ_PVLQ01000063.1 GCF_002980595.1 Malikia granosa
GCAGACGTTGATCTCGCTGCCCTTCTCGGCGGCCAATTGCTTCAAGCGGATCGCGGTCGCCAGGCCGGCCGGGCCGGCACCGACGATCACCACGTCGTATTCCATCGCTTCGCGCGGGCCGAACTGCTCGAGCAGGGTTGGGGGGGTTCTCATTCAGGTCATCCTCTGATCGTTGAAAATCTTTTCCCAATTATCGGGCAAGGCAGGATCCGGCCCCGTGCGCTACCGGAAGACGATGGAAAAGCCGGCTCAGTCCGCCAGGCCCAGCGCGGCACAGACCGCGTGCAGATCGGCCACGTCGAGCTGCGGCCGCCGCGGCGCATGGGACCAGTCCTGCCGCTCGCGGTTGACCCAGACCGCCTGCATGCCGGCGTCGAGCGCGCCGATGACGTCGAGCAAGGCATCGTCGCCGATGTGCAGCACCTGGTGCGGCGCCACGCCAGCGGCCTCGGCGGCAAGGCCGAAGATGCGCGGGTCGGGCTTGGCGACGCCGGCCTCGCGCGCGCTGACCTGGGCCTTGAAATGGGCACCGAGTCCGACCCGCTGCAGGTCGGCATTGCCATTCGAGAGCGAGACCAGCGGATAGCGCGCGGCCAGGCGCTCGAGCGCCGGCAGGGCATCGGCATAGAACTCGACGCATTGGCGCGCGGCGAAGAAGACCTCGAACGCCGGCTCGGCCAGTGCGGCATCGTCGCCGGCACGCCGCAGCGCCAGCGCGATCATCTCGCGCCGCAGGTGGCTCAGGTCATGGGCATGGGCGGCGTGGTCACGCACCACCTCGGCGCGCAGCGCGCGCCGGTGTTCCGGAACACGCCACTGCTCGGCGGTGGCGGGCGCCTGCGCATCGAGCCAGCACTGCAGCTGCGCCTCGGCGCGCTCCAGGGTCGGCAGGATGGGCCAGAGCGTGTCGTCCAGGTCCAGCGTGATAGCTCTTACTTGTGCAGGGTTCAACATGGCTGGGAGAGAATAACGCATGTCTTTCCGCAAAGAACCTTCCTACACCCATGGCCAGCCGGCCAAGACGGGCATCCTGCTGTGCAACCTCGGCACGCCCGAGGCGCCGACTGCGCCCGCACTGCGCCGCTACCTGGCCGAGTTCCTCGGCGATGCACGCGTGGTCGAGATCCCGCGCCCAATCTGGTGGCTGATCCTGCACGGCATCATCCTGCGCGTGCGGCCGAAGAAGTCGGCGGCCAAGTACGCCAGCATCTGGACGCCCGAGGGCTCGCCGCTCAAGGCCTGGACCGAGAAGCAGGCCAAGCTGCTGCTCGGTGCCCTGGGCGAGCGCGGCCACCGGGTCGAGGTGCGCCATGCGATGCGCTACGGCCAGCCCTCGGTCGCGTCCCAGCTCGACGCACTGAAGGCGGCGGGCTGCACCCGAGTGCTGGTCCTGCCGGCCTATCCGCAGTACAGCGGCACCACGACCGCGAGCGTGTTCGATGCGGTCTACGGCTGGGCGTCGAAGGTGAGGCTGATTCCCGAGCTGCGCTTCGTCAACCGCTACCACGACCAGGCCGGCTATATCGAGGCCCTCAAGCAAAGGGTGCAGCAGCACTGGCTGGCCCATGGCCGGCCCGACAAGCTGCTGATGAGCTTCCACGGCGTGCCGCAGCGCACGCTGGAAATGGGCGACCCCTACCACTGCGAATGCCACAAGACGGGACGCCTGCTGGCCGAGGCACTCGGACTGAGCAAGGATGAGTATGTCGTGACCTTCCAGTCGCGCTTCGGCAAGGCCAAGTGGCTGGAGCCCTACACCGAGCCGACGCTCAAGGCGCTGGCCGGCCAGGGCGTGAAGCGGGTCGACGTGATCTGCCCCGGCTTCACCAGCGACTGCCTCGAGACGCTGGAGGAGATCGCGCAGGAGGCGCGCGAGACCTTCCTGCATGCCGGCGGCCAGGAATTCCACTACCTGCCCTGCCTGAACGACAGCGGACCCTGGATCCACGCCATGGCCGAGCTGTGCGAACAGCATCTGGCAGGCTGGCCGACCCAGCAGCCGCAGGACGCGGCGGCGGCCGAGGCCCAGCGCCGGCGCGCGATCGAGCTCGGCGCCAAGGTCTGAATGACTGCGCCCCGGCCGGACTGAAGCCGGACGGGGCGCGAAGCCATCGCTGAAAGTCAGGCCTCAGGCGCGGCGGTGCCAGGCCAGCAGGCGCGGCGTGACCAGCACCAGCGCGACCACGACCAGCAGGAACAGCGACACCGGCCGGTCGATGAAAACGGTCCAGCGGCCCTCGCCGATAGAGAGCGCGTTGCGCATCTGCGCCTCGGCCAGCGGGCCCATGATCAGGCCGACGATGACCGGCGCGACGGGGAAGTCGAAGCGCCGCATCAGCACGCCCAGCAGCGCCAGCCCGCCCATCAGGTAGAGGTCGAAGGCGCTCTGGCGCATGCCGTAGACGCCCACCGTGGCGAAGATCAGGATGCCGGCATAGAGCTGGGGCTTGGGGATGCGCAGCAGCTTGACCCAGAAGCCGACCAGCGGCAGGTTGAGCACCAGCAGCATCACGTTGCCGATGTAGAGCGAGGCGATCAAGGCCCAGACCAGGGTGGACGAGGTCTGGAACAGCTGCGGGCCGGGGTTGATGCCGTAGTTCTGGAACGCCGACAGCAGGATGGCGGTGGTGACCGAGGTCGGGATGCCCAGCGTGAGCAGCGGCACCAGGGTGCCGGTGACGGCCGCGTTGTTGGCGGCCTCGGGTCCGGCGACGCCCTCGATCGCGCCGCTGGTGCCGAATTCCTTCTGGTGCTCGGGAGCGGCCAGCTTGCGCTCGGTGGCGTAGCTCAGGAAGGTCGGGATCTCGGTGCCGCCGGCCGGGATGGTGCCGAACGGAAAACCCATGAAGGTGCCGCGCAGCCAGGCCGGCCAGGAACGGCGCCATTCGGAGCGGCTCATGTGCACGCTGGTCATCTTGTTCATGCTGCTGACGCTCTTGCCCTCGTAGAGCGCGTTGTAGAAGGCCTCGCCGACCGCGAACAGGCCGACCGCGACCAGCACCACCTCGATGCCGTCCATCAGCTCGAGCACATTGCCGGTGTAGCGCACCTGGCCGGTGATCTGGTCCATGCCGACCAGGCCCAGCGCCAGGCCGATGAACAAGGCCGTCATGCCGCGCAAGGTGCTGTTGCCGAGCACGGCCGAGACGGTGGTGAAGGCCAGCAGCATCAGGCAGAAATACTCGGGCGGGCCGAGCCGGACCGCGTAGTCGGCCAGCGGCGGCGCGAACAGCGTCACCAGCACGGTGGCGATGGTGCCGGCAACGAAGGAGCCGATGGCCGAGGTCGCGAGGGCCGCGCCGGCGCGGCCGCTCTTGGCCATCTTGAAGCCTTCGAGCGCGGTCACCATGGTGCCGGTCTCGCCCGGCGTGTTGAGCAGGATCGAGGTGGTCGAGCCACCGTACATGGCGCCGTAGTAGATGCCGGCAAAGAAGATCATCGACGAGGTCGGCTCGACCTGGCCGGTGATCGGCAGCAGCATCGCCACCGTGACCGCCGGCCCGAGGCCGGGCAGCACGCCGATCGCCGTGCCGAGCGCGCAGCCGACGAAGGCCCACAGCAGGTTGACAGGCGTCGCGGCCGTGGCGAAGCCTCCCAGCAGCTGGGACCAGATATCCATTTCAATCATGATGTTGCTCCGGTCCGCGACCGGGGGTCGCGGCGGTTGAAGGGCAGAGGAAGGCTCGGGCTCAGAACCAGCCGGTCGAGGTCAGTCCCGGCAGGTTGACGGCCAGCACCTGGGTGAACAGCCAGTAGACCGGCGCGGCGATCACCACGCCGGTGAGCAGGTCCTGCCCCATGCGCGGCAGCGGCGTGGCCTGGCCCTCGGACAGGCGCAGGCCGCGCACGGCCAGCGCGTAGCACAGGGCGCAGCTCAGGATGAAGCCGGCCGGCTCGATCAGGGCGGCATTGAGCAGCAGCCCGGCGGCGAGCCAGGCCAGCGAGCGCCAGTCGCCACGGTCGGCACCGGACGGCGGCTCGACGTCGCGAAAGCCGCCGCGACGGGCCTGCAGCAGCAGCAGGACGCCGCACAGGGCCAGCACGCCGGCCACCAGCCAGGGCAGGAAGGCCGGGCCGACGCCCGAATAGCCGGCCGCCGACGGGATCTGTGCCGCGCCCCAGGCCAGCACGCCAGCTACCCCCAGCACGCCGAGCGCGATCAGGGTCTGCAGGGCGGTGGAGCGGGAGGAGTTTTGCATCGCGCCAGCCCCGCTCAGACCATGCCGGACTTGACCATGATCGCGCGCAGGTTGGCGAAATCGCGGTCGACGAATTCCTCGAAGGCCTGGCCGGTCAGCAGGGCCGGGGTCCAGCTGTTCTTGACCAGCGCCTCCTGCCAGGACTTGCTCTGGGTGGCCTTGGTCATCTTGTCGATGAGCGCCTGGCGCTGCGCCGGGGTGATGCCGGCCGGCGCATAGACGCCGCGCCAGTTGCCGAGCTCGACATCGACGCCCTGCTCCTTCATGGTCGGGATGTCCAGGCCCTTGAGGCGCTGCGGCGAGGTGACCGCGATCGGGCGCATCTTGCCGGCCTCGATATAGGACTGGAACTCGCTGTAGCCGCTGCCGCCGATGGTGACGTTGCCGCCCAGGATCGCGGCGACTGCCTCGCCGCCGCCGCGGAAGGGCACGTAGTTGAGCTTGGACGCATCGACGCCGATGGCGCGCGCCAGCATGGCCGCGGCGATATGCTCGGTCGCGCCGCGCGAGCCGCCGCCGAACTTGACGCTGGCGGGGTCCTTCTTCATCTGCTCGATCACGTCCTTGAGCGTCTTGAACGGCGAGTTGGCCGGCAGCACGAAGACGTTGTACTCACTGGTCAGGCGCGCGATCGGGGTCAGCTGGGTGATCGAGACCGGCGGCTTGCCGGTGATGATGCCGCCCAGCATCACCGCGCCCATCACCATCAGCGCGTTCGGGTCGCCCTTGCTCGAGTTGTAGAACTGCGCCAGGCCGATGGCACCCGCCGCGCCACCCTTGTTCTCGTAGCTCACGCTGCCCGCCACGCCGGCATCCTGCAGCGCCTTGCCGAGCGCGCGACCGGTGGTATCCCAGCCGCCGCCCGGGTTGGCCGGCAGCATGAGCTTGAAGTTCTCGGCCGCCCAGCCCTGCTGCGGCAAGGCACCGGCTGCCATCAGGGCGGCCAGGGATTTGAGGAATTGGTCACGGCGCATGGTGGTCTCCTGTATCGGTGTTCTGATGGCTGTCATGTTCGGCTGCGAAGCTGTCAATCGGCTGTCCTGGACCTAGAGACAAACCCTTAGCCAGCGGAGCCGGAAAAGGTGCGCGCATTCGCTAAGCTGCCGGCATGAAACTGCTGTTGATCGAAGACAACCTCCAGCTGCAGACCAGCTTGCGGCGCAGCCTGGAGCGCCGCGGCATGGCGGTCGCCCTGTGCGGCGATGGCCGGCTGGCCCTGTCGGCCTGGCGCGCCCAGGCGCCCGACCTGGTGCTGCTCGACCTGAGCCTGCCCGGCCTGGACGGGCTGCAGCTGCTGGGACAGGCGCGCGCGGCCGGCCTGCGCACGCCCGTCATCATCCTGACCGCGCGCGGCACGGTGGGCGACCGCATCCTGGGACTGAACCAGGGCGCCGACGACTACCTGCCCAAGCCCTTCGACCTCGACGAGCTCGAGGCCAGGGTGCGCGCGCTGGTGCGGCGCACGGCTCCATCCGCCCCGAGCATCGAGCCGGGGCCGGAAGCCCGGCCGCGCTGGCCGGACAAGCCCGACTACTGCGGCCTGCGGGTCGATGGCGAGAGCGGCGCGGTCTACTACGGCGGGCAGCCGCTCGAGCTGCCGCCGCGCGAGCTCGCGCTGCTGCGCACGCTGCTGTCCAAGCCCGGGCACGCGATCGCCAAGGACAGGCTGTTCGAGCAGGTGTTCCCGGGCGAAAGCGAGGTCCAGTACGACGCGATCGAGGTCGTGGTCTACCGCCTGCGCAAGAAGATCGCGCACACGCCGACCCAGATCGTGACGCTGCGCGGCCTGGGCTACCTGATCAAGGCCCAGCCATGAGGCTGATCGGCCAGGCGGCGCCCAGGCGACGCGCCTCGCTGCGGCGCCAGCTGATGGCGGGCATCCTGCTGCCGGTGCTGCTGTTCGTCGGCTTCAACACCGTGGTGCTGTACCGGCAGATGCTGCGCGCGGCCGACACCGCCTACGACCGCACGCTGCTGGCCAGCGCCAAGGCGATCGGCGAGCAGCTCGAGATCGAGGGCCGGGGCGAACAGGCCCGGCTCAGCGGCAAGCTGTCCTACGCGGCGCTCGAGGCCTTCGAGGCCGACAACCGCAGCCGGCTGTTCTACCGCGTGACTGGCTTTGCCGGCGAGATGGTGGCCGGATTTCCCGACCTGCGCCCCTGGAGCGGTCGGCTGCCGGACCGCGGCCCCTATGCCGCGCTGGTGAATTTCTACGACGACGAGTACCAGGGCCTGCCGGTGCGGGTCGCGGTGCTGCTGCAGCCCGTCAGCGGCAGCGAGCGGCAAGGCATGGCCACGATCCAGGTCGCCGAGACGCTGGAACTGCGCCAGACGCTGGCGCGCCAGATCCTGCTCGACACGCTCTGGCGCCAGGCCGGCCTGGTGCTGGTGATCGCGGCGGTGGTGGTGGCCGTGGTGCACCGCGTGACCCGGCCGGTGCGCGCGCTCAGCGCCGAGCTGGCCGGCCGCGCCGAGAACGACCTGCGCCCGATCGACGCTGCACAGGCCCCGCGCGAGATCGCGCCGCTGATCGAGGGGGCCAACCTGCACATGGCCCGGCTGTCGCAATTGCTCGAGCACCAGAAGCGCTTCGTGCGCGACAGCTCGCACCAGCTGCGCACGCCGCTGGCGGTGCTCAAGACCCAGGTCCAGTCGGCGCTGCGCGGCGATGTCGAGCCGCGGCTGGCGCTGGAGGAGATCGCCCAGACCGTACAGGGCGCGACCGAACTGGCCAACCAGATGCTGGCCCTGGCCAAGGTCGAGCAGCTGCGCCAGCAGGACGATGTTCCGGTCAGCGACTGGGCATCGATCGTGCACGCGGTGGCACTCGACCTGTCGGCGCTGGTGGCCGACAAGTCGCTCGACTTCGAGCTCGAGACCCAGGCCGCGCCGGTGCGGGCACACGAATGGTCGCTGCGCGAGCTCACGCGCAACCTGCTGCACAACGCGGTGCGGCACAGCCCGCCGGGCGGGCGGCTGGCGATCCGGCTGGCCTTGCGCGGCAGCCAGGCCGAGCTGTGCATCAGCGATGCCGGCCCCGGGATCTCGGCGGCGCAGCGCGAGCGGATGTTCCAGCCCTTCTCGACCGATGCCACTGCCCCGGGCGCGGGATCGGGCCTGGGTCTGGCGATCTGCCAGGGCATCGTCGAGACGCTGCACGGCCAGATCGCACTCGAGAACCGGGTCGAGCAGGGCCGCGTCAGCGGCCTCGACGCCCGGGTGAGCTTGCCCCTGGCTGCACCAGGCTGAGGCCGGTTGCGCGAAAATGGCAGCAGCAACCACTTCCCCGCTACATGGCAGCCACACCTCCCTCCGCAGAAAAAGTCCGGCTCGACAAATGGCTCTGGGCCGCCAGGTTCTACAAGACGCGCAGCCTGGCGGCCGACGAGATCGACAAGGGCCGGGTCAAGGTCAACGGCCAGGTCGCCAAGGCCTCGCGCGAGCCCCGCATCGGCGACGAGATCGAACTGCGCGCCGGCTTCGATCACCGGACGGTATGCGTCAAGGGCCTGAGTTCGGTGCGCGGCCCGGCACCGCAGGCCGCCCTGCTCTACGAGGAAACGGCGGGCTCGCTGCTGGCACGTACCCAGGCTGCCGAGCAGCGCCGCATCGCGCCCGAGCCCTCGCAAAGCCTGACCCAGGGCCGGCCGACCAAGCGCGACCGGCGCCAGCTGCAGGACCTGCGGGCCCCGGGCTGGAACGAGCGCTGGAGCGCCTCAATCGACGAGTGATCCGGCCCTGACGGTGCGCGCGACCGCGCGCTCGTCGCCGAGCACGATCAGCGCGAACAGCAGCTCCTCGAGGTCGCGCGCCTGCGCCGTGCGGCGCGCCAGCAGCGGCGTGGCACGCGGATCGAGCAGCACGAAGTCGGCCTCGCAGCCCGGCGCCAGGTTGCCGACCACCCCTTCGAGTCCGAGCGCACGCGCCGCACCCGCCGTGTGCAGCCACCAGAGCCGGCTCGGCGCCAGGCTGACGCCGGCCTTGGCCGGACCGCCGCCCGTGAAAGCCGCCCGGCCAGCCTCGTAGGCCGCCAGCATGGTGCGGAACGGACTCAAGCTGGTGCCGCCGCCGACATCGCTGGCCAGCCCATGCAGGAAACCGGTGCGCCAGGCGCTGGCAAAGTCGAAGCAGCCGCTGCCCAGGAAGAAATTGCTGGTCGGGCAGACGGCTGCTGCCGCGCCGCGTTCGCGCAGCAGCGCGCGGTCATCCTCGTCCAGGTGCAGGCAATGCGCATAGACCGAGCGCTCGCGCAACAGGCCAAAGCGCGAGTAGACCTCGAGGTAGCTGCGGTCGCGCGGATAGAGCTCGCGCACCCAAGCCAGCTCGTCGAGGTTCTCCGCCACATGCGACTGGATCCAGACCCCGGGATGGCGCGCGGCCAGCTCGCCCGCGCCTTGCAGCTGGGCGTCCGAACAGCTCGGCGCGAAGCGCGGCGTGATCGCGTAGCCGAGCCGGCCGAGGCCGTGCCAGCGCGCGATCAGCGCCTCGGTGTCGAGCAGGCTCTGCTCGGTGGCGTCGCGCACGCCGTCGGGGCAATGGCGGTCCTGCAGGCATTTGCCGGCAATCAGCTTCAGGCCGCGCGGCTGCGCGGCACTCATCAGCGCATCGACCGATTGCGGATGCGAGGTGCAGAAGGTCAGCGCGGTCGTCACGCCATGGCGGTCGAGCTCATCGAGGAAGAACTCCGCCACGCTGGCGGCATGCTGCGGATCGGCAAAGCGCGCCTCCTGCGGGAAGGTGTGCTGCTCAAGCCAGGGCAGCAGGCCGTCGGCCGGCGAACCGATCACGTCGAGCTGCGGATAGTGGAGATGCAGGTCGACGAAGCCCGGAGCGATCAGGTGGTCGGGCAGCGACTCGACGTCCAGGCCGGGATAGCGGTGGATCAGCTCGTGAAAAGGCCCGAGCGCCAGCACGACGCACGGCGCGCCAGGACCGCCCGCGCCCGGCCCGGTCATCAGCAGGCCGTCGGATTCATGGCGCGGCGCGCCGGTATCGGGGTCGAAGGACAGGATGGCGGCTCGATAGGCTTTCATGCCTGCCAGCATAGCGTTACAGGCCTTGACTGGGCTCAGATGAAAGCTCAGCGCCCCTGGATCGCCGCGATCATCACGCGCGTGTTGTAGCGCATCATGCCGAGGTAGCTGGCGGCCTCGCCCTGGGGTGCGAGCGAATCCGAATAGAGCCCTGCGGTCGAGGCCTTGAGCCCGGTCTCGCGCGCGATCTGCTCGATCAGGCGCGGGTCCGAGATGCTCTCGACGAACAGCGCGCTGGCCTTTTCCTGGCGGATCTGGCGCACCAGGCGCGCGACGCCCTGGGCCGAGGCCTCCGAATCGGTGCTCACGCCCTGCGGCGCCAGGAAGCGCACGCCATAGGCGCTGGCGTAATAGCCGAAGGCATCGTGCGAGCTGATCACCAGCTTCTTCTCGGCGGGAATCGCGCCCCAGGCCTGGCGGATCTCCTGCTCCAGCCGCTCGAGCTGCTGGCCATAGGCCGCGGCATTGCTGCGGTAGCCCTCGCAGCCGGCGGCATCGGCCGCGCACAGGCCCTGGGCGATGTTCTTCACATAGGTCTGCACGCGCGCCACGTCCTGCCAGACATGCGGATCGGCTGCCGCATGGCCGTGACCGTGACCATGCGGATCGGCAGTCCCCTTGATCGGCTGGATGCCCGCGCTCGCAACCACATGGCGACCCTTGAAGCCGGCTGACTTGAGCAAGCGCGCCATCCAGCCATCGAAGCCCATGCCGTTGGAGAACACCAGCGGCGCCTGCCCGACCTGCTTGGCCTGGGCCGGCTTCGGGCTGTAGACATGGGCATCGCTGCCCGGACCGACCAGCACCTCGACCGCGACGCGCTCGCCGCCGACCTGGCGCACCAGATCGCCCAGGATGCTGAAGCTGGCCACGGCGCTCAGCACCGGTTCGGCGGCCCGGGCCGGACCGGCGATGCCGGATGCCAGCGCCAGCGCAACGCCGGCCAGGCGCAGGGATTTGAAGACAGGTTTCATGGGATTCAAGCTTTCAAGTGGACAGGAGATCGCCACCACCGGCCCAGCAGCCCCTGGCGACCGACCAGCAGCGAGACCAGGTAGAGCAGGCCCAGCGCCATCACGATCACCGGACTGGTCGGCCAGTCGGCGTGGTAGGACAGCAGCAGCCCGACGCTGCAGGCCAGCAGCGCGAAGCCGCTCGCCAGCCCGAGCATCGGACCGATGGCCCGGGTCCAGAAGCGCGCCGCCGCTGCCGGCAGCACCATCAGCCCGACCGACATCAGCGTGCCGAGCGCATGGAAGCCCGCGACCAGGTTGATCACCAGCAGCGCCAGGAAGCCGTAGTGGCTGACCGGACTCCAGCGGCTGACCGAGCGCAGGAAGGCCGGGTCCAGGCATTCGAGCACCAGCGGCCGGTACAGCACGGCCAGGCCCAGCAGCGTGAAGCCCGCGATGCCGACCAGCAGCCACAGCGCCGGGTCGTCGAGCGAGAGCACGGTGCCGAACAGCACATGCAGCAGGTCGACGTTGTTGCCGCGGGTCGAGACGATCAGCACCCCGAGCGCGAGCGAGATCAGGTAGAAGGCCGCCATGCTGGCGTCCTCGCGCAGCACGGTGCCGCGCGCGACCAGGCCCGAGGCCACCGCGACCACCAGGCCGGCGACGATGCCGCCGATGGTCATCGCGCCCAGCGACAGCCCGGCGAACAGGTAGCCGATCGCGGCGCCGGGCAGGATGGCATGCGCCATCGCGTCGCCGGTCATGCTCATGCGGCGCAGCATCAGGAACACGCCCATCGGTGCGGCGCTGACCGACAGCGCCAGGCAGCCGGCCAGCGCGCGGCGCATGAAGCCGAACTCGGCAAAGGGCTGGACCAGCAACGCCCACAGGTCGAGGGACAGGAGATCGGACAGGGAAGCGCTCATCGGGGGAAATCTCCAGCGGGCTCGTCGGAGCGGCAGACCGGCGCCTGCTCGTCGAAGGCCTCGTGCATGGCCTGGGCACGCTGCCAGTGTTGGTCGGTCAGCACCTCGGCGGTCGGGCCCCAGGCCACCAGTTCGCGCGCGATCATCACCGTCAGCGGAAAATGGTCGCGCACCTGCGGCAGGTCGTGCAGCACCGCGATCACGGTCTTGCCGGCCTGGTGCCAGCGGTGCAGCAGCGCGACCAGGTCGGCCTGGGTGCGTGCATCGACCGCCGCGAAGGGCTCGTCGAGCAGCACCACTGGCGCATCCTGCAGCATCAGGCGCGCGAACAGCGCGCGCTGGAACTGGCCGCCCGAGAGCGTGTCGAGCCCGCGCTTCTCGAAGCCGGCCAGGCCGACCTGGGCCAGCGCGTCGCGGCAACGCTGGATCTGGGCCGCGCTGAAGCGACCCAGGGCGCCGACCTCGTGCCACAGCCCCATCGCGACCATGTCCTGCACGCTGACCGGAAAGCTGCGGTCCATGCCGGCCTGCTGCGGCAGATAGGCGATGCGCTGGCCGCGCAGGCCCTCCAGGCTGCCCTGCAACGGACGCAACTGGCCAGCCAGCGCCTTGATCAGGGTCGACTTGCCGGCGCCATTCGGGCCGACGATGGCGACCAGCGCGCCCGGCTCGAGCCGCAGCGAGACATGGTGCACCGCCGGATGCTTGTCGTAGCCCAGGGTAAGGTTGCGCAGCTCGATCGCGCCCGGTCTTGAATTCATGTCAGCCCTGTGCGGAAATGGCCCACAGCATGGCCGCGACCAGCATGGCGCAGACCAGTGCCGCGCCGAGCAGGCGCTGCGCGGCCGAATGCAGCAGCCAGGAGCTGCGCGGGCCGACGGCGACCGCCTGGTGGGGCCGGACGGCCGCCTGCGGGCCATGGTCATGGGAGTGGGAATGGATATGCGGTTCTGGCATCAGGAAAGGCGCTTGGGCAACTCGGGCAGCTATTGCAATCGGGTTGCAATTGAGCGGGCATCATAACGCATCCGGGTTGCGTTATGATGCCGCCATGCCGGACACCACCGTCTCCCCGTCCATCCCGACCGACCGCTTGCCGCCCGAATGGCAGGCCCGACTGGAACGGGCCGGCTTGCGGCGTACCCAGGCGACGCGGCGGGTGCTGGAGCTGTTCCTGCGTGATTGCGGCTGGAGCCCGACCCATGCCGAGGTCGATGCCGCGCTGCAGTCCGGCGGACTGCAGGTCAACCGCGTCACGCTCTATCGCCTGCTCGACCGGCTCGCCGCGGCCGGGCTGCTCGAGCGCCAGCCGGACGACGAGTCCCGCAGCTGGCGCTTTCACCTGGCGGCCAGCGATGCCGAGGCCCAGGCGCCACGCTTCGAGTGCGACGCCTGCCACCGCCAGTTCCGCATCACCGAGGCCAGCCAGAGCAGCCGGGCCGCCACCCACCAGCTGCTCGATGCGCTGGCGCACCTGGGGCACCATGCCCAGCGGGTGGAACTGGCCATCCACGGCACCTGCGCCGGCTGCCAGCCCAGCCCGGACCAACCTGCCCGCCGCTGAGGACGGGCACTTACCAGCTCAAGGTGCAGCGGTCGCCGCTGGCCTGGCGCTCGACGCTGACCGCGCACAGCTGCGGGAAGATGGGTTCGAGGTCGGCGCGGATGAAGGCGCACAGGTTCTCCAGCGTCGCCGGGCCCAGGCCTGCCACCTCGTCGAGGAAGCGGTGATCGAGCCGGTCGCGCAGCCGCTCGATCTCGCGCCGCAGATAGGCCAGATCGACCAGCATGCCGCTGACCGGATCGGGATTGCCCTGCAGCGTGACCTCGGCATGGTAGGTATGGCCGTGGATGCGGCGGCTGCCCTCGGCGTCGATGCTGCGCTCGAGCGTGTGGGCGGCCTCGAAGTAAAAGCGCTGCGACAGCTCGCAGCGCGCCGGACGCGGAATGTAGGCGGCGCTCATCAGCGGATCTCCAGGATCTTGTGGGTCTGCAGCGACAGCCGCCACTGCGGGTGCGCCTGGCAATAGGCGATGCAGGCCTGGGTGTTGTCGGCCTGGGCCGGGTTGTCCATCGGTTGCAGCAGGAAATGCTCGAAGTCGAGCTGGCCGAGCTGCTCCGGATCGAGCCCGGGCTGGGGCCAGACCAGCTTGAGCTCCTGGCCCTGGGTCTGCAGCAGCGGCGCGCCAGCCTTGGGGCTGACGCAGATCCAGTCGATGCCGGCGGGCGCCTCGATCGAGCCATTGGTCTCGACCGCGACCTCGAAGCCCTGCGCATGCAGCGCGTCGATCAGCGCGGCGTCGACCTGCAGCAGCGGCTCGCCGCCGGTCAGCACGACGTAGCGCTGACCCTGCCCTTGCGGCCATTGGGCGGCGATGCGCTCGGCCAGCTCGGCCGCCTGGGCGAACTTGCCGCCCAGCGTGCCGTCGGTGCCGACGAAGTCGGTGTCGCAGAAGCGGCAGATCGCGCTGGAGCGGTCCTGCTCGCGCCCGCTCCAGAGGTTGCAGCCGGCAAAGCGGCAGAACACCGCCGAGCGGCCGGCGCGCAGGCCTTCGCCCTGCAGGGTGTAGAAGATCTCCTTGACCGAATAAGTCATGCCATCCCCCTTGCCGATGCACAGGCATGGCTGCGCGCTCCGGCTGCAGAGGCAGGCCAAAACAGGAAAACAGACGGGAAAACGGGGGCAGGCGGCCGCGAGCGCGGCAGCGAGGTTTTGAACATGGTGTTCCTCGACATGGCCCCGGCTTGAAAAAGAACGAGCCCGCCGGGGCAGCGGGCTCAAGCCAAGGATTTTAACGCACCAAGGCGGCTGCAGCCGGGCGCCGGCCAGTGCCAGCCGCCGGCGGCAACCATCAATGGCTCAATGGCCCAGGTAGGCTTCCTGCACCTTGGGATCGCCGAGCAGCTGCTGGCCGCTGCCCTCGAGCACGATGCGGCCGGTCTCGAGCACATAGGCCCGGTCGGCGATCTTGAGCGCCTGGCGCACGTTCTGCTCGACCAGGAAGATGGTCAGGCCGCTGCGGTTGATCTCGCGCAGGGTGCGGAAGATGTCCTGCACGATGATCGGCGCCAGCCCCATCGAGGGCTCGTCGAGCAGCAGCAAGCGCGGCTTGGCCATCAGCGCGCGGCCGATCGCGAGCATCTGCTGCTCGCCACCCGACATATTGCCGGCCAGGCCGCCCGCGCGCTCCTTCAGGCGCGGAAACAGCTGGTAGATGCGCTCGATCTCGGCCTCGCGCTCGGCCTTGCCGATGCGCCGGGTATAGGCGCCGAGCTCGAGGTTCTCGTGCACCGTCAGCGTGGTCAGCGTCGCGCGGCCCTCGGCCACCTGCACCACCCCGCTCTGGACGATGCGGTGCGGCGCCATCGTGCTCAGGTCCTGGCCGTCGAAGTCGACGCTGCCGCCGGCCTTCTTGACCAGGCCGGACAGCGCCAGCAGCGTGGTCGACTTGCCGGCGCCGTTGGCGCCGACCAGGGTCGTGATTCGGCCCAGCGGCAAGTCGAAGCTGATGCCCTTGACCGCCTGGATCTGGCCGTAGGCAACCCGCAGGTCGCGCACCTGCAGCAGCGGCTGGCCGAGCTGGCTCGAATGCGCGGGCTCCTCGTGGTGCGGGCTGGCGCCAGCGGCCACGGCCAGGTCGTCGCTGAGCTGGGATTGGTCTTGTTGCGGCGTGCTCATGCGCGCTCTCCTTGGCCGGCGGCAGGGCCGGCATCGTCGTCGTCGCGGCCCAGGTAGGCCTCGATCACCTGCGGGTTGCTGCGGATCTCGTCGGGGCGGCCGAGCGCGATGATCTGGCCGAAGTTCAGCACCGCGATCTGCTCGCACAGGCCCATGACGAACTTCATGTCGTGCTCGATCATGAACACCGTGAAGCCGCGCGCGGCGATGGCGCGGATCACCCCCATGATCTCGTCCTTCTCGGCGCTGTTCATGCCGGCCACCGGCTCGTCGAGCAGCAGCAGGCGCGGCTCGGTCGCCAGCGCGCGCGCGAGCTCGAGCTTGCGCTGGTCGCCGTAGGACAGCTTGTCGGCCACCTCGTCGGCCTGCGACTCGAGGCCGACCCAGGACAGCAGCTCGCGCGCCCGTTCGCGCGCCCGCAGCTCCTGGGAGCGGAAGCCCGCGCTCGCCAGCAGCAGGCCCAGCGCGCCATAGCGCAGGTGGGAATGCTGGCCGACCATCACGTTCTCGAGCAGCGACATGCCCTTGAAGATGCGGATGTTCTGGAAAGTGCGCGCCAGGCCGAGCCTGGTGATCTGATGCGGCTTGAGGCCGGACAGGTCGCGGCCGTCGAAGCGGATCGCGCCGCCATCGGGCTGCTGCAGGCCGGTGATCAGGTTGAACACCGTGGTCTTGCCGGCACCGTTGGGGCCGATCAGGCCGAACACCCCGCCCTGCGGGATCGCGAGGTTGACGCCCTGCAGCACCTTGAGGCCGCCGAAATGGCGTTCGACGCCGCTGAGTTCGAGCAGCTTGCTCATGCCTGGCCCCCCTTGCGCTTGAACCATTGACGCAGCCGTACCGGGTCCCACACGCCCTGCGGCAGGAACAGCACGATCAGCACCAGGATCAGGCCGTTGAAGACGAGACGGAAATCGTTGAGCGAGCGCAGCAGCTCGGGCAACAGAGTCAGGGTCACCGCGCCCAGCACCGGTCCGAGCAGGCCGTTGATGCCGCCCAGGATCGCCATCGTCAGGATCTCGACGCCACGGTCGAAGCCGTACTCGTTCGGGCCGATGAAGAAGGTCAGGTGCGCGTTGAGCGCCCCGGCCAGGCCGGCGATCATCGCGCCGAGCACGAAGGCCAGCAGCTTGTGGCCGGCGACATCGATGCCCATCAGGCCGGCGGCGGTGTCATCCTCCTTGATCGCCTCGAAGGCGCGCCCGATGCGCGAGCGGTTCAGGCGCCAGAGGCCGAACAGCACCAGCACCAGCACCAGCGCCACATGCCACCACTGGGTCGAGGGCGGGATGCCGTTCAAGCCGAGCGCGCCGCCGGTGATGCTCTCGGTGTTGAGGATGGCGATGCGCACCACCTCGCCGAAGGCCAGCGTGGCCATCGCGAGGTAGACGCCAGAGAGCCGCAGCGTCGGCTTGCCGATCGCGAACGCGGCCAGCGCCGGCGCGGCCATGCCACCGGCCAGCGCGAGCGCGAACGGTGCCTCGTAGTTCATCGTCAAGAGCGCGGCGGCATAGGCGCCGATGCCCATGAAGGCGGCATTGGCCATCGCCAGCATGCCGCAGGACAGGGTGAGGTAGATGGACAGCGCCAGCAGCGCGTTGGTGCCCAGGGTGAGCACCAGGTTGCTGTAGACGGCCCAGAAATTGTCGAACGCTTCCATCAGACCTTGCGCTCCTGCAGTGAACCGAACAAACCCTTGGGCCGCAGCAGCAGCACCAGGAACAGGAAACCGAAGGCGACCGCGTCGCGCATGTCGGAGCCGATGTAGGCGATCGACAGCACCTCGGCAAAGCCCAGGAACAGGCCGCCGAGCATGGCGCCGCGCACGTCACCGAGGCCGCCCAGGATGATGACCGCGATGCCCTTGTGCAGCATCGGCTGGCCCATCAGCGGGAACAGCGCGTTCGAGTAGAGGCCGATCAGCACGCCGGCTAGGCCGCCCAGACCGGCGGCGGCGAACGAGGTCAGGTAGAACAGGCCCTCGACATTGATGCCGAGCAGGTAGGCCGCCTTGGGCGACTCGGCGATCGCGCGCATGGCACGTCCCAGCTGGGTGCGCTTGAGCGACAGCATCAGCGCGCCCATCAGCACGAAGGACAGCAGCACGATGCCGAGCTCGAGCGCGGTCAGGTGCAGGCCGCCCAGCGTGAGCGATTCCTCCGACACCGTGCCGGCCGGAAAGCGCAGGTTCTCGGCACCGAAGATGCCCTGCATCGCGCTGTTGATCGCGATGCCGACGCCGATGGTGGCGATCATCGGGATCAGGTGCGGCGCACCGCGCGCGCGCAGCGGCTTGAGCACCAGGAAATCGATCGCGAGCCCGAGCAGGCCGCAGAGCAGGAAGGCAAACAGCAGGCCGGCCCAGAGCGGAAAGCCGAAATGGTTGATGACCTGCAGCGCCCCATAGGCGCCGACCATGAAGACCGCGCCATGCGACAGGTTGACGACGCCGAGCACGCCGAAGATCAAGGTGAAGCCGAGCGCGAACAGCGCGTAGACGCTGCCGAGTGACAAGGCATTGACGAGTTGCTGTTCCAGCACGGGAAAAGCCTCCTGGTAAAAAGCAAAAGGACGGCGGGCCCCAGGGGCCACGCCGTCCGGGAATCCGGCGGATTACTTCTGGATCACGAAGCGGCCGGCCTGGGTCACGCTGACGATGGCAGCCTGCTGGGCGTCGTAGCCGGCGGGCTTGCCGGCCTTGTCGCTGGCGCGGCGGAACTGGAAGGCGCCGGTCGCGCCGGTCCACTTGACGGCCGGCAGCGCATCGCGCAGCGCCTTGCGGTCGTCCGCCAGGTTGCCGCTGAGCTTGACGGTCTTCAAGGCCTGGCTCGCGACGTAGAGCCCGTCATAGGCCTGGGCCGCGAACTGGTCGGGCGCCATCTTGTACTTGGCGGTGTAGGCGACGACGAACTTGCGGTTGGCGTCGGTCTGGTTCTCGATCGACCAGGGGCTGCCGACATAGAGGCCGTCGGACTTGTCCTTGGCCAGGTCGAACACCTTGACCGAGTTCATGCCGTTGCCGCCGATGAAGGGCACGTTGATGCCGAGCTGGCGCGCCTGCACCATGATCGGTGCGCCCTCGGCGATCAGCGCCGACAGCACGATCGCGTCGGGGTTGCCGGCCTTGATCTTGGTCAGCTGGGCCTTGAAGTCGACATCGCCCTTGGCGAAGGTCTCGGTGCTCGTGACCGGCAGGTTCAGGTCGGCCAGCGCCTTCTTGAAGTTGTCGTAGCCGCTCTTGGTGAAGACATCGTCGTTGCCGTAGAGCACGGCGACCTTCTTGACGTTGGCCTTCTTGATCGCCATCTTGAGCGTCTCGGGCAGCACGTCGGCCTCGGTCACCGAGTTGCGGAACACATGGTCGCCGATCGAGGTGATGCCGTCGGCGGTGTTCGAGGTGCCGAACACCACGGTCTTGGACGCCTGCGCGATCGGGTTGGAGGCCTGGGCCGAGTTGGAGAGGGTCGGGCCGAAGATCATCAGCACCTTGTCCTGGAACACCAGCTTCTTGAAGACGTTGATCGCCTCTTCCTTCTTGCCCTGCTCGTCCTCGATCACCAACTGGATCTTGTTGCCGTTGATGCCGCCAGCCGCGTTGATCTGCTCGGCCGCCAGCTGGAAGCCGTTGCGGATCGCCGCGCCATATTGGGCCGCACCGCCCGACAGGGCAGCGGCGACGCCGATCTTGAGGTCGGCGGCCTGGGCCGAGCAGGCCAGGGTGGCCGCCAGGGCCAGCAAGGAGGTCTTGAACGGGGACAGATTCATGGGGGACATCTCCAGGGATTGCGAGGGACCGGCCGGGCCGGCATAGCCGGTCATTGTAGCCCCCGCCCCTGGCGGGCCTCAGTCCTGCTCGCGCAGCCGTTCGAAGAAGGCCTTGAGCCCATGTTCCCAGGCCTTCTTCTGCGCCGCGTCGGCAAAGCTGGCCTCGAAGCTGTTGAAGGCGAGCTGGTAGGCATGGCGCCCCTCGAGGCCGAGCGCCGCGAACAGCTGCACGTAGTTGTCGTTGACATAGCCGCCGAAATAGGCCGGGTCGTCCGAATTCACCGTCACGCACAGGCCGGCATCCAGCAGGCTTTTCAGATTGTGCTGCGCCAGCGTCGGGAACACGCACAGCTTGATGTTGGACAGCGGACAGACCGTCAGCGGCACGCGCTCGTCGGCCAGCCGCTTCATCAAGTCAGCATCGCGCACTGCCTGCACGCCGTGGTCGATGCGCTCGGCTTTCAGCAGGTCGAGCGCATCGCGGATGTACTCGGGCGGGCCCTCCTCGCCGGCATGCGCGACCACATGCAGGCCGAGCTCGCGGCATTTCGCAAAGACGCGCTCGAACTTGGCCGGCGGATGGCCAAGCTCGCTCGAGTCGAGCCCGACGCCGATGAAGTAGTGGCGGAACGGCAGCGCCGCCTCCAGCGTCGCGAAGGCGTCTTCCTCGCTCAGGTGACGCAGGAAGCACAGGATCAGCTTGGCGCTCAGGCCGAACTCCTGGTGCGCGCGCTGGCAGGCATGGTGCAGGCCCTTGATCACGGTCTCCATCGGCACGCCGCGCGCGGTATGGGTCTGCGGATCGAAGAAGATCTCGGCATGCACCACGTTGTCGGCGGCCGCCTTCTCGAGATAGGCCCAGGCCATGTCGAAGAAGTCCTGCTCGTGCAGCAGCACGCTGGCGCCCGCGTAGTAGATGTCGAGGAAGCTCTGCAGGTCCTTGAAGTCATAGGCCGCGCGCAGCGCCTCGACGCTGGCATAGGGCAGCTGGACCTGGTTGCGCTGCGCGAGCTTGAAGATCAGCTCGGGCTCGAGCGTGCCCTCGATGTGGAGATGCAACTCGGCCTTGGGCATCAGGCGCAGCACGCCAGGCAGGCGGTCGGGGGCAATATGCGGGATCTTGAACATGGCTGGACTCCTCCTTGTATCGGCTGGTGGCCGGTATGGCATTCAGCGTAGCAGAAAGGACCGGTTGCACCGCCCGCCACCGCGGGAAAAGCTGCAGCCGGCAGCTGCTGGCTGGGCCCAGACTCAGGCCAGCAGCCTCCAGGCCACGCTCACATACAGGGGAATGCCGAACAGCAGGTTGAACGGGAAGGTCACGCCGAGCGAGAGCCCGAGGTAGAGCGCCGGCTTGGCCTCGGGAATCGCGAAGCGCAGCGCCGCCGGCACCGCGATGTAGGAGGCGCTGGCGGCCAGCACCATCAGCAAGGCGCCATTGCCCGGCTCGATGCCGAAGGCCAGCGCCAGGCCGAGCGCCAGGCTGGCATGGAGCAGCGGGCCGGCCACGGCATAGACCAGCAGGAAGGGCGAGGGCCGGCCGAGCTGGGCCAGCTGGCGCGCCGCCGTCAGACCCATGTCGAGCAGGAAGAAGGCCAGCATGCCCTTGAACAGGTCGACCGAGAACGGCGCCATCATCGCCTCGCCCTTCTCCCCGGTCAGCATGCCGACGACCATGGCGCCGAGCAGCAGCAGCTGGGCACCGTCGGTGAAGGCCTCGTGCAGCAGCTTGCCCAGGGACACCGAATGCGACGCCGGGCTCGGTACCGGCGCGCCACCCAGCGCCAGCACGCCGGCGCCAGCCTGCACCACGCTGGCCTGTCCAGCCACGGCGCCCTGCCTGAGCCGGTTGGCCAGCAGCACCGCCAGGATGATGGCGGGCGACTCCATCAGCGCCATCGCCGCAGCCATGTGGCCGCCATAGGGCATGCCGCGGCCCTCGAGGTATTGCAGCGTGGTGATGAAGGTCACCGCGCTGACCGAGCCATAGGTGGCCGCGATCGCCGCCGCGTCGTAGCCATTCAGGAAGCGGCGCATGAGCTGGTAGCCCAGCAGCGGCACGGTCAGCGCCAGCGCGACCGCGCAGCCCAGGGTGGTCGCGACCTCGGCGTTCAGACCCGACTTGGCCAGCGCAAAGCCGCCCTTGAGCCCGAGCGCCATCAGCAGGTAGAGCGAGAGGAAGCGCGAGATCGCGGGCGGGATCTCGAGGTTGGACTTGAGCAGCCCGGCCAGCAGGCCGAAGGCGAAGAACAGGATGGCTGGATCGAGGAGGTTTTGCATGGCGCAGCGTCTGAAGAGGAAACGGCGCGATGGTAGTGAGGAAAACCAATTAGTAAAAATCTTTTATTTTTATAAAAACCATAGAATAAAACCTATGAACGCAACTTTTCGCCAGCTGCGCCTGTTCCTGGCGCTGGCCGAGCATGGCAGCATCACCGCGGCGGCAAGGGCCTGCCATGTGACCCAGCCGACGGTCTCGATCCAGCTGCGCGAGCTGTCCGAGGCGGTCGGGCTGCCGCTGTACGAGCAGATCGGCAAGAAGCTCTACCTGACCGCCGCTGGCGAGACGCTGGCCGAGACCGCGCGCGCCATGGTCGATGAATGGTCGGCCTTCGGCCAGCGCATCGACGCGATGAAGGGACTCACGCGCGGCCGGGTCAGGCTGGCGGTGGTCAGCACCGCCAAGTACTTCGTGCCGCGCCTGCTGGGGAGCTTCTGCAGCAGCCATCCGGATGTCGATGTCGCGCTCGAGGTGCTCAACCGCGACGGCGTGGTGGCCCGGCTGTGCGACAACCGGGACGACCTCTACATCATGTCGATGCCGCCCGAGCATATGGATCTCGAGCGGCATGACTTCCTGCCCAATCCGCTGGTGCTCATCGCCCCCGAGTCGCATCCGCTGGCCCGGCGGCGCCAGATCGCGCTGGCCGAGCTGGGCCAGGAGCGCTTCATCCTGCGCGAACCGGGCTCGGGCACCCGGCTGAGCTGCGACTCGCATTTCAGCCGCGAGGGCTTCCAGCCCCGGGTCAGGCTAGAGCTCGGCAGCAACGAGGCAATCAAGCAGGCGGTCGCCGGCGGCATGGGCCTGGCCGTGATCTCGCGCCACGCGCTGGCGCTGCACCCGGCCGAGGACCAGATCGCGCTGCTCGACGTGCAGGGTTTTCCGCTGCAGTCGCAGTGGTGGACGCTCTATCCGCGCGGCAAGCGGCTGTCGCCGCTGGCCCAGGTGCTGCTCGGGCATATCGAGCACACCGCGCGCGAGTGGTACCAGTGGCGCCAGCAGGCCTGAGCGCCGAGGCAACAGCAATGCCGCCGGCGCAAGCGGTCAGGCCAGGCTGGCCTGGCGCGCCGGGCGCCGCTTGCGCTGCCACAGCCGGGCCAGGCTGTGGGTGGCGCGCTGCAGCGCCTGGTTGAGCGCGCCCTGCGCATCCTCGGCCTTGGAGACGATGACCAGCTGGCCGTAGCCCGCGGTGGTCAGCATGATCTGGCACTGCTTGTCCACCCCGCCCTTGGGGCCGTTGATGTCGCGCAGGCTGACGCGCGCCTGCTGGACCTGGCCCTGCAGCCGATGCAGCACCGAGCGGACCCGCTGCTCGACCTGCTGGCGCCAGGCCTGAGGCTCGCCGCTGCGTGAGGATTCGATCAAAACATTCATGGCTTGCGCTCCTGTGGTGATGAGGAGGCTTCAGCTTAAGGCCACAAATACTCATGTAAAAGCAGAATTTCTCTTATATTCAATCCCTTTAAAACTGAATCTAAAGCCTTGCTGCCGGCAGGGTCCAGGCCGGAACGGCACGCCGCGCACAGCGCGCCGACGGTGAAAAAAAGCCGCCCGGGCTGGCAGGCAACCCGGACGGCTTTGGGATTCGCAGCAGCGAGATCAGTTCGGCAGCTTGCCTTCGACGCCCTTGACATAGAACTTGATGCCGCCGAGGAAGGCGTCGTCGGCGACGGCGTCCTTGGCCAGCAGCTCCTTGCCGGACTGGTCGAGGATCGGGCCCTTCCAGATCACGAAGCTGCCGTCCTTCAGGCCGGCCTTGACGGTCTCGAGCTTCTGCTTGAGTTCGGCCGGCACATCGTCGGCGACCGAGACCAGGTCGATCGCGCCTTCCTTGACGCCCCACCAGGCCTTGCCGCTGCTCCAGTTGCCGGCCAGCGCATCGGCCACGGTCTTCTTGTAGTACGGCGCCCAGTTGATCACGGCCGAGCCCAGGTGGGCCTTGGGACCGTAGGCGGTCATGTCCGAATCCCAGCCAAAGCCGCGCTTGCCGAGCTTCTCGGCGGTCTGCAGCACGGCCGAGGAGTCGGTGTTCTGCATCAGCACGTCGGCGCCGCCGTTGATCAGCGAGGTCGCGGCCTCGGTCTCCTTGGGCGGATCGAACCAGTTGTTGACCCAGACCACCCGGGTCTTGACCTTGGGGTTGACCGACTGCGCGCCGAGCGTGAAGCTGTTGATGTTGCGGATCACCTCGGGAATCGGCACCGAGGCCACCACGCCCAGGGTGTTGCTCTTGGTCATGCCGCCAGCGATCACGCCGGCCATGTAGGCGCCCTCGTAGGTGCGGCTGTCGTAGGTGCGCAGGTTGTCGGCAGTCTTGTAGCCGGTGGCATGCTCGAACTTGACGTCCTTGAAGTCGGCCGCGACCTTGAGCATCGGCTCCATGTAGCCGAAGCTGGTGCCGAACACGACCTTGTTGCCCTGCGAGGCCATGTCGCGGAACACGCGCTCGGCGTCGGCGCCCTCGGGAACGCTCTCGACGAAGCTGGTCTGGATCTTGTCGCCGAACTCGGCTTCCAGCGCCTTGCGCGCGTTGTCATGCGCGAAGCTCCAGCCACCGTCGCCGACCGGGCCGACATAGGCGAAGGCCACCTTGAGCGGTTCGGCCTTGGCCGGGGCCGGCGCGGCTACCGGGGCCGGCTCCTCCTTCTTGCCGCAGGCAGCCAGGGCGGCGGCGGCGAGCGTGGTCAGCGCGACGAGCTGGACCCAGTGGCGCTTGGAATGGTCTGTCATGTCGAATCCTTTGATCAATGGTTGAAAGGCGGACGGGAAACAAGGACGAAAGAGGCGGATCGGGAACCGCTCAGGCTCCGGGATAGAAGGGCTTGCCGAGCGAGGCCGGCATGTTGATGCGTATCCACTGCGGGTTGCGCGAGATCAGCACCAGCACCAGGATGGTCGCCAGATAGGGCAGCATGGTCAAGAACTGGCTCGGCAGGTTGATGCCCTGGCCCTGCAGGTGGAACTGGACCATGGTGACGGCGCCGAACAGGTAGGCCCCGAGCAGGATGCGGGCCGGGCGCCAGGTGGCGAAGGTGGTCAGCGCGAGCGCGATCCAGCCCTTGCCCGCGATCATGCCCTCGACCCAGAGCGGCGTGTAGTAGGTCGAGACATAGGCGCCGGCCAGGCCGCACAGCGCGCCGCCGGCCAGTACCGCACCCAGGCGGATGCGCCGCACCGGATAGCCCAGCGCATGGGCCGATTCGGGGCTCTCGCCGACGCTGCGCAGGATCAGGCCGCTGCGGGTGCGGTAGAGCCACCAGACCAGCAGCAGCACCAGCGCCAGCGCGCCGTAGACCAGCGGATGGTGGCGGAACAGCGCCGGCCCCACCCAAGGCAGGTCGGACAGCAGCGGGACCGCGAACGGCCCCTGCTCGGGCAGCTTGGCCTGCACATAGCCGGTGCCGGCAAAGGCCGAGAAGCCGGCGCCGAACAGGCTCAGCGCCAGCCCGGTGGCGTACTGGTTGGTGTTGAGCCAGATCACCAGCAGGCCGAACAACGCCGCCAGCAGCAGGCCCGCCAGCATGCCGGCGAGCAGGCCCAGGGTCTGGCTGCCGGTGGCGACCACGGTCGCGAAGCCGGCCAGCGCGGCGCACAACATCATGCCCTCGGCGCCCAGGTTGACGACGCCGGCCTTCTCGTTGATCAGCAGGCCGAGCGCGGCGATCGCGAGCACGGTGCCCGCGTTGAGCGAGGAAGCCAGCAGCAGCGCGCTTTGTTCCATCTCATTTCCTCCATTGGATGCGGTAGGCGACCAGGGTGTCGCAGGCCAGCAGCGCGAACAGCAGCAGGCCCTGGAACACACCGGTGATCGACTTCGGCAGGCCCAGGCGCGACTGCGCGAGTTCGCCGCCGATGTAGAACATGCTCATCAACAGGGCCGACAGCAGGATGCCGACCGGATGCAGCCGGCCGACGAAGGCGACGATGATGGCGGCAAAGCCGTAGCCGGCCGGCACATAGGGCGTGAGCTGGCCGAGCGGACCGGCGACCTCGAGCGCGCCGGCCAGCCCGGCCAGTCCGCCCGAGACCAGCAGCGCGATCCAGAGCGCGCGCCGCGACGAGAAGCCGGCAAAGCGCGCCGCCGCCGGCGCCAGCCCGCCGACCTGCTGGGCAAAGCCCGACAGGGTGCGGAACAGGTAGAGCCAGATGCCCGCCGCCAGCGCCAGCGCGATCGGCAGGCCGATGTTGACGCGCGAGCCCTCGAACAGGCGCGGCATGCGCGCGGCCGCCTCGAAGGTCTTGGTCTGCGGGAAGTTGTAGCCCAGCGGGTCCTTCCAGGGCCCGTAGACCAGGAAGCCGAGCAGCTGGATCGCGACATAGACCAGCATCAGGCTGACCAGGATCTCGTTGGCATGGAAGCGGTCGCGCAGCCAGGCCGTCAGGCCGGCCCAGGCCATGCCGCCCGCGACGCCGGCCAGCAGCACGGCCGCCACCACCCAGCGCCCGCTGTCGGGACCGGCCAGCAGGGCGACGCCGCCCGCGGCCAGGGCGCCGAGCACGAACTGGCCCTCGGCGCCGATGTTCCAGACATTGGAGCGGAAGCAGACCGCCAGCCCGAGCGCGATCAGCAGCAGCGGCGTGGCCTTGAGCAGCAGCTCGCCGATCGCATAGGGGGTACGGATCGGCTCCCAGAAGAAGACCTGCAGGCCACGCAGCGGGTCCTTGCCGAGCAGCAGGAACAGCGTCATGCCGATCAGTACCGTCAGCGCCAGCGCCAGCAGCGGCGAGGCGTAGCTCCAGACCTTGGACGGCTGGGCGCGCAGTTCAACCCTGAGCATGGGCGGCCTCCCCTGCTGCGTTCAGTGCCGGCGACTCCGACTCGGCGGGCCAGAGTCCCGACATCCAGGCGCCGATGCGCTCGACCGTGGCCTCGGCGCGCGGCACCGAGGGCGAGAGCCGGCCGTCGGCGATCACATGCAGCCGGTCGCTGATCTCGAACAGCTCGTCGAGCTCCTCGCTGACCACCAGCACGGCACAGCCGGCGTCGCGCAGGGCCAGGATCTCGGAGCGGATATGCGCGGCGGCGCCGACATCGACGCCCCAGGTCGGCTGGCTCACGATCAGCACGCGCGGATTGCAATCGATCTCGCGACCGACGATGAACTTCTGCAAATTGCCTCCTGAGAGCGAGCGCGCGACCGCATCGGGGCCACCGGCCTTGATCTTGTAGCGCGCGATGATTTCCTCGGCCTGAGCGCGCAGCACGCCGAGCCTGAGCCAGCCCAGCGGACCGACCGCGTCATGGCGGGTCAACAGCACATTGTGTGCCAGGCCCAGGGTCGGCACCGCGCCGCGCCCCAGCCTTTCCTCGGGCACGAAATGCAGGCCATGCTTGCGCCGCAAGCCGGGGCCGGCCTGCGCCAGGTCGACGCCGGCCAGCCGCACGCTGCCGGCTGGCGCGCGCCGGTCCTCGCCCGAGAGCGCGCACAGCAGCTCGCCCTGGCCATTGCCCGAGACCCCGGCGATGCCAACCACCTCGCCCGCATGGACCTGCAGCGAGATCCCGTGCAGGTCGGTGCCGAACGGGTCCTCGCTGGCCAGCTGCAGGTCCCGCACCTCCAGCATCAGCGCGCCCGGCGCCTGCTCGCGCGCGCTCAAGCGTTCGGGCTCCGAACCCATCATGAGCCGGCTCAGCGAGGCATTGGTCTCGCGGCTCGGGTCGCAGTGAGCAACCACCCGGCCGGAACGCATCACGGTGCAGGCGTGGCACAGCTCGCGGATCTCGTGCAGCTTGTGGCTGATGTAGAGGATGGAGCAGCCCTCGGCGGCGAGCTGGCGCAGCACCACGAACAGGCTCTCGACCGCCTGCGGCGTCAGCACCGAGGTCGGCTCGTCGAGGATCAGCAGCTGGGGCTGGGTCAGCAGCGCGCGCACGATCTCGACCCGCTGGCACTCGCCGACCGAGAGCGTGTGCACCGGGCGGTGCGGATCGAGCTCGAGCCCGTACTCGCCAGCCTTGGACTCGATGCGCTCGACCACCTCGCGCAGGCTCAGGCTCTTGTCCAGGCCGAGCCAGACATTCTCGGCCACGGTCAGGGTGTCGAACAGGCTGAAATGCTGGAACACCATGCTGATGCCGAGCGCGCGTGCCTGCTGCGGGTTGTGCACCTGGACCTGCTGGCCGTTGAAGCGCATGACGCCGGCGTCGGGCTTGGCCACGCCGTAGATCAGTTTCATCAGCGTCGACTTGCCGGCACCGTTCTCGCCCAGCACGGCGTGGATGCTGCCGGGCGCCACGCTGAGCGCGACATTGTCGTTGGCCACCACGCCGGGATAGCGCTTGGTGATGGCACTGAGCTCGAGTCTGGGGGGGCTGCTCATAGAGGAGGTCGGAAGTGGAATGGGGTCCCGAAGCTCGCCAGCAAGGGACCGGGACAGGCCGGACCTGCCGCGCAGGGAGCCCCGATGTTAAGGCCAGCCGGGCATTCCCTTGCGATTGGGACCGGGATAGGATGGCACAAAGATTGCCTGCCAGCTGAACCGAACCACCGAGCACCCGATGCCATCCGATCAGCCCCCCTTCTCGCCGCTGCGCTTTGTCCAGCGCGGCGCCATCGTCGCGGTCGAGCGCGTCGCGCCCGACCGCACCCTGCTGGCGCTGCTGCGCGAGGACCTCGGACAGCCAGCGGTCAAGGAGGGCTGCAACTCGGGCGACTGCGGCGCCTGCAGCGTGGTGCTGGCACAGGCCCGGGGCGACGGGCTGCGCTGGCGCTCGGTCAACAGCTGCCTGCGGCTGGCCCATTCGATCGATGGCAGCGCGCTCTGGACCGCCGCCGACCTGGCAGCGGACCCGCTGCTCGACCTCGGCGGGGCCGAGCTGCACCCGGCGCAGCAGGCCCTGCTCGAGCAGCATGGCTCGCAATGCGGCTTCTGCACCCCGGGCTTCGTGATGAGCCTGTTCGCGCAGTACCAGAATCGGGTCGCGGCGGGCCAGGCGGTGAGCCGCGAGGCGGCGCAGGCCGACCTGTCGGGCAATCTGTGCCGCTGCACCGGCTACCGGCCCATCCTCGACGCGGCGCAGTCGATGGCGCGACTGCCACCGGCCCGAGTGGACCAGGCCGCCCTGCTGGCGCTGCTGGGACAGGTTGCCCCGGCAGCAAAAACCCCGCCGAGCGCCGGGCCAGCCACCGACAGGCCCGAAGGCGCGCAACCCCGCCACTATCTGGCGCCGACCGACCTGGCGGGCCTGCTGCAGGCGCGCGCGCGCTGGCCCGAGGCCAGACTGGTGGCCGGCGCGACCGACCTCGGGCTCTCGATCACCCAGGGGCTGCAGTCCCATGAGCGGCTGATTGACCTCATGCGCGTCGAGGAACTGGCCCGCATCGAGCACCAGCCAGGCTGGCTCGGCATCGGCGCCGCGGTCACACTCGAATCGGCCTTCGCCGCGCTGCTGCGGCAATGGCCGCAGCTGATCGACTTCGCGCAGCGCTTCGCCGGCCTGCCGGTGCGCCAGTCGGGCACGCTGGCGGGCAACATCGCCAACGGCTCGCCGATCGGCGACTCGATGCCGCTGCTGATCGCGCTGGGCGCCCAGCTGCGGCTGTTGCGCTGGGATCAGGGCAGCCAGGCGCCGGCCGAGCGCCGCCTCGCGCTCGAGGACTTCTACACCGGCTACCGCAGACACCGGCTCGGCGCGGACGAACTGATCGCTGCGGTCGAGATCCCCTGCCCGGAGCGGCCCGCTGGTAGCGACTGGACCCGGGCCTACAAGGTGTCGAAGCGGGTCGAGGACGACATCTCGACCGTCTGCCTGGCGCTGTCGCTGCAGCTCGAGGGCGGCCGGGTGCTGGCCGCTGCCATCGGCGTCGGGGGCGTGGCGGCGACGCCGGTGCGGGCCCGGCGCACCGAAACCGTACTGATCGGCCAGCCCTGGAGCCCCGCCACGGTGCAGCAGGCCATGACCACGCTCGCAGCCGAATTCGAGCCGCTGTCCGACCTGCGCGCCAGCGCCGGCTACCGGCGCCTGGTGCTGGGCCGGCTGCTCTGGCGCAGCTGGCTCGAAAGCCAGGGCAGCGCCCTGCCCCATGCGAGCGGATTGCAGGCGCTGGAGCCGATCAGCCCCCGCACAGAGACGGAGTCTCGGCTATGAACATTCCCATCCCGCCAGCGAGCGGCGCCTGCGGCCAATCCCTGCCGCACGAAAGCGCCCGGGCCCATGTCACCGGCCAAGCCCGCTTCATCGACGACCTGCCCGAGCTGGCCGGTACCTTGCACGCCGCCCCGATCCTGTCGCCGCTGGCCCATGGACGACTGCTCGGCCTCGACAGCGCCGCCGCGCTGGCGCTGCCCGGCGTGGTCGGACTGGTGCTGGCGGCCGACATCCCGGGCGCGCGCCTGCTGCCGACCAGCGCCCGGGACGAGCCGGTGCTGGCGCAGGACGAACTGCTCTACGCCGGCCAGGTGATCGGCCTGGCCGTGGCAACGGACCGCGAAACCGCCCGGCGCGCGGCGCGGCTGGTGCAGATCCAGGCCGAGCCGCTGCCGGCGTTGCTGTCGGCGCGCGCCGCCCACGCGGCTGGCCACTATGTCGCGCCGCCGGTGCATCTGGTGCGCGGCGATGTCGCGGCCGCGCTGGCACGGGCGCCACACCGTCTGGCCGGCCAGTTCGAGAGCGGCGCGCAGGAACATTTCTACCTCGAGGGCCAGGTCGCCTACGCGCAGCCGCAGGAGCAGGGCCAGTGGCTGGTGCACAGCAGCAGCCAGCATCCGGGCGAGGTGCAGCACTGCATCGCCAGCGCGCTGGGCCTGGGCAACCACGAGGTGCAGGTGGTCTGCCGGCGCCTGGGCGGCGGCTTCGGCGGCAAGGAAACCCAGGCCAGCCAGATCGCGGTCTGGGCCACGCTGGCCGCGCACAAGTTCGGCCGCCCGGTCAAGCTCAGGCTGGACCGCAAGGACGACTTCCTGATCACCGGCAAGCGCCACGCCTTCAGCTTCGACTGGCAGGCCGGCTTCGACGACCAGGGCCGGCTGCTCGCGCTCGAACTCACCGAGCTGGCCGACTGCGGCTTTTCGGCCGACCTGTCGGTTCCGGTCTGCGACCGCGCGGTGTTCCACAGCGACAACGCCTATTTCCTCGAGCATGTCGCGATCCACAGCTGGCGCTGCCGCACCCACAAGCAGAGCAGCACCGCCTTTCGCGGCTTCGGCGGACCGCAGGGCATGCTCGCGATCGAGACCGTCATGGGCGAGATCGCGCGCCGGCTCGGACTCGATCCGCTCGAGGTGCGGCGGGTCAACCTCTACGGCACCCAGGAGCGTAACGTCACGCCCTACGGCATGGTGCTGGAGGACAACATCCTGGCGCCGTTGATCGACCGGCTGGCGCACCGCGCACGCTACCTGGAGCGGCGCGCCGCGATCGCGCAATGGAACGCCGCCAACCCGGTCATCAAGCGCGGGCTGGCGCTGACTCCGGTCAAGTTCGGCATCAGCTTCACCGCGACCTCGCTCAACCAGGCCGGCGCGCTGGTCCATGTCTACACCGACGGCAGCGTGCTGCTCAACCACGGCGGCACCGAGATGGGCCAGGGCCTGCACACCAAGGTCGCACAGATCGTCGCCCAGGCGCTGGGCCTGCCGCTGCCTTGCGTGCGCGTCAGCGCGAGCGACACGGCCCGGGTACCCAATGCCTCGGCCACCGCCGCCTCGAGCGGCACCGACCTCAACGGCCGCGCCGCCCAGCTCGCCGCCTTCCAGATCCGCGAGCGGCTGGCCCGCTTCGTCGCCGAGCAGGACGGCTGCGCTGCCAGCGAGGTACGCTTCGAGCAGGCCCAGGTCGTGAGCCCGCAGGCCAGGCGCAACTGGCAGGAAGTGGTGGCCAAGGCCTATTCGGCCCGCATCCAGCTCTGGAGCGACGGCTACTACCGCACGCCCAAGATCCACTACGACCCGCGCACGCTGAGCGGACGGCCGTTCTACTATTTCGCCTATGGCGCCGCCTGCAGCGAGGTCGCCCTCGATACCCTGACCGGCGAGAGCCGGGTGCTGGCGGTCGACATCCTGCACGACGTCGGGCGCAGCATCAACCCGGCGCTCGACATCGGCCAGATCGAAGGCGGCTTCGTCCAGGGCATGGGCTGGCTGACCAGCGAGGAGCTGGTCTGGGACGCGCAGGGCCGGCTGCTGACCCATGGCCCGAGCAGCTACAAGATCCCGAGCGCGGGCGACCTGCCAGCCGAATTCCGGATCGAGCTCTGGCCGGAGGCGAACCGCGAGGACAATGTCTTCGGCAGCAAGGCGGTCGGCGAACCCCCCTTCATGCTGGCCATCAGCGTCTGGGAGGCGCTGCGCGACGCGGTGGCCCAGGCGCGCGGCGACGGCCAGCCGGTCCGGCTCGACGCGCCGGCGACGCCGGAGCGGCTGCTGCGGGCCATCGGCGGGCTGGACGCGCCAGCTGGCTAGCGCCAGGCCCTAGCTCATGTACTCCTTGAGCGGGACATCCCGCTGCAGCACATGCTCGGTGATCAGTTCATGGATCAGCCGCGCCAGCCCGTCGCGGTCGCCCGCCCCGAAGATGCCGTCGAACAGCAGCTCGGTCAGGCGCTCGCGGTAGCGGTCATGCTCGGCACGATGGGCGTCCAGGAAAGGGCATTGGTGGGCCTGGAGGATCGCCTCTTCGGTCTCGAAATGCTGGCGCGTGGCATCGGCAATGTCGTTGAGCAAGGCGTGGAAGCGGACCGGGTCCAGCACCGGCGCCTGCAGCAGCTCAAGCGCCTGCCGTCCGAGGCCGAGCAGCTGCCGATGCTGGGCATCGATCAGGACGTTGCCCACGCTCATCGCCTGGCTCCATTCCGGCATCTGGCTGATGGTCATGTCGCTCGAAGCCATTTTCGTTTTGAACTTGATCCACTGTAGCCCAAAAACTAGGCCGCGTCCCGCATCACCCGGGTGAACGGCGGCAGGCCCTGCAGCAGGCGCTGGCCGTAGCTGGTACGCGTCAGCCGGCGGTCGTAGCAGGTCACATGGGCTTCATCCTCCTCGGTGCGGATGGCACGGCCCACCCACTGCGCGAGCCGGATCGCGGTCGCCGGCACCACCAGCTCGACGAAGGGATCGCGTCCGACCTGGCGCAGCCATTCGGCGCGCGCCTCGCCGACCGGATCGTCGGGCGGCGCGAACGGCAGCTTGGTGATGAACAGGTCCTCGCACAGCGGGCCCGGCAGGTCCAGCCCCTCGCCGAAGGACTGCATGCCGAAGATCACCGAGGGCTGGCCGGCCGCGACCCGCTCGCGGTGGCGGCTCAGCAGCTGCCAGCGCGGCAGCGCGGTCTGCACCAGCACGATCTCGCGCAGCGACTCGGGCAGCGACTCCTCGGCCAGCCGCAGCTGGGCGCGCGAGGTGAACAGCACCAGCGCGCCATGCTCGACCTGCTGCAGGTCGCGCAGCAGCGCGCGCACCATGGCCGCGTTGTAGGCCGTCGCGTCCTTGGGGTCGGGCAAATGGTCGACCAGCACCAGGCGGCCCTGGCGCGCGAAGTCGAACGGGCTCTGGACCTCCAGCGCGAGCGCGCAGGGGTCGCCGAACAGGCCGACCTCCTTGAGGAAGAAGTCGAAGCTCCCCAGGCTGGTCAGCGTGGCCGAGGTCAGCACCGCGCCGCGCACCGCGTTCCACAGATGCTGGCGCAGCGTCGCGCCCGGCAGGGTCGGACTGGCATGGGCCTGCAGCACGATGTAGTCGCCCTGGGTCGCGAGCGTGAACCACTTGGCCGCCGGCGCCGTCCCCTCGGCGGGGTCCTGCAGCATCAGCTGGGTGGTGGCGGCGACCGCCTCGAGCCTAGGCGCCAGCGTGCCGAGCTGGGCATAGAGCTGCGACAGGCGCTTGGCCTCGTCGGGCTGGGCCTTGATCTCGGCCTTCAATGCCTTGCTGACGGCGCGCAAGACATCGAGGAATTCCTGCGCCTGGTGCGAGAGCTGGGCCAGCGGCTCGACCAGCTCGGGATGCAGCTGTCCGCGCGGCACGCGGTAGCGCCCGGGCTGGTTCGATCCTGCCGGGGCAGACCCGCGTCGGCTGCCAAAGGCCGGCGCCTCCTCGCCCTTGAGGGCCGAGCCATGGTGATGCATGACCAAGCGCGCCAGGTCCAGCATCAGCTGGCGCAGCTGGGCCGAGATGCGCGGCAGCTCGGCCACCTCGGACACCGCGAGCAGGCCCCCGGTGCGCACCGCCTGGCTGGCCAGCTTGTCTATCCACTTGAGCCGGCTCAGGTCCATGCTGCTGGCGAACTGGTCGAGCGCGATGCCCGGCAAGTGATGCGCCTCGTCGAGCACCAGCAGGCAGTTGTCGAGCTCGGGCAGCAGGCGCGAGCCCAGCGATGACAGCAGCAGGTCGTGGTTGACCACGATCACCTGCGCGCCGACCAGCGACTTGCGCGCCGCGTAGTAGCTGCACTGGTCGTAGGCCGGACAGTGGCGCGCGGTGCAGGAACTGCCCTCGGCCGCCACTGCCGCCCACCAGGCCGCTTCGGGCGGCTGCTCGAGCTGGTCGCGGTCGCCGTCCCAGCGCCCGCGCTCGAGCTGCTGCTGCAGGCCCTGGTAGAAGGCCTGGCGCTCGACCTGTTCCTGCGCCAGACTCAGGCTGCGCCCGGCGCTGGTCGGGCGCGCCTCGTCGGCGAACAGGTCGTCCTCGGCATCCCAGGCCGCGTCACCATCGCCCCCGTCACTGCCGGCGGACCAGCGGTCGAGCTTGAGCTTGCAGACATAGCGCCCGCGCCCCTTGGCCAGCGCGAAGCGGAACGGCTGCGGCAGGCTGCTGGCCAGCGCCGGCAGGTCCTTGGCGACCAGCTGCTCCTGCAGCGCGACGGTGGCGGTCGAGATCATCACGCGGGTGTTGCGCGCCAGCGCCAGCGCGATCGCCGGCACGCTGTAGGCCAGCGACTTGCCGACCCCGGTGCCGGCCTGGATCACCGCGATCGAGCGTTGCGGCTCGAGCGCCTCGATCGGGCCATCCTCGTCCTCGGGCGTCTTGCCGAGATCGGCCTCGGCAAAGGTCTGCGCGACCTGCTCGGCCATCAGGCGCTGGCCCTCGCGCACCCGCAGCCCGCTGGCCGCCACCACCTGATCGAACACCTGCAGCGCCGAGCGCGCCATTTCTACCTTGGACATGGGGCGGGAGTGTGGCACGAAAACCGGGCCGGCAGGCCTTACAATGGCCGCTGCATCGACCAGCGCGGTCGCTTGCGCAAGGAAACGTGGCCGAGCGGTTTAAGGCAGCGCTCTTGAAAAGCGCCGAGGGCTGATACCCCTCCGTGAGTTCGAATCTCACCGTTTCCGCCAGTCCGGCAACGTGCCCAGGTTGTCCGGTTCCACTGGGCCCTCACGCGGGCAAGAATCAGGCTTGCCACGGCAACGATTGACGAACTGGCTGGACATCACGACATCAGCCAGGCGACGCCGGCCAGCGAACGATCCAGCAGCCTCCCGCGGTCCGACTCACCGCATATTCCACTTGTCTCCCCCTGACCACTGCCTAGAATGCGGCCGTGGCTGGTACATGCTTTTTGCTGTTGAGTGCTGATCCGCGGCCGATCAATCGCGACTCCGCCAAGGGGCTAATGACTGCGACCCACAGAGCCCACAACAACCTTGGCCCAATGTCATGTCAACGACCCTCATCCTGCCGCTCCCGCCATCAGACTTGAAACAGGGCGTTCATGCGCAAGCTGACGCAGCGACGCAGGAACGACTGCTCCAGTGGCTCGACGCCACGGTGAACGCCATCCGCGCAGCCTGCCTGGGACCCGTCACGGCCGACCTCGCCGACAGGACAGCCAGGGACAGCGAGTCCTTGTCGGAAGAGCTGGTCTCGCTTTTCTTGCACAAAAGCTTCAACCATCAATCACGTGGCCGACTCAGGGCCATACTGCCTCGCTTTCGCCAGGGCTTGCAATCACATATCGACGCCATGCGACCCTTGACGTTGTACTTCCTGTACAACGGCGGCTACCGGGCATCACCCTTGCCGCAAGACCCAGCCCCCCTTTTTCATCCGGATCAAACAGAACTGATGCTGCTGCGCCAGATCGCGCTGCTGCAGGCAAGAGTCACGCAGAAATACGCCCCCGGGATTGATTTCGTCATCGTGCTGAACAATGGCGTGGCGGCCTACGTCAACGACATATCCTTGGACAAAACCAGTCGCTATGCCAAGGAACTACGGGAAATCATCGAGTCACTTGGCGCCAGCAAATTCGTTCGCGTGCTGCTGCAATCCGAAGCGCCTGGATTCAGCAGCAGCCAACCCAAACCTGGATACCAGACGCTACCGGAAATAAACCAGAAGGAACATGCGATTGTCGAGCGCTTCCTGGGGCGGCCCTGTTCTGCGCAAGAGGCCAGCTACCGGGCATGGCTCTACCAGATAGCCGAGACTGAATGGGCCAAGGACTTGGCGCCGCTGGTCACGCGGGACCATGGCCTCCTGCTGCGACAGGTCGCGAGCCCGGGAATGCTTTCCTTCCGTGCTTTCCCAGGCGGGGCCATACGGGCACAAAATGGCTCGCTGGGATTCCAGGAAGTCGACCAGACCTGGGTTCCCAAGCTCATCTCGGCAGAAACCTACAGCCAGTACCAGATCCAGACGATCAACTGGTCACTCCCGCTGGCGTGACAAGCAATCGTCCCCTCAAGGCCAGAAAACTCGATCAAGATGCACGCCAACCTTGTCTGGCATGAGACACCCTTTGCCGAGCCCGATGCCGACCGCGTCCATGAAGCGCTACCAGTGGCATTGGCCAGGGCCTGTCAGCTTTGGCCAGAGCGGACCGCGGTCCTGCATGAGACCCAGCGCTTCCGTTTTCAGGAGCTGGCCTGCCGCGCAGCCGGTCTGGCGCAGGAGATCCAAGCCTCCGCTACGGCCCCGGGCCCGGTCGCACTCCTGCAATCGGTGGGATTTGACGCGGTGGCAGCCTGGTTTGCCTGCGCAATGGCCGGAAGGCCCTTGCTGCTGCTGGAACCCGGGCAGCCACCTCATCGCTTGCTGGAACTGATCGAGTCAGCCGCCTGCACCCTGCTGCTGTGTGATGCCGTGACATTGGCAAGCTTGCCCAGCGGGCTGGCGGTCAGAACCCTGGTTTCCGACGGCCGATCGAGCCAGCTGAACCTTGACAAGGTTCTGGGCGCTGATGAGCCCGCCATGATATTTCCTACTTCGGGCTCTACCGGCAGCCCCAAGTTGGTCACCTACTCGGCCGCCACCCTGCAGGCCAAGGTGCAGGCCTCCATCGCACTGATGCAAGTGTCCTCGGGATCAAGAGTCCTGATTGCAGGATCACACGGCAACTATGGCTTCCTTCACCATGCGATGGTTTTCTTGTTATCCGGCGGAGCGCTCTGTCTGGCCGACATCAAGAAGCTGGGATTTGCTGCCCTGAGTGATGCCATCCTGCGCCTCGAGGCCAGGCATATCAGGTTCACGCCGTCGATGTTTCGCAATTTTGCCACCCTGCCTGGTGCCAAAGACGTGCTGGGCTACCTGGATGCCGTCCGTTTTTCGGGTGAACCGTTGCTCGCGTCGGACCTCGAACTGGCACGCAAGACCCTGCAGCCGAACTGCCTGATTCAAAACGTCTACGGCAGCACGGAAAGCGCCCTGTTCATTTGCCACTGCGATGGAACCGATACTGTACAAGCAACGGTTCCCATGGGTCAGATCTACCCGTTTTCCTGCTACGCCTTGCGGCCGATCGACGAGAGCAGCAGAGACATCGACACGGGAGAACTGCTGATTCGATCTTCCTACCAAGCCCTTGGCGACTGGAAGCCCGGCGGTATCGATTCGGAACGTTTCCCCCTTTTCGCCCCAGGCAGCCCGGAACGCCTCTACGCCACCGGAGACCTTGTCAGGCGCCGGCCAGACGGCCAGCTGCTACATCTGGGCCGAATCGGGAGAATGGCCAAGATCAGGGGACAAAGAGTCTATCTGAGCGAGGTGGAAAACAATTTGCGCTCCATTCCCGGTGTCACTGGCGCAGCGGTCATCGAGGACCAGGAAGCCTGCAGCCCCCGGCTTTACGGCTTCATCACCAGGAATGAAGCGTTCAACGAAGATCCCAGAAAATGGCTCGCGCATCGCTTGCCAGACTTCATGGTTCCTGCCGGGATCGAGGTCATCGAGGCCATTCCGCTGCTGGCCGGAGGCAAGGTGGACTACAAGGCCTTGACCACCCGCATCCCCAGGCACGAAGCCATCAGGGGCGACAAGCATGAAGGCAAGAATGCCTACGAGCACCTCTGCCATCTGTGGGATGTCGTGCTGTGGCCAGGCGCCCACCAACACCCCAGCGACTTCGTGGCATTGGGCGGAGACTCGCTCAAGCTGATGCAGTTGATGCTGCATGTCGAGAAAAGCTTCAAGAACAGCTTTTCAGTCGATGAATTCCTCGTCGATGCAAGCCTCCACAATCTGGCCCGACTGATTGGCATAGACAATCCATCACATGTGACTGAAAAGCAGCCGGGATTGAGATTCAGGCTGGCATGGCCAAGCAGCACGCCATCGAAAGGGATAGCCTTGGCCGTCCCGGGATGGGGTGGATCGGCAATGGCCGTACCCTTTGCCAGGGCCGGGCTGTTTGCAGGGCATGACTTGTGGGCGGCCGATATCGGCCTGGCTGGCGGCAACATCCTTCAAGGCAACAGCTGGTGGAAGACCGCCATCGAGATCGCTGACCAGATCAAGGCCGGTGCCTTGCCTAGACCCAGGATCATCTTCGGCTATTCGGCCGGAGGCAGCGTTGCCTGGCTGGTTGGCCGCCTGCTGGCAGCATCAGGTTGCGCGCCCGACTATGTCCTGATGTCCGACTCCTCGCCCCTGCATCGCCTGCCAGCCTATAGCCACCGCGACCTTCGGCGCCTGCTGGCGGCAAGCCCAGCGGAGCGGATGCCAGCCGTGATCCATATCCGGAGAACCTGTCTGGCCCAACTCGAGATCGGAAGAGGCAACGCACATGCCTGGATGCCAGAGGACAATCTCCAGTTCACGTTCGACATCCCTACTGTCGATCATTCGGAGATGTCGCGCAGCGAGGTATTGGCCCTGGCGGCTCCCGCGGTGGAATCCTACTTGAGCGGCAGTCCTCCTGCAGACCGAGCAGCGACAAGCTCAAGCAATCCCCAGACGGTCGGCGCAGAAATCTACCAGAGGCTTCATCGAGAGGCGCCCAGCAACGTCGCTGAGCTCAACCAGCTCGTCAGGCATCCAGGCTTGGGCAAGGGCCATCTAGGCGCCTTGCTGCAGCTGACGCTACGGGACTGTCGAACCGAGCCAGCGTCAGCCTTGGTCGCCGAGCTCTTGTTGCAGCACCCTGACGCGCTCATCCTGCAGCTTGCGCAATCACGACTTCGTCGCAAGCCATCGGACCTGTGCCCGGGATTCCTTCCATTCGGCAGGCTGAAGAGCGTGGCGACACTCGAAAGAACGCTCGCGGCGCACCACCTGGCTTTTACCGATGCAACGGGAACCGGGCAAGGCACCGGACTGGGGCCAATCAAACTCGCGCGCCTCTTCGTCGATCTGGTCAAGGCAGTGACCCAGGTGCGCTCGAGTCGTCCCAAAAGGCGACCTGTGCGCTGACCCGAAGCCGCAGGGCCATCAAACCCAGGTCAGTAAGCCACTGCCCAGGCCAACACGGCCCTCACCCCGCCTGCCTGATCGCCAGCAGCGCCTGCTCGAAATCGAAATTCTCCAGCGCCTTGGCCAGCGGCTCGTAATGCGGGCCCAGCGCGGCCTGCAGCAGGCTACGGTTGGCCTCGAACAGCGCCAGGCTATCGGTGTCGGCCTGCTCGAGCAGGCTGACCAGCTGGGCACGCAGGCGCCGCCATTGCTGCGGGTCCTTCAAGACGGCCGTCACGTTAGCCGCCTGCTGCGGCAGGCGCTGGCGGATCGCCTCGACCAGCGGCGGCAAGGCCTGGGCGATGCCGGCTTGCAGCAGCTCGAGGCGGTCCTGCGGCGCCCGCTCGCGCAAGGCCTGCTCCAGCCGCTCGGCCCGCTCGCGCAGCTCGAGCGCGCCGATCTGGGCCGCCACCCCCTTGAGCGTGTGCGCCAGCCGCTCGGCCTGGACCCAGTCGGCCGCGGCGATCGCCCCGGCCAGGCGAGCCGGCGTCGCGGCCTGGTCGCTGGCAAACCGGGCCAGCAACTGCTGGTAGAGCGGCTCGCGCCCGAGCACCTGGCGCAGGCCCAGCACCGTGTCGAGTCCCGCGATGCCCGCGAATGAAACGCCCCGCCCCGTGGCGGCCGGCCGAACCGTGCTGCGCTGGCGCCTGGACGCGCGCCGCGAGCGCGACCGGCTGGGCTTGACCCAGCGCAGCAGCTTGGCCGCCAGGTCCTGCGGATCGATCGGCTTGGCGATGTAGTCGTTCATCCCCGCCTCGAGGCAGCGCTCCCGGTCGCCCGTCATCGCATTGGCGGTCATGGCCAGGATAGGCAATTCCTGCAGCCAGGACAGCTGGCGGATCTGGCGCGTGGCCGTCAGGCCGTCCATGACCGGCATCTGCATGTCCATCAGCACCACGTCATACGGATTTTGCTGCACCCGCTCCAGGGCCACGGCGCCGTCGGGGGCCAGGTCGACCCACAGGCCGAGCTCGCGCAGCAGTTCGATCGCGACCTCCTGGTTGATCTCGTTGTCCTCCACCAGCAGGGCCCTGGCCCCTTGCAGCGGGGCGGTATCGGCCTGCAGACCACGCTCGGGGCGCGGTAGCGGGGACAGCTCGTCGAGTTCGGCGCCAAGCAGGCGCATCACGGTGTCGAACAGCACCGAGGGAGTCACCGGCTTGACCAGCACGTCGCTGATGCCCACCTCCTCGGACAGCTCGAGCAGCTCGCCGCGGTCATAGGCCGTGACCATCAGCACCAGCGGTCGCCTGGGCAGCGGCAGGGCGGCGATCTTGCGCGCGACGGTCACGCCGTCCATGCCGGGCATCTTCCAGTCGAGGAAGACTACCTCGTAGGGCTGTCCGGCCGCGGCGGCCTGGCTCAGCTCGGCCAGCGCCAGCGGACCGGACGCGACCGTGCTGACGGCAAAGCCCATCGAGCGCAGCATCTCGCCCATCACCTCGCGCGCGGGGTCGTTGTCGTCGACGACCAGGATGCGCCGCCCTTGCAGATCGGGCTGGGCCAGCCAGCGCCTGGGCTGATCGGCACCCAGGCCGAGCCGGGCCGTGAACCAGAAGGTCGAGCCCTGCCCCGGCTCGCTGACGACCCCGACCTGGCCACCCATCAGCTCGGCCAGGCGCTTGGAGATCACCAGGCCCAGGCCGGTGCCGCCGTACTTGCGCGTGGTCGAGCTGTCGGCCTGCTGGAAGCTCTGGAACAGCAGCGCGCATTGCTCGGGCGAGATGCCGATGCCGGTATCCTGGACCGAGAAGCGCAGCAGCAGCTCGTCGGCCGGCTCCTGGCCCGGCTCAAGCGCAACGCGGATCGTGATCGTGCCCTGCTCGGTGAACTTGACCGCGTTGTTGGCATAGTTGATCAGCACCTGACCGATGCGCAGGGGGTCGCCGATCAGATCGCGCGGCACGTCCTGCGCCACGTCCACCACCAGTTCCAGCCCCTTGCTGTCGGTCTTGGTCACGAACAGGCCGACGACGTTGTCGAGCATCTGGTCGAGGTCGAAATGCGCCCGTTCGACGCTCATCTTGTCGGCCTCGAGCTTGGAGAAGTCGAGGATGTCGTTGATGATGCCGAGCAGGTGCTGGCTCGACAGCTGGATCTTCTGCAGGTAGTCGAGCTGGCGCGGCGTCAGCTCGGTCTTGAGCACCAGATGGGTCATGCCGATCACGGCATTCATCGGCGTGCGGATCTCGTGGCTCATGTTGGCGAGGAAATCGGCCTTGGCGCGCGCGTTCTGCTCGGCCATTTCCTTCGAGCGCTGCATCGCCTCGAAGGCCTCGCGCTCGGCCGTGATGTCCTGCACCATGCCGGCATAGCCCTTGCTGACATCCCGGTCGATCACCTGCGCCGACACGCGGGCCCAGAAGCGGCTGCCGTCCTTGCGCATCAGCTCCTGCTCGGTGCGGAAATTGCCATGCGCGAGCATGTCGGGCTGGAACTTCTGCTGCAGCTTGGCGAAGGCCTCGTCATCGGCATAGAAGATGCGCGGTGCCTGGCCGATCAGTTCGCCCGGCCCATAGCCGAACATCTGCTCCATGGTCCGGTTGCAGCGCTGGATCTGATGATCCTTGACGAAGATCAGGCCTGCGGTCGCCGCGTTGAAGACGGCCTGCTGCTCGGCGCTGGCCAGGCTCAGCGCGCGGGTCGCCGTTGCGAGCTCGGCCGTGCGTTCGTCGACCAGCTGCTGCAGATGCTGGCGGTAGCGCTCGAGCTCGGCCTGCGCCTGCTTGAGCGGCGAGACATCGGTCGAGATGCCGCACAGCGCATAGACCCGCCCTTCCTCGTCGCGCAGCGGGATCTTGATCGTCAGGTCGGTCGAGCTCGAGCCGTCCTGCAAGACATTGAAGTCCTCGGCCACCACCCGCTCGCCCTGCTCGATCACGCGGCGGTCGACCTGGCGCACCCGCTCCGCGACCGCCGGCTCGAAGAAGTCGGCATCCTGGTGGCCGATGATCTGCTCGAGCGAGCGCTTGAACAGCGCGCAGGTCCGGCGATTGGCGTACTGGTAGCGGTAGTCGGTGCCCTTGATGTAGATATAGGCCTCGACGCTGTCGAGAATCGTATTGAGCCGCTCGTGCTGCTGGCGCAGTTCGCGCTCGAGGCGCACCTGCTCGCTGACATCGCGCGACAGCAGCACATAGTAGGGCTGCTCCGCGTCGCCCCTGAGCCGGCAGGCGATCGAGGCCTCGTACCAGCAATCGCCCCCGGCCTGGGCCAGGCAGTAGCGCCGGCCGTAGTCGCTGCCGTGCAGACGCGCCGCCTGCAGGCCGGCGGCAATGACCTCGGCCGCCGCAGGCGGCAGCACCTGGGCGTAATGCTGGCCGACCAGCGCGGGCGGCCGGATCTCGAACGGGGCCTGGCGCGCCGAACGCACCTCGGTGATCCGGCCCTCGGCATCGATCTCGAGCAGCATGTCGGGAACGGCCTCGAGGATGGAAGCCAGGTGGTCGCGGGTCGACAGCACCGAACGGCTCATCGACTCTGCCATCCGCTCGGCCCTGAGCCGCTGCTGGATCTGGGCCCGGCTCAAGGCAAACAGCAGCAGCGACAGCAACAGGCCGACCGCCAGCACCAGCTGGGGATAGGCCTGCTCGATCGGCAGCAGGAAGTCGTCGCTGGCCGTGCAGACCAGGGTCCAGCGGCGCCCGCCGATGTCGAGCGAGAGCTGCTGGCGCATCAGCCTGGGCGACTCGCCGGCCGCCGGCTGGCTGCTGAAGACCAGCGTGCCGCTGCCCTCCTCGGCGACGGCGGCGTCGCGCAGCTCGATCGCCAGCGGCTGCCGGTCGGCCGGCAACAGCTCGCGCACCAAGTCCTGGTAGCGCAGGCTGGTGCCGACGAAGCCGACCAGCAGCGCCCGCCGCTGCTCCACGGTATCCGGCAAGGCGCCGCCACGGTAGAGCGGCTGGTAGATCAGGAAACCGGGCAAGCGGTCCGGCCCCTGGTCCACCGCGAGCTGGACCCTGGCGCTGAGCTGGGGATTGCCCGTGTCGCGCGCGCGCTCAAGCGCATCGCGCCGCTCCGGACTCTGCCAGGAATCGATCCCGAGGGCAACCCGGTTCTTCTCGGTGACCGGTGCCAGGTTGGTGACGACGACATGGAAATCACGCACGCCCGGCGGCTTGAGCACGAACTCCTGTCCGCCCAGCATGCGCTGCGAGTCGATCAGCTCGGGCAATTGCTCGCCGCTGGCCGCGCGCAGATGGATCAGGTCGGTGAAGCCCGGATAGCTCTCCTCCAGCCGCAGGGTATCGCGCATGCGCTGCCAGGCTTCGGGACTGATCAGCGGATTCTGGCCCGCATAGGCCTGGGCACCGCGCAAGACCTGGGTCAGGCCGACCAGATGGGTATGGAGGGCAGTCCTGAATTCGTTGCTGCGCAGCAGGAAACGGTCCTCGTCGGCCGAACGTATCCAGCGCTGGCTGAACTCGTGCAGGCCCAGGGTCAGGGCCAGGCCAATCGCCAGCACCAGCCAGGACAGCCAGTTCGGGGTACGCTTCAACTTGCCTGAATGGCCATCGGTGGTGGCAGGGACAATCGGCAAGGCCGTTTCCTCAGCGCCTGCATCGGGTTGCTGGCTGCACCTGGCTTGTGAGCAGGATAAAGCCGTGCAGATTCATTTCTGCCATTCTATCCAGGAGCGCCGGGCCGCGCGACATCGGGCGACCCGGCGCAGCAAGCACCGGCCTGGGCCGGTGCGGGTTGCACGCCTCAGGGCAGCATGCGACCTTCGCGCTCGAAGCGCGAATGCCAGGACAACGCCTCGTCGAGCAGATGAGGAGTGTGCAGGCCGCCCTGGCCGCCGCGCGCCGAGCGCTCGGCGCGTGCCACATAGTCGCGCAGCGCGGGACGGAAGTCCGGGTGGGCGCAATGCTCGATCACGACCTGGGCCCGCTGGCGCGGCGCCAGGCCGCGCAGGTCGGCCAGGCCCTGCTCGGTGACCAGGATCTGCACGTCATGCTCGGTGTGGTCAACATGGCTGACCATCGGCACGATGCAGGAGATCGCGCCGTCCTTGGCGGTCGAAGGCGTCACGAAGAACGAGATGTAGGCATTGCGCGCGAAGTCGCCCGAGCCGCCGATGCCGTTCATGATGCGGGTGCCCATGATGTGGGTCGAGTTGACGTTGCCGTAGATGTCGGCCTCGATCATCGCATTCATCGACAGCACGCCGAGGCGGCGCACCAGCTCGGGGTGGTTCGAGATTTCCTGCGGCCGCAGCACGATGCGCTGGCGGTAGAAGTCGAGGTTGTCGAGGAATTCCTTGGTACCCTCGCGGCTCAGCGACAACGCGGTGGCCGACGCCATCACCATCTTGCCCGACTTGAGCATCTCGAGCATGCCGTCCTGCAGCACCTCGGTATAGCCGGTCAGGTTCTCGAACGGGCCCTGGTTCAGGCCGGCGAGCACCGCGTTGGCGATGTTGCCGACGCCGGACTGCAGCGGCAGCAGCTCGGGCGGCAGCCGCCCGACCTTGACCTCGTGCGCCAGGAAATCGAGGATATGGCCCGCGATGCGCTGCGAGTTGTCGTCGGCGGCCGAGAACTTGGTGTCGCGGTCGAGCGCGTGGGTCTCGACGATCGCAACCACCTTGGCCGGGTCCACATGCAGGTAGGCGTCGCCGATGCGGTCGCCCGGATGCGTCATCGGGATCGGCTTGCGATGCGGCGGACGCTCGGTGCCGTAATAGACATCGTGCATGCCCTCGAGTCCGAGCGGCATCGCGCTGTTGACTTCGAGGATCACCTTGTCGGCCTGGTCGAGCCAGGTCTTGTTGTTGCCGATCGACGAGGACGGGATCAGGCGCCCGTCTTCCAGGATGCCCGCGACCTCGACCACCGCGACATTGAGCTTGCCCAGGAAGCCGAACCAGACGAACTGCGCCACATGCGACAGGTGGATGTCGATATAGTCCATCTCGCCGGCATTGATGCGGGCGCGGCAGGTCGGGTCGGACTGGTAGGGCAGGCGCATCTCGATGCCGCCGACCTTGGCCAGCGCGCCGTCGAGCTCGGGCGCGGTCGAGGCGCCGGTCCAGACGCCGATGCGGAACTTGTTGCCGCCCTGGTTGGCTTGCTCGATATGCTTGGCCAGTGCCTGCGGCACCGCCTTCGGGTAACCGGCACCCGTGAAGCCGCTCATGCCGACATGGTCGCCATGCTCGATAAGCGCTGCAGCCGCATCGGCCGACATGATTTTCTGGCGCAGGCCAGGGTGAAGAATGCGAGACGGTTCAGACATGGCTCTCCTCGATCTATTAACGTCAATAATATTGACCTATTTTCATGTTAACGCCGAACGAGAAATCAGTCAATATGCTTGACGTAACTAGCCCACCCGACCTGATGGCCTCGATCGCGTTGTTCTATCAGGCCTACCGGACCTACACCTCGGGCTCGGATGCCCTGCTGGCCCAGCGCGGGCTCGGACGGGTGCACCACCGGGTGCTCTACTACGTGGCGCGCCATCCGGAGCTGACCGTCAGCGAGCTGCTCGAGCGGCTCGGCGTCAGCAAGCAGGCGCTGCACGCGCCGCTGCGGCAGCTGGTCGAGCTGGGCCTGGTCACGGTCAGCAAGCCGGCGCATGACCGCCGGGTCCGGCAGCTGGCCCTGACCGAAGCGGGACAGCAGCTCGAGTGGCAGCTGACCTCGCCGCTGGCCGAGCACCTGAGCGCCGCGCTGGAGCGTGCCGGTCCGCAGGCCACCGCCGGCTGGCTCAAGGTCATGCACGAGATCTCGACCCAGCCGGTAGCGCCGCTCGACGCGACTTTGGCGGCACAATCCCGGCCATGACATCCACATCCGACACGGACGCCCCGCCACAGCGGAACAACCCCCTGCACGGCCTGACGCTGGAAGCGATCGTGACCGCGCTGCAGGCGCATTACGGCTGGGCCGGGCTCGGCGAGCAGATCCCGATCCGCTGCTTCAACGTCGACCCCAGCATCAATTCCAGCCTCAAGTTCCTGCGCAAGACCCCCTGGGCGCGCGAGAAGGTCGAAAGCCTCTACCTCTTCATGCTGCGCGAGCAGCGCCGGGCCCAGCGATGAACGACAGCGTGAACCAGAACCAGGCCGAGACCGAAGCCGGCCGCGGCCACCCGCGCACCGAGGCCGCCTTGCAGCGCCTGCGCCAGGCCATGGCCCAGATCGAGGCCGAGATCCTGTCCCATGGCGGCCACTACCCCTACAACCACGGCCGCATGACGCAGTCCGAGCTGTGCCGGCGCGCCGATGTCAAGAAGGCGACGCTGCAGAACCCGGTGCACAAGGACACGACCCGGGTCGAGGTGATCGAATGGTGCGACGCGATCAATGCGCGCCTGGCGCAGGCGCGCGACCTGGCCAGGCTGGAAGCTAGCAGCGTGGCACCGCAGGAAGACGCCAGCCACCCCGCCCTGCAGCAGGAGCTCGATGAACTGCGCCGACGGCTCGAGGCCGCGCTGCGGCACAACGCCGAACTCGAGCAGGAAAACGCCGCGCTGCGCGCCAGGCTGGGCGCCGGCTGAGCCGAAGCCAGCAGGCGGCCGGCCAGGACAAGGACTGGATGCCAGCAAGGCCGCAGCACAAGGCCCCTGTGCAGGGCCTGGAGCCAGGTTCTGAGTCCTGAGCCCAGCTCAGGCCGCGGACGAAGCCGCCGCGAGCCACTGCGCGACGGCGGCGGCCTCGGTCGGGCGCACCAGGCGGGCGATTTCCTGGCCATCGCGCAACAGGATCAGGGTCGGCCAGAGCTTGACGCGGAAACTGCGGCCCAGCGGGCGCCCGGGACCATCCTCGACCGGCAGGTGGCGCATGGCGGCGAGCGTGGCGGGTGCCGCCTGCAGCGCCTGGGCCACGGCCGGTGCCGCCGCCTGGCAATGGCCGCACCAGTCGGTGCCGAACTGCAGCAGGGTCAGGCCCGGCAGCGCGTCGACCTCGGCACGATCGGGTGCCTGGGGCGAATAGGATGGGGTGTCGTTCACGGGCAAGGCCTCCGCAAGGGTTGGCTTCATTCTAGACCTTGCCCACAGAGCAGGAATCGATGGCCAGAAAGCAAAAAGCCCCTGCAAGCATGACTTGCAAGGGTTTGCGATCTGGCGGAGTGGACGGGACTCGAACCCGCGACCCCCGGCGTGACAGGCCGGTATTCTAACCAACTGAACTACCACTCCTGGCAGTGCAGCTTTTGCGAACTGGCTTTCAGCCAGCTTGCCAAGCGCTACAACTTG
>NZ_PVLQ01000064.1 GCF_002980595.1 Malikia granosa
TACCAATTCCGCCACCTGGGCATCTCAGGAAGCCACTATTCTATCCCGGATTTTTCGGATTTTTGACAGCACCGAAAAAAGTTTGAAAATTTCTTGCGGTGCGGTGCGGTGCGGTGCGGTGCGGTGCGGTGCGGTGCGGTGCGGTGCGGTGCGGTGCGGCGTCTGGCTGCCGGGCAGTTGCTGCCCTGGGCTGGTGTGCCGGCGGTGAGTAGGAATGAAAGTGTGGCGAAAACGAAAAACCCTGCAGACCGTGAGATCTGCAGGGTTTCATGTATGGTGCCCAGGAGAGGACTCGAACCTCCACGGAGTTACCCGCTAGTACCTGAAACTAGTGCGTCTACCAATTCCGCCACCTGGGCTTTCAGGGTTTGTTTCTTGAGATATGCCCAAAGCGCAGCAAATGAGTGCTACAGTCTTTGGTGCCCAGGAGAGGACTCGAACCTCCACGGAGTTACCCGCTAGTACCTGAAACTAGTGCGTCTACCAATTCCGCCACCTGGGCATCTCAGGAAGCCGCTAGTATAGCGCGGAATATTGCGAGTACAAAAGCCGAGTGAAAGAAAAACCTATCTTACTGACTGAATTCGAGGGCCAGGTCAATGGCCACCGCGACGGCCACGGTTTCGTGGTGCGTGACGACGGCCAGCCCGATGTCTACCTGCCGCCCAACGAGATGCGTGCCGTGCTGCACCGCGACCGGGTCCGGGCCCAGGTGGTGCGGCAGGACCGCCGCGGCCGACCCGAGGGCCGGGTGACCGAGATCATCGGACGATCGAGCGCCCCGATCATCGGGCGCCTGCTGCAGGAGTCCGGCGTCTGGCTGGTCGCGCCCGAGGACAAGCGCTATGGCCAGGACGTGCTGATCCCCAAGGGCGGCATGGGCAAGGCCCAGCCGGGCCAGGTGGTGGTGGTCGAGCTGACCGAGCCGCCCGCGCTCTATGGCCAGCCGGTCGGCCGCATCAAGGAGGTGCTCGGCGAGATCGACGACCCGGGCATGGAGATCGAGATCGCAGTGCGCAAGTACGGCGTGCCGCACGAGTTCTCCGATGCCGCGCTGGCGCAGGCCAGGGCGCTGCCCGACAAGGTCAGGTCAGCCGACAAGAAGCACCGCATCGACCTGACCGACGTGCCGCTGGTGACGATAGACGGCGAGGACGCGCGCGACTTCGACGACGCGGTCTACTGCGAGCCGGCCAAGGTCGGGCGCGGCAAGGGCTGGCGGCTGCTGGTCGCGATCGCCGACGTCAGCCACTATGTCGAGACCGGTGCCGCCATCGACATCGATGCCTACGACCGTGCGACCAGCGTCTACTTCCCGCGCCGCGTGATCCCGATGCTGCCCGAGAAGCTCTCGAACGGCCTGTGTTCGCTCAATCCGGAGGTCGAGCGCCTGTGCATGGTCTGCGACATGCTGATCAACGCCCAGGGCGACATCCACGCCTACCAGTTCTACCCGGCGGTGATGTTCAGCCATGGCCGCCTGACCTATACCGAGGTCGCGGCCATCCTGCAGAACACGCGCGGTCATGAGGCGCAGCAGCGTGAGGCCCTGGTGCCGCACCTGCTCAATCTGCACGATGTCTACCGGGCCCTGCTGTCGGCGCGCCAGCGCCGTGGTGCGGTCGATTTCGAGACCACCGAGACCCAGATCGTTTGCAACGAGGTCGGCCAGATCGAGAAGATCATCCCGCGCACGCGCAACGACGCGCACCGGCTGATCGAGGAGGCGATGCTGGCGGCCAACGTCTGCTCGGCCGAGTTCATCCAGCATGGCAAGCACCCGGGCCTGTTCCGCGTCCACGAGGGGCCGACCCCGCTCAAGATCGACGTGCTGCGCCAGTACCTCAAGGCGCTGGCCGTGCCCTACCAGGTCAGCGACGAGCCGTCGCCGCTCGAGTTCCAGCAGATCGCCGCCGCCACCAGCGAGCGACCCGATGCGCCGCAGATCCACCAGATGCTGCTGCGCTCGATGTCGCAGGCGATCTACTCGCCCAACAACGAGGGCCATTTCGGCCTGGCCTTCGAGGCCTATACCCATTTCACCAGTCCGATCCGGCGCTATCCCGACTTGCTGGTGCACCGCGTGATCAAGTGCATCCTGGGCGAGCGCAAGTATTCGCTGCCCAACCTGCCGACGCCGGGCGAGGCCCAGCTCAAGCTGGCCAAGCGGCTGGCCGACCGGGTCAAGCCGCCGGCTCCGGGTGACAAGCCGGTGCGGGCCAGGAAGCCCAATGCCGAGCTGCTGGCCTGGCAGGCCGCCGGCCTGCATTGCAGCGCCAACGAGCGCCGGGCCGACGAGGCCAGCCGCGATGTCGAGGCCTGGCTCAAGTGCAAGTACATGCGCGAGCACCTGGGCGAGGAGTTCAGCGGCAAGGTCAGCGCGGCGACCAGCTTCGGCCTGTTCGTCACGCTCGACAGCCTGTATGTCGAGGGCCTGGTGCATATCACCGAGCTCGGCGGCGAGTACTACCGCTTCGACGAGGCGCGCCAGGAGCTGCGCGGCGAGCGCACCGGCATCCGCTACGCGCTCGGCACCCCGGTGCGGGTGCAGGTCAGCCGGGTCGACCTCGATGGCCGACGCATCGACTTCCGCCTGGTGCGCGAGGGCGAGGAGTTGGTGGCGCGTGCGCTGCGCGACAAGAAGGGCAGCGCTGCGCCTGAGGGCGAGGGCGGATCGACCCGGGTGGCGCGCAAGCGCAAGCCCAGGGCGGGTGAAGCCGGTCAAGCGGCCCCGTCGGGCAGCTGGTCGGGTGGCAAGTTCGCAGGCAAGTCGGCGGGTCGCGGTGCATCTTCGCCGGCGGGCAAGTCGCGCAAGGGCAAGCGTTGAGATGCAGATACTCGTCTTTCTGATCGACAACCTGTTCTTCCTGCTGGTCGGCGCGGCACTGCTGCGCGCCTGGATGAACCAGTGCCGGCTGCGCATGACCGAGCAGCCCGGCCGCTTCGTGATGGCGGTCAGCGACTGGCTGGTCAAGCCGCTGCGCCGCGCCCTGCCCAATGGCTTGCGCCAGGCTCGCCTGGACTGGGCCAGCCTGGCGGCGGCTGCGTTGCTGGCGCTGGGCCATGCCCTGTTGCTGCATCTGCTGGCGCTGCTCCTGCTGCCGGATGTCGATCTGCTGTCCTGGGTCTGGACCCTGCCGGCGCAGGCCCTGCTGTTCCTGCTGCGCACCGTGCTGCAGGGCTTGCTGGTGATGACGCTGGTCTATGCGCTGATGAGCTGGGTCCAGCCCTTCTCGCCGATCGGCGGCGTGCTGGGTCGCCTGCTCGCGCCCTTGCTGCAGCCGCTGCGCCGCCGCCTGCCCCTGGTCGGCGGCGTGGACCTGTCGGCCTTGGTGCTGGTCGTGCTGCTCCAGGTGCTGTTGCTGGCGCTGGGCTGAGTTCGCTGGCGCTTCTGGGCGCTGGCCGATCTTGATGGCCTTGGCCCATCCTTGCGTGATGCGTCAGCCCGGCCAGGGTGTGAGGTCGGCGAGCAGGTCGCCAGCGCGCAGGCCGCGTCCTTGCGGCCAGCGGTCGGCCAGCGTGCCATGCTGCCAGGCCGCCTGGCAGGCGGCCTGCAGCGCCAGCAGCAGGCCGCTGTCCTGATTGCTGTCCAGGCCATGAAATGGCATGACAGCCACCGTCCTGTCCGGTCGCTGGGCCTGTGCGTTCTGGGCCCAGTAGGCGCCCACCATGCCGGCGAGCACATCGCCGGTGCCGGCGGTCGCGAGCAGGGCGTTGCCGGTCGGGTTGATGAAGGGGCTCTGTCCCGGTACCGCGATCACGCTGCCCGAGCCCTTGAGCACGACCACGCACTGGAACTGCTGCGCCAGCTGACGTGCCGCCTGCAGCCGGTTGGCCTGGACCTGGGTGCTGCTGTAGCCCAGCAGCCTCGCTGCCTCGAGCGGATGAGGCGTCAGGATGCTGTACTGGCCGCGCGCCAGCCGTTGGCTCAGCTGCGCGCGCCAGTCGGCTTGTTGCGCCAGCGCGTTCAGCGCGTCGGCATCTAGCACCAGGCGTGGCGACTGCTCGAGCAGGGCCGGCAGCACCGCGCGCACCGATTGGCCGCCGCCGCAGCCGCAGACGGTCGTCGCCTGGCGCGCCAGCTCGCCCTCGGCGCTGGCTTGCGCCGGGCGGAACATCAGTTCCGGCCAGAGCGGATCGAGCGCCGGCGTGGCCGGTCCGGCTCCAAGCAGGCCCAGATAGACCCGGCCCGCGCCGGCCTGCAGGCCGGCGCGGGCGGCCAGCAGCGCCGCGCCGCTCATGCCGTTGCCGTCGACCGAGACATCCTGGCCGCCGAGCACGAGCAGGTCGCCATGGCTGCCCTTGTGCGCGCCATGGCGCTGCTGGCGCGTCGGTCCAGGCTCGGTGCCCGTGTTCAGCCAGGCGTCGGGTAGTGCCAGGTCGCAAGCGACGCCGAGCCGGTCGAGCCAGACCTGTCCGGCCGCGTCCCGGCCGTCGGCGGTGAACAGGCCGGGCTTGAGCGTGAGCAGCGACAGGGTATGGCGCGGCCCCATCGGCCTGGCCTCGAAGGGGTTGAGCCAGGCGCCGCTGTCGCAGTCCAGCCCGCTGGGCAGGTCCACGCACAGCACGGTGGCGCGGGTCCGTTGCAGCACCCGCATCCAGTCGGCCATCGGGCCTGCTCCCAGGCCACGCCCGCCCAGCCCCAGCAGCGCGTCGATGCCGAGGTCGAAGTCCTCGGGCGGCTGGGCGCAGAATTCCAGCCCGGCGGCGCGCGCCTGCTGCAGCGCATGGCGGGCGTCGTCGGGCAGTCGGGCCGCGTCGCCCTGCCAGCTGACCGTCACCTGTGTCTGCGGCAGTTGCGTCCGCAGCAGGGCCGCTGCCAGCAGGCCGTCGCCGCCATTGTTGCCCGGCCCGCAGGCGACCCAGACCCGGCGCGCATGGGGCTGCAGCGCCCGGGCCAGGGCGGCGACCGAATGGGCGGCGCGCTGCATCAAGTGGTGCGGCGGCAGGCCGGCGAGCGCGGCCTGTTCTATCGTCCGGCTCGCGGCGCTGCCGTGCAGCGGGAGTGGGGGCAGGCAGCAGGCGGGATCTAGACGCAGCATCGGTGGCTCTGGAGGTGTTACAATCGTCGGGTTTTGCAAATTGTGGCGCATCCGGCGTCGCATGAAGCAGGACTCAACCGCAAACAGGCCCGACCAGGTGTCGCCGGCATCCAGCCGCGATGATGGGCCTGATTTAAGCCCCAACCTCAGGAAATTAAACCATGTCTATCTCCATGCGCGAAATGCTGGAAGCCGGTGTCCATTTCGGTCACCAAACCCGCTTCTGGAACCCCAAGATGGCTCCGTTCATCTTCGGTCACCGCAACAAGATCCACATCATCAACCTGGAAAAGACCCTCCCGCTGTTCGAGGAGGCTGCCAAGTTCGTGCGCCAGCTGACCGCCAACGGCGGCACCGTGCTGATGGTCGGTACCAAGCGCACCTCGCGCGACATCGTGTCCCTCGAAGCAGACCGCGCTGGCGTGCCCTACGTCGAGCAGCGCTGGCTCGGCGGCATGCTGACCAACTTCAAGACCGTCAAGACCTCGATCAAGCGCCTGAAGGACATGCAAGCCCAGAAGGAAGCCGGTCTGGAAAGCATGTCCAAGAAGGAACAGCTGACCTTCACCCGCGAGATCGAGAAGCTCGAGAAGGACATCGGCGGCATCCAGGACATGGCTGCCCTGCCGGACGCCATCTTCATCGTCGACGTCGGCTATCACAAGATCGCCGTGTCCGAAGCCAAGAAGCTGGGCATCCCGCTGATCGGCGTGGTTGACACCAACCATAACCCCGAAGGCATCGACTACGTGATCCCGGGCAACGACGACTCGGCCAAGGCCGTCGCCCTGTACGCTCGTGGCATCGCCGACGCGATCATCGAAGGCCGCAATGCTGCCGGCGCTGAAGTCGTCAAGGCCGCACCGGCTGGCGACGAGTTCGTCGAAGTGCAAGACGCTGCCTGATCACGGGCACCCACTCAGAAAAGGGGCTCGCGAGCCCCTTTTTTGCAAGCAAATTTTCATCTGACAGTGCAACACTGGGTTCCATCACGGACCCGAACGGAGAAACAAGATGGCTGCAATCACCGCTAGCATGGTCGCCGAACTGCGCGCCAAGACCGACGCCCCGATGATGGAGTGCAAGAAGGCCCTGACCGAAGCCGAAGGCAACATGGACAAGGCCGAAGAGATCCTGCGCGTCAAGCTCGGCAACAAGGCCGGCAAGGCTGCCAGCCGCGTGACCGCCGAAGGCGTCATCGCCAGCTTCATCGACGGCAACACCGGTGCCCTGGTCGAGATCAACTGCGAAACCGACTTCGTCTCCAAGAACGACCTGTTCCTGGCCTTCTGCAACCAGGTCGCCGAGCTGGTCGTCAAGCACAACCCGGCTGACGTCGCTGCCATCGCCGAGCTGCCGCTGACCCTGGAGAGCTTCGGCCCGACCGTGGAAGAAGTCCGCAAGGGCCTGATCGGCAAGATCGGCGAGAACATGTCGATCCGCCGCTTCAAGCGCTACGCCGACGGTGGACAGCTGGCTGCCTACCTGCACGGCGTGCGCATCGGCGTGATGGTCGAGTTCGACGGCGACGCCACCGCCGCCAAGGACACCGCGATGCACATCGCCGCCATGAAGCCGGTCTCGCTGTCCTCCGCCGACGTGCCGGCCGAGCTGGTCGCCAAGGAGCGTTCGGTCGCCGAAGCCAAGGCTGCCGAGTCCGGCAAGCCGGCCGAGATCGTCGCCAAGATGATCGAAGGTTCGATCCAGAAGTACCTGAAGGAAGTCTCGCTGCTGGACCAGGTCTTCGTCAAGGCCGCCGATGGCAAGCAGACCGTGGCTGCCTACCTGAAGTCCGCCAACACCACCGTCAAGGGCTTCACCATGTTCGTGGTCGGCGAGGGCATCGAGAAGAAGGTCGACGACTTCGCGGCTGAAGTCGCGGCCCAGGTCGCTGCTGCCACCCAGGGCGCCTGATCCCCTCCTGCCCGGTTCCATGGCAGCTGCCGGCGCAATGCCGGCCGGCCAGACCGGGAAAATGCACGGCCGGCCCTTCGCGGGGTCGGCCGTTGTCGCGCTGAAGCCCTAAAATCCACCGGATATCAACCAGATCCCAAGCCTATGCCAGCCTACAAGCGCATCCTCCTGAAACTCTCCGGCGAAGCCCTGATGGGCGATGACGCCTTCGGCATCAACCGCTCGACCATCGTGCGCATCGTCGAGGAGGTGGCCGAGGTCACCCGGCTCGGCGTGGAGGTGGCGGTGGTCATTGGCGGCGGCAACATCTTCCGCGGCGTGGCGGGCGGCTCGGTTGGCATGGACCGTGCCACGGCCGACTACATGGGCATGCTGGCCACCGTGATGAACTCGCTCGCGCTCGGCGATGCGTTCGAGAAGGTCGGCGTCAAGGCGCGCGTGATGTCCGCGATCGCGATCGACCAGGTGGTCGAGCCCTATGTGCGTCCGAAGGCGCTGCAGTACCTCGAGGAGGGCAAGGTGGTGGTCTTCGCGGCCGGCACCGGCAACCCCTTCTTCACCACCGATACCGCCGCCGCGCTGCGCGGTGCCGAGATCGGTGCCGCCATCGTGCTGAAGGCGACCAAGGTCGACGGCATCTATACCGCCGACCCGAAGAAGGACCCGGCTGCCACGCTGTACTCGAGCATCAGCTTCGACGAGGCGATCACGCGCCAGCTCGAGGTCATGGACGCGACCGCATTTGCGCTCTGCCGCGACCAGAAGCTGCCGATCAAGGTCTTCAGCATCTTCAAGCCGGGCGCGCTGCGTCGGGTCGTGATGGGCGCCGACGAAGGCACGCTGGTCCACGTCTGATCCAGCAACACAGTAGCAAGAGGTGCAAGATGGCATTGTCTGAAATCAAGAAGAACGCCGAACACAAGATGAACGCTTCGCTCGAGGCGCTCAAGCACAACCTGGCCAAGGTCCGTACCGGCCGCGCCAATCCGCAGTTGCTCGACACCATCCAGGTCGAGTACTGGGGCTCGATGGTGCCGATGTCGCAGGTCGCCAACCTGACCCTGCTCGACGCGCGCACCATCGGCGTCGCGCCCTGGGAAAAGGGCATGGGCGCCAAGATCGAGAAGGCGATCCGCGAGTCCGACCTGGGGCTGAACCCGTCCTCGCAGGGCGACCTGATCCGGGTGCCGATTCCCGCCATGACCGAGGAGCGCCGCAAGGAGCTGACCAAGGTCGTGCGCGCCGAGGGCGAGCATGCCAAGGTGGCCGTGCGCAACCTGCGCCGCGATGCCAACGAGGCGGTCAAGAAGCTGGTCAAGGACAAGCTGGCCTCCGAGGATGACGAGCGCCGCAGCACCGACGAGATCCAGAAGCTGACCGACCGCATGATCGCCGAGATCGACAAGGTCGTCGCGGCCAAGGAACAGGACCTGATGGCCTTCTGAGGCCGTTTCCGGCCAGCCCCCGACCAGACCCCGCTGCATGTTCAAGCCAAAAGCCGTCAAGTCTCCCGCCGCCATGCCCCGGCATGTCGCCATCGTCATGGACGGCAACGGCCGTTGGGCCAAGAAGCGCTTCCTGCCCAGGCTGGCAGGTCACAGGCAGGGCTACGAGTCGCTGCGCCGCATGGTCGAGCTGTGCCTGCAGCGCGGCATCGCGGTGCTGACGGTGTTCGCCTTCTCGTCCGAGAACTGGAAGCGTCCGGTCGAGGAGGTCTCGGGCCTGATGGACCTGCTGGTCAAGGGCCTGATGCGCGAAGTGCCCAAGCTCGGCGAGCAGGGCGTGCGCATGGAGTTCCCGGGCGAGCGCCAGGGCTTGTCCGAGCTGGTACGCTCCAGCCTCGAGCAGGCGCGCGCGCAGACTGCGCATAATGACAAGCTGGTGCTCAACATCTGCTTCAACTACGGCGGACGCTGGGACATCGTGCAGGCCGCGCAGCAGCTGGCCCTGCGCGGCGAGGCCATCACCGAAGACTCGTTGTCGGGTGCGCTGTCGCTGGCCCATGTGCCGGACCCCGATCTCGTGATCCGCACCGGCGGCGAGCAGCGCATCAGCAACTTCCTGCTCTGGCAGTCGGCCTATTCCGAATTCTTCTTTTCCGACAAGCTCTGGCCCGACTTCGATGCGGCCGAGTTCGACCGCGCGCTGGCCTGCTATGCCGGCCGCGAGCGCCGCTTCGGCCTGATCTCGGAGCAGCTCGCTGCTTCATCCGACGCGGCCTGATCCCATGCTCAAGCAAAGAATCATCACCGCCTTGCTGTTGCTGGCGGTCCTGCTGCCGGCGCTGTTTCATTCCGACCCGCGGCCGTTCTGCCTGCTCACGCTGCTGCTGATCGTCGCCGGCGGCTGGGAATGGGGTCGGCTCAATGGCCTGGCCTTTGGCAAGGCGCTGGCCTGCGGCCTGGGCCTGGGCGGCTTGCTCGGCCTGGCCTGGTGGCAGTTCGGCCTGGAGCGCCAGCAGCCTTGGCTGTGGCAGCTCACGGGCGTTTCCTGGCTGCTGGCCACGCCGCTGCTGCTGCGCGCCGGTGTCGCTGGCTGGCCGCGCATTCCGCAGGCCTTGCGCCTGGGCACCGGACTGCTCCTGATCGGGCTGGCCTGGTGGGCGATGGCGCAGGCGCGCGTCCAGGGCGTCGCGCTGCTGCTCTCCATCATGGCCCTGGTCTGGACCGCCGACATCGCGGCCTATTTCGGCGGCAAGGCCTTTGGCCGGCGCAAGCTCGCGCCGACCATCAGTCCGGGCAAGAGCTGGGCTGGCGTCTACAGCGGCGCGGCCGGCGTGCTGCTGCTGGCGGCCGGCTGGACCTGGTTCGAGCTGCACTACGGCATCCCGGGTGCCAGCCTCTACGGCCGGCTCTGGGCCATCGGGCCGCTGGCCATGCTCGGCGGCCTGCTGTTGCTGACCGCGATGAGCGTCTGCGGCGACCTGATCGAGTCGCTGGTCAAGCGCAGCGCGGGCGCCAAGGATTCCAGCCAGCTGCTGCCGGGCCATGGCGGCGTGCTCGACCGGGTCGATGCGTTGCTGCCGGTGCTGCCGCTGGGCATGATGCTGGCCACCCTCTAATCCTTCCGGAATCCGTCCATGCAACTGACTCAACCGCCGCTGCGCCAGCGCCTGACCGTGCTCGGCTCGACCGGCTCCATTGGCAAGAACACCCTGGACGTGGCGGCGCGCCATCCGGAACGCTTCGAGGTCTATGCGCTCAGCGCCTCGACCCAGGTCGAGCTGCTGCTGGCGCAATGCGCGCAGTTCAAGCCGCGCTATGCCGTCATGGCTTCGCCCGCCCATGCCGCGCAGCTGCGCCAGCGCATGGCGGCCGAGGGGCTGGCGACCGAGGTGCTGTCGGGCCCGGCCGCGCTGTCCGAGGTCAGCTCGCTGCCCGAGGTCGATGCGGTGATGGCGGCCATCGTCGGCGCGGCCGGCCTCGAGCCCTGCCTGGCCGCCGCGCGTGCCGGCAAGAAGCTGCTGCTGGCCAACAAGGAGGCGCTGGTCGTCGGCGGCGAGCTGTTCATGCAGGCGGTGCGCCAGGGTGGCGCCACGCTGCTGCCGATCGACAGCGAGCACTCGGCCATCTTCCAGTCACTGCCCGAGGATGCCTCGACCTGGGACTTGCGGGTCGAGAAGATCATCCTGACCGCCTCGGGCGGACCGTTCCGCAGCCGCGACCCGCTGACGCTGGCCAAGGTCACGCCGGACGAGGCCTGCGCCCACCCGAACTGGGTCATGGGGCGCAAGATCTCGGTCGACTCGGCGACCATGATGAACAAGGCGCTCGAGGTGATCGAGGCGCGCTACCTGTTCGGCCTGCCGCCCGAGCGCATCGAGGTCGTGATCCACCCGCAGAGCGTGCTGCATTCGATGGTGCAGTACCGCGACCGCTCGGTCGTGGCCCAGCTCGGCACGCCCGACATGCGGGTGCCGATCGCCTATGGCCTGAGCTGGCCGCAGCGCATCGAGTCGGGCGCCGAGGCGCTGGACTTCGCGCGCCTGAGCGCGCTGACCTTCGAGCCGGCCGATCCGGCCCGCTTTCCCGGCCTGTTCCTGGCCTGGGAGGCGCTCAAGGCCGTGCCGGGCACGACGGCGGTGCTCAATGCCGCCAACGAGATCGCGGTGGCGGCCTTCCTGGATGGCCGGCTGCGCTTCGACCAGATCCACCAGGTCAATCGCGCCACGCTCGAGCATTACCAGCCGGCTGCGCCGCATGGCCTCGACGACCTGCTTGCGATCGACGCCCGGGCCCGCGCCCTGGCGGCCGAGCGCGTGGCCCGTTGCCACTGAGCGGCGGCGATGCTGACCCTGCTCGCCTTTGTCGCGGCCCTGGCGCTGCTGATCGCCGTCCATGAATGGGGCCACTACCGGATGGCACTGGCTTGCGGCGTCAAGGTGCTGCGCTTCTCGATCGGCTTCGGGCCGGTCGTGCTGCGCCGGCAGGGGCGCAGCGGCACCGAGTTCACGCTCTGCCTGCTGCCGCTGGGCGGCTATGTGCGCATGCTCGACGAGCGCGAGGCCGAGGTAAAGGCCCCGGAGCGCCACCTGGCCTTCAACAACCAGCCGCTGCGCGCGCGCGCAGCCATCGTCGCGGCCGGTCCGCTGGCCAATCTGGGCTTGGCCGTGCTGCTCTATGCCGCGGTGTCCTGGATCGGACTGCCCCAGGCCCGCGCCGTGCTGTCCGAGCCGGCGGCCGGCACGCTGGCGGCCCAGGCCGGCCTGCGCAGCGGCCAGTGGGTGCAGCGCCTGAGCCTCGATGGCGAGCCGGAGCAGGAGGTCGAATCCTTCGAGCAGTTGCGCTGGGCGCTGACCGAAGCTGCGCTGTCAGGCCAGGACCTGACGCTCTGGGCCGGTTCGGCGCCGCAGTCGGCAACGGACGAATACCGCCTGCCCCTGTCTGTGCTGAGGCCGGCCGATGCCGATGCCGAGCTGTTGGCCCGCATCGGCATCGTCGCACCCTGGTCGGCGCCGGTGCTGGGCGAACTGCTCGAGCAGGGTGCTGCGGCCCGTGCAGGCCTGCGGGCCGGCGACCTGGTGCTGAGCGTCGATGGCCAGGTCGTGCACGATGCGCAGCAGCTGCGCCAGCTCATCAGGACCGGCCTGGACCGCCAAGGCAATGGCCTGGTGCAGGCCTGGGTGCTCGAGCGCCAGGGCAACCGGCTGGAACTGACGGTGCGCCCAGAACCGCAAGGCGAGGGCGAGCAGCGGGTCGGGCGCATCGGCGCCTTCGTCGGTGCGCCGCCCGAGATGGTGACCTTGCAGGAGGATTTCCTCGGCGGCCTGCTGCAGGGCCTGCGCCGCACCGGCGAGGTCGCCGGCCTGAGCCTGGGCATGATGGGGCGCATGGTGCTGGGCCAGGCCTCGCTCGACAACCTCAGCGGCCCGCTCTCGATCGCCGAATATGCCGGCAAGTCGGCCAGCCTGGGCGGGGTGGCCTACCTGTCCTTCCTGGCCCTGGTCAGCGTCAGCCTGGGCGTGCTCAACCTGCTGCCGCTGCCGGTCCTTGACGGTGGTCACCTGTTGTATTATCTGATCGAGGGCGTGACCGGCCGTCCCATTCCTGATCCATGGCTGGAACGGCTGCAACGCGCCGGAATGGCCATACTGCTGGCGCTCATGAGCGTGGCCGTTTTCAATGACATCGCCCGACTGTTGGGCTGAAATCCTGTTTCCATGAAGAACTCCCTTTTCCGCATGCGCTCGGTTGCCATGGGCGCGCTCGCCTCCACCCTGCTGGCCGCCTTGCCGGCCTGGGCCGTCGCCCCGTTCCAGCTGCGCGACATCCGCCTCGAGGGCCTGCAGCGGGTCGAGCCCGGCACCGTGTTCGCTTCGCTGCCGTTCCGCGTCGGTGACCAGTACAGCGACGACAAGGGCACGGCCGCGATCCGCGCCCTGTTCGGCCTGGGCCTGTTCTCCGACGTGCGGCTGCAGGTCAACGGCGACGAGCTGGTGGTGATCGTCGAGGAGCGCCCGACCGTGGCCGAGGTCGGCTTCACCGGCGTCAAGGAGTTCGATGCCGAGGTGCTCAAGAAGGCGCTGCGCGACATCGGCCTGGCCGATGGCCGTCCCTTCGACCGCGCGCTGGCCGACCGCGCCGAGCAGGAGCTCAAGCGCCAGTACCTGACGCGCAGCCTCTATGGCGCCCAGGTCACGGCGACCGCCACGCCGATCGAGCGCAACCGCGTCAACGTCAACTTCAACGTGGTCGAGGGCGATGTCGCCAAGATCAAGGAAATCCGCATCGTCGGCAACAAGGCCTTCAGCGAGAGCACCCTGCGCGGCCTGTTCGACCTCGATACCGGCGGCTGGCTGAGCTGGTACACCAAGAGCGACCGTTACTCGCGCAGCAAGCTCAATGCCGACCTCGAGACCCTGCGCAGCTACTACCTGTCGCGCGGCTACCTCGAGTTCCGCATCGACTCGACCCAGGTTGCGATCGCGCCCGACAAGGACGCGATGTCGATCACGATCAACCTGACCGAGGGCCAGCGCTACGTGGTCTCGAGCGTCGAGCTCGAGGGCGACTACCTCGGCAAGCAGGACGAGTTCAAGTCCCTGGTCGCGATCAAGGCCGGCCAGCCCTACAACGCCGAGGACGTGGCGCAGACCACCAAGGCCTTCACCGAGTATTTCGGCGGCTTCGGCTACGCCTTTGCCCGTGTCGAGGCCAAGCCGCAGATCGATCGCGCCAGCAACCGGGTCACGCTGGTGCTCAGCGCCCAGCCGTCGCGCCGCGCCTATGTGCGCCGCATCAGCGTCGAGGGCAACAACCGCACCCGCGACGAGGTGATCCGGCGCGAGTTCCGCCAGCTCGAGTCGGCCTGGTACGACAGCGACCGCATCAAGCTTTCGCGCGACCGCGTCGACCGCCTGGGCTTCTTCACCCAGGTCGCGGTCGACACGGTCGAGGTGCCGGACGCGCCGGACCAGGTCGATCTGGTGGTCAGCGTGATGGAGAAGCCGACCGGCAACCTGACGCTGGGTGCCGGTTTCTCGCAGGCCGAGAAGCTGTCGCTGATCGCGGGCATCCAGCAGGAAAACCTGTTCGGTTCGGGCAACTACCTGGGCCTGAACATCAACACCAGCAAGTACAACCGCCAGCTCTCGCTGAGCACGACCGACCCGTACTTCACGCCCGAGGGCATCTCGCGCACCTTCGATCTCTACTACCGGACCAGCCAGCCGCTCGACACCCAGGAGGGCAACTACAAGCTGACCACGCCGGGCATCGCGATGCGCTTCGGCGTGCCGTTCTCCGAGACCGACACGGTCTACTTCGGCGCCGGCATCGAGCAGACCAAGATCGATCCGGGCACCGGCATGCCGAGCGCCTACAACGAGTACATCCGCAATTTCGGCGATTCGCCGACCTCGGTGCCGCTGACCGTGGGCTGGGGCCGCGACACGCGCGACAGCGCACTGGTGCCGACCATGGGCCGCCTGCAGCGCGTCAACGGCGAGCTGGGCGTCGCTGGCGATACCCGCTATGCCAAGGCCAACTACCAGTTCCAGCAGTACATTCCGCTGAACAAGAAGTTCACGCTGGCCTTCAATGCCGAGGCCGGCTGGGGCGAGGGCCTGAGCGGCAAGCCGTTCCCGATGTTCAAGAACTTCTACGGCGGCGGCCTGGGTTCGGTGCGCGGCTTCGAGCAGGGCACGCTGGGCGGCAAGTCCTGCATCCTGGATGCCACTGGCAAGTGCAACGGCACCTTCGCCAACATCGGCGGCGCCAAGAAGATGGTGCTCAACACCGAGGTGGTCGCGCCGTTCCCGGGCGCCGGCAACGACCGCACGCTGCGCATGTACGGCTTCTTCGACATCGGCAACGTCTATGGCGAGGACGAGAGCGTCGACTTCACCAACTTGCGCGCCTCGACCGGCGTCGGCATCAGCTGGATTTCGCCCATCGGCCCGCTTAGAATCGCCTATGCCCGTCCGGTGCGCAAGCAGGACGGCGACAAGACCCAGAGCATCCAATTCCAGATCGGGACTTCTTTCTGATGAAATCGTTCAAGCGCGTTTTTTCGCATCACGCCATTGCGGCGCTGGCGCTCGGCTGTACCACTCTGGCCTCGGCGGCCGAGCTGCGCATAGGCTTCGTCAACACCGATCGCATCTTCAAGGAAGCGGCGACGGCCAAGGCCGCGCAGTCCAAGCTCGAGCAGGAATTCTCGCGCCGCGAGCGCGAGGTCGAGGGCCTGGGCGCCCAGCTCAAGAGCGCCTCCGAGAAGCTCGAGAAGGACGCTCCGACCCTGTCCGACAGCCAGCGCGCGGCACGCCAGCGCCAGCTGGTCGAGCTCGACCGCGACTTCCAGCGCAAGCGCCGCGAGTTCCAGGAAGACCTGGCGCAGCGCAAGAACGAGGAGCTGCAGCTGGTGCTCGAGCGCGCCAACCGCGTCATCAAGCAGGTTGCCGAGACCGAGAAGTACGACCTGATCATGCAGGAAGCGGTCTACGTCAATCCCAAGCTCGACATCACCGACAAGGTGCTGAGCGGGCTCAACAACGCCAAGTGATGGCCAGGCCGTGAGCGCCACGCTGGCCGAGATCTGCGCCGCCCTGGGCGGCGTTTTACATGGTGAGCCGGGCTTGTCGATCACCCGCCTGGCCTCGCTCGAGGCCGCAGAGGCGGACTCGCTGTCCTTCGTCGCGCAGGCGCGCTATGCGTCGCAGATCGCGAGCACCCGAGCCGGTGCGCTGATCGTGCCGCCTGCGCTGCTGGATCAGGCCGCTGCCCGCGGTGCCTGCATCGAGACGCCGGATGCCTACCTCTATTTCGCGCGACTGACGCAGTGGTGGCAGGCCAGGCGCGCGGCGGCCGAGCAGGCCGAAGGCGAGGCGATCCACCCGAGCGCCGTGATCCATCCCAAGGCGCAGCTGGGCGAAGGCGTTACGGTCGGGGCTTTTGCCGTGATCGAGGCCGGCGTGGTGGTGGAGCCGAGCGCGTCCATCGGAGCGCACTGCGTGCTCGAGCGGCGTGCCCATGTCGGGGCCCGCACCCGCCTGGCCGCGCGCGTGACGCTGGGCCATGACTGCAGCGTCGGCTCGGACTGCATCCTGCATGGCGGTGTCGTGATCGGCGCCGACGGCTTCGGCTTCGCGCAGCACCAGGGCGAGTGGATCAAGATCGAGCAGCTCGGCGCGGTGCGCATCGGCGACCGGGTCGAGATCGGCGCCAACAGCTGCATCGACCGCGGCGCGCTCGAGGACACCGTGCTCGAGGACGGCGTCAAGCTCGACAACCTGATCCAGATCGGCCACAACGTGCAGGTCGGCCGCAACACCGCGATGGCCGGCTGCGTCGGCGTCGCCGGCAGCGCGAAGATCGGCGCCAACTGCACGGTCGGCGGCGGCGCCGTCGTGCTGGGTCACCTGACGCTGGCCGATGGCGTGCACATCTCGGCCGCCTCGGTCGTGATGCGCTCGATCCACCAGCCGGGCCAGTACAGCGGCGTGTTCCCGCTCGACGACAACCGCTCCTGGGAAAAGAACGCGGCCACGCTCAGGCAACTGCATCGCCTGCGCGACCGCATCAAAGCATTGGAAAAACAATCATGACGATGGACATCCACAAGATCCTCAAGCAACTCCCGCACCGCTACCCCTTCCTGCTCGTCGACCGCGTGCTCGAGGTGGAAAAGGGCAAGTCCATCAAGGCGCTCAAGAACGTCAGCGTCAACGAGCCGCAGTTCACCGGCCATTTCCCGCACCGTCCGGTGTTCCCGGGCGTGCTGCAGCTCGAAGCGCTGGCGCAGGCCGCCGCGCTGCTGGCCTTCGACACCCTGGGCACCTCGCCCGACGACAACACGGTCTACTACTTCGCCGGCATCGATGGCGCGCGCTTCAAGCGTCCGGTCGAGCCGGGCGACCAGCTCATCCTCGAGGTCTCGCTCGAACGCATGAAGGCCGGCATGTTCAAGTTCAAGGGCGTGAGCCGGGTCGATGGCGAAGTCGCCTGCGAGGCCGAGCTGATGTGCGCCATGCGCAAGATCGCCTGAGGCTGGCGGGCGTGAGCAACATCCACCCCAGCGCCGTGGTCGATCCCGCGGCCGAGCTCGACAGCTCGGTCACGGTCGGCCCCTACACGGTGATCGGTCCGCATGTGAAGGTCGGCGCCGGCACCACGATCGGCCCGCATTGCGTGATCGAGGGTCACACCACCATCGGCCGCGACAACCGCATCTTCCAGTTCAACTCGCTCGGCGCGATCCCGCAGGACAAGAAGTACGCGGGCGAGCCCTGCGAGCTCGTGATCGGCGACCGCAACACGATCCGCGAGTTCTGCACCTTCAACATCGGCTCGCCCGGCGATGCCGGAGTCACCCGCGTCGGCGACGACAACTGGATCATGGCCTATGTCCATCTGGCGCATGACGTGCAGGTCGGCAACCACACCATCTTCGCCAACAATTCGCAGCTCGCCGGCCATGTGCAGATCGGCGACTGGGTGATCCTGGGCGGCTTCACGGTGGTGCACCAGTTCGTGCGCATCGGTGCCCATGCGATGACCGCGATGTGCTCGCTGCTGTTCGGCGACCTGCCGCCATTCGTGATGTGCCAGGGCCAGCCCGCTGGCGCGCGCTCGATGAACTATGAAGGCCTGCGCCGGCGCGGCTTCGGTCCCGAGCGCCTCGCGGCCGTCAAGGCCATGCACAAGGCGCTGTACCGCGACAACCTGACGATCGAGCAGGCCAAGGCGCGCATCGCCGAGCTGCCGCAGCGCTTCGAGGGCAGTGCGCCCGATGTCGCGCTGATGCAGCAATTCCTGGCCGGTCTGTCCGAGCACCGGGGCATCGTGCGCTGATGGCCGCTGCCCTGAAGGCCGTCGCCCTGGTAGCCGGCGAGGCGTCCGGCGACCTGCTCGCGGCCGAGCTGCTGCGCGGGCTGCAGGCGCGCTGGCCGGGCCTGCAGGCCGGCGGCATCGGCGGGCCCAAGCTAGAGGCGACCGGCTTCCAGTGCTGGTGGCCGAGCGAGAAGCTGGCCGTGCGCGGCTATGTCGAGGTGCTGCGCCACTACCGCGAGATCGTCGGCATCCGGCGCCAGCTGAAAGCCCGCCTGCTGGCCGACCAGCCGGGGCTGTTCATCGGCGTCGATGCGCCCGACTTCAATCTCGACCTGGAAGGCGACCTGCGCGCGGCCGGCATCAGGACGGTGCATTTCGTTGCCCCCGCGGTCTGGGCCTGGCGGCCCGAGCGGGTCGAGCAGATCCGCCGCTGCACCGACCATGTGCTGTGCATCTTCCCGTTCGAGCCCGAGCTGCTGGCGCGCCACGGCATTGCCGCCACCTATGTCGGCCATCCGCTGGCGCCGCTGATCCCGCTCGAGCCGGACCAAGCCACGGCGCGTGCCGGGCTTGGCCTGGCGCCGGACGCGCGCGTGGTCGCGCTGCTGCCGGGCAGCCGCAGCGCCGAGATCGAGCATCTGTTGCCGCGCTTCCTGCAGGCCGCGCGCCTGATGCTGCGCGAGCAGCCCGGGCTGCGCTTCGTGTTGCCGGCGGTGCCGGCGCAGTTCGCGCGCATCGAGCAGCTGGTCACGCGCGCCGGCCTGGGCGAAGCGCTGCAGCTCACGCGCGGCGGCTCGCACGCGGCGCTGGCTGCCTGCGACGCCACGCTGATTGCCAGCGGCACCGCGACGCTGGAGGCCGCGCTGTTCAAGCGCCCGATGGTGATCGCGTATCACATGAACTGGCTGTCCTGGAAGCTGCACCAGCGCAAGATGCTGCAGCCCTGGGTCGGCCTGCCCAATATCCTGGCCGGCGAGTTCCTGGTGCCCGAGCTGCTGCAAGAAGCGGCCACGCCGGCCGCGCTGGCACGCGAAACCCTGGCCTGGCTCGCCGATGACCAGGCGACGCAGGCCCGGCGCGAGGCGCTGCGCCAGCGCTTCGTCCGCCTGCACGGTGAACTGAGCCGCGACACGGTCCGGCTGGCCTGCGATGCGATCGAGCAAGTCCTTGCCGCTTGAACAGGCCGCCTTCGACTGGGAGCAGCCCGCGCTGGTCGCCGGCGTGGACGAGGCCGGCCGCGGCCCGCTCGCCGGTCCGGTGGTGGCGGCTGCCGTGATCCTGGACGAGCGCCAGCCGATCGCCGGCCTGGCCGACTCCAAGAAGCTCAGTGCCGCGCGGCGCGACCAGCTCTACGACGAGATCCGGGCCAAGGCGCTGTGCTGCTGCGTGGCCCAGGCCAGCGTCGAGGAGATCGACCGCCTCAACATCCTGCAGGCGACCCTGCTTGCGATGCAGCGCGCGGTCGCCGGGCTGCGCCTCAAGCCCGGCCTGGTGCTGGTCGACGGCAACCGGCTGCCGCTGCTCGAGATGCGGGCCGAGGCCATCGTCAAGGGCGACGCCAAGGTGGCGTCGATCTCGGCCGCCTCGATCCTGGCCAAGGTCACGCGCGACCGCGGGCTGGAACTGCTCGACCAGCGCTATCCGCAGTACGGCTTCGCCCGCCACAAGGGCTATGGCACGGCCGAGCATCTGCAGGCGCTGCGCGTGCACGGCCCCTGTCCCGAGCATCGGCGCAGCTTTGCCCCCGTGGCCCAGGCCGAGCGCAGCCCGCTGGGCATCAATCCCTTTCACGCCGTGGCGATCGCCACCCTGCTCACATGAACCCCGAGATCATCAGCTCGCGCGACAACGCGTGGGTCAAGAAGTTGCGCGCCTTGGCGCAGGACGGCGCGGCCTACCGCAAGCTGGGCCAGGTCTGGCTCGAGGGCGACCATCTGTGCCGTGCCCTGCTCGCGCGCGGCCTGCAGCCGCAGGCGGTGGTGCTGGCGCAGTCGGCGCAGGCCCAGGTGGCGCAATGGGAGCTCGACCCCTCGGTGCGGCGCGTGGTGCTGGCCGACGGTCTGATGGCGCAGATCAGCTCGCTCGAGTCGCCGGCCGCGATGGGCTTCGTCTACGCCTTGCCGGCGGCCACGCCGCTCGAGCCCGGGCTGCCCAGCGTCGTGCTCGACCGGCTGCAGGACCCGGGCAATGTCGGCTCCATCCTGCGCAGCGCGGCGGCGATGGGCTTCAGGCAGGTGCTTGCGCTCAAGGGCACGGCAGCGCTGTGGTCGCCCAAGGTGCTGCGCGCCGGCATGGGCGCGCATTTCGCGCTGCAGTTGCGCGAGGGCCTGTCCGAGCTCGACCTCGAGGCCTTGCAGGTGCCGCTGCTGGCGACCAGCCCGCACCGGGGCGAATTCCTGCATCGCGCCGAGCTGCCCTGGCCCTGCGCCTGGCTGCTCGGCCATGAAGGGCAGGGCGTCAGCGATGCGTTGCTCGCGCGCGCCGCCATGACCTTGCGCATCGTTCAGCCCGGTGGCGAGGAGTCGCTCAATGCCGCGGCGGCGGCAGCGGTCTGCCTGCACGCCAGCGCCGCCCGCATCGCCTGAGCGAGGCGCGCAGCGCGGACTGCAGACAGCCTGCTGTCATGTAGATCTGCTAGGAAAATTTTTGCGCTGCCCAGGCCATGGCCCCGAGGTATAATCATCAGGTTTACCCTAACCTCGCGCACCTGTCGGCAAACCCTTGCCAGCCTCCCTGGAAAAGACGTCGTTGCACTCCCCGGGCATAGGTGCGTCCAAACTGGAGAATCCCGTGTTTACCGTCCCAGCAAAAGCCATCCTCGCGCTCGCAGACGGCACGGTCTTTATAGGCGCCTCCATCGGCGCCACCGGCCAGACCGTCGGTGAAGTGGTGTTCAACACCTCGATCACCGGCTATCAGGAAATCCTCACCGACCCCAGCTACCGCCAGCAGATCGTGACCCTCACGTATCCGCATATCGGCAACTATGGCGTCAACGAGGAAGACGTGGAGGCCAAGGCCGTCCACGCTGCCGGCCTGATCATCAAAGACCTGCCCCTGCTCTCGTCCAACTTCCGTCAGACCCTGACCCTGGGCGACTACCTCAAGCGCGAAGGCACGGTGGCGATTGCCGACATCGACACGCGCCAGCTGACCCGCATCCTGCGCGAGAAGGGCGCCCAGAACGGCGCCATCATCGGCCTGGAAGCCGGTGTCGAGGTGACCGAGGCGATCAAGGCCCAGGCCGTGGCCGCCGCCCAGGCCGCCCCCGACATGAAGGGTCAGGACCTGGCCCAGGTCGTGACCACGCAGCAGCCCTATGTCTGGACCCAGACCGAGTGGCAGCTGGCGCGGGCAGACGGCACCCCGGGCTACGGCGAGCAGACCGCGCCTAAGTTCCATGTCGTGGCCTATGACTTCGGCGTCAAGCTCAACATCCTGCGCATGCTGGCCTCGCGCGGCTGCAAGGTCACCGTGGTGCCGGCCAAGACGCCGGCGGCCGAGGTGCTCAAGCACAAGCCCGACGGCATCTTCCTGTCCAACGGCCCTGGCGACCCGCAGCCCTGCGACTACGCGATCGCCGCCACGCAAGAGCTGATCGAGACCGGCATCCCGCTGTTCGGCATCTGCCTGGGCCACCAGATCATGGCCTTGGCCTCGGGCGCCAAGACCTTCAAGATGGTCAACAGCCACCATGGCGCCAACCATCCGGTCAAGGATCTCGATACCGGCCGGGTCAGCATCACGAGCCAGAACCACGGCTTCGCGGTCGAGCTCGACTCGCTGCCGGCCAACCTGCGCCCGACCCACATCAGCCTGTTCGACGGCACGCTGCAGGGCCTCGAGCGCACCGACAAGCCGGCCTTCTGCTTCCAGGGCCACCCGGAAGCCTCGCCCGGCCCGCACGACATCGCCTACCTGTTCGACCGCTTCACGGCACTGATGGAGAAGAACAAAAATGCCTAAGCGCACAGACATCAAGAGCATCCTCATCATCGGCGCCGGTCCCATCGTGATCGGCCAGGCCTGCGAGTTCGACTATTCGGGCGTGCAGGCCTGCAAGGCGTTGCGCGAGGAGGGCTACAAGGTCATCCTGATCAACAGCAACCCCGCGACGATCATGACCGACCCGGCCACCGCCGACGTCACCTACATCGAGCCGATCACCTGGCAGACGGTCGAGAAGATCATCGCCAAGGAGCGTCCGGACGCGATCCTGCCGACCATGGGTGGCCAGACCGCGCTCAACTGCGCGCTCGACCTGTGGCACCACGGCGTGCTCGACAAGTACCAGGTCGAGCTGATCGGCGCCACCCCCGAGGCGATCGACAAGGCCGAGGACCGCCTGAAGTTCAAGGACGCGATGACCAAGATCGGCCTGGGCTCGGCGCGCTCGGGCATCGCGCACAGCATGGAAGAGGCCTGGGAAGTCCAGCGCAGCGTCGGCTTCCCGACCGTGATCCGCCCGAGCTTCACGCTCGGCGGCACCGGCGGCGGCATCGCCTACAACCCGGAAGAGTTCGAGATCATCTGCAAGCGCGGCCTGGAGGCTTCTCCGACCACCGAGCTGCTGATCGAGGAGTCGCTGGTGGGCTGGAAAGAGTACGAGATGGAAGTGGTGCGCGACAAGGCGGACAACTGCATCATCGTCTGCTCGATCGAGAACCTGGACCCGATGGGCGTGCACACCGGCGACTCGATCACCGTCGCGCCGGCGCAGACCCTGACCGACAAGGAGTACCAGATCATGCGCAACGCCTCGCTGGCGGTGCTGCGCGAGATCGGTGTCGACACCGGCGGCTCCAACGTGCAGTTCTCGGTCAACCCGGCCGACGGCCGCATGATCGTGATCGAGATGAACCCGCGCGTCTCGCGTTCGTCGGCACTGGCATCGAAGGCGACCGGCTTCCCGATCGCCAAGGTCGCGGCCAAGCTGGCGGTCGGCTACACGCTCGACGAGCTCAAGAACGACATCACCGGCGGCGCGACCCCGGCCTCGTTCGAGCCCTCGATCGACTATGTCGTGACCAAGATCCCGCGCTTCGCGTTCGAGAAGTTCCCGACCGCCGACAACCGCCTGACCACCCAGATGAAGTCGGTCGGCGAGGTGATGGCGATGGGCCGCACCTTCCAGGAATCGTTCCAGAAGGCGCTGCGCGGCCTGGAAGTCGGCGTCGACGGCATGAACGAGAAGACCCAGGACCGCGAGACGCTCGAGCGCGAGCTCGGCACCCCGGGTCCGGACCGCATCTGGTACGTGGGCGACGCCTTCGCGGCCGGCTGGTCGCTCGATGAGGTGTTCAACCTGACCAAGATCGACCGCTGGTTCCTGGTCCAGATCGAGGAGATCGTCAAGATCGAGCTGCAGCTCGACCAGATCGCCGCCGACAAGGGCGAGGGCGCGCTGGCCTCGATCGACGCCGACACGCTGCGCATCCTGAAGAAGAAGGGTTTCAGCGACCGCCGCCTGGCCAAGCTGCTGAAAACCAGCGAGAAGGCCGTGCGCGACCAGCGCCGCGCCCTCAACGTGCGCCCGGTCTACAAGCGGGTCGACACCTGCGCCGCCGAGTTCGCGACCAACACCGCCTACATGTACTCGAGCTACGAACAGGAGTGCGAGGCTGCGCCCACCGACAAGAAGAAGATCATGGTGCTGGGCGGCGGTCCGAACCGCATCGGCCAGGGCATCGAGTTCGACTACTGCTGCGTCCACGCCGCGCTCGCCATGCGCGAGGACGGCTACGAGACCATCATGGTCAACTGCAACCCCGAGACCGTCTCGACCGACTACGACACCTCGGACCGCCTGTACTTCGAGCCGCTGACGCTGGAAGACGTGCTCGAGATCGTCGACAAGGAAAAGCCGGCCGGCGTGATCGTCCAGTACGGCGGCCAGACCCCGTTGAAGCTCGCGCTCGGCCTGGAAGCCGAAGGCGTGCCGATCATCGGCACCAGCCCCGACATGATCGACGCGGCCGAGGACCGCGAGCGCTTCCAGAAGCTGCTGCACGAGCTCGGCCTGCGCCAGCCGCCCAACGCCACCGCTCGCACCGAGACCGAGGCGCTGGAGAAGGCCGCTGCGCTGGGTTACCCGCTGGTGGTGCGCCCGAGCTATGTGCTGGGTGGCCGCGCGATGGAAATCGTGCACGAGCAGCGCGACCTCGAGCGCTACATGCGCGAGGCGGTCAAGGTCAGCAACGACAGCCCGGTGCTGCTCGACCGCTACCTGAACGACGCGATCGAGTGCGATGTCGACTGCCTGCGCGACCATGAGGGCCAGACCCTGATCGGCGGCGTGATGGAGCACATCGAGCAAGCCGGCGTGCACTCGGGCGACTCCGCCTGCTCGCTGCCGCCCTACAGCCTGTGCGCCGAGACCGTGGCCGAGATCAAGCGCCAGAGCGCCGCGATGGCCGCCTCGCTCAACGTGGTCGGCCTGATGAACGTGCAGTTCGCAGTGCAGAAGCAGAACGGCCAGGACGTGATCTACGTGCTGGAAGTCAACCCGCGTGCCTCGCGCACCGTGCCCTTCGTCTCCAAGGCCACCGGCATCCAGCTGGCCAAGGTCGCGGCGCGCTGCATGGCCGGCCAGACCCTGGCCGCTCAGGGCATCACGAAGGAAGTGACTCCGCCTTACTTCAGCGTCAAGGAAGCCGTGTTCCCGTTCGTGAAGTTCCCGGGCGTCGACACCATCCTCGGCCCCGAGATGAAGTCGACCGGCGAGGTCATGGGCGTGGGCAAGACCTTCGGCGAAGCCTTCGTCAAGAGCCAGCTCGGCGCCGGCACCAAGCTGCCGCGCGCCAGCGACGGCGTCAAGAAGGTCTTCCTGTCGGTCAAGCAGAACGACAAGGTGCGCGCGGTCGGCATCGCCCGCGGCCTGGTCGAGCTCGGCTTCGAGGTCGTCGCGACCCGTGGCACGGCGGCCTCGATCAATGCCGAAGGCATCGCCTGCGGCGTGGTCAACAAGGTGGCCGAGGGCCGTCCCAACATCGTCGACATGATCAAGAATGGCGAGATCGCCATGGTCATCAACACGGTCGAGGAGCGCCGCAACGCGATCGTGGACTCGCGCTACATCCGCACCACCGCGCTGCTCAATCGCGTCACCACCTTCACGACGATTGCCGGTGCCGAAGCGGCGGTCGAGGGCATGAAGTACCTCGACAACCTGGCGGTCTACTCGGTGCAGGAACTGCACGCGCAGCTCGCGGCCTGAGCGGTTTTCCGCGTCGTCCGGCAGCCTCGGTCCCGCGGGATTGAGGCATAATTGCTGCATCACACCGCCGACCGGCAACGTTCGGCGGTTTCTCTTTGTCTGGAGCAATAACAATATGGCCACCTATCCCGTCACCAAGCGCGGCGCAGAGAAGCTCAAGGCGGAGCTGCAGCGCCTCAAGAGCGTCGAGCGTCCTGCCGTCATCACCGCGATTGCCGAGGCGCGGGCCCAGGGCGACCTGAGCGAGAACGCCGACTACGATGCCGCCAAGGAGCGCCAGGGCTTCATCGAGGGCCGCATCGCCGAGATCGAGGGCAAGCTGTCGGCGGCCCAGATCATCGATCCGTCCGAGGTCGATGCGGGCGGCCGCGTGGTGTTCGGCGCCACGGTCGAGCTCGAGGACGAGGACAGCGGTGATGCCGTGACCTACCAGATCGTCGGCGAGGACGAGGCCGACATCAAGCTCGGCCTGGTCAACATCTCGAGCCCGATCGCGCGCGCGCTGATCGGCAAGGAGGAGGGCGACACGGCCCAGGTCCAGGCGCCGGGTGGCGTCAAGCGCTTCGAGATCGTCGCGGTCCGCTACCTCTGAGTCTGGCCCCATGCTCCGGCAATGGCCCCAGCTGCTGGCCGCCCTGTGGTGGGGCGGCTTGACTGCCTTGAGCTTCGTGGCGGTGCCGCTGGCCTTCGCGCATTTCGGCAGTCCGGCCCTGGCCGGACCCTATGCGGCGCGGTTGTTCCAGCTCCAGTCCTGGTTCAGCCTGTTCGCGGCCTTGGGGCTGCTGCTCTGGGCGCGCGCGCAGGACCGGCAGGCGCCAGCTGCTGGCAGGCTGGCGTTGCTGCTGCTGCCATGGCTGCTGCTGGCGGCGCTGGCCGCGCTGCTGCAGGAGTTCGGCGTCGCCCAGCGCATCGTGAACGCGCGCAGCAGTGGCGGCGACCTCAGGTTCTGGCATGGTGCAGGCACCATGCTGGTGCTGTTGCAATGGATTGGTGCCCTGCGCGTGTTCACGCGGCTGGCAAGCCGCCCTTGAGGCGGGCCTGAACCGCACTCTTCACCGCAAGGCCGAATCGACAAAGGCCGCCCACTCTGGCGAGCGGGCGGCCTTTTCAATTGCCGGTGCTGGTCGAGCGGCTCAGCGGATCACGGCGATCGCGTCGCGCTTGCCACCCTTGTAGGTGTAGAGGGTCAGCGCGCCGTTCTTGATGTCACCCTTCTCGTCGAAGCTGATTGGGCCCATCACGCCGGCAAAGCCCTGGGTCTTGGCCAGCTCGGGCAGGTACTTGGCCGGCTGGGCCGAGCCGGCACGCACCATGGCGTCGACCATCACGTTGACGGAGTCGTAGACATAGGGCGCGTACAGCTTGACGTCGTCGTTGAAGCGCTTCTGGAAGCGGGCGTTGAAGTCGTCGGCCGATTTCTTCTGTGCGCCTTCGACGCCGCCGGCTTCGGCGCAGACCACCTGGCCGTCGGCCATGGCGTCGCCCGCGAGCTTGGGCAGCTCGGCGGTGCAGATGCCGTCGCCGCCCATGAACTTGGCATTGATGCCGAGCGACTTCATCTGCTTGAGCATCGGGCCGCCGACCGAGTCCATGCCGCCGAAGAACACGACATCGGGCTTCTTGCTCTTGAGGGTGGTCAGGATGGCCATGAAGTCGGTCGCCTTGTCGGAGGTGAACTCGCGTCCGACGATGGTGGCACCGGCAGCCTTGACCGCCTTCTCGAACTCGTTGGCCACGCCCTGGCCATAGGCCGTGCGGTCGTCGATCACGGCGACGGTCTTGCCCTTGAGCTGGTTGACCGCGTAGCGGCCCAGCGTGCCGCCCAGGTGGACGTCGTCGGCCACGACGCGGAAGGCGGTCTTGTAGCCCTGGCGGGTGTATTTCGGGTTGGTCGAGGAGGGCGAGATCTGCGGGATGCCGGCGTCGCTGTAGATCTTGGAGGCCGGGATCGTGGTGCCCGAGTTCAGATGGCCGATCACGCCATTGACCTTGGAGTCGACCAGCTTCTGCGCCGCCGCGGTGGCCTGCTTGGGGTCGGCGCCATCGTCCTCGGCGATCAGCTCGAACTTGACAGCCTTGCCGCCGATCTTGACACCCTTGGCGTTGAGCTCCTCGATCGCCAGTCGGGCACCATTCTCGTTGTCCTTGCCCAGGTGGGCAATGGCACCACTGGACGGGCCGACATGGCCGATCCTGACGACTTCCTGGGCGCTGACCGCGCCGAAGGCGGCGGCCATGGCAGCGAGAACGGTGAGTTTCATCTTCATTTGCATCGCGACTCCTGTTGCAGCTAAGGGCGGCACTGGATAGCTCCAGGCCAGGTCCTTACCTTACATGCAATTTCCGGGCCTACGCGACCGTCCGGATCGGGGTTTACCCGGGGCCAGGTCCGCCAGCCGCGCACCGGCCATGCAAAAACGGCACCCGATCCTGCGATCGGGTGCCGTCAGTCGGCTGGCCCAAGCCGGGCCTGGACAGGAGTGGATCAGACCGCCAGCGCGCGCTCGGCGGATTCGAGCGTGTTGACCATCAGCATGGTGATGGTCATCGGGCCGACGCCGCCCGGCACCGGGGTGATCCAGCTCGCCACCTCCTTGACGCCGTCGAAATCGACGTCGCCGCAGAGCTTGCCTGCCTCGTTGCGGTTCATGCCGACGTCGAGCACGACGGCGCCGGGCTTGACCATGTCGGCGGTCAGCACATTGCGCTTGCCGACCGCGGCGACGATCACGTCGGCCTGCAGCGTCATCGCCTTGAGGTCGGGCGTCGCGCTGTGGCAGATCGTCACGGTGGCATTCTGCTGCAGCAGCATCAGCGCCATCGGCTTGCCGACGATGTTGCTGCGGCCGATCACGACCGCATGCTTGCCCTTGAGGTCATAGCCGATGCTTTCGAGCATCTTCATGCAGCCGTAGGGCGTGCAGGGCCAGAAGCCGGCCATGCCGGTCATCAGCGCGCCGGCGCTGGCGATGTGGAAGCCGTCGACATCCTTGGCCGGGCTGATCGCCTCGATCACCTTCTGCGCGTCCATGTGGGCCGGCAGCGGCAACTGGACCAGGATGCCGTGGATGGTCGGGTCGCTGTTGAGCGCCTCGACGCGCGCGAGCAGCTCTGCCTCGCTCATGCTGGCGTCGTACTTCTCGAGCACCGAATGCATGCCGGTGTCCTCGCAGGCCTTGACCTTGTTGCGGACATAGACCTGGCTGGCCGGGTTCTCGCCGACCAGGATCACGGCCAGGCCGGGGGTCAGGCCCTTGGCCTTGAGGGCGCTCACGCGCTCGGAAACCTCGGTGCGCAGCTGGCGCGAAAGGGCGTTGCCGTCTATCAGTTGTGCCGTCATTTCTTGGGGGACTTTCAGTTCTTGGCGGGAGCCTGGCCGAGCGCGATCTTGAGCAGATCGGCCACGGTGGCGGCGTTGAGCTTTTCCATGATGTTGGCGCGATGCGCCTCGACCGTCTTGATGCTGATGCCGAGGTCGTCGGCGATCTGCTTGTTGAGCCGTCCGGCCACGATGCGCTCGAGCACCTGGGCCTCGCGCGAGGTCAGCTTGGCGATCAGCGCCTCGCGGTTGGCCACCACCTGCTGCGCCGCGAAGGACTCGCGCGCCCGCTCCAGCATGCGCTCGACCAGCGGCAGCAGGTGCTCCTCGTTGAAGGGCTTCTGGATGAAGTCCAGCGCGCCCTTCTTCATCGTCTCGACTGCCATCGGCACGTCGCCGTGGCCGGTGATGAAGACGATCGGCAGCGGGGACTGGCGCTCGATCAGGCGGTCCTGCAGCTCCATGCCGCTCATGCCGTCCATGCGGATGTCGGCGATCAGGCAGGCGACCTCGCGCGGGTCGAAGCGGCTCAGGAAGGACTCGGCCGACTCGAAGCAGCGCACTCGGTAATCCTTGCCTTCGAGCAGCCATTGCAGCGAATCGCGCACGGCCTCGTCGTCGTCCACGACATAGACCGTGCCCTTTTTCGGGATCAAACTCATCTTATTCTTTCGCTATCGGGCCGGCATTGAGGGAGACCGGCGTTGTCGTTTCAGCATCGCTCCGAGGGGGTTCGGTGACCGGGATCCAGAAGCTGAACTCGCAGCCCACGATACCGTCGGGATTGTAGAGGTTTCGCGCCTGCAGCCGGCCGTGATGGGCCTCGACGATCGAGCGGCACAGCTTGAGCCCGATGCCCATGCCCTCGGCCTTGGTGCTGTAGAAGGCCTCGTAGATGCGCTCGAGGATCTCGGGCGGCACGCCCTGGCCGGTGTCCTGCACGCAGAACTCGACCACCGGGTGCTGCTCGATCAGGCGCTGGCTCACGCGCAGCTCGACCTGGCGCTGGACCGGCGGGCGCTGTGCCTGCTGGATCGACTCGCCGCCGTTCTTGATCAGGTTGATCAGCACCTGCTCGATCAGGATCGGATCGACCATCAGCGGCGGCAGCCTGGCGGCCAGGTAGCTGTTGAGCCGGATCTGGTGCCGGCGCAGCTCGATCTCGGCCAGCTCGGTCGCGTTGCTCACCATCTGCGCGACATCGGACAGCGTCACATTCGGTTCGCTGCGCTTGACGAAGGCACGGATGCGCTGGATGATCTGGCCAGCCCGCTGGGCCTGCTTCATGGTCTTCTCGAGCGCGCCGAGCAACTCCTCCTCGTTGATCTGCTGGCGCTTGACGCGCGAGATCATGCCGCTGCAGTAGTTGTTGATCGCGGTCAGCGGCTGGTTGAGCTCATGCGCGACGCTCGAGGCCATCTCGCCCATCGTGATCAGGCGGCTGGCGGTCTGGGCGCGCTCGGCCTGCTGCGCGCCGAGCTCCTCGGCATGGCGGCGCGCCGTGATGTCGCTCGCGATCACCATCTGCGCCATGCGGCCGTCGACCCAGGTCAGGTAGCGGGTGCGCACTTCCAGCCATTTCTCCAGCTCGGGCAGCCAGATCTCGGCGCTGCCGCCATTGCTGCCGGCAGCCAGGGCCTCGTCGCCCGCCTCGGCCTCGGCTTCGGCCACCGCGGCCTTGCGCTGCGCCTGCGCCGGCCGGGGAGCGATGCAGGCCAGGTCGAGCAGCTGGCGGTGGCCGTCGCCGCGCTGGCCGAGCCAGTTGCGGTACATCTTGTTGGCGAACAGCAGCTCGACGCTGCCGAGCGGGGCGACCGAGATCGCCGTGTCCAGGCTGTCGAGCACGGTGGCGAAGCGCTCGTAGGAGGCACTGAGTTCCTCGCGCACCCGCTTGGGCTCGGTGATGTCGGTGATCGAGGTCATCCAGCCGGTCTGATGGCCGTCGGGCGCGATCAGCGGCGAGATGTACATGCGCGCATTGAACAGGCTGCCGTCCTTGCGCAGCAGGCGCATCTCGAAGCCGCTCGGTGAATAGCGCCCGTGCAGCTCCTCGTACAGGATCTTCCACAGCGCCTCGTGGTCCTCTTCCGGCCAGTAGCAGTAGGGCGGCCCGCTGTTGACCAGGTCCTCCTCGGTCCAGCCCGTCATGCGGCAGAACGCCGGGTTGACGTAGGTGATGCGGCCCTCGAGGTCGAGCGCGCGCATGCCGGTCAGCATCGAGTTCTCCATCGCGCGCCGGAAATTGGTCTCGGTCAGCAGCGCCTGCTGGGCCTGGATGCGGCGCCGCGAGTGGCGCCAGTTGGCCAGCAGCATCCAGACCGTCAGCAGGCTCAGCGCGCCCAGGGTCCAGAACAGCGCCCGTCCCGGACCGTCCTGCGAGGTGCGGTAGACCTGGGCCTGCAGCGTCAGCCGGCCGTCCTGCGGGGCCAGCGTCACGCGGTAGGCCGGCGGGTCCATCGCCCAGGGCAGGCGGTGCAGCATGGCGCGCCGGCTGTCTTGCTTGACGCCAGCCAGCAGTTCGCCGCGCTCGTCGATCAGGGCCACCGCATAGCGCGCCAGCGTCGCTTTCGGCACGGCCTGGCGCAGCAGTTCCTCGTAGGAGAACTCGGCCAGCACCATGCCCAGGAACAGGTTGCGCCGCGCCAGCGGCAGCGCCAGCAGCAGCGCCGGATCTTCCTGGAGGCCGAATTCGCGGTGCAGGAAGACCGGCGCCAGTTGCCGCCTGGCCTGCTCGAAAGCTGCCAGCCGGGCCGGGTGGCTCAGGTGGTTGCGCAGCTCGTGGTCGGCCGTCTCGGTAGCGTCCGGTGCCAGCCGGGAGGCGATCACTTCGCCTTGCGGACCGATCCAGCTCAGCGCGGTCAGCTCGGGATACTGGCTGATCAGGATCTCGCTCTGGAACTCGAACTCGAAGGCGCCGCTCTTGCGCTGCGACAGGTCCTGGGTGATCGCCAGCAACTGCTGCCGGCGGTCCTGCAGCCGCTGGCGCAGCTGCAGCTGCGCGTACTCGACATCGCGCATCACGGCTTCGCGCTCGCGCTCGTATTCCTCGAGCTGGAAATAGACCATGGCGGCCGCGATCGCCGCCAGGAAGACGATCACCGAGACGGCGGGCCCGAAGGTGGCGATGCGGTCCTGGCGCAGCGGCGGCAGGCTGCGCCACCAGCGCCGCCAGCGGGCCAGCAGGCCGGGCGCTGCAGGGGTGGGGTTGTTGGCAATTGACATCGATCCCGAGTCTAAGCGAGGCTGGCAGCAGGAGGGCGGTCACGCCTCCCTGTTTTTCATGATGCAAAATCGTTATGCATTACTTGAAAAATCGGGGAAAGAATGTGAGAATCTGAAACAATCAAAATTCAAACCCCCTTTCTCAACCAAGGAGACACCATGTCTGACAGCCAGCAGCTGCCCCTGGGCGGCGCCCGCCAGGATATCGATAGCCAGGAAACGCGCGAATGGATGGACGCGCTCAAGGCCGTCATCGGCCAGGAAGGCGCCGACCGGGCCCATTTCCTGATCGAGCAACTGCTTGAAGAGGCGCGTGCCAGCGGCATCGACCTGCCGTTCTCGGCCAACACGGCCTATGTCAACACCATTCCGCCCGAGCAGGAAGCCCGCTGCCCCGGCAACATCGAGATCGAGGAGCGCCTGCGCTCCTACATGCGCTGGAACGCGATGGCGATGGTGGTCAAGGCCAACCGCCACAACCCGGAAGACGGCGGCGACCTGGGCGGCCACATCGGCTCCTTCGCCTCGCTGGCCAGCATGTTCGGTGCCGGCTTCAACCATTTCTGGCATGCCGAGAGCGAGAACCACGGCGGCGACTGCCTCTACATCCAGGGCCATGTCTCGCCCGGTGTCTACGCGCGCGCCTACCTCGAAGGCCGCCTGACCGAGGAGCAGCTGCTCAACTTCCGCCAGGAAGTCGACGGCAAGGGTCTGTCGAGCTACCCGCACCCCAAGCTGATGCCCGAGTTCTGGCAGTTCCCGACCGTCTCGATGGGCCTGGGCCCGCTGATGGCGATCTACCAGGCCCGCTTCCTGAAGTACCTGCACGCGCGCGGCATCGCCAACACCGAGAACCGCAAGGTCTGGGTGTTCTGCGGCGACGGCGAGATGGACGAGCCGGAATCGCTGGGCGCGATCGGCCTGGCCGCACGCGAAGGCCTGGACAACCTGATCTTCGTGATCAACTGCAACCTGCAGCGCCTCGACGGCCCGGTGCGCGGCAACGGCAAGATCATCCAGGAGCTCGAGAGCGAGTTCCGCGGCTCCGGCTGGAACGTCATCAAGCTGCTGTGGGGCAGCGAGTGGGATTCGCTGCTGGCGCGCGACAAGGACGGCGCGCTGCGCAAGCTGATGATGGACACCCTCGACGGTGACTACCAGAGCTTCAAGGCCTTCGATGGCGCCTATGTGCGCAAGAACTTCTTCGGCCGCGACCCGCGCACGCTCGAGCTGGTGTCGCACATGACCGACGACGACATCTGGAACCTGCGCCGCGGCGGCCATGATCCGCAGAAGGTGTTTGCTGCCTTCGACCGCGCCGTCAAGCACAAGGGCCAGCCGACCGTGCTGCTGGTCAAGACCGTCAAGGGCTACGGCATGGGCAAGGCCGGCGAGGCCAAGAACACCGTCCACCAGACCAAGAAGCTGACCGACGACGACATCCGCTACATGCGCGATCGCTTCAACATCCCGGTCCCGGACAGCGAGCTGGCCAACATTCCGTTCTACAAGCCGGCCGACGACACCCCCGAGATGCAGTACCTGCACGAGCGCCGCAAGGCACTCGGCGGCTATTTGCCGCACCGCCGCACCAAGGCCGACGAGAGCTTCACCGTGCCGGCGCTGGAGAACTTCAAGGCCGTGCTCGAGCCGACCGCCGAAGGCCGCGAGATCTCGACCACCCAGGCCTATGTCCGTTTCCTGACCCAGCTGCTGCGCGACCAGGCCATCGGCCCGCGCGTGGTGCCGATCCTGGTCGACGAGGCGCGCACCTTCGGCATGGAAGGCCTGTTCCGCCAGATCGGCATCTACAACCCGGCGGGCCAGCAGTACACTCCGGTCGATCGCGACCAGGTCATGTACTACAAGGAAGACAAGGCCGGCCAGATCCTGCAGGAAGGCATCAACGAGGCCGGCGGCATGAGCAGCTGGATCGCCGCGGCGACCAGCTACAGCACGTCGAACCGGATCATGATCCCGTTCTACGTCTACTACTCGATGTTCGGCTTCCAGCGCATCGGTGACCTGGCCTGGGCGGCCGGCGACATGCAGGCGCGCGGCTTCCTGCTCGGCGGCACCTCGGGTCGCACCACGCTCAACGGCGAAGGCCTGCAGCACGAGGACGGCCACAGCCATATCCTGGCCGGCACGATCCCGAACTGCGTGTCCTACGACCCGACCTTCGCGCACGAAGTCGGCGTGATCCTGCACCACGGCTTGAAGCGCATGGTCGAGCGCCAGGAGAACGTGTTCTTCTACCTGACCCTGCTCAACGAGAACTACGCGATGCCGGGCCTGACCGCCGGCACCGAAGAGCAGATCATCAAGGGCATGTACCTGTGCAAGCCGGGCGCGGCAGGCGAAACCCGCGTCCAGCTGCTGGGCTCGGGCACCATCCTGCGCGAGTCGATCGCGGCGCAGGAACTGCTGGCCGCCGACTGGGGCGTGCAGGCCGATGTCTGGAGCTGCCCGTCGTTCAACGAACTGGCGCGCGACGGCCAGGACGCCGAGCGCTTCAACCTGCTGCACCCGCTCGAGACCCCGAAGGTCCCGTTCGTGGCGCAACAGCTGGCGGCCCACGCCGGTCCGGTGATCGCCTCGACCGACTACATGAAGAACTACGCCGAGCAGATCCGCCCCTTCCTGCCCCAGGGTCGCAGCTTCAAGGTGCTGGGCACCGACGGTTTCGGCCGCAGCGACTTCCGCAGCAAGCTGCGCGAGCACTTCGAGATCAACCGTCACTTCATCGTCATTGCCGCGCTCAAGTCGCTGGCCGACGAAGGCAAGCTGCCGCTGGCCAAGGTCGCCGAGGCGATCGCGAAGTACGGCATCGACGCCGACAAGGCCAACCCGCTCTACGCTTAAATCCGTGACCTGACGGGACGGGGCAGCTGCCCTGTCCCCAACTGATATCAGAGAGACACAAAATGGCAATCATTGAAATCAAGGTCCCGGACATCGGCGACTTCGACGAAGTGGCGGTGATCGAGCTGCTGGTCAAGCCGGGCGACAGCGTGCAGGCCGAGCAGAGCCTGATCACGGTCGAGAGCGACAAGGCCTCGATGGAGATCCCGTCCTCGGCCGCTGGCGTGGTCAAGGAGCTCAAGGTCGCGCTGGGCGACAAGGTCAAGGAAGGCTCGCTGGTGCTGCTGCTCGAAGTCGCTGGCGCAGCCGCCGTCGCCGCTCCGGCCACTGCCGCTGCCCCCGCTGCCGCTCCGGCTCCCGCCGCCGCAGCGGCCGCTCCGGTGGCTGCCGCGCCCGTGGCGGCCACGGCTGCGGTCGCCGGCCCGGTCGAGGTGCGCGTGCCCGACATCGGCGACTTCAAGGATGTCGCGGTGATCGAGGTCTTCGTCAAGCCCGGCGACGCCATCAAGGTCGAGCAGAGCCTGATCACGGTCGAGTCCGACAAGGCCTCGATGGAGATCCCGTCGAGCCACGCTGGCGTACTCAAGGAGCTCAAGGTCAAGGTCGGCGACACCGTCAACATCGGCGACCTGCTGGCGATCCTGGAAGGCGCAGCTGCCCCGGTCGCCGCTCCCGCTGCTGCCGCTCCGGCGGCTGCACCGGCCCCGGCCGCTGCTCCCGCAGTGACTCCGGTCGCCGCTGCCGCAGCCGTGGCCGCCGCTCCGGCGCACAATCCCACCGCCACCCCGGCGCTCGGTCTGCCGCATGCCAGTCCCTCGGTGCGCAAGTTCGCGCGCGAGCTCGGCGTGCCGCTCGACGAGGTCAAGGGCAGCGGCGCCAAGGGCCGCATCACCCAGGAAGACGTCCAGGCCTTCACCAAGGCCGTGATGGCCGGCAGCGCGCAGACCAAGGCCATCGCGGCGGCAGCGCCCAAGGCAGCTGCGGCCGGCGGCGGCTCCGAGCTCGGCCTGATCCCCTGGCCCAAGGTCGACTTCGCCAAGTTTGGTCCGATCGAGCGCAAGGAACTGGGCCGCATCAAGAAGATCAGCGGTGCCAACCTGCTGCGCAACGCCGTCATGATCCCGGCCGTCACCAACCATGACGACGCCGACATCACCGACCTCGAAGCCTTCCGCGTCTCGACCAACAAGGAAAACGAGAAGTCGGGCGTCAAGGTCACGATGCTGGCCTTCCTGATCAAGGCCTGCGTGGCCGCACTCAAGAAGTTCCCCGAGTTCAACTCGAGCCTGGACGGCGACGCGCTGGTCTACAAGCAGTACTACCACATCGGCTTTGCCGCCGACACCCCGAACGGCCTGGTGGTTCCGGTCATCAAGGACGCCGACAAGAAGGGCGTGCTGCAGATCAGCCAGGAAATGGGCGAGCTGGCCAAGAAGGCACGCGACGGCAAGCTGGGTCCGGCCGACATGTCGGGCGCCACCTTCACCATCTCGAGCCTGGGCGGCATCGGTGGCCGCTACTTCACGCCCATCATCAACGCGCCTGAAGTCGCGATCCTGGGCGTTTGCAAGAGCCAGATGGAGCCCAAGTGGGACGGCAAGGCCTTCCAGCCGCGCCTGATGCTCCCGCTGTCCCTGACCTGGGACCACCGCGTGATCGACGGCGCCGCCGCCGCCCGCTTCAACGCCTTCCTGGGCCAGATCCTGGCGGATTTCCGCCGCGTGCTGCTCTGATGTGTCACAGGGCAGGGCGGCTCAATCCGTCCTGCCCGGCAAGAAATAGGAACAAGAAATGGCACTGATTGATATCAAGGTCCCGGACATCGGCGACTTCGACCAGGTGGCGGTGATCGAGCTGCTGGTCAAGCCCGGCGACAGCATCAAGGCCGAGCAAAGCCTGATCACCGTCGAGAGCGACAAGGCCTCGATGGAGATTCCTTCCAGCCACGCCGGCGTGGTCAAGGAACTCAAGGTCGCGCTGGGCGACAAGGTCAGCGAAGGCACGGTCGTGCTGGTGCTCGAGGCCGAAGGCGCTGCAGCTGCTCCGGCCGCTGCCCCCGCTGTTGCCGCGGCTCCCGCAGCTGCTCCGGTCGCAGCCCCCGTGGCTGCCGCACCGGCTCCCGTGGCGTCCAGCTTTGGCGGCAGCGCCGACATCGAGTGCGACGTGCTCGTGCTCGGCGCCGGCCCCGGCGGCTACTCGGCCGCCTTCCGCGCCGCCGACCTGGGCCTGAAGGTCGTGATCGTCGAGCGCTACGCGACGCTCGGCGGCGTCTGCCTCAACGTCGGCTGCATCCCGTCCAAGGCGCTGCTGCATGTGGCGGCCGTGATGGACGAGGTCTCGCACCTCGGCGCCCTGGGTGTCGATTTCGGCGCCCCGACCGTCAACGTCGACATGCTGCGCGGCCACAAGGAAAAGGTCATCGCCAAGCTGACCGGCGGCCTCGCTGCCATGGCCAAGATGCGCAAGGTCACCATCGTGCGCGGCTACGGTGCCTTCGTCGGCGCCAACCATGTCGAGGTCGAGGAGACCAGCGGCAGCGGCCAGGACAAGACCGGAGCCAAGAAGGTCGTCGCCTTCAAGCGCTGCATCATCGCGGCCGGCTCGCAAGCCGTGCGCCTGCCCTTCATGCCGCAGGACCCGCGCGTGGTCGACTCGACCGGCGCGCTGGCGCTGCAAGGCGTGCCGAAGAAGATGCTGATCGTCGGCGGCGGCATCATCGGCCTCGAGATGGGCACCGTCTACTCGACCCTGGGCGCGCGCCTGGACGTGGTCGAGATGATGGACGGCCTGATGCAGGGCGCCGACCGCGACCTGGTCAAGGTCTGGCAGAAGATGAACGCGCACCGCTTCGACAACATCATGTTGAAGACCAAGACGGTCGGCGCCGAAGCGACTCCCGAAGGCATCAAGGTGCAGTTCGAGGGCCTGGACGGCAGCAAGTCCGAAGGCACCTACGACCTGGTGCTGCAGGCGGTGGGCCGCACGCCCAACGGCAAGAAGATCGCCGCCGACAAGGCGGGCGTCGCGGTGACGGATCGCGGCTTCATCAATGTCGACATCCAGATGCGCACCAACGTGCCGCACATCTTCGCCATCGGCGACATCGTCGGCCAGCCGATGCTGGCGCACAAGGCGGTGCACGAGGCGCATGTGGCAGCCGAGGTCATCGCCGGCGAACTGCAGGGCAAGCCGGAGCTGGCATCGGCCGCCTTCAACGCCCGCGTGATCCCGTCGGTGGCTTACACCGATCCGGAAGTGGCTTGGGTCGGCCTGACCGAAGACCAGGCCAAGGCGCAGGGCATCAAGGTCAAGAAGGGCCTGTTCCCCTGGACCGCCTCGGGCCGCGCGATCGCCAACGGCCGCGACGAGGGCTTCACCAAGCTGCTGTTCGACGACAGCCCGGAAGCGCATGGCCACGGCAAGATCCTGGGCGGCGGCATCGTCGGCACCCATGCCGGCGACATGATCGGCGAGATCGCGCTGGCGATCGAGATGGGCGCGGATGCGGTCGACATCGGCAAGACCATCCACCCGCACCCGACGCTGGGCGAGTCGATCGGCATGGCGGCCGAGGTCGCGCACGGTTCCTGCACTGACTTGCCGCCGAGCAAGAAGTAAGCGCGCCAGCGCCTGCAAAGCAGAAAAGCCCGGACCGGCAACGGTTCGGGCTTTTTTTCCTGCGGGCTCAGCGCATCAGCGCACCAGCAAGACCGGCACCTGGCAGCGTGCCAGCACCTGGGTCGCCACCGACCCCAGCACCAGGTTGGCCAACGCGCCGTGGCCGTGCGAGCCCATCAGCACCAGGTCGAACCCGCCCTCGCTGGCGGCCCTGGCGATCAGCTCGCCGGCCGGTCCGACCTGGTGCATGACTTCGGGCCTGATGCCATGGCCTGCCAGGTAGGCCAGCACCGGGCCATCGACCTTGGCGGCTTCCTCCTCGTAGTAGCCATGGGCCACCTCATGGCTGACCGCAGCCCTGGCACGCGGGGGCAGGGCGGCCACTGCGGTAAAGACCGTGAATTGGTTGTGCGGCCCGAACAGCTCAGGGTGGGTCGTCAGGTAGGCCAGCATCTTCTGGGTGAACGGGCTGCCGTCAACGGCAAGCAGGATCTTCATGACAGTGCTCCGGTAAGGTGGACGGGGGCGGCTGGATCGGCCAGGCCGTCAGGTGTTGGGAGCGGTCTTGGCGCTCCAGACCATGGTGATGGCCAGGATGCCGAGCACCACGCCCAGCGACACGGCCACCGGGATCTTGTAGATGTCGATCAGCAGCATCTTGCCGCCGATGAAGACCAGGATCACGGCCAGGCCATAGTTGAGCAGGTGGAAGCGGCTGGCCGCGGCCTGCAGCAGGAAGAACATGGCGCGCAGGCCCAGGATGGCGAACACATTGCTGGTCAGCACGATGAACGGGTCCTTGGTGATGGCAAAGATGGCCGGGATCGAGTCGACCGCGAAGATCACGTCGGTCAGGCCGACCAGGGCCACCACCATCAGCAGCGGGGTGGCGATCTTCTTGCCGTTCTCGACCGTCCAGAACTTCTCGCCGTCATACTGCTGGCTGACTGGCAGCAGCTTGCGCAGCAGCTTGAGCGCCGGGTTGTCCTCCAGGTCGGATTCCTTGCCGGCGGCCCACCACATCTTGAGGCCGGTCAGGACCAGGAAGGCGCCGAACAGGTAAAGGATCCAGTGGAACTGGGCCAGCAGCCAGCCGCCAACCAGGATCATGATCGTGCGCAGCACGATGGCGCCGATGATGCCTATCATCAGCACCCGCTTCTGGAAGGCCGGTGGCACTGCAAAGTAGCTGAAGATCAGCAGGAAGACGAAGATGTTGTCGACCGCCAGGCTTTTCTCGATCAGGTAGCCAGTCAGGAACTCGAGCGACTTCTCGTTGGCCAGCGCCACCGAGCCGGTGCTGTCCTTCACTGCCCACCAGAGCAGGCCGTTGAACAGGACGCTCAGGGCCACCCAGATCAGCGACCACTTGAGCGCCTCGCGCACGCCCACCACATGGGCGCCCTGCTTGTTGAGGACGATGAAATCGACGAACAGCGACACCAGCACGAAGCCGGCGAATGCCAGCCAGAGCCAGAGGGGAGCGATGGTTTCCATGATGAATTCCTTGCAGCAAAGGTGTTGGACAACACCCGCAAGGTCTTGCAACCGTCGGCCGATCAGCCTGGCGGGACAGCTCCGGCGTCCGCCTGATCGACGGGCCGCGTCTTGACGGAAACTGTCGCCAGCACAGCCGCTGCAGGCGGCCGGGCTGGCTTGCTACTCCCCTCTTGGGAATCTGCATTGTCAGCCTGCTGCCAGGCTGTGGCAAGCTGAGGGACCTTCCGGAAAAAACTCAGGGTCGCGCGGGTCGTCCCTGTGCCGGCGGGCTTGGCAGGCAAGAAAAAACCGCCTGCGGGCTGGCCGGAGGCGGTGATTCGGTGGCTGCTGCCGACTCGAGGAGTCGGGCCGTCAGCGCGGCGAGGGCAGGGGGATGCTGCCGGCGCCAGCCTCGACCCGGCGCGCGCCGTTGAAGCGCTTGACCCAGTAGCTCTGGCGCATGTCCTCGACCCGCACCTGCGCGCCGCTGCGCGGGGCATGGATGAACTTGTTGTCGCCGATGTAGATGCCGACATGGCTGAAGGCCGAACGCATGGTGTTGAAGAACACCAGGTCGCCGGGCTTGAGCTCGTCCTGGCTGATGGTCTGGGTCGCGCGCGCCTGTTCGGCGGCGCGGCGCGGCAGCACCATGCCCAGGGTCTGCTCGTAGATGGCGCGCACGAAGCCGCTGCAGTCCACGCCATCTTCGAGGTCGTTGCCGCCGTACTTGTAGCGCACGCCCAGGAAACCCATGGCATTGACGACCAGCTCGGAAGCGACCGAGCTCATGTTCTGGCGCACGCCTTCGAGGCGCGAGATCAGCCCCTTGCTGGCGACCAGTTCGCCCACCGGGTCGGCCTGGCTGGCGGGCTCGGCAGCAGCGAAGCCGCAGACCGAGGCGAGAGCGATGGCAATGATCAATGAACGCATCTCTAGATTCTAACTGGTGGACATGACAGCATGGTTAAATCACGCCTCTTGAACCACCCGTGATAACCCGGAGAAAAACATGTTGTTGGACGCTGATGACAGTCAATTGCTGCTGGTCGATTACCAGCCGCGCATGCTCAAGGCCCTGCACCAGGGCGAGGAGGCGCTGGCGCGCGCCTTGCTGCTGGCCAAGGTCGCCCGGATGCTGGGCGTGCCAGCCTGGGGCACCGAGCAGAACCCCGAGGGCCTGGGCGCCATGACGCCCGAGCTGCAGCCCTTGCTGCAGGCCAGCTTTCCCAAGATGGCCTTCGATGCCACCCAGTCCGACCTGGTCCAGGCGCTGCGTCCGCCGGCCAAGCCCCAGCGCAGCGGCGGCAATGCGCGCAGCCTGCCCAAGCATCTGCAAAAGCCGCAGCAGGAGGCTCCTGGCCGCAACACCATCGTGCTGGCCGGCTGCGAGGCGCATATCTGCCTGCTGCAGACTGCGCTCGGCCTGCTCGAGCAGGAGTTCGATGTCTGGGTCGTGACCGATGCCTGTGCCTCGCGCCGTGAGCGCGACCGCGATGCCGCCTTCGACCGCCTGGCCGGCAACGGCATCGAGCTCGTCACCAGCGAGATGGTCATCTATGAATGGCTGGGCGACGCCGACCACCCCGATTTCCGCTCCATCCTGCAACTGGTCAAGTAAGCTTGCCTGGCTCGGTCGGGGCCAGCCGAGCCGGTCCCTGTCGCCTCGGGACTGATCGGCCGGAGCCGGCTTGTCAGCCCGCTGCAAGCAGGGGATTCATAATTATGAATCTATTATTTTTCATTCCGCGCTGCGGAAACTGCTGGAGACTGACATGCCTGCTTCCCAAAACTATGAAGCGTTCTTCCGCCGCTCGATCGATGATCGGGATGCCTTCTGGGCCGAGCAGGCGCAGGGCGTCGACTGGCACCAGCCCTACGACCGGGTCTGCAACTACGACCGTCCGCCGTTCGCACGCTGGTTCGAGGGCGGCCTGACCAACCTTTGCCACAACGCGGTCGACCGTCACCTGAAGGGCCGCGCCGAGCAGAACGCGCTGATCTTCGTCTCGACCGAGACCAACACCGAGAAGGCCTACAGCTTCAAGGAGCTGCAGCAGGAAGTGCAGCGCTTCGCCGCCATCTACCAGTCGCTCGGCGTCAAGAAGGGCGACCGCGTGCTGATCTACATGCCGATGATCGCCGAGGCCTGCTTCGCGATGCTGGCGGCGGTGCGCCTGGGCGCGGTCCACACCGTGGTGTTCGGCGGCTTCGCCAGCCATGCGCTGGCGAGCCGGATCGACGACGCCACCCCGACCGTGATCGTGAGCGCCGATGCCGGCATGCGCGGCGGCAAGGTCGTGCCCTACAAGCACCTGCTCGACGAGGCGATCGAGCTGGCCGGACACAAGCCCGCCAGCGTGGTGATGGTCAACCGCGGCCTGGCCGACCTGGCGCCGGTGGCCGGCCGCGATGTCGACTACGCGGCCCTGCGCGAGCAGTTCCTCGACGCCCAGGTGCCCTGCGAATGGGTCGACTCGACCCATCCGAGCTACATCCTCTACACTTCGGGCACCACCGGCAAGCCCAAGGGCGTGCAGCGCGACACCGGCGGCTATTGCGTGGCGCTGGCCGCCTCGATGAAGCATATCTACCAGGGCGAGCCGGGCGAGACCTTCTTCTCGACCTCGGACATCGGCTGGGTGGTGGGTCACAGCTACATCATCTACGGCCCGCTGATCAACGGCATGGCCACCATCATGTACGAAGGCCTGCCGACCCGTCCCGACGCCGGCATCTGGTGGAGCCTGGTCGAGAAGTACAAGGTCTCGGTCATGTTCAGCGCCCCGACCGCCGCCCGCGTGCTCAAAAAACAGGATCCGGCCTACCTGACCCAGTACGACCTGTCCAGCTTGAAGGCGCTGTTCCTGGCCGGCGAGCCGCTCGACGAGCCGACCGCGACCTGGATGGCCGACGCGATCAAGAAGCCGATCATCGACAACTACTGGCAGACCGAGACCGGCTGGCCGATCATGGCGATCTGCAACGGCGTCGAGCCGGCGCCGACCAAGTTCGGTTCGCCCGGCAAGGCAGTCTACGGCTTCGACGTGCGACTGATCGACGAGACGACCGGCGAGGAAATCACCGAGCCGAACAGGAAGGGCGTGATCGCAGCCGAGGGCCCGCTGCCGCCGGGCTGCCTGCAGACGATCTGGGGCGATGACGCGCGCTACGTCAAGACCTACTGGAGCAGCATCCACGGCCGCACCATGTACAGCACCTTCGACTGGGGCGTGAAGGATGCCGACGGCTATTTCTTCATCCTGGGCCGCACCGACGACGTGATCAACGTCGCCGGCCACCGCCTGGGCACGCGCGAGATCGAGGAGAGCATCTCCAGCCACCCGAACGTGGCCGAGGTCGCGGTGGTCGGCATGGCCGACCAGCTCAAGGGCCAGGTGGCGGTGGCCTTCGTGGTGCTCAAGGACGCCTCGCGCGCGGCCGATCCGGCCTCGGCACGCGAGCAGGAGCAGGCCATCATGAAGACGGTCGACGAGCAGCTCGGCGCGGTCGCCCGTCCGGCCATGGTGCGCTTCGTCGGCACCCTGCCCAAGACGCGCTCGGGCAAGCTGCTGCGCCGCGCGATCCAGGCGGTCTGCGAAGGGCGCGATCCGGGTGACCTGACCACCATGGACGATCCGGCTGCGCTGCAGCAGATCCGGGACCAGTTGGCCTGATCCCGCGGGTCTGTCCACCCGTACAAACCACGAGGACCGAGGCCGGTTCGCGACCGGCTTTCATGCTATTGTCAAGGGCTGGACGTACCGATCAAGGTACGTCCAGTGGCGAACAGTGGCACAATCCGGGGTTGCTTCAGTTCCTTCCAGTCACTGTCGCATCCGCCAACCGGTCCAGCCGTGTCGCGGAAGGTTTTTTTACCAGCTAATGTTTCCCCGAGGGAAACGGAGGTCAGCGAATCCATGAGCCAGACGAACGACGTCTACGCCGCCTATAGCGGAAACACCTATCTCTTCGGCGGCAACGCGCCCTATGTCGAGGAGATGTACGAAAACTATCTGGCCGACCCGACCAGCGTGCCCGAGAACTGGCGCGAGTATTTCGACGCTCTGCAGCATGTCCCCGCCGCCGATGGCAGCGACGCCCGCGACGTGCCGCACCTGCCGGTCATCAATGCCTTCGCCGAGCGCGCCAAGAGCGGCGTGACCCAGACCGTGGTCGCCAGCGTCGACGCCGAGATGGGTCGCAAGCGCACCTCCGCCCAGCAGCTGATCGCCGCCTACCGCAACGTCGGCCAGCGCTTCGCCGACCTCGACCCGCTCAAGCGCACCGAGCGCCCCAGCATCCCCGAGCTCGACCCGGCTTTCTACGGCTTCAACAGCGCCGACCAGGAAACCGTCTTCGACGTCAGCAACACCTTCTTCGGCAAGGACAAGATGTCGCTGCGCGAGCTGCTCAATGCGCTGCGCGAGACCTACTGCAGCTCGATCGGCATCGAGTTCATGCACACCACCAACCAGGAGCAAAAGCGCTGGTGGCAGCAGAAGCTCGAGAGCGTGCGCGCCAAGCCGGCCTTCACGGCCGAGAAGAAGCGCCATATCCTGGACCGCCTGACCGCGGCCGAAGGCCTCGAGCGCTACCTGCACACCAAGTATGTCGGCCAGAAGCGCTTCTCGCTCGAAGGCGGCGAGAGCTTCATCGCCTCGATGGACGAGCTGATCCAGCAAGCCGGCGCCAAGGGCGTGCAGGAAATCGTCATCGGCATGGCCCACCGCGGTCGCCTGAACGTGCTGGTCAACACCCTGGGCAAGATGCCCAAGGACCTGTTCGCCGAATTCGACCACACCGCACCGGAAGACCTGCCGGCCGGTGACGTCAAGTACCACCAGGGCTTCAGCTCGGACATCAGCACCCCCGGCGGTCCGGTCCACCTGAGCCTGGCCTTCAACCCATCCCACCTCGAGATCGTCAACCCGGTGGTCGAGGGCTCGGTGCGCGCGCGCATGGACCGTCGCGGCGACAAGGTCGGCGCCCAGGTGCTGCCGGTGCTGGTGCACGGCGACTCCGCCTTCGGTGGCCAGGGCGTGAACCAGGAGACGCTGGCGCTGTCCGAGACCCGTGGCTACACCACGGGCGGCACCGTCCACATCATCATCAACAACCAGATCGGCTTCACGACCTCGGACCCGCGCGACCTGCGCTCGACCCTGTACTGCACCGACATCGTCAAGATGATCGAGGCGCCGGTGCTGCACGTCAACGGCGATGATCCGGAAGCCGTGGTGCTGGCGACCCAGCTGGCACTCGAGTACCGCCTGGAATTCCGCAAGGATGTCGTGATCGACATCATCTGCTTCCGCAAGCTCGGCCACAACGAGCAGGACACCCCGGCGCTGACCCAGCCGCTGATGTACAAGAAGATCGCTGCCCACCCCGGCACGCGTCGCCTGTACGCCGACAAGCTGGCGGCCCAGGGCCTGGGCGAGACGCTGGGCGACGACATGGTCAAGGCCTACCGCGCCGCGATGGACGAAGGCCGCCACACCGTCAACCCGGTCATCAGCAACTTCAAGAGCAAGTACGCGGTCGACTGGACCCCGTTCCTGGGCAAGAAGTGGACCGATGCCGGCGACACCGCGATCCCGCTGACCGAGTGGAAGCGCCTGGCCGAGAAGCTCACCACGATTCCCGCCAGCGTCAACCCGCACCAGCTGGTCAAGAAGGTCTACGACGACCGCGCTGCCATGGGCCGCGGCGAGATCAACGTCGACTGGGGCATGGGCGAGCATATGGCTTTCGCCTCGCTGGTCGCTTCCGGCTATCCGGTCCGCCTGTCGGGCGAGGACTGCGGCCGCGGCACCTTCACCCACCGCCACGCCGTCATCCATGACCAGAAGCGCGAGAAGTGGGACGAAGGCACCTACATCCCGCTGCAGAACGTCGCCGACAACCAGGCCAGCTTCACCGTCATCGACTCGATCCTGTCGGAAGAGGCGGTGCTGGGCTTCGAATACGGCTACGCCGGCTCCGAGCCCAACAGCCTGGTGATCTGGGAAGCCCAGTTCGGCGACTTCGCCAACGGCGCCCAGGTCGTGATCGACCAGTTCATCGCCTCCGGCGAGGTCAAGTGGGGCCGTGCCAACGGCCTGGTCATGATGCTGCCGCACGGCTACGAAGGCCAGGGCCCCGAGCACAGCTCGGCCCGCCTCGAGCGCTTCATGCAGCTGGCTGCCGACACCAACATGCAGATTGTGCAGCCGACCACGGCCAGCCAGATCTTCCACGTGCTGCGTCGCCAGATGGTGCGCAACCTGCGCAAGCCGCTGGTGCTGTTCACGCCGAAGTCGCTGCTGCGCAACAAGGACGCGACCTCGCCGCTGTCCGAGTTCACCAAGGGCAGCTTCCAGACCGTGATCGGCGAGCAGAACGCCGACGTGGTGGCCAATGCCGCCAAGGTCAAGCGCGTGATTGCCTGTTCGGGCAAGGTCTACTACGACCTGGTCAAGAAGCGCGCCGAGAAGGGTTCCGACGACGTGGCCATCATCCGCGTCGAGCAGCTCTATCCCTTCCCGCACAAGGCCTTTGGCTCCGAGCTCAAGAAGTACCCGAACGCGACCGACCTCGTGTGGTGCCAGGACGAGCCGCAGAACCAGGGCGCCTGGTTCTTCGTGCAGCACTACATCCACGAGAACATGCTGTCGGGCCAGAAGCTGGGTTACTCCGGCCGTGCCGCCTCGGCTTCGCCGGCCGTGGGCTACTCGCACCTGCACCAGGACCAGCAGAAGGCCCTGATCGAAGGTGCCTTCGCCAAGCTCAAGGGCTTCGTGCTGACCAAGTGATCCAGCGAGCGCCCCAGGCGGGCGCTCCTTCGCATACCTACAAGAGGAAGAATACAAAATGGCTATCGTAGAAGTCAAAGTCCCGCAACTGTCCGAGTCCGTGGCTGAAGCCACCATGCTGCAGTGGAAGAAGAAGCCGGGCGAGGCCGTCGCGGCTGACGAGATCCTGATCGAGATCGAGACCGACAAGGTCGTGCTCGAAGTGCCGGCGCCTTCGGCTGGCGTGCTGGCCGAGCTGGTCGTCGGCGACGGCGGCACCGTGGTCTCCGACCAGGTCATCGCCCGCATCGACACCGAAGGCAAGGCTGGCGCCGCTGCCCCGGCAGCTGCCGCCGCCCCGGCCGCCGCTCCCGCAGCCGCACCGGTCGCCGCTGCTGCCGCTCCGGCTTCCACCTCGATGGCTGGCGTCGCGATGCCGGCTGCTGCCAAGCTGATGGCTGACGCCGGCATGGCTGCTGGCTCGGTCGCCGGCACCGGCAAGGACGGCCGCGTGACCAAGGGTGACGTGCTGGCTGCCGCCGCGGCACCGAAGGCAGCTCCGGCCCCGGCCGCTGCTCCGAAGGCCCCGCTGGCCCAGGTCGCCGCTCCGGCCATCGCGCTGGGCGATCGTCCCGAGCAGCGCGTGCCGATGAGCCGCCTGCGCGCCCGCGTCGCCGAGCGCCTGCTGCAGTCGCAGTCGACCAACGCCATCCTGACCACCTTCAACGAAGTCAACATGGCTCCGGTGATGGCGATGCGTTCTAAGTTCCAGGACCAGTTCACCAAGGAGCATGGCTGCAAGCTGGGCTTCATGAGCTTCTTCGTCAAGGCTGCCGTGCACGCCCTGAAGAAGTTCCCGGTGCTCAACGCCTCGGTCGACGGCAACGACATCGTCTACCACGGCTACTTCGACATCGGCATCGCGGTCGGTTCGCCGCGCGGCCTGGTGGTGCCGATCCTGCGCAACGCCGACCAGATGAGCTTCGCCGACATCGAGAAGAAGATCGCCGAGTTCGGCAAGAAGGCCGCTGAAGGCAAGCTGGGCATCGAGGAGATGACCGGCGGTACCTTCTCGATCTCCAACGGCGGCACCTTCGGCTCCATGCTGTCGACCCCGATCATCAACCCGCCGCAGTCGGCCATCCTGGGCGTGCACGCGACCAAGGACCGCGCCGTGGTGGAGAACGGCCAGATCGTGATCCGTCCGATCAACTACCTGGCGATGTCCTACGACCACCGCATCATCGACGGCCGCGAAGCCGTGCTGGGCCTGGTCGCCATGAAGGAAGCGCTGGAAGATCCGGCCCGTCTGCTGTTCAACATCTGATCCAGCTGAACCTGCGGGACGGCCTTGCGCCGTCCCTCACTGAATCGTCAAAAGCCCACCTGTCAGGCCCGGTCCTCCGGTCAGCCCCTTGGTGGGCTTTTTGCCAGTCCGAATAGATTTAACGGCAGTCGCCCGCAGCAGCGCGCGCTGCCCGATAGAAAGAGCACATCATGAGCAAGCAATTCGACGTCATCGTCATCGGCGCCGGCCCCGGCGGCTATATCGCAGCGATCCGCGCGGCCCAGCTCGGCTTCCAGGTCGCCTGCATCGACGAGTGGACCAATGCCGCTGGCGGCGCCGCTCCGGGCGGCACCTGCACCAACGTCGGCTGCATCCCGTCCAAGGCCCTGCTGCAGTCGTCCGAGCATTTCGACCACGCCAACCACCATTTCGCCGAGCACGGCATCAGCACCGGCAACGTCAAGATGGACGTGGCCAAGATGATCGCGCGCAAGGACAATGTCGTGAAGCAGAACAACGACGGCATCCTGTACCTGTTCAAGAAGAACAAGGTCAGCTTCTTCCACGGCCGCGGCTCCTTCGTCAAGGCGGTCGAGGGCGGCTACGAGATCAAGGTCGCCGGCAAGGCCGAAGAGACCCTGGTGGGCAAGCAGGTCATCGTCGCCACCGGCTCCAACGCGCGCGCGCTGCCGAACGTGCCGTTCGATGAGGTCAATGTGCTGTCCAACGACGGCGCGCTGCGCGTCGGCGCCGTGCCCAAGAAGCTGGCCGTGATCGGTTCGGGCGTGATCGGCCTGGAGATGGGCTCGGTCTGGCGCCGCCTGGGCTCGGAAGTCACCATCCTCGAAGGTCTGCCGACCTTCCTGGGCGCGGTTGACGAGCAGATCGCCAAGGAAGCCAAGAAGGCCTTCGACAAGCAGGGCCTGAAGATCGAGCTCGGCGTCAAGGTCGGCGAGATCAAGACCGTCAAGAAGGGCCGCAACACCGAAGTCAGCATTGCCTACACCAACGCCAAGGGCGAGGAAGTCAAGCTCGACGCCGACAAGCTGATCGTCTCGATCGGCCGCGTGCCCAACACCAATGGCTTGAACGTCGAAGCCGTCGGCCTGCAGCTCGACGAGCGCGGCGCGATCGTCGTCGATGGCGACTGCAAGACCAACCTGCCGGGCGTGTGGGCGGTCGGCGATGTGGTGCGCGGCCCGATGCTGGCGCACAAGGCCGAGGAAGAGGGCGTGGCGGTCGCCGAGCGCATCGCCGGCCAGCATGGCCATGTCAACTTCAACACCATCCCCTGGGTCATCTACACCAGCCCCGAGATCGCCTGGGTCGGCCGCACCGAGCAGCAGCTCAAGGCCGACGGCGTCAAGTACAAGGCTGGCAGCTTCCCCTTCCTGGCCAACGGCCGCGCACGTGCGCTGGGCGACACCACCGGCCTGGTCAAGTTCCTGGCCGACGCCCAGACCGACGAGATCCTGGGCGTACACATCGTCGGCCCGATGGCTTCCGAGCTGATCGCCGAGGCCGTGGTCGCGATGGAATTCCGCGCCAGCGCCGAGGACATCGCGCGCATCTGCCACGCCCACCCCTCGCTGTCGGAAGCGACCAAGGAAGCCGCGCTGGCAGTTGACAAGCGCACCCTGAACTTCTGATCGGGGTAGCGGGTTGATGAACGACAAGAACGCTTCGACGGGCTTCGGCCCGGTGCGACTGGCCTACGAGGCCGAACTCCAGGCGCGCGGCTACCAGAGCGATCCGGCCCAGCTGCGCGCGGTCGAGGCGCTCGAGCGCTGCGCGGCCGAATGGTCGCACTTCAAGCAGCGCCGCTCGAACGCGCTCAAGAAGTTCATCAACCGCCTGTCGATCCCGAAGGGGGTCTACATGTTCGGCGGGGTCGGGCGGGGCAAGAGCTTCCTGATGGACTGCTTCTACAACGCCGTCCCGCTGCGGCGCAAGACGCGGCTGCATTTCCACGAGTTCATGCGCGAGGTGCACCGCGAGCTGGCCGACCTGCAGGGCACGGTCAATCCGCTCGACGCGCTGGGCCAGCGCATGGCCAAGCGCTACCGCCTGATCTGCTTCGACGAGTTCCACGTCGCCGACGTGACCGACGCGATGATCCTGTATCGGCTGCTGGAAGCGATGCGCAAGTACGGCATCGGCATGGTCACGACGAGCAACTTCCATCCCGACGGGCTATACCCGAACGGACTGCACCGCGACCGCATCCTGCCCGCGATCGAGCTGCTCAAGGCCGACCACGAGGTCATCAACGTCGATAACGGCACCGACTACCGGCGCCGCACGCTCGAGCATGTCAAGCTCTACCACTGCCCGCTCGGAGTCGAGGCTGACGCTGAGATGAAGCAGGCCTTCGAGGAGCTGGCCGAGGCGCATGACGAGAGCCCGGTGCTGCACATCGAGGCGCGCGAGATCCGCGCGCTGCGCCGCGCCGGCGGCGTGGTCTGGTTCGACTTCAAGGAACTGTGCGGCGGGCCGCGCTCGCAGAGCGACTACCTCGAGATCGCGAGCCAGTTCCACACCGTGCTGCTGAGCAACGTGCCCTACATGCCGGTCAACATGGCTTCGGCCGCGCGGCGCTTCACCTGGCTGGTCGACGTGCTGTACGACCGCCGGGTCAAGTTCGTGCTGTCGGCGGCGGTGGCGGCGGAAGCGCTCTACACCGAGGGCCCGCTGTCGCACGAGTTCCCGCGCACGGTCTCGCGCCTCAACGAGATGCAGTCCAAGGAATACCTGGACATGGAATACCGCGAGGTCGATACCTCGCTGAGCTGAAGCCGGCCAGCTTGTGGCCGCTGGCGCGCGCCGCGCGCCAATCCATGCTGATGCGCGGCTGTTTCAGCCGCCCCGCCTCAGAACAGCTTCCACCAAGGGGCCTTGCGCGGCTGGCCGGCTCCGGCCGCGTTGCTCGGGTAGTTCTTCTCGAGCACGCGGCGCGCATCGGCTGCCAGGTCTGGCATGCCCATCGCCTCGTAGGACTTGACCAGCAGGGTCAGGGCTTCCTGCGCCGCGGGCACGCCCTGGTATTCGGTCAGCGCGAGCTGGGCCCGGTTGACCGCCGCCACATAGGCGCCGCGCTGGTAGTAGTAGCGCGCCACGTTGACCTCGGACTCGGCCAGCGAGTTGATCACATAGGTCATGCGCAGCCGGGCATCGGGCGCGTACTTGGAATCCGGGAAGCGCTGCACCAGCTCGCGGAAGGACTCGAACGAGACCTTGGCCGCCTTCTGGTCGCGCTCGGACAGGTTCTGCTCAGACAGGCTGCTGAACAGGCCCAGGTTGTCGTTGAAGTTGACGATGCCCTTGAGATAGAGCGCATAGTCCAGCGCCGGGCTGACCGGGTGCAGCTTCATGAAGCGGTCGAGCGTCGCGACCGCCTGCACCTGCTCGCCGTTGCGGTAATGCGAGTAGGCCTTCTCGAGCTGCGCCTGCTGGGCCAGCGGCGTGCCGGCGGCCCGGCCTTCGAGTTTCTCGAACTGCTGGATCGCCTTCTCGTACAGACCGTTGTTGCGGTTGTCCATCGCTTCGGCGTAGATCTTCTCCGGGCTCCAGTTCGCCGTCTCGTCGATCGGCTTCGGGCTGGCGCAGGCGCTCAGCAGCGCGGCAGCCAGCAGAACCGCCAGGCCCGGGCGCAACGGAGACACAGCGGATAATCGGGGCAGAAACATCGTGCGTACACCTTTGCAGCAGCAGGAAAATCGGATTGACTCAGGAAATTATATCGACCCCCCCACAGCAGCCGGGCTTGCCGGCCTGGAGCCCGAGCGACGAGGTCGACGAGCTCGAGCAGGCGCCCGAGCGGCGCTGCTTCAGCGTCGAGGCGCATGAGCATGGACTCAGGATAGACAAGCTGCTGGCCCTGCGCTGCCCGGAGTTCTCGCGCGGCTATTTCCAGCAGCTGCTGCAGGACGGTGCGGTGCAACTGGCCGGGCGCGTGCTGTCCAAGGCCGCAGCCAAGGTCAAGGCCGGCGAGCCGGTCGAGGTCGAGCTCAGGCCCACGGCCCAGGCCATGGCCTTCCTGCCCGAGGCGATGGAGTTGCAGGTGGTCTACGAGGACGAGCATCTGCTGGTGATCGACAAGCCCGCGGGACTGGTGGTGCACCCGGCCGCCGGCAACTGGACCGGCACCCTGCTCAACGGCCTGCTGGCCTACCATGAGGCCGCCGCGCGGCTGCCGCGTGCGGGCATCGTGCACCGGCTCGACAAGGACACCAGCGGCTTGATGCTGGTCGGCAAGACGCTGCCGGCCTGCGAGGCGCTGGTGCGCCTGATCGCGCAGCGCAGCGTGCACCGGATCTATGTCGCGCTCGCGCATGGCGCCTGGCGCGGCGGCGACGAGGTCGAGGTCGAGCGTTGGATCGGCCGCGACCCGCGCAACCGGCTGCGCATGGCGGTGCTGGCGCCCCAGAGCAGCGGCGCCAAGGAGGCCAGGACCACGATCCGCCGCCTCGATGCCAACGGCGACTACTGCTGGGTCGGCTGCAAGCTGCATACCGGCCGCACGCACCAGATCCGGGTCCACATGGCCAGCCTGAACCATGCCCTGGTCGGTGATGTCACCTATGGCGGCCGTGCGCTGCTCGGGCTGCAGCGCCAGGCGCTGCACGCGCACCGGCTCGCGCTGCCGCATCCGGTCACGGGCCAGGCGCTGAGCTTCGAGTGCGCGCTGCCCGCCGATCTGGCGCAGGCGGTGGAAAATGCTGGACTGCACTATAATCTCGATCATCTATGGCAGGTGAGCGCCACCTGACCGACCCAATACTTCCTAAGCCGCCTCGCCGGCCTGCAGTCCCGGACCCGTCCCGGTTGACCTTCCTACCAGTTCCGGACCTTCGGACCCAGCACCATGAACACCGCGGATGCGCGTCGCATCCTCGAAACCGCATTGATCTGCGCCCAGGAGCCTCTGAGCCTGCGCGAGATGGCTGCGCTTTTCGAGGGCGCGCTGTCATATGACACCTTGCGCCGGCTACTCGCCGAGCTGCAGCGCGCCTGGGACAATCGCGGCCTGGAGTTGGTCTGTCTGGCCAGCGGCTGGCGCTTCCAGAGCCGGCCCGAGCTGCGGCCTTTCCTCGAGCGGCTGCATCCCGAGAAACCGCCGAAGTACAGCCGGGCCGTGCTCGAGACGCTGGCGATCATCGCCTATCGCCAGCCGGTCACCCGCGGCGACATGGAGGAGATCCGGGGCGTGACGATCAACTCGGCCATCATCAAGCAGCTCGAGGACCGCGGCTGGATCGAGGTCATCGGCTACCGCGAGACCGTCGGCCGGCCGGCGCTGTTTGCCACCACCCGGACCTTCCTCGACGACCTGGGACTGGCTTCGCTGGATGCCCTGCCGCCGCTGGAAGCGGTGCAGGCGCCCGCCGATGCCCTGGCCGCGCTGAGCGAGCCGGTTGCTGCCGAGGCCGCTGCCGCACTGGCACCGGCCCTTACCCCCATGCCCAACGAAGGCCTGCCAAGGCCTGCAGAATCAGAATCATGAACCAGATGCCACAAGCCCCCTCCGACGCCGAACCTTCGGTTGCCCATGCCGCCGCGCCCGCCGAGGGTCGGTTCGACCTCGTGCAGGAGCAGCAGCTGTTTGCCGACCTGGTCTCGGGCGAATTCGATGCCGCGCAGGACGCCGAGCTGCCTGACGAGGGCAAGCGGGTGCTGCTGCCGCAGGCTGATGCGCCCAAGCTGCACAAGGTGCTGGCCCAGGCCGGTCTGGGCTCGCGCCTCGAGATGGAGCGCCTGATCCAGGAGGGCCGGATCTCGGTCAACAACGAGCCGGCCCATGTCGGCCAGCGCATCCAGCACGGCGACCAGATCAAGATCAACGGCAAGCCGGTGCGCGTGCGCATCGCGCCGCCGCCGCCGCGCGTGCTGGCCTATCACAAGCCCGCCGGCGAGGTCGTCACCCACGACGACCCGCAGAACCGCCCGACCGTGTTCCGCCGCCTGCCGCGCCTCTACAACGGCAAATGGCAGTCGGTGGGCCGGCTCGACTTGAACACCGAGGGCCTGCTGCTGTTCACCGATTCGGGCGAACTGGCCAACAAGCTGATGCACCCGCGTTTCGGCCTGCAGCGCGAATATGCGGTGCGCGTGCTCGGCGCGCTGAGCAACGAGGAGAAGGATCGCCTGCTCGAGGGCGTGCGCCTCGATGACGGCATGGCGCAGTTCCAGAGCATCGAGGACGGCGGCGGCGACGGCGCCAACTGCTGGTACCGCGTGACGATCGCCGAGGGCCGCAACCGCGAGGTGCGCCGCATGTTCGAGGCGGTCGGCCACGCCGTCAGCCGCCTGATCCGCATCCGCTATGGCGCCGTCGTGCTGCCGCGCGGCCTGCGCCGCGGCGTCTGGACCGAACTCGACTACCGCGACATCGAGCGCCTGACCCTGGCCGCCGGCATGCGCCGCACCGACGAGCAGGCGCAGGACTCGGCGCGCAAGGCCGCCAGCCGCAATCCGACGCCGCGCCGCAACAAGGGGCAGGGCCCGCGCCCGAGCGCACCCAAGCTGGTCGAAGGTCCGGCGATCTCGCGCAGCAGCGGGCGCGCCATCCGCGAGCCGCGCTACGGCCACGACGAGCCGGGCTTTGGCGAGCAGGCGCCGTTCGGCCGCCAGGCTGAGCCGCGCGATCAGCGTGCCCCGCGCGACATGCGCGGCCGCGCGGCCGGTCAGCCCGACCCGACGCAGAATGCCTATGGCTACATCGGCGCCGAGGCCGGCCAGAAGCGCAAGGGCCCCGGCCTCTACGCCGGCGGCAAGAGCGGCCGTCCGGGTTCGCCGGGCGGGCAGGGCGGCCCGCGCAAGGGCCCGCGCCGCTGAGCAGGCGCGGCCCGAATGCCTGGCCCCGCGCGGCCGGGCGCCGTCATGACTAGCAGTTAGAATCAGCGACTTTCCAAACCAACCTCCAAGGTAAAAAAATGGCCATCGAACGCACCCTGTCCATCATCAAGCCCGACGCCGTCGCCAAGAACGTGATCGGCCAAATCGTCAGCCGCTTCGAGAACGCCGGCCTGAAGATCGCCGCCGCCAAGCTGGTCCAGCTGTCGCGCGCCGAAGCCGAAGGCTTCTACGCCGTCCACGCTGCACGTCCCTTCTTCAACGACCTGGTCAACTTCATGATCTCGGGTCCGGTCTTCGTGCAAGTGCTCGAAGGCGAAGGCGCGATCCTGAAGAACCGCGAACTGATGGGCGCCACCGACCCGAAGAAGGCTGAAGCCGGCACCATCCGCGCCGATTTCGCCGAGTCGATCGATGCCAACGCCGTGCACGGCTCCGACGCTCCGGAAACCGCAGCCGTCGAGATCGCCTACTTCTTCCCGACCCTGAACGTCTACGCACGTTGATTGGCACATGACGGCCAATCTGCTCGACTACGACCTCGAGGGCTTGGCCGCCTTCTGTGAGCGGCTCGGAGAGAAACGTTTCCGAGCCGTCCAGCTTTACCGCTGGATCCACCAGAAAGGCGTGGCCCGCTTCGAGGACATGACTGACCTGGCGCGCAGCCTGCGGGAAAAGCTCCCCGGGGTGTGCGAAGTGCGCGGCCTGCCCGTGCTGACGCAACAGATCTCGACCGACGGCACGATCAAGTGGCTGTTCGATGTCGGTGGCGGCAATGCCGTCGAAACCGTATTCATTCCAGAAGATGACCGCGGCACGCTGTGCGTGTCCTCGCAGGCCGGCTGCGCCGTCGGCTGTCGCTTCTGTTCCACCGGCCACCAGGGTTTTTCCCGCAACCTGGGATCGGGCGAGATCATCGCCCAGCTCTGGTATGCCGAGCATTTCCTGCGCAAGCGCTTCAACACCAATGAGCGAGTGATCTCGAACGTGGTGATGATGGGCATGGGCGAGCCGCTGCAGAACTATTCGGCCCTGGTGCCCGCGCTCAAGACCATGCTCGACGACCATGGCTACGGCCTGTCGCGCCGGCGCCTGACGGTCTCGACCTCGGGCGTGGTGCCGATGATGGACCGCCTGAGCCAGGACTGTCCGGTTGCGCTCGCGGTCTCGCTGCACGCGCCCAACGACCCGCTGCGCGACCACCTGGTGCCGCTGAACCGCAAGTACCCGCTGGCCGAGCTGATGGCGGCCTGCAAGCGCTACCTGCCGGCGGCACCGCGCGACTTCATCACCTTCGAGTACTGCATGCTCGAGGGCGTCAACGACCAGCCCGAGCACGCCCAGCAGCTGATCGCGCTGGTGCGCGAGCATGGCGTGCCGTGCAAGTTCAACCTGATCCCGTTCAACCCCTTCCCGGACTCGGGCCTCAAGTGCTCGGGCAAGGCGGTGGTCAAGGCCTTTGCCGAGCAGCTCAACGCGGCCGGCATCGTGACCACGGTGCGCAAGACCCGTGGCGACGACATCGATGCCGCCTGCGGTCAGCTCGCAGGCGACGTGCTCGACCGCACCAATGCGGCCGAGCGCATGGCGCAGCGCCGTGGCCAGGTCGAGCAGGCCGTGGTCTGGCAACCCCGGGAGAAGTCCTGATGAAGCCCCTGTTGAGCTGTCTGCTGCTGGCTGGCACCGCCGGTCTGTTCGGCTGTGCCTCCGCTCCGAGCGCGCCTGAAGTGGCCGCCAGCGGCAAGGAATGGGTCACCGAGTCGGACGAGCCCGAGGCGCAGCGGCGCGCGCGCCTGCGGGTCGAGCTCGCCTCGGGCTACTTCGAGAAGGGCCAGGTCACGGTCGCGCTCGACGAGGTCAAGCAGGCGCTGGCGGCCGATCCCAGCTATGCCCCGGCGCACAATCTGCGCGGCCTGATCTACCTGCGGCTCAAGGAGCCCAGGCTGGCCGAGGCCAGCTTCCTGCAGGCGATCAAGCTGGCGCCGCGCGACGGCGACAGCTGGCACAACCTGGGCTGGATGCATTGCGAGGCCGGCAAGTATGCCGATGCGGTCGCTGCCTTCGGCAAGGCCTTGCAGACGCCGCAATATGCCGCGGCGTCCCGCACCTGGATGAGCCAGGGCATCTGCCAGGCCCGCGCCGGCCAGCCGCTGGAGGCCGAGCGCAGCCTGCTGCGCGCCTTCGAGCTCGATCCGGCCAATCCCATCGTCAGCTACAACCTGGCGTCCCTGCTGATGCAGCGCGGCGACTACGCGCGCGCCCAGTTCTACATCCGGCGCCTGAACAATTCCGAGCTCGCCAATGCCGAGTCGCTCTGGCTCGGCGCCCGGGTCGAGCACAAGCTCAAGCAGTCCGAGACGGCGCGCCAGATCGGCGAGCAATTGCGCAGCCGCTATCCCGAATCCCAGGAGGCCGCGGCCTACGAGCGCGGCGCTTTCGATGACTGAAGATTCCTCCCCATCGTCCGCCTCCCAGACCGCAGCGGCTGAGCGGCCGCAGACCACGCCGCCGTCCCAGTTGCTGCGCGAGGCGCGCGAGGCCGCCGGCCTGCAGCTGGCCTCGCTGTCGGCCACGCTCAAGGTCCCGGTCGAGCGCCTGCAGGCGCTCGAGGAGGGCCGCTACCAGGACCTGCCCAACCTGACCTTCGCACGCGCGCTGGCCTCGAGCGTCTGCCGTGCGCTGAAGATCGATCCGGCGCCGGTGTTGCAGGGTCTGCCGCAGGGCGGCGAGGTCAAGCTCGGCTCCGACCGGCCGGTCCAGGCCAGCGCCATCGTCCCGAGCCGCCAGGGCATGTTCCGGCTGCCGGCGGCGTTCCAGCTCGGCGCGCCGCTGCTGTTGTCCCTGCTGGTGCTGGTGCTCGCGGTCGCGCTTTGGTGGTGGTTGCCGCAGCGCGACGCCGAGATGGCGTCCGAGGGCGAGGCCGATGCCGCGGCCAGCGAGCCGCCGGTCCCGACGCTGGTGTCCGAGGAGCCGGTACCAGTGCCTGCTGCAGCCGGCAGCCCGCTGGCTGCCCCGCCAGTCGTGGTCGAGCCCGTCGCTGCCCCGGTCCCGGCTGCACCCCTTGTCCCTGCAGCCCCTGCCACACCTGCTGCGCCTGCTGCGCCTGCCGCGCCGGTTTCGTCTGCGCCTGCAGCGTCCATCACGCCCGTGGCTACCGCACAGTCTGCCCAAGCCCAGCCCCGGCTCCAGCTGCGCGCGCGCGCCACCACCTGGGTCCAGCTCAAGGATGGCGCCGGCAAGGAATTGCAGCAGCGCACGCTGCAGCCCGGCCAGACCCTGGACTATGACGGCGAACTGCCGCTGCAGGTCGTGCTGGGTCGCGCCAGCGGAGTCGATGTGATCGTGCGAGGCCAGGTCTTCGATACCTCGGCCTATGCTCCCAACAAGGTCGCGCGTTTCGAGGTCAAGTGAAGCATGAGCGAATTCCATACCGCGGCTGAGCCGCAGCCCCCGGTCCTGTCGGGCATCCCGCCGCGCAAGTCGCGCCAGGGCGTGGTCGCCTGGGGCGAGAACCGGGTCACGGTCGGTGGCGACGCGCCGGTGCGCGTGCAGTCGATGACCAACACCGACACCGCCGACGTGATCGGCACCGCGATCCAGGTCAAGGAACTGGCGCAGGCCGGCTCCGAGCTGGTCCGGATCACGGTCAACAACGAGGATGCCGCGCGCGCCGTGCCGCATATCCGCGAGCAGCTCGACCGCATGGGCATCCATGTGCCGCTGATCGGCGACTTCCACTACAACGGCCACACCCTGCTGAGCGAGTTCCCGGACATGGCGCAGGCCCTGTCCAAGTACCGCATCAACCCCGGCAACGTCGGGCGCGGCGACAAGAAGGACCGCCAGTTCGCGCAGATGGTCGAGGCCGCCGTGCGCTGGAACAAGCCGGTGCGCATCGGCGTCAACTGGGGCAGCCTGGACCAGGACCTGCTGGCTGGCATGATGGACGAGAACGCGCGTCGCGCTGTCCCTTGGGACGGCAAGCAGGTGATGTACGAGGCCTTGATCGCCTCCGCGCTCGGCTCGGCCCGGCGCGCCGAGGAGCTCGGCCTGGCGCCCGAGAACATCGTGCTGTCGTGCAAGGTCAGCGGCGTGCAGGACCTGATCGCGGTCTACCAGCAGCTGAACCAGCGCTGCGACTATCCGCTGCACCTGGGGCTGACCGAGGCCGGCATGGGCACCAAGGGCACGGTCGCATCGGCGGCCGCGTTGTCGGTGCTGCTGCAACAGGGCATCGGCGACACGATCCGCGTCTCGCTGACCCCGCAGCCGGGCGAGGCCCGCACGCAGGAAGTGGTGGTCGCGATGGAGATCCTGCAGGCGCTTGGCCTGCGCAGCTTCGTGCCCAGCGTGACGGCCTGCCCGGGGTGCGGGCGCACCACCAGCACCACCTTCCAGGAACTGGCCAAGCAGATCGACGACTACCTGCGCGGCTCGATGCCGGTCTGGCGCGAGCGCTATCCCGGGGTCGAGAACCTCAAGGTCGCGGTCATGGGCTGCATCGTCAATGGTCCGGGCGAGAGCAAGCATGCCGACATCGGCATCAGCCTGCCCGGCACCGGCGAGGCCCCGGCGGCGCCGGTCTTCATCGACGGCGAGAAGGCGATGACCTTGCGTGGCGAGGCCATCGCGGCCGAGTTCCAGCAGGTCGTCGAGCAGTACATCCAGAAGAAATTCGGCGTTCCGGCCTGATCCGGCGCCTAACGCAAGCAGCTGATGCAAGGCAGCTGATGCAAGCAGCATAGAAGAGCAAATGGCAGAAAAACTCAGTGCCGTCAAAGGCATGAACGACATCGCGGCGCCCGAATCGGCGCATTGGGAATGGCTGGAGGCCAAGGTGCGCGCGCTGATGGGCCGCTACGGCTACCGCAACATCCGCACCCCGATCGTCGAGCCGACCGCGCTGTTCGTGCGCGGCCTGGGCGAGGTGACCGACATCGTCGAGAAGGAGATGTACTCCTTCGAGGACCGCCTGAACGGCGAGCAGCTCACGCTGCGCCCCGAGGGCACGGCCGGCGTGGTGCGCGCCGTGGTCGAGCAGAACCTGATCTACGACGGTCCGAAGCGGCTCTACTACATGGGTCCGATGTTCCGCCACGAGCGTCCGCAGCGCGGCCGCTACCGCCAGTTCCACCAGGTCGGCGCCGAGGCACTGGGCTTTGCCGGCCCCGATGTCGATGCCGAGCAGATCGCCATGGCCTGCGATCTCTGGGCGGAGCTGGGCTTGAAGGACATCGCGCTCGAGATCAACAGCCTGGGCCAGCCGGCCGAGCGCCAGCAGCACCGCGCCGCGCTGATCGCCTACCTGGAACAGCACCAGGACCAGCTCGACGAGGACGCCAAGCGCCGCCTCTACAGCAATCCGCTGCGCATCCTCGACACCAAGAACCCGGCGATGCAGGCCCTGGTCGAAGGCGCACCGAAGCTGATGGACTACCTCGGCGAGCAGTCGCTGGCGCATTTCGACGGCCTGCGCGCGCTGCTCGATGCGCAGGGCATCGCCTACCGCATCAACCCGCGCCTGGTGCGCGGCATGGACTACTACAACCTGAGCGTGTTCGAGTTCGTCACGACCGCGCTCGGCTCGCAGGGCACGGTCTGCGCCGGCGGCCGCTACGACGGCCTGATCGCCCAGGTCGGCGGCAAGCCGGCACCGGCGGTCGGCTGGGCGCTGGGCGTCGAGCGCATCCTCGAGCTGCTCAAGGAGCAGGGCCTGCTGCCGGCCGTGCCGGTGCCCGACTGCTACGCGGTGGTGCCGCAGGTCGCGGCCATGCCGCAGGTGATGCCGGTGCTGCGCGCGCTGCGCGCGGCCGGGGTCTCGGTGCAGATGCATGCCGGCGGCTCGGAAGGTCATGGCAGCATGAAGTCGCAGTTCAAGAAGGCCGACGGCAGCGGCGCGCGCTACGCGCTGATCTTCGGCGAGAGCGAACTCGCCGCCGGCCAGGTCGCGGTCAAGCCGCTGCGCGAGGGCGTTGGCGCCATCACCGAGCAGACCCTGTTCGAGCTCGCGCAGGCCACGCAATGGGCGGCGCAGCTGCGCCAGGCCTGAGCGCGGCCGCAGTCCGGCTGCATCGGCCTACAATGCCCGTCGAGGGTCCGCCTGGCGGGCCCTCCCATACCACCCCTTTCGATTGAGCCCATGGCCTCCCATCTCGACCTGGAAGAGCAGGAACAGCTCGCCAACTTCAAACATTTCTGGTCCCAGTACGGCAACCTGATCAGCTGGCTGCTGATCGCCGCCCTGGCGGGCCTGGCTGCCTTCAATGGCTGGCAGTACTGGCAGCGCAAGTCGGCCCAGGAAGCCGCCGCGCTCTACGACGAGCTCGAGCGCGCGGTCCAGGCGGGCGAGGCCGACAAGGTCCAGCGCGTCTGGGCCGACGTGCAGGCCAAGGCCGCTCGTGCCCAGCAGGGTCAGCAGGCCGGCTTGCTGGCGGCCAGCTCCTTGCATGGCGCCGGCAAGAGCGACGAGGCGCGCCAGGCGCTGGCCTGGGTCATCGACCAGTCGTCCGACTCGGCCTTGATCGCGGTCGCACGCCTGCGCCTGGCCGGCCTCGAGCTCGAGGCCAAGGACTACGCGCGCGCCCTCAAGACGCTGGACTTCAAGGCCAGCCCCGAGTTCGCTCCGCTGCTGGCCGATCGCCGTGGCGACGTGCTGCAGGCCCAGGGCCAGTCCGATGCCGCGCGCACCGAATACCGCAGCGCCTGGGACGGGCTGTCGGAAGCACCCGAATACCGTCGCATCGTCCAGGCCAAGCTCAATGCGCTGGGCTTCGACCCCCAGTCGGCTGCCAACCCGAAGGAGTAAGTTCCGTGACCTTCCTCAGTCGCGCCACCCCGCGCCTTGCCGCCGCTGCCGCGGCGGTCCTGCTGGCCCTGGCCGGCTGTTCCTCCACTCCGAGCAAGCCCAAGCCCGCGGCGCTGCAGTCCTTCAGTGCGAGCCTGCCGGCGCGCCAGGCCTGGAAGGTCCAGCTCGGCGAGCCCGCACCGCAATCGGTGCCGGTCCTGGTCGGGCGCGAGCTGGCGCTGGCAAGCGCCGACGGCCGGGTGCTGGTGCTCGACGCCGACAGCGGCAGCGAGCGCTGGCGCGCCGAGCTCAAGGCTGCGGTGTCGGCTGGCGTCGGCTATGACGGCGAGACCGCGGCTGTCGTGACCCAGGACAACGAGCTCGTCGCGCTGGCGCAGGGCAAGGTGCAGTGGCGCGTGCGTCTGCCCGCGCGTGCCTTCAGCGCACCGCTGGTCGCAGGCCGTCGCGTCTTCGTGCTGGCCGGCGACCGCAGCGTCTCGGCCTATGACGCGCGCAACGGCGCCAAGCTCTGGACCCAGGCCGCGCGCGGCACCGAGCCGCTGGTGCTGCAGCAGCCCGGCGTGCTGCTGGCGGTCGGCGACACCCTGGTCGCCGGCATGGGCGCTCGCCTGAGCGGCCTCAATCCCGGCAACGGGGCGCCGCGCTGGGAAGTCCCGGTCGCGTCCACCCGCGGCGTCAACGAGATCGAGCGCCTGATCGACCTGGTCGGTCCGGCCGCCCGCGTCCAAGGCCAGGTCTGCGTGCGCGCCTTCCAGGCTGCCGTCGGCTGCATCGATGCCCAGCGCGGCGCGCTGCGCTGGACCAAGCCGGCCAACGGTGCCGTCGGCCTGGCCGCCGATGGCGAGCGGGTCTACGGCACCGAGAGCAATGGCCGCCTGCTGGCCTGGAAGCTCGACGGCGGCGAACTGCAGTGGCAATCCGACCTGCTGCTCAATCGCGGCCTGAGCGCCCCGCTGGTGGCTGGCCGCTCGATCGCGATCGGCGACGCCCAGGGCTTCGTCCATGTGCTCGCACGCGAGGATGGCAAGCTGCTGAATCGACTGGAGACCGATGGCTCGGCCATCGTCTCCGCCCCCCTGCTGGCGGGTCAAAACCTGCTGGCCCTGACACGCAAGGGCGTTCTCTACGCCTGGCGCCCCGAATGAAACCTGTGATCGCCCTGGTGGGCCGACCCAACGTCGGCAAGTCCACCCTTTTCAACCGCCTGACCAAGACGCGCGACGCCATCGTCGCCGACTTTCCCGGCCTGACGCGCGACCGCCACTACGGCAACGCGCGCCTGGGCAAGCGCGAGTTCATCGTCATCGACACCGGCGGCTTCGAGCCCGACGCCGGCAGCGGCATCTTCAAGGAGATGGCCAAGCAGACCCAGCAGGCGGTCGCCGAGTCCGATGTTGTCATCTTCGTGCTCGATGCCCGTGGCGGCCTGAGCGCGCAGGACCACGACATCGCCAACTACCTGCGCCGCCTCAACAAGCCCACGCTGCTGGTGGCCAACAAGGCCGAAGGCATGAAGGAGGGCAGCCAGCTGGTCGAGTTCTACGAGCTCGGCCTGGGCGAGGTGCTGCCGGTCTCGGCCGCGCATGGCCAGGGCGTGCGCTCGATGATCGAGGCCGCGCTCGACAAGCTGGTCTGGCCCGACGAGCTGGAAACCCCCGAACCCGAGGAGAGCGTGATCAAGCTCGCCGTCGCCGGTCGGCCCAACGTCGGCAAGTCGACGCTGATCAATGCCTGGCTCGGCGAGGAGCGCCTGGTCGCCTTCGACATGCCGGGCACGACGCGCGACGCGATCTCGGTGCCGTTCGAGCGCAACGGCCAGAAGTTCGAGCTGATCGACACCGCCGGCCTGCGCCGCAAGGGCCGTGTCTTCGAGGCGATCGAGAAGTTCTCGGTCGTCAAGACGCTGCAGGCGATCGAGAACGCCCATGTCGTGCTGCTGCTGCTCGACGCGACCGAGGGCGTGACCGACCAGGACGCGCATATCGCGGGCTTCGCGCTCGAGAGCGGCCGCGCCGTGGTGCTGGCGATCAACAAGTGGGACGCGATCGACAGCTACCAGCGCGAGACCCTGCAGCGCTCGATCGAGAGCCGGCTCGGCTTCCTGAAGTTCGCGCCGCTGCACATGATCTCGGCCAAGAAGCGCCAGGGCATAGCCCCGCTGTGGACCTCGATCGCCAAGGCCTACGCCTCGGCCATGGTCAAGATGCCGACCCCGCTGCTGACCCGGCTGCTGCAGGAGTCGATCGTGCTGCAGGCGCCCAAGCGCGGCGGCATGTACCGGCCCAAGATGCGCTACGCCCACCAGGGCGGCATGAACCCGCCGGTGATCGTGATCCACGGCAACTCGCTCGACAACGTCGACAACGCCTACAAGCGCTTCCTCGAGGGGCGCTTCCGCAAGGCCTTCGACCTGGTCGGCACGCCGCTGCGCATCGAGTTCAAGACCTCGGCCAACCCCTACGACGAATGAACTCGCCGCCGCCCGCCCGGATTGGAGCGGCGGGCTGTGGTATGGTCGCTTTCCCTCAACTCTCTTGAACACGGAGCATATCGTGAGCAATAACAAAGGCCAACTCTTGCAAGATCCTTTCCTGAACCAGCTGCGCCGCGAGCATGTGCCGGTGTCGATCTACCTGGTCAACGGTATCAAGCTGCAAGGCCAGATCGAGTCCTTCGACCAGTACGTCGTCCTGCTGCGCAACACCGTGACCCAGATGGTCTACAAGCACGCGATCTCCACCATCGTTCCGGGCCGTCCGGTCCAGTTCAGCGCTGCCGCGCCCGAGCAGCCTGCCGCTGCCTGATTCCTCCTTGAACGACAGTCAGAAATCCCTTTCCGCGCTGCCCGGCGTCGTGCTCGTCGGAGTCGACCTGGGCCTGCCGCATTTCGATGCCGAACTCGAGGAACTGGCCCAGCTCGCGCAGACCGCGGGCTACCGCGTGCTCGACCGCGTGGCCTGCAAGCGGCGCGCCCCCGATCCAGCCCTGTTCGTCGGCTCCGGCAAGGCCGACGAGATCCGCGCCCTGGCCGCCGGCCATGGTGCGAGCGAGATCCTGTTCGACCAGGCGCTGAGCCCGTCCCAGCAGCGCAACCTCGAGCGGCACATGGGGCTGCCGGTCAATGACCGCACGCTGCTGATCCTCGAGATCTTCGCCCAGCGCGCGCGCAGCCACGAGGGCAAGCTGCAAGTCGAGCTGGCGCGGCTGCAATACCTGAGCACCCGCCTGGTGCGGCGCTGGTCCCACCTCGAGCGCCAGAGCGGCGGCATCGGCATGCGTGGCGGCCCGGGCGAGACCCAGATCGAGCTCGACCGGCGCATGATCAATGATGCGATCAAGCGCACCAAGGAGCGGCTCGAGAAGGTCAAGCGCCAGCGCAGCACCCAGCGGCGCCAGCGCGAGCGGCGCGAGACCTTCACGATCTCGCTGGTCGGCTACACCAACGCCGGCAAGTCCTCCATCTTCAACGCCCTGGTCAAGGCGCGCGCCTATGCGGCCGACCAGCTGTTCGCGACGCTCGACACCACGACGCGCCAGCTCTACCTCGGCGAGGTCGAGCGCACCGTGTCGCTGTCCGACACGGTGGGCTTCATCCGCGACCTGCCGCATGGCCTGGTCGAGGCCTTCGCCGCCACGCTGCAGGAGGCGCGCGATGCCGACTTGCTGCTGCATGTGGTCGATGCGTCCAACCCCGATCACCCCGAGCAGATCGCCGAGGTGATGCGGGTGCTGCGCGAGATCGGCGCCGACGACCTGCCGCAGATCCTGGTCTTCAACAAGCTCGATGCCATTCCGCCCGAGCGCCAGCCGCTGCAGCGCCTCGACCAGATCGAGCTCGAGGGCCAGACGGTGCCGCGCATCTTCCTGAGCGCGCACAGCGGCGACGGGCTGTCCGATCTGCGCGGCCTGCTGGCCGAGCGGGTGCGAGCCCGTTTCGGTACCGACGGTGCCGAGTCTCCCGAGAGCGGCGCCGGCACCGAGGATTCGGCACAATAGTCTATTTCCACCGCAAGCCAAAACCTACATGAACTTCAATTTGTTGAGCCTGCGTGCGGTCCGCTGGGACCGGCTCAAGGGCATGTTCAACCTCAACGATCCCCGCTGGGGCCGTGGTGACGAGAGCAAGCCCGATGCCGGCGGTAGCGGCGACGAACAGCGTTCCAAGCGTCCGTCCGGCCCGAACCAGGGCCCGCCCGACCTCGACGAGCTCTGGCAGGACTTCAACCGCAAGCTGTCGGGACTGTTCGGCGGTGGCGGTGCAGGTGGTGGCAAGCCGGGCGGCGGGCTGCCGGGCTTCAAGCCCGGCCCCAAGGGCACCGGCATCGGCCTGGGCGTGATCGCTGGCGGCCTGGTGCTGGTCTGGCTGGGCACCGGCTTCTTCATCGTGCAGGAAGGCCAGCAGGCCGTCATCACCCAGTTCGGCCGCTACCAGGGCACGGTCGGCGCCGGCTTCAACTGGCGCTTGCCTTATCCGGTCCAGCGCCACGAGACCGTCAACGCGACCCAGATCCGCTCGGTCGATGTCGGCGGCGATGCCGTCATGCGCGCCACCGGCCTGCGCGAGTCGGCCATGCTGACCGAGGACGAGAACATCGTCGAGATCAAGTTCGCGGTCCAGTACCGCCTGAGCGACGCACGCGCCTTCCTGTTCAACAGCCGCGATCCCGAGGACGCGGTGCGCAAGGCCGCCGAGACCGCGGTCCGCGAGGTGGTGGGCAAGATGAAGATGGATGCCGCGCTGGCCGAGGAGCGCGACCAGATCGGCCCGCGCGTGCGTACCCTGATGCAGTCCATCCTGGACCGCTACGAGATCGGCATCGAGGTCGTCGGCATCAACCTGCAGCAAGGCGGCGTGCGTCCGCCGCTGGAAGTGCAGGCCGCCTTCGACGATGTGCTGAAAGCCGGCCAGGAGCGCGAGCGCTCGAAGAACGAGGCCGAGGCCTATGCCAACGAGGTGGTGCCGCGCGCCAAGGGCACGGCCTCGCGCCTGTTCGAGGAGGCCGAGGGCTACAAGGCGCGCATCGTCGCGCAGGCCGAGGGCGATGCCCAGCGCTTCAAGCTGGTGCAGGCCGAATACGCCAAGGCGCCGCAGGTCACGCGCGAGCGCATGTACCTCGACACCATGCAGCAGGTCTACAGCAACGTCAGCAAGGTGCTGGTCGATACCAAGCAGGGCTCGAGCATGCTGTATCTGCCGCTCGACAAGGTCATGCAGCTGAGCGCCCAGGCCGAATCCGCCGCGACGGTGGCCGCTCCGGCACCCGCTGCCGCCCCCACCGGCTCGCCGGCCAATGCGGGTGCCGCCGCCTCGCGCAGCCGCGAGAGCGATCGCTCGCGCGAGCGCGATCGCTCGCGCGAGCGCGATGTCCGCTGAAGGCCCTGAGGAACAGAACATGAACAGAATCGGATTCATCCTGTCTTCCCTGCTGGTGGCGCTCGCGCTGGCCAGCTCGATGCTCTTCGTGGTCGACCAGCGCCAGTTCGGCGTGGTCTATGCGCTGGGCCAGATCAAGAGCGTGATCACCGAGCCGGGGTTGCATGTCAAGCTGCCGCCGCCGTTCCAGAACGTGTCCTATGTCGACAAGCGCCTGCTCACGCTCAAAAGCAGCGACACCGAGCCGACGCTGACCGCCGAGAAGCAGCGCGTCGTGATCGACTGGTATGTGCGCTGGCGCATCTCCGACCCGCAGGCCTATATCCGCAACGTCGGCCTCGACGAGCGCGCCGGCAGCGACCAGCTCAAGCGGGTGGTGCGCAACAGCTTCCAGCAGGAAGTCAACAAGCGCACCGTCAAGGAGCTGCTCTCGAGCCAGCGCGAGCAGCTGATGGCCGATGTCAAGCGCGAGGTGCTGGCAGCCGTGCGCGGCGCCGACAAGCCCTGGGGCATGGACGTGGTCGACGTGCGCATCACGCGCGTCGACTATGCCGAGACCATCACCAAGTCGGTCTACGACCGCATGGAGGCCGAGCGCAAGCGGGTCGCCAACGAGCTGCGTTCGACCGGCTCGGCCGATGGCGAGAAGATCCGCGCCGACGCCGATCGCCAGCGCGAGGTGCTGGTCGCGCAGGCCTTCCGCGATGCGCAGAAGGTCAAGGGCGAAGGCGATGCCGAGGCGGCCCGCATCTACGCCCAGGCCTTTGGCAAGGACCCGGCCTTTGCCCAGTTCTACCGCAGCCTCGAGGCCTACAAGGCCAGCTTCGCGAACAGGTCCGACATGCTGGTGCTCGACCCGTCGAGCGAATTCTTCAAGGCGATGCGCTCGAGCGGATCGGCCGCCGCGACGCGCTGAGCGTCCTTTTTGCCGGGTGCCTCGCCGCACCCGGTAAAATCCCTTTTTTAACAGCTCCCGATACCCCCATGTCTGCCTGGCTACTGCCGGATCAAATCGCCGACGTCCTGCCCTCCGAGGCCAGGCATATCGAAGACCTGCGCCGGGCGCTGCTCGACACCGCACGCGCCTACGGCTACGAGCTCGTCATCCCGCCGATGATCGAGCACCTGGATTCCCTGCTGACCGGCACCGGTGAAGCGCTCGACCTGCAGACCTTCAAGCTGGTCGACCAGCTGTCGGGCCGCTCGCTGGGCCTGCGCGCCGACACCACGCCCCAGGTCGCGCGCATCGATGCCCATCTGCTCAACCGCCAGGGCCTGACCCGTCTGTGCTATTGCGGCCCGGTGCTGCATGCCCGGGTCGACCGGCCCTTCGGCACCCGCGAGCCGCTGCAGCTCGGCGCCGAGATCTACGGCCACGCCGGCCGCGAAGCCGACCTGGAGGTGATTGAGCTGGCGCAGGCCAGCCTGGCAGCCGCCGGCCTGCAGCAGCAGACCATCGACCTGGGCGACGTGCGCATCGTCGACTCGCTGCTGGCCGGCCTGGCGCTGGAACCGGCCGCGGTCGCCCGCATCCATGCCGCGCTGGCCGCCAAGAACAGCGCCGAGCTCGATGCGCTCAGCCGCGAGCTGCCGGCCGAGGTGCGCAGCAGCCTGCTGGCCTTGCCTGAACTCTATGGCGGCCCGGAAATCCTGGCTGAGGCGGCGCGGCGCCTGCGCCCGAGCCCGCTGCTCGAGCGCGCGCTGGGCGACCTGCGCTGGCTGGCCGACCAGCTGTCGGGCGCCAACCTGTCCTTCGACCTGGCCGACCTGCGCGGCTATGCCTACTACACCGGGGTGCGCTTCTCGCTCTTCGCTGGCCAGGCCGGTCGGCTGCAGGAGCTGGTGCGCGGCGGTCGCTACGACGAGGTCGGTGGCGTGTTCGGGCGCAAGCGTCCGGCCGTCGGCTTCAGCCTGGACTTGAAGGAACTGGTGTCGGCAGCCGCCGCACCGGCGCTGCAGGCCGCGATCCGGGCCCCCTGGGGTCAGGAGCCGGGCCTGCGCGCCGCCATTGCCGGTCTGCGTGCAGCCGGCGAAACCGTGGTCTGCGTCCTGCCGGGCCACGAACATGAAGTGGACGAGTTCCACTGCAACCGCGCGCTGGTCGCGCAAGACGGCGCGTGGGTGGTGCAGCCCCTGGCAGCCTGATCCCGCCAAGAAGTAAACGGTATCCCTATGAGCGAAAACAATTTCAAGGCCCAGCCTGGGCGCAACGTCGTGGTCGTCGGCACCCAGTGGGGCGACGAGGGCAAGGGCAAGCTGGTCGACTGGCTGACCGAGACCGCCAAGGGCGTGGTGCGCTTCCAGGGCGGCCACAACGCCGGCCACACGCTGGTGATCAACGGCGTCAAGACCGCGCTGCACCTGATCCCGAGCGGCATCATGCGCGCCGAGGTCAAGTGCTACATCGGCAACGGCGTCGTGCTGTCGGTCACCAAGCTGCTGGAGGAAATCGCCGGCCTCGAGAAGGCTGGCGTCGAGGTCCGCTCGCGCCTGCGCATCAGCGAGGCCTGCCCGCTGATCCTGCCCTTCCATGCCGCGATCGACATCGCGCGCGAGGCCGCCAAGGTCAAGGCCGGCAGCGAGAAGATCGGCACCACCGGCCGCGGCATCGGCCCGGCCTACGAGGACAAGATCGCCCGCCGCGCGCTGCGCGTGCAGGACTTGAAGCACCCCGATCGCTTCGCCGCCAAGCTGCGCGAGCTGCTCGAGCTGCACAACCACGCGCTGACCAGTTACCTCGGCAGCGCCGAGATGGCCTGGGACGCTGCGCTGTCGCCCTTCATCGTTGATGGCAAGATCCAGTTCGAGCCGGTGTTTGAACAAGCCATGAAGCAGGCCGAGGAAATCCGCCCAATGATGGCCGATGTCTCGCGCGAGCTCAACGAGGCGCACAAGGCAGGCATCAACCTGCTGTTCGAAGGCGCGCAGGGCACGCTGCTCGACGTCGACCACGGCACCTACCCGTTCGTGACCTCGAGCAACTGCGTGGCCGGCAATGCCGCAGCAGGCGCCGGCGTCGGCCCGGGCCTGCTGCACTATGTGCTGGGCATCACCAAGGCCTATTGCACCCGCGTTGGCGGCGGCCCGTTCCCGACCGAGCTCGAGTGGGAAAAGGAAGGCACGCCGGGCTGGCACATGAGCACCGTCGGCGCCGAGAAGGGCGTGACCACCGGCCGCTCGCGCCGCTGCGGCTGGTTCGACGCCGCGCTGCTCAAGCGCTCTGCCCAGGTCAACGGCCTGTCGGGCCTGTGCATCACCAAGCTCGACGTGCTCGACGGCCTGACCGAGCTCAAGCTCTGCGTCGGCTACGAGCTCGACGGCGAGCAGATCGACCTGCTGCCGATGGGTGCCGACGAGATCGCGCGCTGCAAGCCTATCTACGAGACCCTGCCAGGCTGGACCGACTCCTCGGTCGGCGCCACCCGCTACGAGGACCTGCCGGCCAACGCCCAGGCTTACCTCAGGCGGATCGAGGAGGTCACCGGAGTGCCGATCCATGTCGTCTCGACCAGTCCGGACCGCGACCACACCATCCTGCTGCAGCATCCCTACGCAGCCTGATGTGCCGTGAAAAAGCGGCCCTTGGGGCCGCTTTTTCGCATCCATCCCGCACCGACCCCATACAAGAAACCAGCACAAGCGGAGCCGACATGCTGAGCGAAGACGGCAAACACCTCCACGTCACGGATGACGAGTACCACGCGCTGATCGAGCGGCTTGCGATCCAGGTTTACCAGTCCGGCTGGGAATTCGACACCATCCTGTGCCTCGCGCGCGGCGGCATGCGCCCGGGCGACATCCTGTCGCGCGTCTTCGACAAGCCGCTGGCCATCATGTCGACCAGCTCCTACCGCGCCGAAGCCGGCACGGTGCAGGGTCATCTCGACATCGCGCACTACATCACCACGCCCAAGGGCCAGATCGCCGGTCGCGTGCTGCTGGTCGATGACCTGGCCGATTCGGGCCACACGCTGCGCGCCGTGATCGAGCAGCTGCGCAACAACTACGCGCCGATCACCGAGCTGCGCAGCGCCGTGATCTGGACCAAGGCCTGCTCGGTGTTCCAGCCCGACTACTCGGTCGAGTTCCTGCCGACCAATCCCTGGATCCACCAGCCCTTCGAGAGCTACGACAGCCTGCGGCCGCAGGATCTGCTGGCCAGGCAGCAGCAGGGCTGAGGTCGAAGCGGCATCATGACGCGCCGCAAGCTCCCGATCGGCATCCAGACCTTCGCCAAGCTGCGCGAGCAGGGCTGCTATTACGTCGACAAGACGCCGTTGCTGCTGCGACTGGTGCGGGAGGGCTCGTTCTATTTCCTGAGCCGGCCGCGCCGTTTCGGCAAGAGCCTGTTGATCGACACCCTGGCCGAGCTGTTCGAGTGCAACCGGGCGCTGTTCGACGGCCTGCACGCCGAATCGCACTGGGACTGGTCGAAAAGCTACCCCGTGATCCGCATCAGCTTTGCCGATGGCGTGCTGCACAGCGCCGAACGCCTGCAGCAACGCATCCTCGACAACCTGCGCCAGAACGCCGAACGCCTGGGCGTGACCTTCCCGCCGGACCTCGACGTGCCGGGCCAGTTCGGCGAGCTGATCCGCCAGGCCAGGGCCAGCCATGGTCAGCGAGCGGTGGTGCTGGTCGACGAGTACGACAAGCCCATCCTCGACAACATCACCGAGCCAGGGATCGCGCGCCAGATGCGCGACGGGCTGCGCGATCTCTATTCGGTCATCAAGGGCCAGGACGCGCATATCCAGTTCGCGATGCTGACCGGGGTCAGCAAGTTCAGCAAGGTGTCGCTGTTTTCCGGCCTGAACAACCTGAAGGACATTACCGTAGACGCCCGTTACTCGGAGATCTGCGGCTATACCGACGAGGATGTCGATACGGTGTTCGCTCCCGAGTTGCCGGGCCTGGATCGGGCTCAGATCCGCACCTGGTACAACGGCTACAACTGGACCGGAACCAGCGTCTATAACCCGTTTGACCTGTTGTTGCTGTTCGACAAGCGCGAGTTCCATCCCTACTGGTTCGAGACCGGCACCCCGACCTTCCTGATCGACGTGTTGACGCAGCGAGGCGTCTTCACGCCGCAACTGCAGGCCTTCGTGGCGCAGGAGAATCTGCTGGGCAGTTTCGACGTCGAGCAGATGACCACCGAGGCGCTGCTGTTCCAGACCGGCTACCTGACCGTGGGCAGCGTCTGGCGCATTCCGGGCCGGGCAGAGTTCACGCTCAAGTATCCGAACCTGGAAGTGCAGGCCAGCCTCAACGACAGCCTGCTGCAGCGCCTGAGCGGCGACCCCTCGGTGCCGGGTCCGCAGGTCAGCCAGCTCTACCGCCTGCTGCAGGCGCGGGACTTCGCGGGCCTGCAAGGCCTGTTCACCGCCTTCTTCGCCAGCATTCCGCACGACTGGTACCGCAATTCGCCCGTCGCGCAGTTCGAGGGCTATTACGCCAGCATCTTCTACAGCCATTTCGCGGCGCTTGGGCTCGACATCCGCCTGGAGGACGTGACCAACCGGGGCCGCATCGACATGACGGTGCTGTTCGACGGTCAGGTCTGGTTGTTCGAGTTCAAGGTGGTCGAGCTGGTGTCCGACGGCCGGGCGCTGCAGCAGATCAGGGACCGGGCCTATGCCGACAAGTACCGTGCGCGCGGCGAGCCTATCCACCTGATCGGGGTCGAGTTCAGCAAGGCACGGCGCAGCGTGGTGGGCTTCGAGGTCGAGACGCTACCATCCGGTCATGTCTGATCTTCAAGCCACCGCGATCCTGGTCCCCGCGCTGTTGCAGCCGACCGCGCTGATCCACCACCCTTACCGGCCGCCGGCCGATTTCGACGCCCCGGCACCCGGCGTGCACAAGGCCTCGACCGTGTTCTTTCCCAGCGTGGCGGCGCTGCGCTCGCGTGATTGGAAGGACAAGTCGGCCTATACCTACGGCCTGCACGGTACGCCGACCACCTTCACGCTCGAGGAACGCATCGCCAGCCTCGAGGGCGGCGCGCATTGCGTGCTGGCGCCCAGCGGCCTGGCCGCGATCGCGCTGGTCGACCTGGCCTTGCTGCGCGCTGGCGACGAACTGCTGATCCCGCACAACGCCTACGGCCCCAACAAGTCCCTGGCGCAGGTCGAGCTGGCCGGCTGGGGCATACAGACGCGCTACTACGACCCGATGGACCCGGCCGACCTGGCCGCGAAGATCGGGCCGGCGACGCGCCTGGTCTGGTTCGAGGCGGCCGGTTCGATCACGCTTGAGTTTCCCGACCTGCCTGCGCTGACGGCCATCTGCCGCCAGGCCAGCGAGGGCAGGGCGCGTCCGATCCTGAGCGTGCTCGACAATACCTGGGGCGCGGGCGTGGCCTTCAGCGGCTTCGAGCTCGGCGCCGATGTCGTGATGCAGGCGCTCACCAAGTACCCGAGCGGCGGCGGCGATGTGCTGATGGGCTCGGTCGTCACGCGCGACCCGGCGCTGCACCGCGAGCTGCTGCTGACCCACATGCGGCTGGGCCTGGGCGTGAGCGGTAACGACGCCGAGCTGGTGCTGCGCGGCCTGCCCTCGCTCGCGCTGCGCTATGCGGCGCAGGATGCCGCCGCGCGCGAGCTGGCCGGCTGGATGCAGGCCCAGCCCGGCATCAAGCGGGTGCTGCATCCGGCGCTGCCGGGCTCGCCCGGTCACGAAACCTGGCTGCGCGATGCGCGCGGCGCGGCCTGCCTGTTCACTGTCGTGTTCGATGATGCTGTTCTGCCCGAGCAGGTGGTGGCGTTCTGCGATGCGCTGCGGCTGTTCCGGCTCGGCTACAGCTGGGCCGGCCCGGTCAGCCTGTGCGTGCCCTACGAGCGCGCCGAGATGCGCGGGCGCGACTGGCCGCATGTCCACGGTCCGGTGCGCCTCGCGGTCGGACTCGAGGCCGTGGCGGACCTGCGCGCGGATCTGGCGCAGGCGCTGCGGGTGCTCAGGGCCTGAGCAGCCAAGCCTGGATCGGCAAAGCCTTCATGGCGCTGGCCTGTCCGGGGCAAGTGCCGCATCTTCCGGTGCCGGCAGGCGGCCGGCCAGCACCTTGTCTATCGTGCGGCCGTCCATGTCGACGATTTCCAGCTGCCAGCCTTCCCACTGCACCTTGTCGGCGACCTTGGGCAGGCGCCCGGTCAGCAGCATCATCATGCCGCTGAGCGTGTGGTAGCGGCCACGCTCCTCGTCGGGCACCTTGTCCAGCTCGAGCCGGTCCTTGAGCTCCGGCACCGGAATCAGGCCGTCGAGCAGCCAGCTGCCATCCTCGCGCTGCACCGCCCAGGAGGTCTGCGGGTCGCGCGGGCGGAATTCCCCGGTGATGGCCTCGATCAGGTCGTGCAGGGTCACGATGCCCTGGATCTCGCCGTACTCGTCGATCACGAAGGCCATGTACTCGTCCGACGAGCGGAAGTTGTCGAGCAGCTCCATGCCGGTGATGGTTTCGGGCACGTACAGCGGGGCTTGCAGCTTCTGGCTCTGCAACTCGCGGTCCTCGCCCTTGAGCGCCTGCGACAGCCATTTCCTGGCATGGACCACGCCGACGACATGGTTCAGGTCGCCATCGACCACTGGGTAGCGCGGGTGGTCGGACGCCTCGACCTTGGCCATGTTCTGCTCGAACGGCAGGTTCAGGTCCAGCACCACCACGTCGCCGCGCGGCACCATCAGCGAGGCGATCTGGCGGTCATCGAGGCGGAATACGTTGCGCACCATGGCGTGTTCGTTCGACTCGATGATCCCGGCCGTCGTGCCTTCCTCCAGCATGGCGTGGATCTCCTCCTCGGTGACCGCGTTGGCCGTTGATTCCCTGACCCCGAGCAGCCTGAGCAGGGTGCGGGTGGAGACCGACAGCAGCAGCACGAAGGGCTTCGTCGAGACCGCGAGCAGGTCGATCGGGCGCGCCACCAGCCGGGCCAGCATTTCCGGATTGGACTGCCCGATGCGCTTGGGCACCAGCTCCCCGATCACGATCGAGAAATAGGTCACCAGCACCACCACCAGGCCGGTGGCCAGGACCTGACTGACGGGCTCAGACAAGCCAATGCCAGCCAGCCAGACGGCCAGCGGGGCCGCCAATGCCGCCTCGCCCACGATGCCGTTGAGCACCCCGATCGAGGTGATGCCGATCTGGATGGTGGACAGGAAGCGGGTCGGGTCTTCGCCCAGCTTGACGGCGGCGGCGGCCGCCTTGTCGCCTTCGTCGATCAGCTTCTGCAGCCGCGCCTTGCGCGCGGTGACCAGCGCGATCTCCGACATGGCGAACAGGCCATTGAGGACGATCAGCGCGAAGAGTATGGCTATTTCCATTGAGATCTTTTGTCAGGGCCTGCTCCACAGGCAGGAAGACCCGTCGTCGACGGGTCCGCATCGGTGCTCCGGGGCCGGTTGTCAGTCGTCGCGACCGCCGAAGATGCCCAGCAGGGCCAGCAGCGACTGGAACACGTTGTACAGGCTCAGGTAGACGCCAAGGGTAGCCGTGATGTAGTTGGTCTCCTCGCCGTCCTGCACCCGCTTGAGGTCGTACAGGATGAAGGCCGAGAAGATGCCGATCGCCAGCACCGACAGCGTGATCATCAGCGCGCTGGACTGCAGGAAGACATTGGCGATGCCGGCCACCAGCAGCATGATGACGCCGACGAACAGGAACTTGCCCATCGAGCCCAGGTCGCGCTTGATGACCGACGACAGGGTCGCCATGCCCAGGAAGATCGTGCCCGTGCCGGCAAACGCCGTCATGATCAGGCTGGCACCGTTGGCCAGGCCCAGCACCGATCCGACCAGCCGCGACAGCATCAGCCCCATGAAGAAGGTGAAGGCCAGCAGCACCGGCACGCCGGCGGCCGAGTCCTTGGTCTTCTCGATCGCGAACATGAAGCCGAAGGCACCGGCCAGGAACACCACCATGCCGACGCCCGGCGACATCAGGGCGGCAAGGCCGGTGGCCACGCCGATCCAGGCGCCCAGCACGGTGGGCACCATGGACAGCGCCAGCAGCCAGTAGGTGTTGCGCAGCACGCGATGGCGTTGCTCAGCGCCAACGCCCCAGGCGTCGCGGCTGGAGTGGGAAAGACTATCGAGATGGGTATTCATGATGAGAAACCTCGCAAGGGATTGCAGAACGGCAAATGGGACAACAGGCGGCGCTCCGGATCGGCGGCGCCATGACAGGCTCGCCACGCAGTGGCCAGGAAGTAGGAGGGGCTGACGCCAGGCCGGTCGGAGCCCGGAGGGCTCAGGCCGGGGGCATCAAGCGAGGGTGCTGGGCGGTCGCTGCAGCGCGGCCAGGAAAGGCCAGGGCAGGCGGGCGCTGGCGCAGCCGAATTGCGGCGCGGCCGGGCTCTGGCCGAAAGCCGGGCTGGGGGACAGGTGATCGGCCAGGTCGGGCCAGTCGGACAGTTCGGCGCTCAACAGGTTGTCGTCGGGCGAGTCCGGGTCGGCATCCGCGCCGAATAGCTCGTCGGCCAGCTCCGGTCCGGCAAGGTCGAACAGCAGATGGGTGTCGCCGGCCTTGACGCTGCGCGGGTCCATGCTCAGTCCGAACGCAGACAGACCTGCGCCGAGAAAGAACATCAGTGAAAAGACCGCTGCCAGCCGGCGTACCATGGTGCTTTCATTATAAGCAGGCCGTCCATCAAGCGCCCTGGCCCATGGCATCGACGCTTCTCGCGGTCTGTCCGGCCTGGTTCAGGGCTTGAGCAGCCGCCTGAGCTCCGGCCAGACGTTGTCGAGCATCCGCGGCTGGGCGGCCTCGTTCGGGTGGATGCGGTCGGCCTGGAACAGCGCGGTCGGGTTGGCGCCATCGGCCACGCCCGCCAGGAAGAAGGGCACCAGCGCGGCTTGCTCGGCCTTGGCCACCTCGGCATAGAGCTGGCGGAACTGCTCGGCGTGGCGCGCGCCGTAGTTGGGTGGCACCTGCATGCCCAGCAGCAGCACGCGCGCGCCGGCCTGCCGGGCGGCGCGCGCCATGGCGCGCAGGTTGTCGCGCGTCATCTCGAGCGGCAGGCCGCGCAGCGCGTCGTTGCCGCCGAGCTCGATCACGACCAGCGCCGGGCGGTGCTGGGCCAGCAGCGCCGGCAGGCGCGACTGGCCGCCCGAACTGGTGTCGCCGCTGATGCTGGCATTGACCACCTGCCAGCCCGGCTGGCGCGCGTCCAGCCTTTGCTGCAGCAGCGCGGCCCAGCCGGTGCCGCGCTGCAAGCCGTATTCGGCGCTCAGCGAGTCGCCGACGATCAGCAGCCGGCGCGGCTCGGCCGCCGTCGCCGCCGCGAGCAGGCCGGGTGCCCATGCCCCCGCCAGCAGCGCGCGACACAGGCCCGAGTTAAAGTAACGACGAGTCAATTGAGGAATTCTGTCCATGTCCGATGCGATTATTGCCGTGCAGCAGCTGTCCAAGTCCGTGACCGATTCCGGCGGCACGCTGGACATTTTGCGCGATGTCGAGTTCGAGCTGCAGCGCGGCGAGACAGTGGCCATCGTCGGCGCCTCGGGCTCGGGCAAGAGCACCCTGCTGGCGATCCTGGCCGGGCTCGACACGCCCAGCCGCGGCCGCGTGCTGCTGGCTGGCCAGGACCTGTTCGCGCTGGCCGAGGACGAGCGCGCCGAGTGGCGTGCGCGCCAGCTCGGCTTCGTGTTCCAGAGCTTCCAGCTGCTGACCCACCTGAGCGCGCTCGAGAACGTGATGCTGCCGCTCGAGCTCGCGGGCCGGCGCGATGCGCGCGCCGCTGCCACCCGCATGCTGCAGCGCGTCGGCCTGGGCGAACGGCTCGGTCACTACCCGCGGCTGTTGTCGGGCGGCGAGCAGCAGCGCGTCGCGCTGGCGCGCGCCTTCGTGGTCGAGCCCGCGGTGCTGCTGGCCGACGAGCCGACCGGCAGCCTGGACTCGGCCACCGGCGACCGCATCATGGCCCTGATGTTCGAGCTCAACCGCGAGCAGGGCACGACGCTGGTGCTGGTCACCCATGACCGTGAGATCGCCCGGCGCTGCGAGCGCCGGATCGTGATCGAGGCCGGTCGCGCCCGCGAGCTGCCGGCCGAGGCTGGCTGAAGCCGCTGGCATCAGCACCAGCGCGGCGGCGCAGGCCTGATAATCGGAGCCATGTCCTCTCCCAAAGTATTGTTCGGCTTCCATGCCGTCGGCGTGCGCCTGAAGACCGCGCCGCAGTCCATCATCGAGATCTATTACGAAGCGACCCGGCGCGACGCGCGCATGCGGCAGTTCATCGACCGCGCCAAGGAGGCGGGCGCGCGCCTGATCGAGGCCGACAGCCTGCGCATCGCCAAGCTCTGCGGCAGCCACGGCCACCAGGGTGTCGCGGCGCGCGTGACCGAGGTCGAGCAGGTCAGATCGCTCGACGAGCTGCTCGAGCAGCTCGAGGCCGACGGCATCGCGCCGCTGCTGCTGGTGCTCGACGGCGTGACCGATCCGCACAACCTCGGCGCTTGCCTGCGCGTGGCCGACGGCGCCGGCGCGCATGCGGTGATCGCGCCCAAGGACCATGCGGCCGGCATCAACGCGACGGTGGCCAAGGTCGCCAGCGGTGCTGCCGAGACCATGCCCTATTTCATGGTCACCAACCTGGCACGCACCCTCAACGAGCTCAAGGAGCGCAATATCTGGATCATCGGCACCAGTGGCGACGCCGACAAGACCATCTACCAGGCCGACCTCAAGGGGCCGGTGGCGCTGGTGCTCGGTGCCGAGGGCCCGGGCATGCGCCAGCTCACGCGCAAGACCTGCGACGACCTGGTCGGCATCCCGATGAAGGGCGCGGTCGAGAGCCTCAACGTCTCGGTCGCCAGCGCGGTCTGCCTCTACGAAGCGCTGCGCCAGCGCGGCTGAAGGAACACCCCATGAAGCGACTCACCCTGACCCTGGCGGCGATCGCGCTGCTGGCGGGCTGCACCCAGGAGCAGCAGAACAAGCTCGGCCGCGGCATCCAGAACTGGACCGGCACCGACGGCGTGCTCGAGATCTATGCCGGCGACAAGCTGGTGCGCCGCTTCCTCAAGGTCGATAAGATGAGCACCGCGCTGGGCACCGACGACAAGACGCCGCGCGCCTACCGCTACGGCTACGGGGTGTTCGACGAGAACCTCAACATGGTCGCCGATCCGGGCGAGAAGCGGGTCTATTTCGAGATCAGCGACTACACCAACGCGGTGTTCTTCGACAACCCGCACTGATCCGCGGCGTTCCACCGCGCCCAATCGGTCCGGCGTGCCTGGTGACCGGCGGCAGATTCAGACCAGTCCGAAGGCACCCAGCAGCCCGCCAGCGGCGATGGCCCACAGCAGGTGCACGCGCGTCTTCCAGATCAGCAGCGTGGTCGCCGCGGTCAGCCCCCACAGCGGCCAGTTGCTGCCGGGTGCTGCTGCGCCGAGCAGCCAGCCCAGCGCCAGCAGCAGGCCGACCACGACCGGCGCCATGCCGGCCTTGAAGGCGCGCACCGCCAGCAGCTCGCGGTTGCGCCAGGCCCAGCGCGTCGTCAGGTAGTTCAGCGTGCAGGACGGCAGCAGGCAGCCCAGCATCGCGAGCAGCAGCCCGAGCAGCGCCAGCAACCAGGCTTGCGGGCCTGCCGCGAGCCCGCCGCCGGCATTGAGCCCGACCTGCCAGCCCATCAGCGCGACGAACAGGATGTTGGGTCCGGGTGCCGACTGCGCCAGCACGATCGAGGAGGCGAACTGCTCGTGGCTGAGCCAGTGCTGCTGCTGCACCAGGAAGCGCTGCATCTCGGGCGATGTGGTCAGCGCGCCGCCGACGCCGAGCAGCGACAGGCTGGCGAAATGACCGAACAGCAGCAGCCAGTCGGCAGCGCTCAATGTCGAACTCATGTCGATTCTCCGGCGCGCGATGCGGCCCGTTCCATGGCCTGGCGCAGGCAGCGCGCGGCCCAGAGGCAGGCCAGTCCGCCGACGACCAGCAGCACCCAGACCAGCGGCAGCCGCAGCCAGGCGATGCCGACGAAGCTCAGCGCGGCGACCAGCGCGGCAGCGCCCAGCCCGAGCGGGCTGCTGCGCAACGCCGGTGCCAGCTTGAGGCCGGTCGCGATCACCAGCCCGGCCGATACCGCGCCCATGCCGCGCAGCGCGCCGCGCACCAGTTCCTGTTCGGCGACGCCGCTGTAGAGCACCGCCAGCGTGAGCACGAGCAGCAGTGGCAGGGTCAGCAGCCCGGCCAGCACGGCCAGCGCGCCCGACAGGCCGAAATGCCGCGCGCCGAAGGTCATGCCGAGGTTGACGACATTGGGTCCCGGCATGATCTGCGCGACCGCCCATTCCTCGAGGAACTGCTCGCGCGTCATCCAGCGCTTCTTCTCGACCAGCTCGCTCTGCACGACCGCGAGCAGGCCGCCAAAGCCCTGCAGCGCGAGCCAGTTGAACGACCAGAACAGGTCGGCGCGCGAGCGCGGCGGCACCACCTGCGCGCCCGGATCGGCACCGGGCGTGGCTGGAGCGGAAGGAGGGGAGCCGGGTCGGACTGGCGCTGCTGGGGCTTTCATCAGCGCCGATTTTCGCGCAGGATCAGAGCGTCAGGCCGCCATCGACCTCGAGCACCGCGCCGGTGATGTAGCTGGCCTCGTCGCTGGCCAGGAAGGCATAGGCGTTGGCGATCTCCTCGGCCTGGCCCAGGCGCTTGAGCGGCACCTTCTGCGCCAGGTCGTCGAGCACCTTGTCCGGCACCGTGGCGATCATCGGGGTCTTGATGAAGCCCGGTGCCACCGCATTGACCCGCACCCCCTTGGGGCTGAGCTCGCGCGCCCAGGTCTTGGTGAAGCCGATCACGCCGAACTTGGTCGCGGCATAGTTGGTCTGGCCGAAGTTGCCGTACAGGCCGACAACGCTCGAGGCGTTGAGGATCACGCCGCTGCCCTGGCTGACCATCTGGTTCGAGACCGCCTGCGAGCAGTGGAACACACCGCGCAGGTTGACGTCGATCACGCGGTCGAACTGCTCGAGCGTCATCTTCTGCAGCCGCGCATCCTGGGTGATGCCGGCGTTGTTGACCAGCACGTCGATGCGGCCATGCGCTGCCAGCACCCCGGCCACGACGGCATCGACCTGGGCCCGGTCGGTCACGTCCATCACATGGCCCTCGGCCTGCGCTCCGGCGGCGCGGCAGGCCTGTGCCACCGCCTCGACCTGCTCGGGCTTGAGGTCGCAGGCGACCACGACCGCACCCTCGCGCGCGAACTTGAGCGCCGTGGCCTCGCCTATGCCCTGGCCGGCACCGGTGATCAGACAGACTTTTCCTTCGAGCCGCTTCATGGGTTTCCTCCTGGTGGTTGAGTTTCCATCATGCCAAAGATCGGCGGTTCTGGCGCGGGCCCGAGGCGCTTGTTTGACCCTCGTCAAGCAGGGAATCAGGACCCGGCTGCCATGACCGATGTCCTAGGAGTGTCATACTCGCGAGCCTCAAGCGGGGCCGGACCTCGCTGCCATACCCTAGTAGTTTTTCATCCTCATGACTCTTACCGGGCATCGCGCCTCCAGCCTGGGAGCCGCCGCCATTGCTTATTCGATTGCCCATGCCTACCACGGCCAGCCCTGGCTGGCGGCTGCGCTGGCCATCCCCGGTGCCACGGCCCCCGACTGGCTCGAGATCGCCTGGTTCAAGCATGGCATCCGTCACAGCCTGATCCCGCATCGCACCTGGACCCATTGGCTGCTGCTCTGGGGGGCCTTGTACAGCTGGGCCCTGCTGTCGCTGCCGCAACAGCCCTGGGCCTCGGCCTGGCTGGGGTTTGCCGTCGGCGGACTGCTGCATCTGGTGATGGACCTGCCCAATCCCTCGGGCATCCGCTTCCTGCATCCGTTTCGCCAGCGCGTGACGCTCAACTGGTGGCGCGGCGACCAGATGGTGGCGCCGATGGTGCTGTTCAGCTGGGCCGCGGGCGCCTGGTCGCTGCAGTGGGCCGGCCTGGTCAGCTGGAGCTGGCCGCTCCAGCTCCAGTCCTGGCTGCTGCAGGTCTGGGACCTGTCGCTGCAGCGGCTGCGCGCCTGATCCAGGCCTGTGCGCTTACTCCTGAGCCGGCTGCAGCCTGTCCCAGGCTGCCAGGGCTTCGGACGCGTACATCAGCGAGGGGCCGCCGCCCATGTAGACGCAGACGGTGAGCATTTCCTCGAGCTCGGCCCGGCTGCAGCCCAGCTTGATCAAGGCCTTGACATGGAAGCCGATGCAGCCCGAGCAATGCTGGCTGATGCCGATGGCCAGTGCGATCAGCTCCTTGTGCTTGGCGCTGAGCGCGCCTTCGGCCATCGAGGCCTGTGCCAGCTTGGCAAAGCCGCCCATGGCTTCCGGTTGCGACTTGCGCAGCGGTGCCAGGTTGGCGTTGATGTCCTTCATCAGTCCGGCGTGGTCGAAAGTGCTCATGGGAATTCCTCTGGTGATTCGACAGGGTTGGATGTCCTGGCGCGCGGACTTGCCCGGAGGGCTGCAGGTCCGCGCCGGCCAGGGCAGCATTCCTGGTTTTGCAATATACCCGTGCCAGTATATAGAAGGAGGGGCCGGTCCGCATCCTCATGCGGGTGGGGATGGGGTTCATCGGTGTCCATCACCCAGGTGCCGGCTGGCAGCCAGGCCCACCCTTGGCCCGCTCTTCCAGCCGTGCGAGTGCCGCAACAGGCCAGATAGTTTTACGCTATAAACAGTCATCAACAGCATCCAGCGGCCGAGCCCGGTCAGGAGCCCCGCGCCGGCTGGCCTGGCCATCCCGGGGCGGGCCTTGCCAGGCCAGGCAGCCAGTCATCAGGGGGGCACGACATGAATCCGGACATCGAGCAGCGACCAGACCAGGCCCGGCCCGACCGGCTGCTGGTGCTGGGCACCGGCGGCACCATCGCGGGCCGGGCCGAGCAGCGTGGCGACCATGTCGGCTATCGCGCCGGCGAGGTCGCGGTGGCTGACCTGCTGGCCGGCATCGCGCTGCCGGCGGGCTGGCGCGTGCAGGCCGAGCAGCTGGCGCAGGTCGACAGCAAGGACATGGGGCCCGGAGTCTGGCGCCCGCTGCTGGCGCGCGTGCGCGAGCTGCTGGAGCAGGCCGATGTCGCCGGCATCGTGATCACCCATGGCACCGACACGCTGGAGGAAACCGCCTATCTGCTGCAGCGCCTGCTGGCGCCGGCCAAGCCGGTGGTGCTGACCTGTGCCATGCGCCCTGCCACGGCGCTGGCCCCGGACGGGCCGCAGAACCTGGCCGATGCGCTGGTCGTGGCCGCCGAACCGGGCGCGCTCGGCGTGGTCGCGGTCTGTGCCGGCCGCATCCATGCGGCGCTCGAGGTGCGCAAGGTGCATCATTACCGGCTCGATGCCTTCGATTCGGGCGATGCCGGCCCGCTCGGGCTGGTCGAGCAGGGCACCTGTACCCGCTTCAAGCCCTGGCCCGCGGCCGATGAGCCGGAGCCCGGCCGGCGCCTGGCCAGGCTCGAGCGCCTGCTGGGCCAGCAGCCCTGGCCGCGCGTCGAGTGCCTGTTCAGCCATGGCGGCGCCGACGGCTGGCTGGTGCGCGCGCTGCTGGCGCAGGACGCGGCCCAGGGCCGGCAGCGGGCCGACCGCCTGCAAGGCCTGGTCGTCGCCGGCACCGGCAACGGTACCTTGCATCAAGACCTGCAGGCCGCCTTGCTCGAGGCGCAGGCCGCCGGGCTGCGGGTCTGGCGCAGCACCCGCTGTGCCTCGGGCCGGGTCCTGTCGGTGGCAGCCAGCACGGACCCGATACCCGCCGTCGCCTTGCCGCCGGCGCAGGCGCGGCTGGCGCTGCTGCTCGAGCTGTGCGCCTGAGCCGAAACCTTCCCTTTTCTTCCATCCCGTCGAGATCCCATGAAGCGATACCTCATCATTGGCGCGGGCGCGATCGGCGCCAGCCTGGCCGCGCAGTTCGAGCTCAACGGCATTCCCTACCTGCTGTGCGGCCGTGGCGAGCAGATCCGCCATATCCAGGCCCATGGCATCCGCTATGTCCGGCCCGAAGGGGCTCGCAGCCTCGGGCTGCAGGCCTGTGCCGACCGCAGCGAACTGGTGCTGACCCAGGGCGATGTCCTGGTCTTCACGACCAAGACCCAGGACCTGGAGCTGGCCTGCAGGGACTGGGCCTGGCTACCGGTGGCGGGCAGCGGTCCGGCCCGCACCGCTTCCGAGCTGCCGGTGCTGACGCCGCAGAACGGGCTGGCCGCCGAGCGCATCGCGTTGCGCTGGTTCAGCCAGGTCTATGGCGCCAGCATCAATACCCCGGCGCGCTACACCGAGCTCGGCCAGATCGTGGTCGGGGGCTACCCCGAGCCGGGGCTGGTGGTGGTCGGGCGCTATCCGCAGGGCGAGGATGAGCTGGCGGCCGGCATCGCCGCCGACCTGTGCCGCGCCGGCTACCTGGCCGAGTCCCGGCCCGACATCCTGCGCTGGAAGGCCGCCAAGCTGATCAGCAGCGTCCGCAACAATGCGCTGGACCTGTTCGAGGGGCCGTCCGATCGGCTGCAGGCCTATGCCGCGGCCCTGGCGCAGGAGGCGATTGCGGTGCTGGGCGCCATGGGGATCTCGCCGGCGCGTGCGCAGGAGCGTCGCCACTCGGTGTCGCACTGGGGCATTGCGCCCGGCTGCGGCATCGAGCCGGGCCAGCAGTCGACCTGGCAGAGCATCGCACGCGGCGCCTCGCACGAGGTCGATTTCCTGAACGGCGAGATCGTGCGGCTCGGGCGCCTGTACGGGGTCGCGACGCCGTTCAACCAGGCGATCCAGCAGGCGGTGGGCCAGCTGTGCCAGCCCGGTCGCTCAGCGCAGGGCGTCTGCCGGGGGCAGATCGACCAGCTGCTGTCAGCGGCGCGGGAACTGGCGGCCCGGGCTGGCTGAAGCGCTTTTTAGTCGGCGCTGATGTTCTTGTCGCGGATCAGGGTCGAGAGCTGCTTGGCCTCGCTGGCGAGCAGGGCCTTGAAGTCGGCGGTGTCGAGTCCGACCGGCTCCGCGCCCAGCGCGTCGTAGCGCTCCTTGCTATGCGCCTGCGTCAGCGCCTTGGCGACCTCGCGCGCCATGCGGGCGTTGATCTCGGCCGGGGTGCCGTTGGGCGACCAGATGCCGAACCAGAGATCGAGTTCGGCCTTGAAGCCGAGTTCGCTCAGGGTCGGCACTTCGGGGAAGAAGGGCGAGCGCTTGGAGCCGGCGACGGCCAGCATGCGCGCCTTGCCCGACCTCACATGCGGGAAGGCGATGCCGGGATCCATCACATAGTCGGCCTGGCCGCCCAGCACGTCCTGCAGCGCGGGGGCCGCGCCACGGTAGGGAATGTGCACCGCGAAGATGCCCGCGGCCTGCTTGAACAGTTCGGCTGCCAGATGCGGTGGCGTGCCGGCGCCGGACGAGGCATAGGACAGCTTGCCCGGGTTCTTGCGCGCGAAGTCGACCAGTTCGCGTGCGTCCTTGAATGTCGATTGCGGCTTGACGACCAGGTACATCTGGCTGCGGCCGATGCCGGCGATCGGGGTCAGGTCCCGGGCCGGATTGATGTTCTGCTTGAACAGGTAGGGGTTGGCCGTCTCGGTCGAGGTCGGTGCGACCAGGAAGGTGTAGCCGTCGGGCTGGGCGCGGATGACCTCGCTGGCTGCCACGTTGCTGCTGGCGCCGGGCTTGTTGTCGACCACCACGCTCTGGCCGAGCGAGTCGCTGAGCGACTTGGCGACGATGCGCGCCATCACGTCGGTGGTGCCGCCCGCGGCGAAGCCGACCACCAGCCGGATCGGCTTGGCGCTGGGCCAGGCGGCCGTCTGGGCCTGCAGGGGCCCGAGGGCGCCGAAGGTGCACAGGGCGGCCGCTGCGGCCCCGATGAGGCGGCGGCGCAATGGCTGCTGCTGGAATGGCTTCATGTCTCTTGTCTCCTGTTGTGCTGTGATCCGCTGCCTGCTGTCCAGGTGGTGGCGGCTGCATCGGTTTTTTTCTACCCGCCGGGACTGGATGCTGGGTGGCCTGCGGGTCTGGGCATGGTAGGCAGCGTCGGCCGGAAATGTCTGCCATTCAGGTAACAATTCCTGCCATCCGGCGCCGCGCGATCGGCTGGCAGCGCTTGGCGCGAATTGCAACCAAACTGGCGCATCGGCAGGGCCGGGCCTGCCTAATATTTCAGGCAATCGACAACCACCACAAGACCAGGAGACAAAGATGCTGCAGATTCCAGGACTCGACTTCATGCTCGGCGAGGACATCGACGCACTGCGCGATGCGGTGCGCGACTTCGCGCAGGCCGAGATCGCGCCGCGCGCGGCCGAGATCGACCGCACTGACCAGTTTCCGATGGACCTCTGGCGCAAGATGGGCGACCTCGGCCTGCTCGGCATCACGGTGGGCGAGGAATATGGCGGCGCCGGCATGGGCTATCTGGCGCACATGGTCGCGCTGGAGGAGATCAGCCGCGCCTCGGCCAGCGTCGGCCTGAGTTATGGCGCGCATTCCAACCTGTGCGTGAACCAGATCAAGCGCAACGGCAGCGAGGCGCAGAAGCGCCAGTACCTGCCCAAGCTGATCAGCGGCGAGCATGTTGGCGCGCTCGCGATGAGCGAACCCGGCGCGGGCTCGGACGTGGTCAGCATGAAGCTGCGCGCCGAGTGGAAAGAGGCGGTGGGGGGCGGCTACTACCTGTTCAATGGCAGCAAGATGTGGATCACCAACGGCCCGGATGCCGACACGCTGGTGGTCTATGCCAAGACCGAGCCCGAGCTCGGCGCCAAGGGCATCACCGCCTTCATCATCGAGAAGGGCATGAAGGGCTTCTCGGTGGCGCAGAAGCTCGACAAGCTCGGCATGCGCGGCAGCCACACCGGCGAGCTGGTGTTCGACAACGTCGAGGTGCCGGCCGAGAACATCATCGGTGGCCTGAACCAGGGCGTGAAGGTGCTGATGAGCGGACTCGACTACGAGCGCGCCGTGCTCGCGGCGGGCCCGATCGGCATCATGCAGGCGGTGCTGGACAATGTCGTGCCCTACATCCACGACCGCAAGCAGTTCGGCCAGAGCATCGGCGAGTTCCAGCTGGTGCAGGCCAAGGTGGCCGACATGTACACCGTGCTGCAGGCCGGCCGCGCCTTCTGCTACCAGATCGGCAAGAACCTCGACAGCCTGGGCCATGGCCACGCGCGCCGCGTGCGCAAGGACTGCGCCAGCGTGATCCTGTGGTGCGCCGAGCAGGCCACCAGGATGGCGGGCGACGGCATCCAGCTCTTCGGCGGCAACGGCTACATCAACGAGTACCCGCTGGGTCGCCTGTGGCGCGACGCCAAGCTGTACGAGATCGGCGCCGGTACCAGCGAGATCCGCCGCATGCTGATCGGACGCGAGCTGTTCGCCGAGACCGCCTGAGCAAGCTTCGCAGCAATCCGTGAAAGTCCGCCAGCCCCGCAAGGGCTGGTGCGGACTTTCATTGTCCGAGTCGCGGCGCCAGGTTTCAGGCCCGGCGCCTGATGGATCGATCCCGGGGCGTCACAGCACGCCCTGTTGCCTGAGTGCGGCGAGTTCGTCTGTGCCGAAGCCCCAGTCGAGCAGAACCTGCGGATCGCTCGCGGTCCGGGGCGGCGTCGGCGGCGCGGGCGGCGTGCGGCTGAAGCGCGGCGCGGCAGCCGGCTGCACCACGCCGCCGACCTCGGTGAAGGTGTGGCGCGAGCGGTTGTGCGGGTGCCGCGGCGCCTCGTCCATGTCGAGCACCGGTGCGACGCAGGCGTCCGTCCCGTCGAAGATCGCGCACCATTCGTCGCGCGTGCGCGTCGCGATCACTTGTGCGAGCTTGGCCTTCAGCCTGGGCCAGCGGCTGCGGTCCCATTGCGCGTCGAAGTCCGGGTCGCTGATGCCGGTCTTTTGCAGCAGCAGGGCGTAGAACTGCGGCTCGATCGCGCCGACCGAGATCCACCTGCCGTCGCGGCACGGGTAGGTGTCGTAGAAATGCGCGCCGCCGTCGAGCAGGTTGCTGCCGCGCTCTACCTGCCATTGCCCCATCGCCTTGAGCGTGTACATCATGCTCATCAGCAGCGCGGCGCCGTCGGTCATCGCGGCATCGACCACCTGGCCCCGGCCCGAGCCGCGCGCTTCCAGCAGCCCGGCCAGCACGCCGAGCGCGAGCAGCATGGCGCCGCCACCACCGTCGGCGACCAGATTCAGCGGCACCACCGGCTTGCGCCCGGCTTCGCCGATCGCGTGCAGCGCGCCCGACAGCGACAGGTAGTTGATGTCGTGGCCGGCGGCATGCGCCAGCGTGCCGCTCTGGCCCCAGCCCGTCATGCGGCCGTAGACCAGGCGCGGGTTGCGCGCCAGGCAGACCTCGGGGCCCAGCCCGAGTCGCTCCATCACGCCGGGGCGGAAACCCTCGATCAGCGCGTCGGCGCCCTCTGTCAGGCGCAGCACGGTCTCGATCGCCTCCGGCTGCTTGAGGTCGAGCGCGACCACGCGCCGGTTGCGGTTCAGGATGTCGAGCGCCGGGTCGAACAGCCCGGCGCCCGGGCGCGAGCCGGCGCCGGCCTTGCGCTCGATGCGCAGCACCTCGGCGCCGAGGTCGGCCAGCAGCATGCTGCCCATCGGCGCCGGGCCGAGGGCGGCGAACTCGATGATCTTGATGCCCTGCAAGGGTCCCATGGCTTTTTCCTGTGACATGGAGTGGGCTCACGCCGCCGCGATGCTGCGCCCGATCACCAGGCGCTGGATGTCGTTGGCGCCCTCGTAGATCTGCGTGATGCGCACGTCGCGGTAGATGCGCTCGACCGGGGTCTCGTCGGTATAGCCGCAGCCGCCGTGGATCTGGATCGCGGCCGAGCAGACCCGCTCGGCCATCTCGGAGGCGAACAGCTTGGCCATCGAGGCCTCGGTCAGGCAGGGCCGGCCGGCGTCCTTGAGCATCGCGGCGCGCCAGACCATCAGTCGCGCCGCGTCGAGCTGGGTCGCCATGTCGGCCAATCTGAAGTTGACCGCCTGGTGCTCGATGATGGGCTGGCCGAAGGTGACGCGCTGCCTGGCGTAGCCGACCGCGGCCTCGTAGGCCGCGCGCGCCATGCCGACCGACTGCGCGGCGATGCCGATGCGCCCGGCCTCCAGGTTGGACAGCGCTATTCGATAGCCTTCGCCTTCCTTGCCGAGCAGGGCCGAGGTCGGCACGCGGCAGTCCTCGAACAGGATCTGCGCCGTGTCGGAGGCATGCTGGCCCATCTTGTTCTCGATGCGCGCGACCCGGTAGCCCGGCGTGTCGGTCGGCACCAGGAAGCACGATATCCCTTTCTTGCCGGCAGCCGGGTCGGTGACGGCAAACACGATCGCGACCGCCGCATTGGCGCCGCTCGTGATGTACTGCTTGACGCCGTTGATCACATAGGAGTCGCCGTCGCGCGTGGCGCGGGTGCGGATCGCCGCGGCATCCGAGCCGGTGTGCGGCTCGGTCAGGCAGAAGCAGCCGATCTGCTCGCCGCGCGCCAGGGGCTTGAGCCATTGCTCCTTCTGCGCGTCGCTGCCGTAGCGCGCCGGGATGCCGCAGGCCAGCGAGTTCTGCACCGACACGATGGTCGAGGTCGCGCCGTCGCCGGCGGCGATTTCCTCGAGCATCAGCACCAGGCTCATGCAGTCCAGGCCGGCACCGCCCCATTGCTCGGGCACGCACACGCCCATGGCGCCGAGCTCGCCGAGTTCCTGCAGCGCCTGGGCCGGGAAGGTCTTGTTGCGGTCCCAGTCGGCCGCGAACGGTACCAGCCGCTCCTGCGCGAAGGCGCGCATCGCGTCGCGGATCTGTTCCTGTTCCGGGGTGAGGATCATCTTGGGTCCTTTCAGTACAGTTCGAGCGCGAGCGCCGTGGCCTCGCCGCCGCCGATGCACAGCGAGGCCATGCCGCGGCGCAGGCCGCGTTTTTTCAGCGCGCCGAGCAGGGTGACGATGATGCGTGCGCCCGAGGCGCCGATCGGGTGTCCGAGCGCGCAGGCGCCGCCGTGGACGTTGACGATCTCGTGCGGCAGGCCGAACTCGCTCATCGCGGCCATGGTGACGGCGGCAAAGGCCTCGTTGATCTCCCACAGCTCGACATCAGCCACCTGCCAGCCCGCGCGCGAGAGCGCCTTGCGGATCGCGCCGGCCGGTGCGGTGCTGAACCAGGCCGGCTCCTGCGCATGTACCGCCTGCGCGACGATGCGGGCGATCGGCGCGACGCCCAGCCGGCTGGCGCTCGATTCGCGCATCAAGACGAGTGCGGCGGCGCCGTCCGAGATGCTGCTGGCGTTGGCTGCGGTGATGGTGCCGTCCTGCTTGAAGGCGGGCTTGAGGCTGCGCAGCCGGTCCAGTCTGGCCTTGAACGGCTGCTCGTCATGGCGGATCACGACTTCGCCCCTGGCGCCCTTGAGCGTGACCGGCGCGATCTCCCAGTCGAAGCTGCCGTCCTCGTTGGCGGCCTTGGCGCGCAGGGTCGAGGCGATCGCGTAGTCGTCCTGCTGCTCGCGCGTGAAGCCGAACTTCTCGACGCAGGCCTCGGCGAAGACGCCCATGGCCTTGCCGCGCTCGTAGGCGTCCTCCAGGCCGTCGAGTGCCATGTGGTCGAACATCTGGGTCGCGCCGTACTTCACGCCCTTGCGCGCGAACATCAGGTGCGGCGCGTTGCTCATGCTCTCCATGCCGCCAGCGATGACGACCTCGGCGCTGCCGGCCGCCAGCATGTCGTGCGCGAACATCGCGCTGCGCATGCCCGAGCCGCACATCTTGCTCAAGGTCACGGCGCCGGCCGAGAGTGGCAGGCCAGCGGCCAGCGCGGCCTGGCGCGCGGGCGCCTGGCCCTGGCCGGCCATCAGGCAGCAGCCCAGCAGCACCTCGTCGATGGCGCTACCGGGCAGGCCGGCGCGCTCGATGGCGGCGCGGATCGCGACGGCGCCGAGCTCCCAGCCGGCCAGGCCGGACAGCTCGCCGAGCAGGCCGCCGATCGGGGTGCGGGCGGCGGAAACGATGACAATCGGATCGTGAGACATGTTTTTCTCCTTGCCGTCACTTGGCCGCCATGCGGATCGCGCCGTCAAGGCGGAAGACTTCGCCATTGAGGTACTGATTGCCCAGGATATGTTCGACCAAGGCCGCGTATTCGGCTGGCTTGCCCAGCCGCGAAGGGAAGGGCACCATGGCCCCGAGCGCCTGCTGCACCTCGGCCGGCATGCCCAGCAGCATCGGCGTCTCCATGATGCCGGGCGCTATCGTCATGACGCGGATGCCGCTGTGCGCGAGCTCGCGCGCGATCGGCAGCGTCATCGAGACGATGCCGCCCTTGGATGCCGCGTAGGCAGCCTGGCCGATCTGGCCGTCGTAGGCCGCGACCGAGGCGGTGTTGACGATGACGCCGCGCTCGCCGCCGTCCTCGGGCTCGCTCTGGCCCATGATCTCGGCGGCGAGCCGGATCATGTTGAAGCTGCCGATCAGGTTGATGCCGATCGTGCGCGCGAAGCTCTCGAGCCGGTGCGCGCCGCGCTTGCCGACCACCTTCTCGGCCGGCGCGATGCCGGCGCAGTTGACCAGGCCGCGCAGCGGGCCCATCGATTGTGCGACCTCGAAGGCGGCGTGCGCGCTCTCGTCGCTGCTGACGTCGGTCGGCACGAAGCGGGCCCGCTCGCCGAGCCCGGCCTCGACCTGGCGCCCGGCCTCGGCGTTGATGTCGGCCAGCAAGACCTTGCCGCCGCGCGCGACCAGCATCGCCGCCGTCGCGGCCCCGAGGCCGGAACCGCCGCCCGTCACCACGAACACCCTGTCCTTGATTTCCATCGCATGCTCCTTTGCTTTCTTGTGCGCGCCAGCGCGACGCTTTCGGTCACTGTAGGAGGCTGGCGCCCCGGGTTCAATGCCGCAAGCGCGCAAGTACCATGAGCGAATCGGTCAATCATTCGCAGCCGTCGACGCTCGAGGTCGAGAAGGGCACGATCGCGATCGCCTTCGTGCACGAGGCGCTGGCCTGCCTGCGCGAGCGCGGCATCGACGAGCGCCCGCTGCTGGCGCGCGCCGGCATCTCGGCCGAGCTGCTCGCGCTGCCGCAGGCGCGCGTGTCGTCGGCCGCCTACGGCCTGCTCTGGCATGGCATCGCGCAGCAGATCGACGACGAGTTCTTCGGGCTCGACAGCCGGCGCATGAAGTCGGGCAGCTTCACCCTGCTGTGCCACGCGCTGATCCATGCCGACACGCTCGAGCGCGCGCTGCGCCGCGCACTGCGCTTCCTGCGCCTGCTGCTCGACGATTTCCATGGCGAGCTCGAGATCCATGGTGCCGTCGCGCGCATCCGCATCATCGACCGCATCGATGCCGCCACCGGCGAGCCGATCGCCCCGCGGCGCGCCTTCGCCTACGGCACCTACCTGCTCTTGCTGCATGGATTGGCCTGCTGGCTGGTCGGGCGCCGCATTCCGCTGCTGAGCGCGCAATTCCGCTGCGCCGAGCCGCCCTACAGCCAGGAATGGCGGGTGCTGTTCGCGCAGGAGCTCGGCTTTGCCCAGGCCGGCTCAGGCATCAGCTTCGACGCCGGCTACCTGGCGCTGCGCAACCGCCGCGACGAAGCCGCGATGAAGGCCTTCCTGCGCTCGGCGCCGGCCAACTTCCTGGTCAAGTACAAGAACAGCGCCGCGCTGTCGGCGCGCATCAGGCGCCGCCTGCGCGGGCAGGCGGTGGCCGACTGGCCCGGTTTGCCCGAGCTCGCGCGCCAGCTGAACCTGTCGGAGGCGACGCTGCGCCGGCGCCTCGACGCCGAGGGCAGCTCCTACCGCCAGATACTCGACGACCTGCGGCGCGACATGGCGATCGACCGGCTGGCCGACCGTGAGGCCAGCCTGGCCGACATCGCGGCGGCGCTCGGATTCTCCGAGGCCAGCGCCTTCCACCGGGCGTTCAGGAAATGGACCGGTTCGCGCCCGGGCGACTATCGCCTGCCGCGAGCTCGCGCTGCTGCTGGCGGTAGTCCGCTGGCGTCTGTCCGGTCCAGCCGCGAAAGGCCCGGATGAAGCTCTTCTCGCTCGTGAAGCCGACCGCCTCGGCCAGCTGCTTGTTGGGCTTTTGCGTGCGCAGCAGCAGCTCGATCGCGCGCTCGCGCCGCACCGCGTCTTTCAGCGCCTGCAGCGAGCTGCCGAGCTCCTGCAGCTGGCGGTGCAGCGTGCGCGGCGAGACATGCAGCAGCGAGGCCAGCCCCTCGGCGTTGTGCGCCTGCTGCGGCTGGCTGCGCAGCAGCTGGCGCACCCGCTCGAGCAGCAGCCGGTCGCGCCGGTAGGACTGGACCATCAGCGGCAGCGCGTTCTTGAGCAGCTGGTTCATCGCGGCCTCGTCGCGGCGCAGCGGCAACTCCAGATAGCGCGCGTCGAAGCGGATGCAGGTCTGCGCGGCCGAGAACTGCACCGGGCCCGGGAACAGCACCGCGTAGCTGTCGCGGTGCGGCGGTGCCGCGAAGCTGAAGCTCGCGCCCAGCAGCGGGATGCGCGAGTCGCTGTACCAGCAGGCCAGGCCGTGGATGTTGCGCAGCACCGAGACATGGCAGAACTCGCGCGTTGGCAGCGGCGCGCGCGGGTCGTCCAGGGTGATGGTCGCCACGCCATCGGCCTCGCCCAGCGCGAGCGCGATGTCGTCGACCAGCAGCCCGTGATGCCGGCACCAGCGCTTGAGCGCCAGCCTGAGCGTGGGCGCGCCGAGCGAGCCGCGCGCCAGCAGGCCGTAGCTGCCCCAGGGCAGGCGGCGACCGAACCAGCCCAGCGCCTCGTCGTCGAGTTCGCGCATCGCGTGGCCCGACAGCCGCTCCATCTGCAGCGCGCTGATGCGTGCGTCCGGATCGCTGATGCGGTCTGGCGGGATTTGTGCCGCAGCCCAGGCCCCGGCCGGGTCCATTCCGCGCCTGGCATAGGCCCAGGCGATGGCCTGGACGAAGCCCATCGGCGTCACAGCCTTGCCGGGCTGCCTGGGGCTGGCAGCCGGCAGCTGGCTGTCTTGCGGATGGGGGCTTGGCGCGATGCTGGGCGGCATTTGCAGGCAGGGATCGGATGGCATGAATTGCAACCATTGTGGCACACGCCAAGGGTTTTGCCTGCCTAACATGGCTGCACAAGAACCATCGAGCGACAGCAGGAGACAAGCATGCAACAAGACAACAGGACACCGGATCAAGCCCCACTGGCCCTGGCGCGCGGCGCCACCGAGCAGCCGCTGATCGAGCAGACCATAGGCGAGTGCTTCGACGCCATGGTCGCGCGCCAGCCCGAGCACGAGGCGCTGGTCAGCGTGCACCAGGGCCTGCGCTACAGCTACCGGCAGCTGCAGCAGGCCGCGCGCCAGCTCGCGAGCGCCTTGCTCGGGCTGGGCCTGCAGCCGGGCGACCGCATCGGCATCTGGTCGCACAACAATGCCGAGTGGGTGCTGATGCAGCTGGCCACGGCCCAGGTCGGACTGGTGCTGGTCAACATCAACCCGGCCTATCGCACCGCCGAGGTCGAGTACGCGCTCAACAAGGTCGGCTGCCGCGCGCTGGTGACGATGCGGCAGTTCAAGAGCAGCGATTATCTGGCCATGCTGCAGCAGCTGGCGCCCGAATGGGCGCACGGCCAGCCGGGCGCGCTCGAGTCAGGCACCTTGCCGCACCTGCGCAGCGTGGTCTGGATCGACCAGCCCGGCCAGGGCGAGGAAGTGCCGGGCCTGCTGCGCTTTTCCGAGCTGATGGCGCGCGGCCGATCCGACGATCCGCGCATCGACCGCATCGCCGCCACGCTCAAGCCCATTGATCCGATCAACATCCAGTTCACCAGCGGCACCACCGGCTTCCCCAAGGGCGCGACGCTCACCCACCGCAACATCCTGAACAACGGCTATTTCATCGGCGAGGCGATGCGCCTGAGCCCGGTCGACCGGCTCTGCATCCCGGTGCCGCTCTATCACTGCTTCGGCATGGTGCTGGGCAACCTGGCCTGCCTGACGCATGGCTCGACCATCGTCTATCCGAACGACGCCTTCGATCCGCTCGCCGTGCTGCAGACGGTGCAGGACGAGCGCTGCACCGGCCTGCATGGCGTGCCGACCATGTTCATCGCCGAGCTCGATCACCCGCGTTTTGCCGAGTTCGATCTGTCTAGCCTGCGTACCGGCATCATGGCCGGCTCGCCCTGTCCGATCGAGGTCATGAAGCGGGTGGTCAGCGACATGCACCTGGACCAGATCACGATTGCCTACGGCATGACCGAGACCAGCCCGGTCAGCTGCCAGAGCCGCACCGACACCCCGCTGGACAAGCGGGTCTCGACCGTCGGCCAGGTCCAGCCCCACCTCGAGGTCCGGATCGCCGACCCCGAGACCGGCGCCACGCTCGCGCGCGGCCAGGCCGGTGAACTGTGCACGCGCGGCTACTCGGTCATGCAGGGCTATTGGGGCGACGAGGCCAGGACGCGCGAGGCGATCGACCCCGAGGGCTGGATGCACACCGGCGACCTCGCGACCATGGACGAGGAGGGCTATGTCAACATCGTCGGCCGCATCAAGGACATGGTGATCCGTGGCGGCGAGAACATCTACCCGCGCGAGATCGAGGAGTTCCTCTACCGCCTGCCGCAGGTGCAGGACGTGCAGGTGGTCGGCGTGCCCGACCAGCGCTTCGGCGAGGAGCTCTGCGCCTGGATCGTCGTCAAGCCGGGCCAGGCCCTGTCCGAGGACGAGGTGCGCGACTACTGCCGCGGCCGCATCGCCCACTACAAGATTCCGCGCCATATCCGCTTCGTCGAGGGCTTCCCGATGACGGTGACCGGCAAGATCCAGAAGTTCAGGATCCGCGAGGCGATGAAGGAACAGCTCGGCCTGCAAGAAGCCAGGACGGCCTGAAGCGCCTGCAAGCCCCTTACCCGCAAGATCCCAGAAGAAAGCCCCCGATGAGCATACTCGGCACCCAACTCAATCCGCGCAGCGCGGACTTCCAGGCCAACGCGGCGGCGATGCGCGCGCTGGTCGACGACCTGCGCTTGCGCATCGAGCAGATCGCGCAGGGCGGCGGCGATGCCGCGCGCGCCAAGCACCTGGCGCGCGGCAAGCTGCTGCCGCGCGAGCGCGTGCAGATGCTGCTCGACCCCGGCACGCCCTTCCTCGAGGTCGCGCCGCTGGCCGCGCTGAACATGTACGGCAATGACGCGCCCGGCGCCGGCCTGATCGCGGGCATCGGCCGGGTCGCCGGCATCGACTGCATGGTGGTCTGCAACGATGCCACCGTCAAGGGCGGCACCTACTATCCCGCCACGGTCAAGAAGCACCTGCGCGCGCAGGAGATCGCCGAGCAGAACCGGCTGCCCTGCATCTACCTGGTCGACTCGGGCGGCGCCAACCTGCCGAACCAGGACGAGGTGTTCCCGGACCGCGACCACTTCGGCCGCATCTTCTACAACCAGGCCAACATGAGCGCGCAGGGCATCGCGCAGATCGCGGTCGTCATGGGCAGCTGCACCGCGGGCGGCGCCTACGTACCGGCGATGAGCGACGAGACCATCATCGTCAAGAACCAGGGCACGATCTTCCTGGGCGGCCCGCCGCTGGTCAAGGCCGCCACCGGCGAGGAGGTCAGCGCCGAGGACCTGGGCGGCGGCGACGTGCACACCCGGCTCTCGGGCGTGGCCGACCACCTGGCGCAGAACGACCTGCACGCGCTCAAACTCGCGCGCGAGGCGGTGGGCCACCTGAACCGCGCCAAGCAGTCCGAGATCCCGCTGCGCGAGCCGCGCGCGCCGCTGTTCCCGGCCGAGGAGCTCTACGGCGTGATCCCGACCGACACGCGCAAGCCCTTCGACGTGCGCGAGATCATCGCGCGCCTGGTCGACGGCTCCGAGCTGCACGAGTTCAAGCCGCGCTTCGGCACCACCCTGGTGTGCGGCTTCGCGCATATCGAGGGCATGGCGGTCGGCATCATCGCCAACAACGGCATCCTGTTCTCGGAATCGGCCCTGAAGGGCGCGCATTTCATCGAGCTGTGCTGCCAGCGCAAGATCCCGCTGGTGTTCCTGCAGAACATCACCGGCTTCATGGTCGGGCGCAAGTACGAGAACGAGGGCATCGCGCGCAACGGCGCCAAGATGGTGACTGCGGTCGCGACCGCCCAGGTGCCCAAGTTCACCGTCATCATCGGCGGCAGCTTTGGCGCCGGCAACTACGGCATGTGCGGCCGCGCCTACTCGCCGCGCTTCCTCTGGATGTGGCCGAACGCGCGCATCAGCGTGATGGGCGGCGAGCAGGCCGCCAGCGTGCTGGCGACCGTGCGGCGCGATGGCATCGAGGCCAAGGGCGGCCAGTGGAGCGCCGACGAGGAGGAGGCCTTCAAGGCGCCGATCCGCCAGCAGTACGAGCAGCAGGGCCATCCCTACTACGCCAGCGCCCGGCTGTGGGACGACGGCGTGATCGACCCGGCCGACACCCGGCGCGTGCTGGCGCTGGGCCTGTCGGCCAGCCTGAACGCGCCGATCCCGGACACCAAGTTCGGCATTTTCCGCATGTGAGGCAGAGATGAGCAACCTGAACCTCAAGGTCGAGGCGCGCCGCGCCACCCTCACGCTGACCCGGCCCGAGCTGCGCAATGCCTTCAACGACGAGGTGATCGCCGAGCTGACCCAGGCCTTCACCGAGCTGGGGGCCCGCGAGGACGTGCGCGTCATCGTGCTGGCGGCCGAGGGGCCGGCCTTCTGCGCCGGCGCCGACCTCAACTGGATGCGCCGCATGGCCGACTACGACCGCGCGCAGAACCTGGCCGACGCGGCGCGGCTGGCCGAGATGCTGCGCGTGATCCACCACTGCCCGCAGCCGGTCATCGCCCGCGTCCAGGGCGATGTCTATGCCGGCGGCATGGGCCTGGTGGCCTGCTGCGACATCGCGCTCAGCGCCGATTGCGCGCATTACTGCCTGAGCGAAACAAGGCTCGGCCTGCTGCCCGCGACCATCAGCCCCTATGTGATCCGCGCCATGGGACCGCGCGCCGCGCAGCGCTACTGCCTGAGCGCCGAGCGCTTCGATGCCGCCGAGGCGCTGCGCATCGGCTTCGTGCACGAGGTCGTCGCGGCCGACCGGCTCGACGAGCGGGTCGACGCGGTCGCCCAGGCGCTGGTCAACGCGAGCCCGGCGGCGGTGCGTGCCTGCAAGCGCCTGCTGCAGGACGTTGTCCAGCGCGAGATCGACGCTGCGCTGATCGCCCAGACGGTCGAGGCGATCGCCGACATCCGTGCCAGCACCGAGGGCCGGGAGGGCGTGCAGTCCTTCCTGCAAAAACGTCAGCCGGCCTGGCTGGCTTGAGGAGACAGACATGTTCAAGAAAATCCTGATCGCCAACCGCGGCGAAATCGCCTGCCGCGTCGCGGCCACTGCGCGCCGCCTCGGCATCAAGACCGTCGCGGTCCATTCGGACGCCGATGCCGGCGCCAAGCATGTCGCGGCCTGCGACGAGGCCATCCACATCGGCGGCAGCGCGCCCAAGGACAGCTACCTGCGCTGGCCGGCCATCCTCGAGGCCGCCCAGGCCACCGGCGCCCAGGCCATCCACCCCGGCTACGGCTTCCTGAGCGAGAACGAGGAGTTCGCCCAGGCCTGCGCCGCTGCCGGCCTGGTCTTCATCGGCCCGCCGGCTTCCGCCATCAAGGACATGGGCCTGAAGGCCGAGTCCAAGCGCCTGATGGAGCAGGCCCAGGTGCCGCTGGTGCCCGGCTACCACGGCGCCAACCAGGATGCAGCCTTGCTGCAGGCCGAGGCGGACCGCATCGGCTATCCCGTGCTGATCAAGGCCAGCGCGGGCGGCGGCGGCAAGGGCATGCGCGCGGTCGATCGCAGCGAGGACTTTGCCGCCGCGCTCGCCTCCTGCCAGCGCGAGGCCAGCAACAGCTTCGGCGACGATGCGGTGCTGATCGAGAAATATGTCCAGCGCCCGCGCCACATCGAGATCCAGGTCTTCGGCGACCAGCACGGCAACATCGTCTACCTGTTCGAGCGCGACTGCTCGGTACAGCGCCGGCACCAGAAGGTGCTCGAGGAAGCGCCCGCGCCCGGCATGACGCCCGAGCTGCGCGCCCGCATGGGCGAGGCGGCGGTGGCGGCGGCGCGTGCCGTGAACTATGTCGGCGCCGGCACGGTGGAATTCATCGTCGAGCAGCCGGGCGGCTACGAGCATCCCGAGCAGATGAAGTTCTACTTCATGGAGATGAACACCCGGCTGCAGGTCGAGCACCCGGTGACCGAGGCCATCACCGGCCTCGACCTGGTCGAGTGGCAGCTGCGCGTGGCCGCCGGCGAGCCGCTGCCGCTGGCGCAGGAGCAGCTGCAGATCAAGGGCCACGCGATCGAGGCCCGCATCTGCGCCGAGAACCCGGAGCGCCAGTTCCTGCCCGCGACCGGCCGGCTCGACCGCTACCGCAAGCCCGCGCACGACAGCTTCCGGATCGCTTCGGTGCGCTTCGACGACGGCGTGCGCGAGGGCGATGCGATCAGCCCCTTCTACGACTCGATGGTCGCCAAGCTGATCGTGCAGGGCGACACGCGCGAGCAGGCGCTGGCCCGCCTCGACGAGGCCCTGGCCCAGACCCATATCGTGGGCCTGGCGACCAATGTCCAGTTCCTGCGCCAGGTGGTGCGCAGCGAATCGTTTGCCGGCGCCAGGCTGGACACCGCGCTGATCGAGCGCGAGCGCGCCGCGCTGTTCGGCCAGGACCCGGTCGGCCTGCCGCTGGCGGTCGCCGCCGCCGTCGCGCAGACCCTGCTGGCCGAGCGCGCCTGTCAAGGCCCCGATCCGTTCAGCAAGACCGATGGCTGGCGCAGCCATGGCATCTTCGCGCGCCGCTTTGCCTTCGACTACCTCGGCGAGCGCGTGTCCGCCACGCTGTCCTATCACCGCGATGCCGCGCTCCAGCTGACCGTGGGCGAGGGCGCGACAGCTGTATCGGGCCCGCTGCAATTCACGCCGCGCCAGCCAGGCGACTGGGCGCTCGACATCGCGTTTGGCACGCAGCGCAGCCGCGCCACCGTCTATCTGGACGGCGAGCGGGTCGAGGTCTTCACGCCGCAGGGCGCCGCGCAGCTGGTCGAGGTCGACCTGCTGGCGCATGCTGGCGACAGCGGCGCGGAAGGCGGCCGCCTGACCGCGCCGATGCCGGGCAAGGTGGTCGCCTTCCTGGTCGCGGCCGGCGAGCGCGTCGCCCAGGGCCAGCCGCTGGCGGTGATGGAGGCGATGAAGATGGAGCACACCATCGCCGCGCCCGCCGACGGCGTGGTGTCCGAGCTGCTGTACGCGGTCGGCGACCAGGTCGGCGATGGGGCCGAACTGCTCAAGCTCGAGCTCGAGCTGGCCTGAAACCGCAGAGGAATCCCGATGAGCATGAACTATCCTGCCCAGGTCCGGCTGGTCGAGGTCGGCCCGCGCGACGGCCTGCAGAACGAGAAGCAGCCGCTGCCGGCCGCGGTCAAGATCGAGCTGGTGCAGCGGCTGCAGGCGGCCGGCCTGCGCGAGATCGAGGTCACGAGCTACGTGAGCCCGAAATGGGTGCCGCAGATGGCCGACAACCACCAGGTCATGGCCGGCATCGAGCGCCGCACCGGCGTGCGCTACTCGGTGCTGACGCCCAACCTGAAGGGCTTCGAGGCTGCGCTGGCCGACCGGCCCGACGAGATCGTCGTCTTCGGCGCCGCCAGCGAGGCCTTCAGCCAGAAGAACATCAACTGCAGTATCGCCGAGAGCATGGAGCGCTTCGCGCCCGTGGTGCAGGCCGCGCTGGCTGCCGGCATCGCGGTGCGCGGCGCCATGAGCTGCACCGTTGGCTGTCCCTACGAGGGCGAAATTCCCCCTGAGCGGGTCGAGATGCTGGCCGGCCTGATGAAGGCCATCGGCGTGCAGCGGGTCGACGTCGCCGACACCATCGGCGTCGGCACGCCACTCAAGGTGCAGCGCGCCATCGAGGCCACTTGCAAGCACTACGAGATCGACCGGGTCAGCGGCCATTTCCACGACACCTACGGCCAGGCGCTGAGCAACACGCTGGCCGCTCTGCAAATGGGGGTCTGGAACTTCCAGTCATCGGTGGCGGGCCTGGGCGGCTGTCCCTATGCCAAGGGGGCCACCGGCAACGTCGCGACCGAGGACCTGGTCTACCTGCTGCACGGCATGGGCATAGCCACTGGCATCGACCTCGACGCGCTGGTCGATGCGGGCACCTTCATCAGCGATGCGCTGGGCCGGCCGACCGGTTCGCGCGTGGCGCGCGCCTTGCTGGCCAGGCGCGGCTGAGCCGCCAGCGGCATTGAACCGGGAGTCTCACCATGGAGCCCAATCCGACCGATCTGGCCACCTTGGCGCGGGAGCTCGAGGGCTGGCTCAAGCTGCGCAGCATTCCGATCGCCATGAAGCTGTTCGAGCAGGCCGAGGCGATGGAGCAGGTACCGAAGATCCGGCGCCCGCAAGCCGTCCATACCCTGGACCAGGTCGTGGCCCAGGCGGCGCGCCTGGGCTGGACGGTGGGCGTCACCGCCGCAGACCTGGTCGGCGAGCAATGCCGTGCCGTGGTCGGACTGGGGCCGCAGGATGCCGAATGGCGCTCGGGCCGCGCGATGGCGGGCGTCTGGTATGCGAGCGTCGAGGACGCCGCCGCGCACCAGGCCGCGATGTCAGTCGTGCCGGCCGGGCGCTACCAGGCGCTGGCGGTCTCGCCGCTGGCCTCGGGCCGGCTGGTCGAGCCTGACATCGCGCTGTTCTATGCCACGCCCGGTGCCATGATGCACTTCATCAACGGCCTGCAGTGGTCGGGCTACAAGCGCTTCGACTGGAGCGTGGTCGGCGAGTCGGCCTGCGCCGATTCCTGGGGCCGGGCGCTCGCGACCGGCGAGCCCAGCCTGTCGATTCCCTGTTTCGCCGAGCGGCGCTATGGCGGCGTGCTCGACGACGAGATGCTGATGGCGTTGCCACCGGCCCTGATCGCCCAGGCGATTGCCGGCATGCAGGCGCTGGCACGCAACGGCCTGCGCTATCCTGTCCCGCAGTACGGCATCCAGCAGGATGCGCGTGCCGGCCTGGGCGTGAGCTACCAATGAAAAACCCCCGCTAGCGCGGGGGTCGATCTGTCCGCGACAGGCATCAGGGCCTGTCAAGTCAAGCGGATCAGCTCTCGAGTGCCGCGAAGGCGCGCGCGGTGATTTCCTCGACGCTGCCGGTGCCGCTGATGGCGCGGTACTTGGGCGCCGCGGCCGGCTCGGCCTTGGCCCAGTCGCCGTAGTAGTCGACCAGCGGGCGGGTCTGGGCGCTGTAGACGTCCAGGCGCTTCTTGACCGTTTCTTCCTGGTCGTCGGCACGCTGCACCAGCGGCTCGCCGGTCACGTCGTCCACGCCCTCGACCTTCGGCGGGTTGAACTTGACATGGTAGGTACGGCCCGAGGCCGGGTGCGAGCGGCGGCCGCTCATGCGCTCGATGATGGCATCGAAGGGCACGTCGATCTCGAGCACGTAGTCGAGCTTGACGCCGGCGGCCTTCATCGCGTCGGCCTGCGGAATCGTGCGCGGGAAGCCGTCGAACAGGAAACCCTGGGCACAGTCGGCCTGGGCGATGCGGTCCTTGACCAGGTTGATGATCAGCTCGTCGCTGACCAGGCCGCCGGCGTCCATGACCTTCTTGGCTTCCAGGCCCAGCGGGGTGCCGGCCTTGACCGCGGCGCGCAGCATGTCGCCGGTCGAGATCTGGGGAATGCCGTACTTCTGGCAGATGAAGTTGGCCTGGGTGCCTTTGCCAGCGCCGGGGGCGCCCAACAGGATCAGTCGCATGGATTTCCTTGTCTTAATGTGTCAAACGGTTGTCTCGCGGTTCCTCGCCGCCTGCCCCTAGCGGGCAAACGACCAAGGATAGCATGCGGGACTTGTCGTCCAGCTTACTGCCGGCGGGCCCGGCGGCCCGCCGTGCTGCGGCCGGTCAGGCCTGGCGCGCGAAGATCTCGCGCACCCGCTCGAGGTCGGCCTGGGTGTCGACGCCCGGGCCCGGCGCCTGCGCGCAGACATGGACCGCGATGCGCTCGCCATGCCAGAGCACGCGCAGCTGCTCAAGTGATTCGCATTGCTCGGTCGGTGCCGGCTCCAGCCCGGGGAAGGCCTTGAGGAAGCCGACCCGGTAGCCGTAGATGCCGACATGGCGCAGCGGCCGCGGCTGCTGCGGCAGCTCCACGATGCCCTCGCTCCAGGCCTCGGCCATGCCGTCGCGCCACCAGGGAATCGGCGCGCGGCTGAAATACTGCGCCCGGCCGGCGCGGTCGAGCACCACCTTGACCGCGTTCGGATTGGCGAATTCGGCCGCATGCTCGATCGCGTGCGCGGCCGTGCTCATCACGCAGTCGGGGCGGCGCTGCAGTTCGGCCGCGACCGCCTCGATCAGCGCCGGGTCCATCAGCGGCTCGTCGCCCTGCACGTTGACCACGATCGCGTCGTCCGGCAGGCCGAGCAGGGTGCAGGCCTCGGCCAGGCGGTCGCTGCCGCTCGGGTGGTCGGCGCGCGTCAGCAGGGCATCGACGCCAGCGGCGCGGCAGGCTTGCAGGATCTGCGCGTCGTCGGTTGCGACCACGCAGGAGACGGCGCGGCTCAGCCGCACCCGCTCGGCCACGCGCACGATCATCGGCTGGCCGCAGATGTCGGCCAGCGGCTTGTTGCGCAGCCGGCTCGAGGCCAGCCGGGCCGGGATCAGCACATGGAACTGTGCGCCAGCATCAGCCGGGGTGCTCATGCGGCGGGGCTGACGCTGCGGGCCAGGCGCTCGGCTTCCTCGTCGCCGATTTCGCGCGCTTCGTTCTCGAGCAGGATCGGGATCCCGTCGCGCACCGGATAGGCCAGGCGCGCGCTGCGCGAGGCGAGTTCCTGCGACTCGCGCAGGTAGATCAGGGGGCCCTTGGTGACCGGGCAGACCAGCAATTCAAGCAGTTTGGCGTCCATGCGGGAATGATAGTCGTTCCCGCAGCCGGTTCAGCGCGCCGTCGAGCTGATGCCAGAACCCGGGCGACGGTTCCTGCTCGAGCGGCACCGCCCAGACCTCTAGCCCGGGCTGCCCCGCCAGCAGCGGAAACAGCTTGACGGCGTCCTTTTCGGTGCAGAGCCAGCACAGACTGGACGGCGTTGCCGACCGGGCTTCTGATTGGCTGGCGTTGGCGCCGATCCTGGCTTGGCAGTCCTGCAGCGCCGCCAGCATGAGCGCGCCGTCGGCATGGTCGGGCAGCTCCAGCGTCTGCGCCAGCTCCAGGCCACGCGCGCCCAGCATCTCGAAGAAGCGCTGCGGCTGGGCGATGCCGGCCAGCGCCGCGACCGGGCCACCATTCGGCAGCGCGAAGTCGGACAGCGGGCGCCGTCGTCCCCGGGCATCGACGGCCTCGGCCGCCAGCTCGCGCTGCGCCAGATGGACCTGGCCGCCGGCCTGGGCCGCTGGCAGCGGCGACAGTTCGATGCCGGGCCGTGCGGTGCGCAGCACCAGCATTTCCCCCGCGGGTTCCTGGCCCCAGGCGCGCGCCGGCCAGGGCTCGCGCAGCAGGCCGGCCGGCAGCAGCCAGCCGTTGCCGCAGCCGCGCTCGTCGAACACCACCACGGTCAGGTCGCGCGCCAGCGCCCAGTGCTGCATGCCGTCGTCGCAGACCAGGATGTCGAGCCCGGGATGGCGCGCCAGCAGCAGCCGGCCGGCTTCGGCGCGCTGCCGCCCGACCGCCAGCGGCACGCCGCTCGCGCGCGCGATCAGCAGCGGCTCGTCGCCGACCTCGCGGCTGCTGCTGTCGGGACTGACCTCGAGGCAGCCCTCGCCCTCGCGGCCATAGCCGCGCGAGATCACGCCCGGGTTCCAGCCCTGTTCGCGCAGGTGGCGCAGCAGCGCGATCACGGTCGGCGTCTTGCCGGCGCCGCCGACCACCACGTTGCCGACCACCAGCACCGGCACCGCCAGCCTTTCGCTGCGCTTGAGTCCGGTTTGGTAGGCCAGCCGGCGCAGCCCGAGCAGCGCGCCATAGAGCTGCGAGACCGGCCAGAGCAGGGCAGCCAGCGGCCCGCGGCGTTGCCAGGCCTGTAGCAGTCGGGACGACAGCGTCATGGTTGTTGCCTCCCTGCAGCGCGACCGGCGGTCTGGGTCGATCGGGCATGGGCCCATGCTGCGGGTGCGTGGCGGAGCAATTGAAGCTTCATGAGAAAGGGCAAAAAGCCAAGGCTGGAAGGCGGAACGGTGTCTTGCTGGAGTCAGGGCAGGAGCTGCAGGCTGGCCATGCGGGCATAGACCCCGCCGGCGGCCATCAGGTCCGCATGGCGGCCCTGTTCGACGATGCGCCCCTGGTCGAGCACGACGATGCGGTCGGCCTGCTGCACGGTCGAGAGCCGGTGCGCGATCACCAGCGTCGTGCGCTTGCGCCTGGCCGCATCCAGTGCGGCTTGCACCATGTGCTCGCTCTCGGCATCTAGCGCGCTGGTCGCCTCGTCGAGCAGCAGCAGCGGCGGGTTTTTCAGCAGGGCGCGCGCGATCGCGATGCGCTGCCGCTGTCCGCCCGACAGCCGTACGCCGCGTTCGCCCAGGAAGCTGTCGTAGCCCTGGGGCAGGGCCTCGATGAAGTCATGCGCGAACGCTGCCCGCGCGGCGGCCTTGACCTCGGCATCGCTGGCCTCGGGCCTGCCGTAGCGAATATTGTCCAGCGCCGTGCCCGAGAACAGCACCGCGTCCTGCGGCACGATGCCGATGCGCTGGCGCAACTCGTCGAGCGCCAGCCGGTCGATAGGCTGGCCGTCGAGCAGGATCCGGCCCTGGTCGGGGTCGTAGCCGCGCAGCAGCAGCTGGAACAGCGTGCTTTTTCCCGCTCCGCTGGCGCCGACCAGGGCGATGGTCTCGCCGGGCTCGACCTCGAGCGTGACCTGCTGCAGCGCCGCCTGGCCGGGGCGCGACGGGTAGTGGAAGGTCAGCGCCTGCAGCGCGACCCGGCTGCCACCGGCGGGCGACTGCGCGGGTAGCGGGTCGGTCGGCGAGCTGATCGGGGAGCGGGCCGACAGCAGCTCCATCAGCCGCTCGGTGGCGCCGGCCGCGCGCAACAGGTCGCCATAGACCTCGCCCAGCACGGCCACCGCACCAGCCAGGATCAGCGCGTAGAACACCGTCTGGCCGAGCTCGCCGGCGCTCATGCGGCCCGCCAGCACCGCCTGGCTGCCCTGGTAGAGCGCCCACAGCAGCAGCGCCGAGCTGGCAATGATCACGAAGGCCACCAGCAGCGCACGCCAGCGCGAACGCCGCACGGCGACCAAGAAGGCCTGCTCGGTCGCTTCCCCGAAGCGGGCCGCCTCGCGCGCCTGTGCGGTGAAGCTCTGCACCACGACGATGGCGTCGAGCCGCTCGGCCGCCAGCGCGCTGGTGTCGGCGATCCGGTCCTGGCTGGCGCGCGAGAGCTGGCGCACGCGCCGGCCAAAGCCCGTCGCGGGCAGCACCACCAGCAGGATCAGCAGGCCGACCTGGAGCATCACCTGGGGATGGGTCCAGACCAGCATCACCAGCGCCCCGATGCCCATGACCGCGTTGCGCAGTCCCATCGACAGCGAGGAGCCGACCACGGTCTGCACCAGGGTGGTGTCGGTCGTCAGGCGCGACAGCACCTCGCCGCTCGGCGTGGTCTCGAAGAACTCGGGGCTTTGCTCCAGCACATGGGCGTAGACCGCCTGGCGCAGGTCGGCCGTGACGCGCTCGCCCAGCCAGCTGACCAGATAGAAGCGCGCGGCCGAGAACAGTCCGAGACCGACCGCGACCAGGAACAGCAGGCCGAAGCGTTCGCCCAGCTGCTGGCTACGCGCGCTGCCGCTCGAGGACAGGACCGCGTCGATCAGGCCGCGCAGCGCGACCGGAAACAGCAGCGTCGCCGCTGCCGCCAGCAACAGGAACAGCGCCGCCAGCAGCATCTGGCCGCGATAGGGCCGCAGGAAGGGTAGCAGGCCGCCAAGGGCGCGTGGCGCGCCAGCCGCAACGCGCGCCGGCAGGGCAGAAGGTTTCATGGCGCGAGTCTATGCGCTGCGGCCAGTGCCGTGCTGCCAGCTCAACGCCGCCACCGATCCCGCCAGCAGCTGGGCCAGGATCATGAGCGCCACCACGCCGCCCCAGCCCTGGCTTTCGTAGCCCAGGCCCGCGATCCAGGCGGCGAGCGCGCCGCCCGAGTAGTAGCTCATGTTGTAGAGCCCGGTGGCCAGCGATCGACCCTGGCTCACATGGCCGGCAATGAAGCTGATGGTGGCTGCCTGGCAGACGAAGATGCCCGAGGAACAGACCGCCAATCCCAGGATGACCGGCGTCAGCGCCGGCAGCAGTGTCAGCAGCAGCCCGCCACTCGAGACCAGCAGCGCGCCGAGCAGGGTACGCAGGAAGCCCCAGCGCTGGATCAGCCGGCCCGCGACCGGAGTCACCAGTACGCCGAGCAGATAGACCGTGAACACATTGGCCAGCCCGGCGGCCGAGAGCCTGAACGGCGCGCCCGCCAGGTGCAGGTTGACATAGGTGAAGGTACCCACGAGCGAGAACAGCACGCAACAGCCCACCGCGCAGGCCGCCAGCAGGCGCGGGTTGACCAGATGGCTGCGCAAGCTCATCCGCGCACTGCGCCAGTCGCGGCTCGGCACGAAGTGGCGCGAACGCGGCAGCCGCCACAGCACCAGCAAGGCCCCGCCCAGGGTCAGCAGCGCCAAGGTCAGGAAGGCGCCCTGCCAGCCCCACCAGTGCGCGGCGTGGCCGGCAATGAAGCGCCCGGAAAAGCCGCCCATGACGCTGCCGGCGACATAGGTGCTGATCATGCGCGCCACGCCGCCCGTCGCCTGGAATTCCTCGGCCAGATACGCCATCAGCACCACCACGATGCCCGGTACGGCCAGCCCCTGCAGGAACCTCAGCGCGATCAGCTGGTTCAGGCTGCCGGCTAGCGGTATCAGCGCCGTCGGCAACACCAGCGCGAACAGCGAGGCGCAGATCAGGCCCTTGCGGCCCCAGGCGTCCGACAGCAGGCCCATGAAAGGCGACAGCAGCGCCACCGCCAGGATCGTGGCACCGACCGTCAGGCCAGCCTGCACCGGGGTCGCGTCGAAATCGGCCATCAGCAGCGGCAGCACCGACTGCATGGCATAGACGTTGATGAAGGCAATGCAGCCGATCAGCCAGACGATGGAGCGCGAGGCGCGCGCAGGCCTTCGCGTTGATGCTGGCGGTTCTGGTTCAGACATGGGTCACCGGATCATGCCTTGGGCGCGGTCGAATCGCTCAAGCCCGCATCGACGCGGGCGCTCCAGAGCGAGCGTATCCAGCGGGTCGTGCGGGAACTTTGTCGCATGGCGGGTTGCTCGATCCACTTGAAGGTCAACAGGCAGAACAGCACCAGCGCCGGCGTCATGGCCAGCACGATCAGCCAATGTGCTGCGGGCGACAAGGTCCTGGCCGTCGGCATTCCGACGATGAAGGTAAAGACACAGAACAGCAGGACGCCATGCAGCAGATAGAGGCTGTAGGCCGACTCCCCCAGCGCCCGAGCCAGCCTGTGGGTCATCAACCCGAACAGGCTGTTGCCTCCGGCGATGATGGCAAACAAGAGCGAGAGCAGCAGCAACTGGGGCTTTCCCTGTGAAGTGGGAAAGAGCTGGACGAGTGCGCACAGGCAGGCGATGGCCATCAGCGTGGAAAGCCTTGACTTCGCCAATTGACGGAACGCTTCGCTGCGAGCCAGGATCGCTGCGGCAATGCCTCCCAGGAAGGTCAGCGAGACCGGAATCGCTTCGGCGCCCCAGGCAATTGCCGCCATGCCGATGCCCCCTGCCAGGATGGCGGCCATGGATGGCATCACACCGAATGCCAGTCCCAGCAAGGGCAGCGAGCAATAGAAAAACCATTCGTAGACCAGCGACCAGGTGACGCCCGAGACGATGATGAAGGTTCCCTTGACGCCGTTGATGTCCAGCATTCCCGGTATGGTGAAGAAGATCCAGCCCGCGATGTTCCTGACCAGGTCGGGCAGGGGCTCGCGGAGCTCGGCGCGCGACACAATGGCGACGCAGCCGAGCAGCAGCAAGATCAGCAACAGGTAGAGCGGCAGGATCCGCAGTACCCTGGAGACAAACAGCTTGAGCCAGTCGATACGGGTTCGTCGACTGTCGATGAGCTTGGAGCAGAACAGGAAGCCCGTGATCATGAAGAACAGCGCGACGCTGCTCTGTCCCAGGTGGGTGTAGAGGCGGGAGTCGGGCAGCATCCACCGATCCTCTCTGAGGTAGAAGAACCAGCTGGCCGCGTGATGGATGTAGACGAAGAAAGCCAGATAGCCGCGTAATCCGTCGATCGAGTCGTGGCGTCCTGGCTGGGTGGGCAGCTTGGTGGGCCGCGGCAACAGCGACAGCGTGGCAAAAGCCATCAGCAGAGCTGCGACCGGGATCAGGGGATGCAGCGGATCCCAGGCGATGGAGGCAAGTGACACGGGCAAGGCTGGGTGGGATGGACCGGTTCAGACCGACGCTCTGGGGGCTGGGGCTGGGGCTGGGGCTGGGGCTGGGGCTGGGGCTGGCAGGCCCATGCGCTGGTGCAGGTAGTCCCTGAAGTAGTCCACGACATGCGTTTCGAGGCAATGCTGTCGGGCAAAACCCTGCGCACGCTGCCCCAGCGCCTGTCTGGCTGCCGGGTCCTGCCAGAGTCGCTCGATGGTCTCGGCCATGGCTATCGGGTTGGCCGCTGGCACCAGTTCGGCCGTCTCGCCCTGCCTCAGGTAGTCATGCAACCCCGCCGAGTCGGTCGCCACGATCGCGCGCTCCAGATGCATGGCCAGTACCGCGGTGACATGGCCGCAGGGAACCTGGGAGTGCAGCAGCGGCAGCACCATGATGTCGGCATGGGCGATGATGCCGGTGGCCATCGCGTGCGGAATGCTGGTGTGCACGGTCACGTTGGGCGGCAGTTCCAGTCCGCGGATGTTCTCCGGGTGGACGACCAGGTGCAGCGGTATCAGCGGCAAGCGCTTGGCGGCTTCGAGCAAGGTGGCGTAGTCCCGGCCCTGGCTGCCGACGGCGCAGACATAGGGTCCCGCTATCGGAGGGGGGGGCAGGCTGGCCCGGTCTTGCGGCTTGATCGCCCAGTGCCGCATGTCGATCCGGTCCGGGTCGATGTCGAAATACCCGGCGTAGAGGGTCTTTTCCATCGAGGAAAACACCGTGAAACGGTCGACGGACCGGTAGGCGCGCTGCATTTCCCTGCGCATGGCATTGCCGGGCAGGATGGTGAAATTGAACGAGTAGACCAGATGCGGGATGTCGCTGCGCCTGCGCAGCTGTGCCAGCCTGGCGGCATAGTAGGCCGGACGCGGACCATGCGAGATCAGCAGCGGATGGGCCTGACCGGCGGCGTCGGCGATGGCCCGTTGCGCGGTCAGCAGCCGGCTGGCATATTCCCCGACAAGGGGGAGCTGCCTGAGGCGAGGGTATTGCTGGTTGCTGTGGTGGGACCAGTTCAGGTCCGGCGCGTTGAATCGATGCTGCAGCCAGCGCCAGTCTGGAGACAGATGGCTGTGATTGACGATGTGAACCGAGGTCATGAAGGCTGGCTTTTGAAGCCCGATTGAAGCATTCGCCATCCCGTCACGGGTTCAGCCGGTCAGGATCTTGCATGGCGTGGATGGGCTGGTGAAACGAAGTCTTGCCGGCTGGGTGTCCGCTGACGGGACCGAACCCGCAGCGGCGAGACCCGGCGCCAGGCGCTGTGCATGATAAACCGCAATTTGATGCCGATCGTGACAGGCGCACGCCATACCTGCCGGGTCCGTCGCGATGATGTGACCGGTTCTGCTCCCGATTGCCCGCGGCACGCGCAAGGCCTTGTTTGTTTCCTACAATCATCATCTCTTGCAACCTTCAACCTAGGACGCCTCTATGGAACACACCCTGCCCGCACTGCCCTACGCGATCGACGCCCTGGCCCCCCATTACAGCCAGGAAACCCTGGAGTTCCACCATGGCAAGCACCACAATGCCTACGTGGTCAACCTGAACAACCTGCAAAAGGGCACCGAGTTCGAGAACATGGACCTCGAGTCCATCGTCAAGGCCTCCAGCGGCGGCATCTACAACAACGCGGCCCAGATCTGGAACCACACCTTCTTCTGGAACTGCATGAAGCCCAACGGCGGCGGCGAGCCGACCGGCGCGCTGGCCGATGCCATCAACGCCAAGTGGGGCAGCTATGCCGCCTTCAAGGAAGCCTTCGTCAAGTCGGCCGTCGGCAACTTCGGTTCCGGCTGGACCTGGCTGGTCAAGAAGGCCGACGGCTCGGTCGACATCGTCAACACTGGTGCCGCCGGCACCCCGCTGACCACCGAAGACAAGGCCCTGCTGACGGTCGACGTCTGGGAGCACGCCTACTACATCGACTACCGCAACCTGCGTCCGAAGTTCGTCGAGACCTTCCTCGACAAGCTGGTCAACTGGTCGTTCGCCGAAGCCAACTTCGCCTGATTGCGCCCGAGCGCCAGCGTGCCCGCCTCGGGCACGTCCAGCCGACAGGAAACCCGCAGCCCGCCTGGCCTGCGGGTTTCCTGTTTTTCGGCCCTGCTGCCGGGGCGTGACCTGAATGCCCAGCCCCCGGGCCGCGATCAGGGTTGGCCGGGCCTGAACGGCGCACCGCCGAGCTTGAAGCCGGCCTGGATGCCGCGCTTGGCGAACCAGCCCTGCTGCATCTCGAGCACGAAGCGCACCGGCTGGGTCGAGCAGTGGTTGGCCTCGCTCCTGGGCTGCATGTCGGCCAGGTTGATGATGGTGCCGTCATCGGCGACGAAGGCAGCCGTCAGCGGCAGCAGGGTGTTCTTCATCCAGAAGCATTGCACCGCCGGCTGCTCGAAGACGAACAGCATGCCTTCGTTGGCCGGCATCTGCTGGCGCCACATCAGGCCCAGGCTGCGCTGCGGGTTGGTCAGCGCGAGCTGCGCGTCGATCAGGTGCATGCCGGCCTGCAGGCGGGTGCGTTGCAGGCCGGTCTGAGGCAATCCGCCTTGCGGGGATTCGGCCTGCGCCGGCAGCAGCGCGGCTGCGCCCCAGGCCAGCGTCATGCCGAGCAGGCAGCGGCGTGCCAGGCGCACGCGCGCCGGCTGGGTGGGACGGGTCCCGGCGGGCCGGGCAGGGGAGGGCTGGAGGTCGTTGCACTGGCTCATGGTGGGTCGATCTTACCGTCGTGCCGCCTGCTTGCCGACCGGCGGCACGGGCCTGGCTGGCCGGGAAAATCGGTCTCCGCCACTCTTATATAAGATGCAAGACATTCACAAGGTGGAATTTGTCGCTAGAATTTGAAATTGACTTCCCCTCGAAGCCCATGGCTTGGCCTGGCCTACCGGTCCGGCCTGCCTTCATCTGCTCTGAACCCTGAGCTCGCATCTGAAAGAGGACGACATGTCTGACAAATCCAAGATCATCTACACCCTGACCGACGAGGCACCGCGCCTGGCGACGGCGGCGTTCCTGCCCATCATCCGCACCTTCGCAGAACCTGCCGGCGTCGAAGTCGCTGAGGCAGACATCTCCGTGGCCAGCCGCATCCTGGGCGAGTTCCCGGACTTCCTGCGCGAGGAGCAGCGCGTCCCCAACACCCTGGCCGATCTCGGCAAGAAGACGCTGCAGCCCGATGTCAACATCATCAAGCTGCCCAACATCAGCGCCTCGGTGGCCCAGCTGGTGACGGCGATCAAGGAACTGCAGTCCAAGGGCTATGCCGTGCCCGATTTCCCGGAGCAGCCCAAGACCGACGAGGAGAAGTCGATCCGCGCCCGCTACAACAAGTGCCTGGGCTCGGCCGTCAACCCGGTGCTGCGCGAAGGCAACTCCGACCGCCGCGCGCCCAAGGCCGTCAAGGAATACGCACGCAAGCACCCGCACAGCATGGCCGAGTGGAGTCCGGCTTCGCGCACCCATGTCTCGCACATGCACGCGGGCGACTTCTACCACGGCGAAAAGTCCATGACGCTGGACCGCGCGCGCGACGTCAAGATGGAGCTGATCACCAAGTCCGGCCAGACCATCGTGCTGAAGGAAAAAGTCTCGCTGCTCGACCGTGAAGTGATCGACAGCATGTACATGAGCAAGAAGGCGCTGCTGGCCTTCTACGAGAAGGAGATCGAGGACGCGCGCAAGACCGGCGTGATGTTCTCGCTGCACGTCAAGGCCACCATGATGAAGGTCTCGCACCCGATCGTGTTCGGCCACTGCGTCAAGATCTTCTACAAGGAAGCGTTCGAGAAGCACGGCAAGCTGTTCGACGAGCTCGGCGTCAACGTCAACAACGGCATGGTCGATCTGTACAACAAGATCGCCACCCTGCCGCAGAGCCTGCAGGACGAGGTCAAGCGCGACCTGCACGCCTGCCACGAGCACCGCCCCGAGCTGGCCATGGTCGACTCGGCCAAGGGCATCACCAACTTCCACTCGCCCAACGACATCATCGTCGACGCCTCGATGCCCGCGATGATCCGCAACGGCGGCAAGATGTGGGGTGCCGACGGCCGCCTGAAGGACGTCAAGGCCGTGATGCCCGAGTCGACCTTCGCCCGCATCTACCAGGAGATGATCAACTTCTGCAAGTGGCATGGCGCCTTCGACCCGAAGACCATGGGCACCGTGCCCAACGTCGGCCTGATGGCCCAGCAGGCCGAGGAATACGGCTCGCACGACAAGACCTTCGAGATCCCCGAAGACGGCGTGGCCAACATCACCGACATCAACACCGGTGAAGTGCTGATGAGCCAGAACGTTGAGCAGGGCGACATCTGGCGCATGTGCCAGGTCAAGGACGCCGCGATCCGCGACTGGGTCAAGCTGGCCGTCAACCGCGCACGCAACTCCGGCATGCCGGTCGTGTTCTGGCTCGACAGCTACCGTCCGCACGAGGCGCAGCTGATCACCAAGGTCAAGATGTACCTGCACGAGCACGACACCACGGGCCTGGACATCCAGATCATGAGCCAGGTGCGCGCGATGCGCTACACCCTGGAGCGCGTGATCCGCGGCCAGGACACCATCAGCGCCACCGGCAACATCCTGCGCGACTACCTGACCGACCTGTTCCCGATCATGGAACTCGGCACCAGCGCCAAGATGCTGTCCATCGTTCCGCTGATGGCCGGCGGCGGCATGTACGAGACCGGTGCCGGCGGCTCGGCGCCGAAGCATGTGCAGCAGCTGGTCGAGGAAAACCACCTGCGCTGGGATTCGCTCGGCGAGTTCCTGGCGCTGGCGGTCTCGCTCGAGGAGCAGGGCATCAAGGACGGCAACGCCAAGGCCAAGATCGTGGCCAAGGCGCTCGACGCCGCCACCGGCAAGCTGCTCGACAACAGCAAGGGCCCGTCGCCCAAGACCGGTCAGCTCGACAACCGCGGCAGCCAGTTCTACCTGTCCATGTACTGGGCCCAGGAGCTGGCCGCCCAGACCGAGGACGCCGGACTGGCCGCCACCTTCGCTCCGCTGGCCAAGGCGCTGGCCGAGAACGAGGCCAAGATCGTCGACGAGCTCAACGCGGTCCAGGGTCAGCCGGTCGACATCGGCGGCTACTACCTGCCCGACACGGCCAAGCTCGACGCCGTGATGCGCCCGAGCGCGACCTTCAACGCCGCGCTGGAACTGGTCAAGGCCTGATTCCTGTCCGCCTGCGGCTGGCCTGGCGCCAGTCGCTAGAATGAAAAAACCGGCCTCTGGAGAGAGCGCCGGTTTTTTCATGCCCGAGCGACATTGCAGCAATGTCGCAAGGCCCCGCTACAGTCTGTCTCCAGACGATCCCGCCCGACCCGGGCCGACTGCATGAAACTGGTTCCCGACGAAAAGACCCTGCCACGCCTGCACCTGGTCGGCACGCTCGCGATCGTGCTGCTGCTGGTGCTGCTGCTCGCCGGTCTGTTTGCCTGGCAGGGCTGGCGCTCGCACCGCCAGGCGCTGCACAACATCGAGCACGCGGCCCAGCTGCAGATCCAGGCTCGACTCGCGGCCGAGATGGACAGCGTGCTGGGCGTCATCGACTTCACGCGCGAGCAGACCGAGGCCGCGTTCAGGCGCAGCCTGGTCGACCAGGTCGATGCGGCCTTCGGCGTGATCGAGGCCCTCCATGCGCGCGAGTCGACCCGCCGCTCCGCGCCCGAGGTCCAGCGCCTGATCCTGGAGACCTTGCGCCCGGTCCGCTTCTTCGAGGGGCGTGGCTATTATTTCGTCAACGACATGCAGGGCCGCATCCGCCTGCTGCCGAACTCGCCCGAGCGCGAGGGCCTGCTCGAGCACGACAACCGCGACGACAAGGGCCAGCCCATCATGGGCCGCCTGATCGAGGCAGCGCGCCAGCCGCCCGGTCAGGGCTGGGCACGCTACCGCTGGTATCCGCTCGGCCAGCCGAGCCAGATGAAGGACAAGCTGTCCTATGTGCGCCATTTCGCTCCCTACGACTGGCTGATCGGCACTGGCGACTACCTCGAATACTGGCAGGATTACCGGCGCCAGGAAGCGCTCGAGCGCCTGCGTTCGACCCGCTTCGGCCGCAACGGCTATGTCGCGGTTGCCAGCTTCGAGGGCAAGACCCTGATCCTGCCCTCGACGCCCGACTTCGAGGGCCGGCATTATTCGGAGCTGCCGAGCCAGCAGGCCGAAGTGGTCGAGCGGATCATCGCCCTGGCCCGCGCCGGTGGCGGCTTCCTGAGCTACGACTGGACCGACCCTGCCAACGGCCAGCTCCGGCGCAAGACCGCCCTGGTCAAGGGCTATACCCCCTGGGGCTGGGTGCTGACGGTCACGATGTTCGACGACGAGCTGATGGCGCCGGTGGCGCGCGAACTCGCGCAGCAGCAGCTGCTCGGCCGCGAGCAGCTGCTGGGCCTGCTCTATGTGCTGCTGGCGACCGGCCTGCTGGCGGTCACCGGCTCGCTGCTGTTCTCACGCTGGTCCGGCCGGCTGTTCCGCGACTATCACCAGCGCAACCTCGAGCAGCAGCAGGCGCTGCGCGAGGGCGAGCTCAAGCTGCGCACCATCCTCGACAGCATCGACGCCGCGATCTTCATCAAGGGCACCGATTTCCGCTACCGCTATGCCAACCGCAAGGCCTGCGAGGACCTGGGGCGTCCCCTGTGCGACATCGTGGGGCGCGAGGATGCCGAGCTGGTCGAGCCGGCCCAGGCCAGGCAGGTCAGGGCCAGCGACCAGCTCGTGTTCGCACAGGGCGAGCGCGTCGAGAGCGAGTGGGTGCATGAAATCGGCGGTCGCCTGCTGGCTCGAGCGACGGTCAAGCTGCCGCTGCGCGATGTCAACGGCTCGATCTATGCGCTGTGCGGCGTCGCGACCGACATCAGCGAGCGCAAGCGGGTCGAGGCCGTGCTGGCGCAGGCGCGCGACGCCGCCGAGGCGGCCAACCGTGCCAAGTCCGACTTCCTGTCCAATGTCAGCCACGAGCTGCGCACCCCGCTCAATGCCATCCTGGGCATGCTGCACCTGGCGGCCCAGTCCGCGCTGTCGCCCCAGCAGCAGGGCTATCTGCAGCAGGCCCAGCGCTCGGGCCGCCAGCTGCACGACATCATCGTCGACATGCTCGACTACGCCAGCCTGGACCGAGGCCGCTTGCAGCTGCAGTCCAGTGCCTTCGTGCTCGGCGAATGGCTGGGCCTGCTGGCCTTGCGCACCGCGGGCGATGCGGCGGCCAAGGGCCTGGACTTTGCCTTCGGCATCGATGCCGGCGTGCCGGTCCAGCTGGTCGGCGATCCCCAGCGCCTGGGCCAGGCGCTGCAGCATTACCTGGGCAATGCGATCAAGTTCACCGAGCGCGGTTCGATCGCGCTGCAGGTCAGCCTGTGCCAGCTCGACCCCGAGGCCGTGCAACTGCGCTTCGCGGTCAGCGATACCGGCATCGGCCTCGACGAGCCGCAGCGCGAGCGCCTGTTCCGGCATTTCGAGCCGGGCGATGCCTCGACGACCCGCCGCCATGGCGGCGCCGGCCTGGGCCTGGTGCTGGTCAAGCAGCTCGCCGCGCTGATGGGAGGCGAGGTCGGCTGCGACAGCCAGCCCGGCCGGGGCTCGACCTTCTGGTTGACGGTCTGGCTCGGGCTGGCCGATAGCCAGGGCGGCGGCGGTCTCGAGGCGGCTTGTCGCTGGCAGCAGCAGTCGCCAGCGCTTGAAGCTGCCGAGGCGGTGGAACGGGCCGAAACGCGCGCCGAGCCCGCTGGCACGGCCCAGCCCGCGGACGACGCGCAATGGCCGCCGCTGCGCGAACGCCTGCTCGAGCTGCTGCGCCACGACGATGTCGACAGCCTGTTGCTGTTCGAGCAGCAGGAGGCCTTGCTGCGCGCCGTCCTGGGCCCGGACTTCCGAGCCTTGGCCCATGCGATGCGCCAGTACGATTTTCCCGCGGCGCTCGAACTGCTGCAGCGCCGCTAGCTGGCCTGCGCGCCGGGGCGCTGTCCGCCACCGCTCGGCCCTGGTCGGTGCACAATGGCGCCTGGCCTCTAGAATGACCGACGATGAAAATCCTCATTTGCAACGACGACGGCTACCAGGCCCCTGGAATCAATGCCCTCTACCAGGCCCTGGCCGACTTGGGCCAGGTCGAGGTGGTTGCGCCCGAGCAGAACAACAGCGCCAAGTCCAATGCCCTGACCTTGCACACGCCGCTCTATGTGCACCGGGCCGACAACGGCTTTCGCTATGTCAACGGCACCCCGGCCGACTGCGTGCACATCGCGCTGACCGGCTTGCTCGGCTACCGCCCGGACCTGGTGGTCTCGGGCATCAACAACGGCGCCAACATGGGCGACGACACCATCTACTCGGGCACGGTCGGCGCCGCGATGGAAGGCTATCTGTTCGGCGTGCCGGCGATCGCCTTCTCGCAGGTCGAGCGCGGCTGGGCCCATCTCGAGGCCGCCGCCGAGCGCGCCCGCGAACTCGTGCAGACGCTCGAGCCCTCGATCATGGCGCTGAGCCAGCAGGCGCAGGCCCGCACCGGACCGGCAGGCCACGCGGGCCAGGCGCTCAAGCCCTGGCTGCTCAATGTCAACCTGCCCAACCTGCCGCGCGAGCAGATCAAGGGCTTCAAGGTGGTGCGCCTGGGTCGGCGTCATGCCGCCGAGCCCGTGATCCAGCAGCTCAACCCGCGCGGCGAAACCATGTACTGGATCGGCGCCGCCGGTCCGGCCATGGATGACAGCGAGGGCACCGACTTCCACGCCACCAGCGCGGGTTATGCCGCGCTGACGCCGCTGCAGATCGACCTGACCGACCATGCGCGCCTGCCTGACTGGGCCCAGACGGCTGTCGGGCTGTCGCGTCGCGAGCCGCCCCCACCGAGGGCCGACCGCCCATGAGCCCGGCGTCGCGCCGGTCCGCGGGCTTGCCGCTCGCTGCCGCACCGAGCCGGACCAGGCCGGGCTTTCCGGTCCGGCTGGCGGGCCTTGGCGCACCGGCCCCGGCTGTCCAGGCCGCCAGCTTGCCAGCCGGTCCGCTGGCCGCCGCCCTGCCTGGTTCCCGCTCCCTGGTACCCATGCCGTCCGGCCTCGGGCTGGATTCCAGCGCGGTGCGCCAGGCCATGGTCGCCCGCCTGGCCGCGCAAGGCCTGTCCGAGCCGGCCGCGCTGCAGGCGCTGGCAGCCGTCGAGCGCCACCGCTTCGTCGACTCCGCCCTGGTCAACCAGGCCTACGAGGACACCAGCCTGCCGATCGGTCTGGGCCAGACCATCTCCAAGCCCAGCGTGGTCGCACGCATGCTCGAGCTGCTGCTCCAGGGCCGCAGCCGCCCGCTGGGCCGGGTGCTCGAGATCGGCACCGGCTGCGGCTACCAGTCCGCCTTGCTCGCACGCCTGGCACGCGAGGTCTACAGCCTCGAGCGCCTGCGCGCGCTGCACGAGCAAGCGCGCGACAAGCTCAGGCCCTGGCGTCTGCACAATGTGCATCTGATACTGGGCGACGGCATGCTGGGCTATCCCAAGGGAGCGCCCTACGATGCCATCATTTCGGCCGCCGGCGGCGAGTCGGTGCCGCAGGCCTGGCTCGACCAGCTCGCCCTCGGTGGCAGGCTCGTCGCCCCCGTCGCGCTGGTGCCTGGCCGCCAGACCCTGGTCGTGATCGACAGGACCGAGCAGGGCTGTGTCCAGACCGTGCTGGAGGCCGTGCACTTTGTACCCCTAAAATCAGGGCTTGCCTGACCGCAAGGTCGGGCGCTTCTCATTTCTAGCAGAGGTTTTCCGATGGAACGAATGGTTCCGCATTCCGGCGCATGGGCGCCGCATAGTGCTCGATTGCCACGCTGGTCCTTGTCGCTCGCCATGGCGGCCGGCCTGAGCCTGCTGGCGGCTTGCAGCACGACCAGCCTCGACGAGCCTGGACGTGCCCCGGTGACCGACCGCTCCAGCCGCGGCGCAGCGACGTCCGCCGCCGTCACGCCGCCGCCGGGCCAGGAGAACGCCGGCAAGCCGGGCTACTACACCGTGCGCCCGGGCGACACGCTGACGCGCATCGGTCTCGAGCAGGGCCAGAGCCCGCGCGACCTGGCGCGCTGGAACGCCCTCGAGAATCCGAACCTGATCGAGGTCGGCCAGGTCCTGCGCGTGGTGCCGCCTGGCAAGGAGCCGGCCGCGGCCAGCCCGGGCGTGACCGTCACGCCGGTGCCGGTGCCCGCTGCCGATTCGCGCGTCAAGCCCCGTGCCTTGAACGGCAAGGCCAGCGATGCCGCCAAACCCGTCGCGAGCCAGCCCGACGGGGAAGAGCTGAGCTTTGCCTGGCCGGTCAACGGCGCCTTGCTCGAGCGCTTCGACGAGGCGCGCAACAAGGGCGTCGACATCGCCGGCAAGGCCGGCGACCCGGTGCTGGCGGCCGCCGATGGGCGCGTGGTCTATGCTGGCGCCGGCCTGCGCGGCTACGGCAACCTCGTCATCCTCAAGCACAACAATACCTACCTGACGGCCTACGCCCACAACCAGGCCTTGCTGGTCAAGGAGGATCAGACCGTGCGCCAGGGCCAGAAGATCGCCGAGATGGGCAGCAGCGACACCGATCGCGTCAAGCTGCACTTCGAGGTGCGCCGCCAGGGCAAGCCGGTCGATCCGCTCAAATTCCTGCCTTCCCGCTAAATCTCCCTGCCTCCCCCTGCTGATGGAACAAGACAATCAAACGGCCGCCGATCCGGCGGCCCAATCCCTGCTGCCCGAGGGCTGGCTCGAGATCACCTCGATGGACCTCGACGCCCAGGGCGTCGCACGCAAGCCCGACGGCAAGGTCGTCTTCATTGACGGCGCCTTGCCGACCGAGATCGTCAGCGCCCAGACCACGCGCAAGAAGAACCAGTGGGAGCAGGCCCAGCTGACCGAGATCCACCGCGAGTCCTCGCTGCGCGTGGCGCCGCGCTGTCCGCATTTCGGCCTGCATGCGGGTGCTTGCGGCGGCTGCAAGATGCAGCACCTTGAGCCTGCGGCCCAGGTCGCGGTCAAGCAGCGCGTGCTCGAAGACAACCTCTGGCACCTGGGCAAGGTCAAGGCCGAGGGCCTGCTGCGCCCGATCGCCGGCCCGGCCTGGGGCTACCGCTATCGCGCCCGCCTGTCGGTGCGCTATGTGCACAAGAAGGGCGAGGTGCTGGTCGGCTTCCACGAGCGCAAGAGCCGCTATGTCGCCGACATGCGCGAATGCCATGTGCTGCCACCCCATGTCAGCGCCTTGCTGCTGCCGCTGCGCCACCTGATCCACGGCATGGAAGCGCGCGAGACCTGCCCGCAGATCGAGCTCGCCTGCGGCGACCAGGTCACCGCGCTGGTGCTGCGCCACCTGGAGCCGCTGTCGGCCTCCGACCTGCTGCTGCTCAGAGAATTCGCGCTGCGCCACAGCGTGGACGGCCAGGTGATCCAGTGGTGGCTGCAGCCCAAGGGTCCGGACACCGTGCACCTGCTCGACACCGAACCCGAGCCGGTGCCGCTGTCCTATGCGCTACCCGACTTCGGCATCGTGCACCCCTTCAAGCCGACCGACTTCACCCAGGTCAACCCGCACATCAACCGGGTGCTGGTCGCGCGCGCGTTGCGCCTGCTGGCGGTGCAGAAGGACGAGCGCGTCATCGACTGGTTCTGCGGCCTGGGCAACTTCACGCTGCCGCTGGCGACCCAGGCGCTCGAGGTGCTGGGCATCGAGGGCAGCGAGGCGCTGGTGGCGCGCTCGCGCCAGAACCTGGCGCGCAACCAGGCGCAGCGCGGCGGCCTGGCGCCCACCAGCTTCGTCGCGCGCAACCTGTTCGAGATGACGCCGGCCATGCTGGTGGCCGACGGCCAGGCCGACAAGTGGCTGGTCGACCCGCCGCGCGAAGGGGCGTTTGCGCTGTCCAAGGCGCTGGCCGACATCCACCAGGCGCGCATCGGCGCCGAAGGCGCCGAGCCGCTGCCGCCCGAGGCCGATGGCTGGAAGTTCCCGCAGCGCATCGTCTACGTCAGCTGCAACCCCTCGACGCTGGCGCGCGACGCCGGCCTGCTGGTGCACCAGGCCGGCTACCGCTGCACGGCCGCGGGCGTGGTCAACATGTTCCCGCACACCGCCCATGTCGAGAGCATCGCGGTGTTCGAGCGCGCGGACTGAAGCGCTGGCAGGCTGATCGCCTGCCGCCCGGGCCCGGCCCTGTGCCGGCCCGGCAGAAAACGAAAAAGGCCTGGAAATACTCCAGGCCTTTTTGCTGGGCCGTTGCCGGCCCGTATCAGTCGGTAGCCGCGTTTCAGTCGCGCTCGCCGCCGAAGATGCCCAGCAGCGCCAGCAGGTTCTGGAAGATGTTGAACAGATCCAGGTAGATCGCCAGCGTGGCGGTGATGTAGTTGGTCTCGCCGCCGTCGATGATGCGCTTGAGGTCAACCAGCAGGAAGGCGCTGAAGATCGCGATCGCCATCGTGCTGAGCACCGCCATGAAGGCGCTGCTGCCGACGAAGACGTTGACGATGCCGCCGACCAGCAGCACCAGCACGCCGACGAACAGCCACTTGGAGAGGCCCTCGAGGTCGCGCTTGATCGTACTCGCCAGGCTGGCCATGACCAGGAACACGCCGGCGGTGCCGCCGAAGGCGGTCATGATCAGCTCGCCGCCGTTGCGAAAGCCCAGCACATAGGCAATCATGCGCGACAGCATCAGGCCCATGAAGAAGGTGAAGCCCAGCAGCACGGCGACACCAGCGCCGCTGTTCTTGGTCTTCTCGATCGCGAACATGAAGCCGAAGGCGCCAGCCAGGAACACGATCAGCCCCAAGCCGCCGCCCAGGTAGGCCGTGATGCCGGTCGCGACGCCGATCCAGGCGCCCAGCACGGTCGGCAGCAGGCTCAGCGCGAGCAGCCAGTAGGTGTTGCGCAGCACCTGGTGGCGCTGTGCGGTCGAGACGGTGGCGCCGAAGTGGCCGAAGCTGTTGGGGTATTGATTCATGTCAGACCTGTCCGGAAAATGTCCGAGGGTCCAAAGCCCTCGCTCCAAGCTATTCTAGGACGGCTGCCGGCTTTATGCTGGAGGCCGGTCCGGAACCATGACAGAACTGGCGGCTGGCTATCGCCATCATTGCAACTATCAATCGTCGGGTGTCATAGTTCCGGGCTATGATTTATGCAGTCGTCAAGACCATGTTTCAACAACCGCAAGCGCAAGGAAATCTGATGTCCCTCATCAACACCCAAGTCCAGCCGTTCAAGACCGAAGCCTTCCACAATGGCAAGTTCATAGAAGTCACCGAGAAGAGCCTGCACGGCAAGTGGTCGGTCCTGATCTTCATGCCGGCGGCCTTCACCTTCAACTGCCCGACCGAGATCGAGGACGCCGCTGACAACTACGCCGAGTTCCAGAAGGCTGGCGCCGAGGTCTACATCGTCACCACCGACACCCATTTCTCGCACAAGGTCTGGCACGAGACCTCGCCGGCTGTCGGCAAGGCCCAGTTCCCGCTGGTCGGCGACCCGACCCACACCCTGACCAATGCCTTCGGCGTGCACATCCCCGAAGCCGGCCTGGCCCTGCGCGGCACCTTCGTGATCAACCCCGAAGGCGTGATCAAGACCATGGAAGTCCATGACAACGCGATCGCCCGCGACGTCAAGGAAACCCTGCGCAAGCTCAAGGCGGCCCAGTTCGTCGCCGCCAACCCGGGCCAGGTCTGCCCGGCCAAGTGGAACGAAGGCGCTGCGACCATCACCCCGTCGCTCGACCTGGTTGGCAAGATCTAAGCCTTTGCGCTAAGACGGCCTGGCGCCTGCAGGCGCCCAACCGCCGGACCGCGTCCGGGCGCTTGCGCCCAGCCGTCCGGCGTTTTCATTTCCGAATCCCAGACCTACAAGGACCCACCATGCTCGATCAAGCACTCAAGAACCAGTTGGCCGCCTACCTGCAGCGCGTGACGCAGCCGTTCGAGCTGGTGGCTTCGCTCGACGACAGCCAGACCTCGCGCGAGATGCAGGAACTGCTCGAGACCATCGCCGGCCTGTCCGCCCACATCACGCTGCGCACCGACGGCCAGGACGCACGCCGGCCCTCGTTTGCCCTGCAGCGCCCGGGCAGCGACCACCAGCTGCGCTTTGCCGGCCTGCCGCTGGGCCACGAGTTCACCTCGCTGGTGCTGGCGCTGCTGTGGACCGGCGGCCATCCGCCCAAGGTCGAGCCGGAGCTGATCGAGCAGATCCAGGCGCTCGACGGCGACTTCGCGTTCGAGGTCTACATGTCGCTGAGCTGCCACAACTGCCCGGACGTGGTGCAGGCACTCAGCCTGATGGCCATCCTGAATCCCAAGGTCAAGACCACCGTCATCGAGGGCGGCGCCTTCAAGGCCGAGGTCGAGGCGCGCGAGGTCATGGCCGTGCCGATGGTCTTCCTCAACGGCGAGGTGTTCGGCTCGGGCCGCATGCTGCTCGAGGAGATCGTCGCCAAGCTCGATACCGGCTCGGCCGCGCGCGAGGCCGCCAAGCTCGACGAGAAGGCTCCCTATGACATGCTGGTCGTCGGCGGTGGCCCGGCTGGCGCCGCTGCCGCCGTCTATGCCGCGCGCAAGGGCATCCGCACCGGCGTCGCCGCCGAGCGCATGGGCGGCCAGACCAATGACACGATGGCGATCGAGAACTACATCTCGGTGCTCGAGACCGACGGCCCGAAGTTTGCCGCCGCGATCGAGGCCCAGGTGCGCCATTACGGCGTCGACGTGATGAACCTGCAGCAGGCGACCGCGCTGATACCGGCCGAGTCCGAGGGCGGCCTGGTCCAGGTCAAGTTGGCCAACGGCGCCACCTTGAAGGCCCGCTCGGTGGTGCTGAGCACCGGCGCGCGCTGGCGCAACGTCAACGTGCCGGGCGAGCAGGAATACAAGAACAAGGGCGTGGCCTACTGCCCGCATTGCGACGGCCCGCTGTTCAAGGGCAAGCGGGTGGCGGTGATCGGCGGCGGCAACTCAGGGGTGGAAGCCGCGATCGACCTGGCCGGCATCGTGGCCCATGTCACGCTGATCGAGTTTGCCGACCAGCTCAAGGCCGACGCCGTGCTGGTCGCCAAGCTGAAAAGCCTGCCCAACGTCACCATCCACGTCAATGCCCAGACCACCGAGATCACCGGCGCCGACGGCAAGGTCAACGGCATCAAGTTCAAGGATCGCGTCTCGGGCGACGAGCACCTGGTGCCGCTGGAAGGGGTGTTCGTGCAGATCGGCCTGGTGCCGAATACCGAATGGCTCAAGGGTACGGTCGAGCTGTCGCGCTTCGGCGAGATCGTGGTCGATGCCAAGGGCCACACCAATGTGCCGGGCGTGTTCGCGGCTGGCGACTGCACAACAGTGCCGTACAAGCAGATCGTGATCGCGGCGGGCGAGGGCGCCAAGGCGGCGCTTAGCGCCTTCGACCACCTGATCCGCCTGCCGGCAGCGGCCTGATGTAGCAAGGAGCAAGATCTCTGAAAAACTTGGTGCGTCCGTCTTCGATTGCATAATGATTGCAATTCAACAAGACGGATGTTTCCAAATTTCAGATGAACGAGCTTCTACGCAAATCCGGTGGGGTCATCGCGCATTGGCTGGAGGCAAAGCTCCCAGCTTTGAGTACCGACTGGTGGATGGAACAGGTGGTGAATCGCCTGACCTTTCAGCAGCAGAGACTAGTAGAAGAAAAGCGCATCCAAAGTCTGGCTGGTTTGGACTTGGCTGCAGTGCTTCGAGTCCTGGACCAAAACTGGAGCGAGCTTGCCGGTGCGGAGCCACTGCCTCGCGAAGCACGAACCTGGGTTAAAGAGCTCCAGAGTGTACGAAATAGGTGGGCACATGCTCCGGCCGGTGGTCTCAGTCCGACCGACGCGTTTAGGGACGCTGACACTTTGGAGCGGCTTTTGGAAGTCGTTAGTGCGAGTGTCGACCTGCTTGCAGAGGTTGGGCGATTCAAACAGGCCACGCTGGCTCGGCTTGTTCCTCCAGCGCCTTCCTCCCTGCAGGAGCAAGCTACCTCGCCAGCATCGTCGACCCTGGTACCAACTCACAGGTTCTCCGTTGGCCAGCTACTTTGCCTCAAGTCGAATCCCGCAGCGATATTTCCTGTTCTTGATGTGCTCGCTAGCTCTGGCGGGGAGACGCGATATCGGGTCTTCGAGGGCGGCTCCAGGCAGGTCTACTACGAAAGCCAGCTCCAGGCGCTTGACGAGGCTGAAGATAGTCGGAAGCTGCTCTCGGCGAATGAACTCTCAGCGCTGCTTAGCTCCGTGCAGCTCTCCTCGCCTTCAGCATCCTCGCTCTACTCGCTGAATTCTGGTCGGGTTCGCTTCGTCCCGTACCAGTACCGGCCCGTATTCAAGCTTATCAACGCTGACCGACCGCGCTTGCTGGTCGCAGATGAGGTCGGTGTTGGTAAGACCATCGAGGCTGGTCTCATCCTCAAGGAACTACAGGCCCGTAGCGACATCAAGTCTGTTCTCATCATTTGCCCGAAGGCCCTGGTCGCGGAGCGGAAGTGGGAGCTTGAGATGAAACGCTTCGACGAGAATTTCGTACCGCTTACCGGAGCGCTGCTTCGTCATTGCATCAAGGAAACCCTCCTGAGTGGGGAGTGGCCTGTCCAGTACGAGAAGGCAATTTTGCCGACCTCGCTGTTCGACAACGACCTGTTGTTCGGCAAGTCTGGAAAGAGCAAGTCACGAGATCCAGGCCTGTTGGAGCTCGATCCGGCGCCCAAGTTCGACCTGGTCATTGTCGACGAGGCCCACCACATCCGGAATCCCGACACCTTCTTGCATCAAGCCGTTCGTTACTTTGCGGACAACGCGGAGGCGGTGGTCTTCCTGTCTGCAACGCCCGTTCAGCTGGGGCGGGAGGATCTGTTCACCCTGCTGAATGTGCTTCGACCAGACGTCATCATCGACCCAGCAAGCTTCAGTCAGATGGCCGAACCGAACCCGTTCATCAATGCAGGTATCCAGGCTTGTCGGCGCGGGGGCGACGGCTGGGCCGACGAGGTCCGCAAGCAGCTTAGAGAAGTTTCTGGCACTTCCTGGGGACGCGAAGTCCTTGCCGTCAACCCAGACTTCCAGCATATCTACGATGGCCTTGCAGAAGGGCCTGACGACGGACTTTCCCGCATCAAGACGATCGCTGCGTTGGAAGGTCTGTATACGTTTAGTTCGCTCATCAATCGAACACGTCGCCGCGACATCGGTGAGTTCACTACTCGCAAGGCTGAGACGGTCACAACGGACTTCACGCCGAGCCAAAAGGAACTTCACGACGACCTGCTCTCCGTCATCGCTCGCATCCTGGCGCGGCTCCATGGAAATCAGAACGTTAAGTTCATGATGACTACGGTGAGCCGGCAAGCCGCGAGTAGCCTTTACGGGCTCGCTCCTGCCCTCCAGGATATCCTGGAGGGAAAACTGGCTCAACTTGAGTCGGAGGACGATGGTGAGGGTGCGGAAGAGCGCGACCACACCTTCATAGAGCAGATTCGGGGTGATATCGAGTCGCTGATTCAGCGCGCAAAACGCCTCGACCCGAAAGACCCGAAAGCCGACGCCTTCATGCATGTCGTTCGCGACAAGCTGGGCATGCCGCGAAACAAGGTGCTGGTCTTCAGCACGTTCAGGCACACGCTCCGCTACCTGGTGGGTAAGCTCAACGGAGCTGGGGTGCGCTTCGGCCTTGTCCATGGCGGAGTTTCAGACGAGGAGAGGGTCGAACTGCGCAGACGCTTCTCGCTACCCAAGGAGGACGAGTCGGCGCTGGATGTGCTGCTCTCGTCAGAGGTGGGCTGCGAAGGTCTGGACTTCCAGTTCTGCGACTGTCTGGTCAACTTCGACCTGCCTTGGAATCCGATGCGCATTGAGCAGCGCATTGGCCGTATCGACCGCTACGGACAGACCAGCGAGACCGTTGGTATCTTCAACTTTGTAACCCCAGGAACCATCGACGGCGAGATCTACGACCGATGCCTCTCCCGTATCGGTGTATTCCAACACGCGATTGGCGGCAACGAGGAAATTCTTGGCGACATCACTCGAGAGCTGCACAGCATCGCTGAGACCTTCAGCCTGAGCGAGGCTGAGCGCTCGCTGCGTCTTCAGCAGCTAGCCGACAACAATATCCGCCAGATTGAGGAAGAGCAGCAGCTGGAGCAGAGGCAAGGTGAGCTGTTTGGACTCAACATCGCAGCCGCCAGTTGGGAGCAGCGGTTGGAGCAGTCGCGCAACCACTGGCTTGAGCCCATGGCTCTTGGACGTGCCGTTACGTCGTACTTGAGCCGACGGCTGGGGAAGGAGCAGGAGTACCTGCTCGGGGACAAGTCGATCAAGACACTGCGCGTAGGCGTTGAAGGCCGAGCTTCTCTGCTGGAAGACTACCGGAGGCTCCCTCGGTCCACGGACCCCATGAACCGTGCATGGGAGAAATGGCTCAAGGGTACTGTACCAACTCTCCAGGTTACTTTTGAGCAAGAGGCAGCTGTCAACAATCCAGCCGCAGTCCTGCTCTCGCTGGGGCACCCGATCCTTCGGCAAGCTGCTGGCTTCCTGCAAGAGCCAGAGGCAGTGATGGTGAAATTGCGCGTCAGCCACGACTCGCTTCCCGTTGGCGTACATCCCTTCGCACTCTATCGATGGAACCGACAAGGGGTTAAGCGCGATGAGGAATTGGTCCCGGTCGTTGCCGACAGCCAGGTGGCAGCAATGTTGCTTGAGGTGCTCCCGGTGTCTACAGATGCACCTGACCTTGAATTGCCGACGCAGCAAGTGTTCGACGAGCTTGACTCAGTCCACCATCAGCATTGGTTGGCCCAATCCACACAGCACGCAGAAGATAACAGACAGCTGGTAGGCATCCGAATTCAGAGTCTCACGGCCAGCTTCAATGCACGAAAATCTATTTTCGAAGACTTGGTTTTTCGTGCCACGAACGACAAGATTCGAATCATGAAGGCTGCAGAGCTTGAGCGTGCAACGGTTGACTTCGATGTGCGTGTTGCGGCACTTCGACGAGCGGCTGAGAGTGGCGACATCAAGGCTACGCCGGCAATATTTGGAATTCTTGAAATCAGGAGGCAGGCATGAGCATCATTAAGAAAATCGCCATTCTGCGCCAAGGACTATTGGATAGTATTAAGGCCAACGAGGGTGATATCAACCTTCAGATATTTGAGGACTTTTACCCGGATGAAGCGCACTTCATCTATGAACTACTGCAGAATGCGGAAGATGCTGGTGCGACCGAGGTTGCATTTGAACTAACCCAGCACGGATGTTCGTTCGAGCACAACGGGGCAAGGCACTTTGATGAACGAGATATTCGCGGAATAACTGGTATATCGAATAGCAGCAAGAAGGAAAAAACCGACAAGATAGGAAAGTTTGGCGTCGGTTTCAAGTCAGTTTTTGTTTACACGGATTCGCCAATTGTCTTCTCAAAGAACCACAGCTTCAAAATAGTCAAGCTTGTACTTCCTGTAGAGGTCACTCCCAAGAAAAATCTTGGAGAGCGGACTCGTTTCGAGTTGCCATTCGATAATCCTAAAAAGAATGTCAAGGCCGCCCACACAGAGATTAAGGCCGGTCTTGAGCAGCTCTCTGAGATCACTCTTCTCTTTCTGAAAAATACCAGGAATATCAAATGGAGAATTAACGACAAGAACGGTGAGATCCTTCGATTGCAGCATTCAGAGCATCACATAGAGGTGCGTGGTGTTGTCAACGGAAAAGAGGTTTTCAGTTCACACTGGTTGTGCTTCACCGCCGAGTGATTTCAAGGTGTC
>NZ_PVLQ01000065.1 GCF_002980595.1 Malikia granosa
GCCAGCGCGGCGTCACGGGCTTCCCCGGTCGCTACGCGCCCGCCGCCCGCGCCGCCGCACTGGCCTGCTGGCTGGCGTGACGGGCCGGCTTCAGTCAGCGCGCCCGGCTGCGCCAGGCGCGGGGTCACTGCCCCCGCCCACCCTCCCGTCCGCCCCCCAAGGGGGCTCCCCATTTGGTCAGCGCGCCAGGCTGCGCCTGTCGCGAAGGCTAAAGGACCTCGCGCGGTGCCAGTCGGCGCTCGCCCGCTGCGGGCCGTTGGGGTTGGCCGGGGCCGTCGCGCGTGCTCCCCGGTCGCTGCACGCCCTACGCCCGCGCGCCGTCCCCGGCCTTCCGGTATGCCAGCGCCCTGGCCTAGTCAGCGCTGCGGGCTTCGCCCTTCGCGTGTGGCCCTGTGCGGCCTGGCGGCCGCCCAGGGCATTGGCCCCCGCCCGCCCACCCATCCGCCCCCCAAGGGGGCTCCCCTCTTTTTTCTTGAGGCTCCGGGCGCTTGCAGCGTCTCCTGTTTAGCAAGGCGCGTGGGGGGATTTCGGCGGGCCTGCTGGCCTGCCGCGCAGTCGCGCCCCGGCGTGCCGGCGCCGGCCTCGCGGGTTGCTCCTCGCGCGCCGGTGGCCTGGTTGGGTCGGGCGGGCTACCCGCCCGACGTTCCCGGCCCCTGCGGGGCCTGCAGGCGCTGGCGCGCCTCGAAACCTGCTCGGCTGGCCGGTTGGCGATGCGCCTGCGGGACCGCGCCCCAGCCTATCGCCGAGTGCGTTAAAACACGATGGCCTGTGCTGCCGCACAGGGTCGAATCGGGCCAGATGCCTGTCGGCAAGATGCACCGCCCTGGTCGAGAACATTGGCGGACTTTTCCGCCGGTCGAGCACCTGCTGATGCGGCTGGCCGTAGCGAACTGGTAGCGAGCTAGTGCATCCGCTGTGGCGATCCAATGACCCCTGATCCGTGGGCAGGATGTGCGAAGTTGGCTAACCTGCCGGTCGCCACTTCGCTGCCCATATTCGCGCTGACGCACTCAAGGGCAACCCCGTCCCGGGCCTGTTCCTTTTGTGCTGCGACAAGTCGAGTATCCGTTAATGTGGATTAACTAATTAACAAAATAACAATGCAATTGTTAAACTAATGTCAGAACAATAATTTTTAAATTTCACCTTGCAATTCACATTATGAAATTCACAGGAACACATACGCACAAAAGTCTCGGACTTTTCACATATGAGGTCGAGTACACAACCCGCCGTCCAGGAAGCACATGGCTTGCTGATTGGTCTGGGACTGCCATTGGAGACAACCGAGTGTTGCAGCTGAGTGGCGGCAGCATGGAAATCATCGTTGGGTCTTCAGATGCTGCGCTAGTTTTTATTAAAAAGTACGTCGGTCAAGAAATTGACGCACTGACGTAAATTTTTCATCCTAGCGCAGGCGAAGGGCTCCACGGCGTTCTAGCGCGCGGGCCAGCTTGGCGGTGCCTCGGGCCTGGTGGAAGGTGTAAGGGCGGCCCCGCTTGCGCCTCTTGGCCTGCTCGGCGCGGGGTTCGGCCTGGTTGGCCTGCTCAGCTTGGTCGGTGTTCTCGGTCATTCTGATTTCTGATCTTGAAAAAAAGGGGGCGGGCATTTCTGCTCGCCCCCAGGAAGCGCGCCTCAACCACGAAACGCCCCCACTTCCAGGTTATCTCCGTGCCTTGTACCCTATCAGTTCAACAGGATCGACACAGGGAGATATAGGTCCCGTGTGCAGTTCAAGCGGCCGAAAAATGTGGGCCATCACCGCGTGTTCGGTAACAAGCTCGTTGAACAACCTGCTACTGAAGCTGCGGTTGTAGACCTCCAGCGTCTTGGGGCATATCCAACCAAGAACCTCTAGCATCCCCGCGCGACGACTCTTCACGCGGTCAAGTACTTCTCCCCAGTGCTGTGTGGTGCTGCTTCTATACCAGCCCGCCGACCAGACAGGCTTACAGTGGGCAAGGCGGTTGCGCCAAGCACGGACATCTTTCAACGTATTAACGACAGTTTTGCGGTTGTCGCCGTGATTCCAGTGGTTCTTAGCCCTCGGATGGTGGGGGAAGACATCCTTGAAGGTCCGCGCTTCGATCACCGGGGTAGGGAGCTGTTGGTCGAGAATATTTGGCCAGACGCCGAACGGCAGGCGCGCGATGACGCTGTCGGGCGAGGGTTGCACCTTCAGACGTATTTTTTGGTCATCGGACAAGATGGCCTCAACCTTGGTGAAAGTTTCTCCCTCCAGCTTGTGCATGCCTAGTTGCTGGTCGTACCACGCAAATGAGTCCGAGGCAGGTCCCATCTTCTCCGTTGCTTGTCGAGAGAGGCTGCGGTGGATGCGGTTTCGGAGGGCTACCTCGAAGGTAGACATCAGAGACAGGAGGACCATACTCATCGCTTGGCCCCAAAGCACTGCTCCACCTGTTTCCTCGGGTGTCTGTGTGCGAAAAACACGCTTGTAGACCCCGCTCCGTGGTGCAGAAATCGTCTCCAAGAATTCTTGATAGGGCATTTGACTTACTGTTCCTTGATTGATATACTCTACTTATAAACACTAGGATAAGCCGCTCCCAGACCTAGCTTGCCAGCTAGGTGCCGCTAAGCTGTACAGCCCAAACTGGTGATGCCCCTGATGTACTAGAGCCTGCGCCACCCACTGGGTGGCGTTGTGCTTTTTGGGTACGTTTTTCCAACCCTGGGTACGGCCTCACCCGCCCGGAATGCTGTTTCACAGCGTGTGTAACTTCTCGGCTGACACGTCAGCGACCACCCATTGCGCGACAACAAGCATCCACCGGATGTCGCGTGCCACTAAGACAGGCATCCTCCCTTCCCCGTTGTTTTGGGTGCGCAGAAGGTATTGCTGGTGCTCTTGCCGTGCTTGTAAATGATCATGAGTTTTCTTCACCGGAAATCTTGGACGCGGGTGTAGCAGGGCGCCGCAGAGGTTTTTCATTATGTGAAAATTATGCTGCGGCAGCAGATCCACCTGGGTGCTGATCGGCTGTACTCGACGCAGCTGCAGCCTGTGCGGCCCGCTCTGCATCCCAATGGGCTCGAATGGCTTGTACCTCACCGAAACCACCCACCTCAACCAGACGGTCCAGGAACCGGCCGTATAGGTCTGTCTGAACAAGGCCCAGCTTCCGCATGTTTTCCATAGCGACGTTCGGATTCAAGAGGAGCACGTAGTGAAAATCGCCTGAGGCGCCTTTCTTGGCACTGCAAAAATTTAATTCCTGCAGCCGCTTCATGCGCCGCCTCCAAGTGTCTACCGCCCGCTCGCCTCTGAATCCAGCTTCCGCCGCGTAGGTAGCGGGGTTTTCGATAGTCACTAGGGGATGGTCGGGTGACCTTGCCCAGAGGCAAAACAGCGTGTGGCCAGCTGGCTGCCCTTTTGACTGGTCGTCAATCGCCTGCATGGTGTATGGAAGTGTGCGGGGCAGCGTGGTGTACCCATCATTAGTCTTTCGGCGCCAAAGCCACAGCGGGCTGTAGCTGGGAAAGTGCAGTTCTAGTTGCTGCTGCGCCCGTTCAGACATCTTGAGCCGTTTTTTCCCAGCCTGTTTCTCAGTAGCCATGCGTCACCTTTAAGTTTCTGTTGGATGAATTATCGATCCCTCAGTTGTTTATAGCTATGAGTGAGTACGCATGTTTCTCCGGCAACTGAAGTCTACTAATCAACTTATTGAAGTTGTTGTATGTTCATTTTTTAGTCGTGACACTATGGGTGCAATATGCGCAAAACCGCACATAAATATTTATTTTTTTAAATAAAATCAAGTACTTATTCGGATTTTTCGGTGCTCACGTACTCCATTGCTCTACGTACTCGATGTTCTCTTCGTGCTCCAGGGTGATGGTGTAGGAAGAGGGGCATGAATTCTGGCAAAGTCGCGATGTTATGCCGCAGCTTGGCCAGCCTCAAGGTGCTACTCCCCTATCGCCCTAAGTGAACAGCGCTGCGTACAGGCGTCGGCAGCGCTGGACGTTTTCCGACAGCAAGATGGCGGCTGGTGACACGACTGAAGTTGGGTCTACCCCAAGCTGACCGGGCGCAAGCT
>NZ_PVLQ01000066.1 GCF_002980595.1 Malikia granosa
AAGTTCGCTGTCGCGAGCGGGCTTGCGCCGTTCATCAGCCACAGCGACACTTCGCCGCTGTCCTTGACCCAGCGCAGGTCCGCCTTGCCATCGCCGTTGTAGTCACCCGCGGCATCGACCAGCTTCCAACCCGCATAAGGACCGTGTTCGGCTTTCGCGATCGCCGTCAGCCCGTTCATGGTCCAGATCGCGGCCGTCCCGTTCGCATTGGTGAACAGCAGGTCGGTCTTGCCATCGCCGTTGAAGTCCCGGCTGCCATCCTTCACGCTCCAGCCATTGAAGGGACCGAAGTTCGCCGTCGCCGTTGCACTCGTGCCGTTCATCAGCCACAACGACACCTCGCCGTTGTCCTTGACCCAGCGCAGATCAGCCTTGCCGTCGCCGTTGAAGTCGTTGAACGGCACGGTCGGCGCCGCCTTGACCACGCTGAGGGTCGCAGAACTGGTCACGCTTTCGGCCGTGCCCTTGCCGTCGGTGTAGCTGGCCTTGACGCTGATAGTCTTGCCAACTTGGGCCTGGGTCAGCGTGATGGTCGAACCGGTGGCGCCAGTGATAGCAGCACCATCGGCCAGCCACTGGTAGCTGATCGTGCCCAGGCCGTCGGCATCGGCCAGGGTGTTGATCACAGCCAGAATCTGGCCTTGCTTGGCGGTACCGGTAATTGTGATGCTGCCGCTGGGATTAGCATTTTTTAAATAGGTGAATTGCAGTTCATTTGGAATGTATGCGCTCAGGGTGCCATTTCGAAAGCCGTTGTATTGTGCGTGGATTATGTAATCGCCTGCGCTTAAGTATATCGGTTTATCGTTTGTTTCTGTTATAAATAAAAGATCTTTACTGTAAATTTTTGCGATTGCGCTATCCCCGCGGGCCGAAGCTATTATGTAGCCGTCATTTTTGGTTTGAAGGCTATAGAAATTGTCGTAGCTGCTTGCTTTGTAATCGCCAGTTTTTATGCTAATTAGTGATTCGTAGGATGTTGGTGATGGTATGTATGTGTTTATTAATGCATTGGTTAAGCTGCTGTAGCTTGCTTTTATGATGTAGTTGCCTGCTGTGAGAAATGTCGGACTTCCTGTCGTTGTTTTGCTGATGAGCTGCATCTGGTTGTTGTAGATTGCTGATGAGCCATTATCATTGCTTATTTCTATAAATAATTTGCTACTTTCTGTGAGAGTCAGGTTGTAATATTCTAAGTAGCTACTTCCGGTTTGTATTCCGTTCGTTATGAATTTATCGATGGTCATGGATTGAATTGGGGGTATGTAAAGAATTAACTTATATTTTAAGAAATTTTATGATGTAATCTTTGCATGCGCTGATTTGATGCTGTTGGATGTTGAATCCCAGGTTTGAAGTTATGTGTTCGTAACCGCTGGCGCGGCTGTCGATAAAGATAACGTTCTGATTCATGGGTCTTGCTGATTTTTACCCCCGTATGTTATCTGTTTGATAGATGAAAGGCTGTAGGTACGGCTTTCTGTATCGGATAGAGCAGGGCGCCCGCATGGGCGCTCACCTGTCATGACTGACTC
>NZ_PVLQ01000067.1 GCF_002980595.1 Malikia granosa
GGGGGGCTGAATAGTTACCTGTTGGGTTGCTGGAACGACAGGCACGCAAGAAGCGCGCCCAGCCGGCCTTACTTGCCGTAGACGTCGAAGGTGAAGTACTTGTCGTTGAGCTTCTTGTAGCTGCCGTCGGCGCGGATGGCCTTGATCGCGGCGTTGATCGGGCCCTTGAGCTTGTCGCCCTTGCGCATCGCCACGCCCATGCCCGAGCCGAAGTACTTGAAGTACTGGGGCGTGTCGAGCGAGGGGCCGGCGAAGGCATAGCCCTTGCCCTCGGGCTTGGCCAGGAAGCCGGCGCCGACCTCGACCGAGTCGGCCACGGTGCCGTCGAGGCGGCCCGACTTGATGTCGAGGTAGACCTGGTCCTGCGCCTCGTAGGGCACGATGGTCGCGCCCTTGGACTTGAGCTCGCCGAGCGCGAATTTCTCCTGCGTGCTGCCCTTGAGCACGCCGAGCTTCTTGCCCTTGAGGCCGCCAAAGGCGTCATCGACCTTGACGTCGGACTTGACCACGACCCGGCTCGGGGTGTTGTAGTACTTGTCCGAGAAGTCGATCACCTTCTTGCGCTCGTCGGTCATCGACATCGAGCTGATGATGACGTCGTACTTCTTGGCCTGCAGGCCCGGAATCATGCTGTCCCAGACCTGTTCGACGAAGACGCACTTGCGCTTGATCTGCTCGCAGATCGCGTTGGCGATGTCGACGTCGAAGCCGGTCGGCTTGCCGTCGGCGGTCTTGAAGGTGAAGGGCTGGTAGGTCGGGTCGATCGCGACCTTGAGGTCAGCGCCTTGTGCCATCGCGCCGGAGGCGCCCAGGCTGACGAGCATTGCGGCCAGGAGCTTGTTCATGTCTTCCTCAGGTAAGAAACAAAGTCACTGCATTCTAGAACCCCGTGTTGCTCCACGGTGCGGTTTTGTCGCCACAGGGACCAGGAAAAGCGCAGGATTGCCCAAATTGACACAATTCTTTCACTTCATTCGCTCCTGAGGCCCAGCACCACCCCGGCCTGCCAGGGGGCATCACCATTCGCGCCCTGGAGCGGACCGCCGGGGGCCAGCAGGTACAGCCGCTCGTGGTCGATGCCCAGCCCGGCCAGCACGTCGCGCACCGCGGTCGCGCGTGCCAGCGCGAGCTCGCGCATGCGGTCGGCATCGACCGGGATCGAGGCCAGCAGCAGCGCCTCCATCTCGGCCGCCGGCAGGGTCTTGGCCAGTCCGACCAGGTTGCGCGGCTTTGGGATGTCGGCGCGGCGGTACACCGCCGCCAGCAGTTCGGCCGATTCGGCCGCGGTCGGCGGCGTCACGGCCTCGCTGGCCTGGCCCAGGCGCTCAAGCTGGCGCCGCTTTTCCTGCAGCAGGCGCTGCTGCAGCTGGGCCTGCTGGTAGGCGCGGCGTTCGCGCTCGAGGTCGCTCTGGCCTTCGAGCGTCAGCCGCAGCGCGGGTCGCTGGGCCATCGCCTGCGCGACCTGTTCGAGCCGGGCGCGGGCCTTGGCGTCGAGCTCGCTCTTCCCGGGCGCGAAGTCGATCTGGCTGAAGTCCTCGGCCGATCCGCCCAGGGCCTGGGCGATCAGCGCGAACGGCGCCGTCACCGCCTTGCCGATCAGGTTCAGCACCATGCGCCAGACGATGGGGCCGACGCGGAACTGCGGGTCGTTGATCGAGCCGCTGACCGGCAGGTTCAGGTCGATCACGCCCTTGCTGTCGGCCAGCAGCGCGACCGCCAGCCGGATCGGCAGGTTCGGCGCCTCGCTGCCCTCGACCCGATCGCTGAACTGCAGCTGCTTGAGCAGGATCTGGTTGCTCGCCTGCAGCTGGCCGTCGGACGCGATCTGGTAGCGCACCGTCATGCCGAGCTTGCCGCGCTCGATGCCATGGCCCGCGTACTTGACGCTGTAGGGCGACAGCGGCGGCAGCTCGAGGTCATCGACCCGGCCCTGGATGTCGAGCGCGAGCGGCTGCGCCAGCGGGTTGATCCTGCCGTCGAGCGCGAGACTGGCCTGGCCCTCGACCTTGCCGCGCAGGCTCAGGGCGGCGAGTTCGGGCGCCTGGCCTGCTGGGCCCGACGCGGGCTGCTGGTTCGAGAAGCCGCCCAAGCTGCCGCTCAGCTCGCTCAGTCGCGCCGAATAGTTGGGCCGGATGAAGCGGTCGGCGAAGTCGACCTGGCCGTTGACGAAGCTGATCGGGCCGAATTCGAGCCTGGCCTGGGTCTGCGCAGGGGCCCTGGCCGATGCCGTGGCGGGCTGGCGCAGCAGCTGCTGCAGGTTGATGCGGCCCTGCGGGTCGATCAGGATGCGCGCGTAGTAGTCGCTCAGCGCCGTCTCGGCGACCTTGAGCCGGCTCAGCGCGCCGGACTCGAGATCGATCTGCAGGCCGCGCAGCCCGAGCGACTTCCAGTCCAGCAGCCGCTCGGCCGGCTCCAGCTGGCTGGTGCGCAGTTGCTTGACCTCGGCGTCGCCGCGCAAGGCCAGCTGCAGCCCCTGGGGCGGCAGCGACAGCGAGAGCTGGGCGCGCAATCCGAGCTCGGCGCGCAGCAGCTCCAGGTTGAGCGCGGCGGCGAAATAGGGCTCGAGCCGGTGCAGCGGCAGGTCGTCGAGCTCGAGCCGGCCCTGGCTGGCCAGCGACCGGGCCGCTTGTCCGTCCCCGGCCGGACTCGGCAGCAGGAGGCGGCCCTGGTAGCGCAGCGCCGCGTGGCTGTCCGCCTGGCCCGTTTTGCCTGTCTTGTCCGGCACCAGCTGCAGGCTCAGCTCCAGCGGCAAGGCCTGTTGCGCCTGCGGCGCATTGCTCCAGGGGCCGGCCTTGAGCTGCAGCGCCTCGGCCTGCAGCCGCACCGGGCGGACCGGACTGCGGTCCGTGAAGCCCAGGCGACCATCGGCCAGCTGGAACCGGGCCAGTTGCAGCTGCCAGCCGGCTGCCTTGTCATCCCGATTGGCCTGGTCTGCCTGAATGGTCTGACCGGCCTGACCGGCCTGACCGGCTGCGGTTGATGCGGCTGTTTTCTCCGGTTCTCCTGGCTGGCCGGCTTGTCGCCCAGGGCCGGGGCCAGTGCCGCCCTGCGTTCCTGCTCCCAGATGGTCGGATTTCCGCAGCAATGCCGTCAGCCAGCGCTCGAACATCCAGCGCTGCTGGGCGTCGCGCTGCAGCTGCAGCTCTGGCCTCTCCAGGCGCAGCTCGCCGACGGCCAGGCTGCGCCCGGCCAGGTCCAGCTTGGCGTCGCTCAGCAGCAGCCGCGCCAGGCTGGCCTGAGGCTGCTCGCCCTCGCACAGCGCCAGGCCGTCGACCTGCAGCCGGCTGTCCTCGAGCTCGAGTGCCGGACTGCCCTGGCCCGCGCCGATCGGCCAGCCCAGCCGGGTCTGGCCATCGAAGCGCAGCCGGTCCCAGCGCAGCCGCATCGGCTGGGCGGCGCTGGCACCATCCCTTTCACCTGCCCATTCGAGCTCGACATCCTGCAGACCCAGATGGCCGGCCAGGGACAATGCGGTCTGTGTCATGGCCGGTTGCTGCGCAGGCTTGGCATCAGCGCCTGTCTGCGCCTTTGGCGCACCCGCCGCCAGCCGCAGCGTCAGGTCGAACTCGAGCTGGCCTCTGGTCGGGCGCAGCGGCAGGGTCGCGGGCCAGTAGGGCAGATAGGGCGCGAGATCCAGCGCGGCGCTGTGCAGCCTGGCTTCGCCCTGGCGCGCCTGGGCAAAGGGCTGCAGCAGCGCCTTGGCATCTACCGGGTCGCCATTGAGCAGGAAGCTCAGGCTCGGCTCGCTCTTTGCCTCGCGCTGCGCCTCCAGGCTGCTCAGGAAGGGCAACTCCAGCTTGAGCTGGCGGATCTGCTGCGTGCGCTTGAGCGGCTCGTCGATGAAGTCGATCGCGCCCTCGCGCAGCTGCAGCTGGAACAGCGCGAAGCGCGGCAGTTCCGACGCCGGCTGCTCGGGCTTGAGCAGGCGCGCGACCAGGTCGTCGACGTCGTAGCGTCCGCCGCCCAGGTGGCGCAGCCGGAAATGCGGCCGGTCGAACTCGAGCGCGTCGAGCACTGGCGCCAGCCGCAGCAGCGAACGCGCATCGAGGTCGAGATAGAGCCGCTCGAGCGTGAACTGCTCGCCCTGGCCCTGGGCATCCAGCAGCCGCAGCCCGCGCAGCTCGAACTCGAGCGACCAGGGCTTGAGCTCGACCCGCTCGACGCTGACCTTGCGCCCGAGCGCGGCACCGGCTTGGCGCTCGAGCTGCCACTTGAGCAGTGGCGGCAAGCCGGCCCAGGCCAGCAGCCAGAACAGCAGCAGCCCGGCCAGCGCCAGCCCGGCGGCGCGCAGCCAGCGCCAGGCCACCGCGCGTTGCGATGGCGGCTGCGGTTCGAGCCCGGAAGCGCCCGCGGCAGCGGGCTGGTCGGCTGAATTGTCCATGTCCTGTCTTGCTCCAAACGATGAAGGCCCCCGGCCCGCCAGCAGGCGCGGGGCACAGGGGCCTGCTCGGGGCTCAGTCGAAAGTCAAGCAAAGCGCCAGTCAACGCTCAATCAAGGCTCAATCGGCCTCGGCTTCGATCGCCTCGATCTGCTCCGACAGTTCGAGCCACCGCAGCTCGGCGGCAGCCGTCTCGTCCTCGATGCCCTTGAGCCGCTTACCGATCTGCGCCAGCTCGGCCGGCGGCAGCGCGCTCAGCAGCTTCTGCTGCAGCGCGGCGCCTTCCGTCTGCAGGCTTGCCATGCGCTGGTCGAGCTCGGCCAGCTCCTTCTTGTAGGGCTTGAGCTTTTGCGCCAGCTGCTGGCGCCGCTGTGCCTCCAGCCGGCGCTGCTCGGCCGGGTTGACTGCCGGGGCGCTGGGGGCAGCGGCGGCAGGCTTGGCGGCCTCCGGCTTCGGGCTGGCCACTGCCGCGACCGGCTCGGCCTTGGCGGCCGGCGCGCGCTGGGCCGCCTGCACCGCCTCGCGTTTCTGCTTGGCCATGTCGAGCAGGTAGCGCTGGTAGTCGTCGAGGTCGCCGTCGAAGGGCTCGATGCCGCCATGCGAGACCAGCCAGAACTCGTCGCAGACCGAACGCAGCAGCGCGCGGTCGTGGCTGACCAGCATCACCGTGCCCTCGAACTCGTTGAGCGCCATCGCCAGTGCCTCCCGGGTCGCCAGGTCGAGGTGGTTGGTCGGCTCGTCGAGCAGCAGCAGGTTCGGGCGCTGCCAGACGATCATGCACAGCACCAGCCGCGCCTTCTCGCCGCCGCTCATGCTGCCGACCGCCTGCTGCACCATGTCGCCGCTGAACTGGAAGCGGCCCAGGAAGTTGCGCAGGTCCTGCTCGCGCGTGCCCTGGCCGCTCAGCGCGCCAGCAGCCCCGAGGTCGCGCGCCAGCCGGATCATGTGCTCGAGCGGCGTCTCGTCCGGGCGCAGCACGTCGAGCTCCTGCTGCGCGAAGTAGCCGATGTTCAGGCCCTTGCCCTCGGTCAGCTCGCCCGTCAGCAGCGGCAAGTCGCGCGCCACCGTCTTGACGAAGGTCGACTTGCCCTGGCCGTTGGCGCCCAGGATGCCCAGCCGCTGGCCGGCCAGCACCGAGCGCGTGACGTCGTGCACGATGGTGGTCACGCTGCCGCCGTTCTCGGCACTGGCGCGATAGCCGAAGCTGGCGTCGCGCAGGCTCAGCATCGGGTTCGGCAGCTGCGCCGGTTCCTGGAACTCGAAGGTGAACTCGGCATCGGCCAGCACCGGACCGATCTTCTCCATCCGCTCGAGTGCCTTGACCCGGCTCTGCGCCTGCTTGGCCTTGCTGGCCTTGGCCTTGAAGCGGGCGATGAACTTCTGCAGGTGCGCGATCTTGTCCTGCTGGCGCGCGAAGCTGGCCTGCTGCTGGCTCATCGCCTCGGCGCGCATCTCCTCGAAGCGGCTGTAGTTGCCGCCGTAGCGCGTGATCTTGGCGTTCTCGATGTGCAGCGTGACCGAAGTGATGGCGTCGAGGAACTCGCGGTCGTGGCTGATCACGACCATGGTGCCGGCGTAGCGCTTGAGCCAGCTCTCGAGCCAGACCAGCGCGTCGAGGTCCAGGTGGTTGGTCGGCTCATCGAGCATCAGCAGGTCGCTCGGGCACATCAGCGCGCGTGCCAATTGCAGCCGCATGCGCCAGCCGCCCGAGAAGCTGTTGACCGGCCGATCGACCTCGTTGACCTGGAAGCCCAGGCCCAGCAGCAGCGCCTGGGCGCGCGCCGGCGCGTCATGGGCGCCGGCATCGTGCAAGTCGGTGTAGGCGTGCGCCATCGCTTCGCCGTCGTCGCTGGCCTCGGCCTGCTCGACCGCGGCGCGCGCGGCGGCCAGTCTTGTGTCGCCGTCGATCACGAACTCGGTGCAGGGCTGGTCGGTTTCGGGCATGTCCTGCGAGACCTGGGCCAGCTGCCACTGGCGCGGCCAGCTGAACTCGCCGCCGTCCTCGTGCAGCTTGCCCTGCAGCAGCGCGAACAGGCTGGACTTGCCGGCGCCGTTGCGCCCGACCAGGCCGACCTTCTCGCCCGGGTTGATGGTCGCATTCGCCTGGTCCAGCACGACCTTGGTGCCGCGGCGCAGCGTGACATTGCGCAGCGTGATCATGTGAGGTCCTTGGTGGCGGCCCAGTCGGCCAGGTTGTCGCGGGTCAGCAGCAGCACCGGGCCTTCGCCCGAGGTCGTCTCTGGCCAGTAGGCCAGCAGGGTCGGGAAGGCGCGCTCGAAATGCTCGCGCTCGTTGCCGATCTCGAGCAGCAGCACGCCATGCTCGTTCAGGTGTTCCAGCGCGTGATCGAGCAGATGGCGCACGAAGTCCATGCCGTCGTCGCTGCCCTGCAGCCCGCCGTCGAGCGAGATCAGCGGCTCGGCGCGGTACTCGGCCGGCAACTCGTCCATCCCCTTGCGGCAGACATAGGGCGGGTTGCACAGGATCAGGTCGTACCGACCGGGCAGATTGGCCCAGCCGTCGGACTCGACCAGCCGGATGCGGTCCTGCAAGCCATGCCGGTCGACGTTGAGGCGCGCGACTGCCAGCGCGTCGGGCGAGATGTCCGCGGCATCGACCGTGACCTCGGGCCAGGCCAGCGCGGCCAGCACCGCCAGGCTGCCGTTGCCGGTGCACAGGTCCAGCACCTTGGCCGTGTGTTCGCCCAGCCAGCCGTCGATGTTCTCGGCGCCCTCGGCGGCGGCGATGAACTCGGCCAGGAAGCTGCGCGGCACGATCACCCGCTCGTCGACATGGAAGGGCACGCCCTGCAGCCAGGCTTCCTGCGTCAGGTAGGCGGCCGGCTTGCGGGTGGTCATACGCTGCTCGATCAGCGCCAGCACGGCGGCTACTTCCGACTCGGAGCAGGCGCGTCCGGCCAGCTCGTCGAGGTCGGCATCGAGCGGCAAGCCCAGCTGCCACAGCGTCAGCCAGGCCGCCTCGTCATGCGCGTTGGTGGTGCCATGGCCATAGGCCAGGCCAGCCGCCTCGAGCTTCTCGCTCGCGGCTTGCAGTAGTTGCTTCAGATTCAAGGGGTGATCTCGTCCTGGGCCGGCACGCTGGCCAGAATCTCGAGCGTGCGGCGGTAAATGTTCTTCAGCGGCTCGATGTCGACCAGCGCGATGCACTCGTCGACCTTGTGGATGGTCGCGTTGGGAGGGCCGAACTCTATCACCTGCGGGCAGATCTTGGCGATGAAGCGGCCGTCGCTGGTGCCGCCGCTGGTCGAGAGCTCGGTCTCGAGCCCGGTCTCGGCGCGGATCGCGTCGCGCACCGCATCGACCAGGGTGCCGGGACGGGTCAGGAAGGGATGGCCGCCGACCGTCCAGGCCAGCTCGTAGTCGGTGCCCATCTGCAGGCCGTGGCGCGCCAGGATGTCGGCCACGCGCTGCTGCAGGCCTTCGGCCGTGCTCTCGGTGCTGAAGCGGAAGTTGAAGTCCACCACCACGTTGCCAGGGATGATGTTGCTGGCGCCGGTGCCGCCGTGGATGTTGCTGACCTGCCAGGTGGTGGGCGGGAAATGGTCGTTGCCCTGGTCCCAGACGGTGCCCACCAGCTCGGTCAGCGCGGGCGCCAGCATGTGGATCGGATTGCGTGCCAGATGCGGGTAGGCGATATGGCCCTGGATGCCCTTGACGGTCAGCTTGCCGCTCATGGTGCCGCGCCTGCCGTTCTTGATCATGTCGCCGCTCTGCTTGACCGAGGTCGGCTCGCCGACGATGCAGTAGTCGAGCTTTTCTCCGCGCGCGCTCAGCTCGCGGCAGACCACCACCGTGCCGTCATGCGCCGGGCCTTCCTCGTCGCTGGTCAGCAGGAAGGCGATCGCCAGCTCGGGATCGGCATACTGGGCCAGGAACTCCTCGCAAGCCACCACCATGGCCGCCAGCGAGGCCTTCATGTCGGCGGCGCCGCGGCCGTAGAGCTTGCCGTCGCGCACGGTCGGCACGAAGGGGTCGCTGCCCCATTGCTCGACCGGGCCGGTCGGCACCACGTCGGTGTGTCCCGCAAAGACCAGCGTCGGCGCATCCGGGCGCGAGCCGGGGCGCTTGGCCCAGAGGTTGGTGACGCGGAAGGAATCGGGGCCGCTGGCGATCGTCTCGCAGGCGAAGCCCAGCGGCTGCAGGCGCTCGATGATCAGCTGCTGGCAGCTGGCGTCGTCGGGCGTGACGGAGGAAAGGGAGATCAGCGCCTCGGTCAGGCGCAGGGTGTCGCTCATGAGCAAATCCGGGAAAAAAGTTCGGCGTCAGGGTTTGACGTTGATCGTGAAATCGGAAAAGGGACGGTTGGCGGGCTGGTCGGCCGCCTCGGCAGCGGCCTTGTCGTCGTCCGCTGACCCGGCGCTGTTGTCGAGCCGCCACATCAGGTTGGCTGGCGAGTCGGCATAGGCCAGGCCCTCGGCGCGGTCGATGCGGCCCGACTGGATCAGCCGCGCCAGATCGACCTCGAAGGTCTGCGAGGCCTCGGCCAGCGAGTTCTCGAGCGCCTCGCGCACGGCAAAGAAGTCGCCGTTCTCGATCAGCTCGCTGACCAGACGCGTGTTGACCATCACCTCGAGCGCAGGCACCCGGCTGCCGTCGACCGTGCGCAGCAGCCGCTGCGAGACGATGACCCGCAGCGACGAGGCCAGGTCGTTGAGCATGGTGGGCCTGACCTCGACCGGATAGAAGTTCAGGATCCGGTTGAGCGCCTGGTAGCTGTTGTTGGCATGCAGGGTCGCGAGCACCAGGTGGCCGGATTGCGAGTAGGCGAGCGCGGCCGACATGGTCTCGCGGTCGCGGATCTCGCCGATCAGGATCACGTCGGGCGCCTGGCGCAGCGCGTTCTTCAGCGCGACCTGCAGCGACTCGGTATCGGTGCCGACCTCGCGCTGGTTGACGATCGACTGCTTGTTCTTGAACAGGTACTCGACCGGGTCCTCGATGGTCAGGATATGGCCGACGGCATGCTGGTTGCGGTGGTCGAGCAGCGCCGCCAGCGTCGTGCTCTTGCCCGACCCGGTGGCGCCGACGACCAGCATCAGCCCGCGCTTGGCCATCACCATCTCGGCCAGCAGGGCCGGCAGGCCGAGCTGGTCGAGCGGCGGAATGTCGATGCTGATGAAGCGCACCACCACCGCGCAGCTGCTGCGCTGGCGCATCGCGCTGATGCGGTAGCGCCCGACGTTCTGCAGCGGGATGGCGGTGTTGAGCTCTCCGTTGCGGTCGAACTCGCGCAGCTGCTCGGGGGTGATGACCTCGGACAGCAGCTGGTAGGGCGCCTCGACCGACAGCAGCGCGGGCTCGAGCGGCCGGCAGACGCCGTCGATCTTGATCAGCACCGGCGCATTGGCCGAGAGGTAGAGGTCGGAGGCCTTCTGTTCGGCCATCAGACGCAGCAGCTTGTCCATCTTGCCCATGTCCACCTCCCGGGCCGCAGCCCACTAGCCCATGCGCGGGCGCGATCGGCGATCAGTCGCGCAGCAGGTCGTTGATGCTGGTCTTCGAGCGGGTCTGCGCGTCGACGCGCTTGACGATGATAGCGGCGTACATGCTGTACGGGGCGCCATTGGCCGCGGTCTTGGGCAGGTTGCCGCTGACCACCACCGAGCCCGAGGGTACGCGGCCGTAGCTGATCTCGCCGGTCGCGCGGTCGAAGATCGGGGTGCTCTGGCCCAGGTAGACGCCCATGCCCAGCACCGAGTTCTCTTCCACGATCACGCCTTCGACCACTTCCGAGCGCGCGCCGATGAAGCAGTTGTCCTCGATCACGGTCGGATTCGCCTGCAGCGGCTCGAGCACGCCGCCGATGCCGACGCCGCCACTCAGGTGCACGCCCTTGCCGATCTGCGCGCAGCTGCCGACGGTGGCCCAGGTGTCGACCATGGTGCCTTCATCGACATAGGCGCCGATGTTGACGTAGGAGGGCATCAGGATGGCGCCCTTGGCGATGAAGCTGCCGCGACGCGCGACGGCCGGCGGCACCACGCGCACGCCGGTGGCGGCGAGTTCCTGCGGCGACAGGTGGGCGAACTTGGTCTGCACCTTGTCGTAGAAGCCCAGGTCGCCGGCCGAGATGATCTCGTTGTCCTTCAGGCGGAAGGACAGCAGCACCGCCTTCTTGAGCCACTGGTGCACGGTCCACTGGCCCACGCCTTCGCGGCTGGCCACGCGCAGCGCGCCGCTGTCGAGCTGGTCGATCACATGCGCGACCGCATCCTGCACTTCGGCCGGTGCCGAGGCGGGCGAGAGCTGGGCGCGGTTGTCCCAGGCGTTTTCGATGATCTGTTGCAGTTGTTGGGTCATGATGCTCTTGTTAGCGGGAGTTCTTGATGAATTCTGCGATGCGGCGAGCGGCCTCGACGCATTCGGAAGTTTCTGCCACCAGCGCCATGCGCACGCGCTGCGCGCCGGGGTTGAAGCCCTGCGCCTCGCGCGCCAGGTAGCTGCCCGGCAGAACCGTCACATTGTATTGAGCCAGCAGCGCCTTCGCGAAGTCGGTGTCGCTGCCGCCGGTCAGGCCGCCAAACTTTTCCGGCACCTCGGCCCAGAGGTAGAAGCCGGCGTCGGGCAGTGCGACGTTCATGACCTCGGCCAGGATAGGCGTGACGGCGGCGAACTTGGCGCGGTACTGCTCGCGGTTGTCGACCACGTGCTGCTCGTCGAGCCAGGCAGCGGCGCTCGCGCTCTGGATCACGGTGCTCATTGCGCTGCCATGGTAGGTGCGATACAGCGTGAAGGCCTTGATCAGCGCCGCGTCGCCGGCGACGAAGCCGCTGCGCAGGCCGGGCACGTTGCTGCGCTTGGACAGGCTGGTGAGAGCGATCAGGTTCTTGAAGTTGGTCCGGCCCAGCTTGGCCGCGGCTTCCAGGCCACCGAGCGGCGCCTCGTCGCGGAAATAGATCTCGCTGTAGCACTCGTCCGAGGCGATCACGAAGCCGTACTTGTCGCTGAGCTCGAACAGCATCTGCCATTCTTCCAGCGGCATCACCGCGCCGGTCGGGTTGCCCGGCGAGCAGGTGAACAGCAGCTGGGTGCGCTGCCAGATAGCTTCCGGCACGCTGGCCCAGTCGACCGCGAAGTTGCGCTTGGGGTCACTCGGCGCGAACCAGGGCTGGGCGCCCGACAGATAGGCCGCACCCTCGTAGATCTGATAGAAAGGGTTGGGGCAGACCACCACCGGCTCGAGGCCATCGGTCGAATCGGCGAAGGCGCGTGGGTTGACGACGACTTGCGCGAGCGAGAACAGCGCCTCGCGCGAGCCCAGCACCGGCAGGATCTGCGTCGCCGGGTCCAGGCTCAGGCCGTAGCGGCGCTGCATCCAGGTCGCGCAGGCGGCTTTCAGCCCAGGCGTGCCGGCGGTGGCGGGGTAGGTCGCCAGGCCGCCGTCGGGCGCGTTGACGGCCTCGCACAGCTTGCTCTTGAGGAAGTCGGGCGTCGGGTGGCGCGGCTCGCCGATGCCAAGGCTGATGGCGCGGTAGTCCGGGTTGGGCGCAACGCCGGCAAACAGCTGGCGCAGGCGCTCGAAGGGGTAGGGCTGGAGGCGTGACAGGAGCGGGTTCATGGGGGGGATTGTCCCATGGCTGACCGGCACGCGTCGCGGTGGATCGTTGTTGCTATCGGCTTGCAGGTATAGCGCCGATCTTCAGTTGGATCTGGATTTATTTTCGAATTAAGTAGCCAAATCGGTTAGCATGAGCGCGAGCATCTTGCCTTAAAAAGTGCAAAGGTGAATCTGGATACACCAGGCGGTAGCCATTGCATCGCGTTGGCTGGTTGTCTTTTGGCTGGCGTCGTCGATCAAGCTTGCCGACGGCGCGCATTCCGTTTCGTGGGGCTACACGGTGCTTATCAAGACCGTGGACCGATGGTGACTTCATGCAAGACTTCAATCCCTCAGATCTGAAGACCGTTCTTCACTCCAAGCGCGCGAATCTCTACTATCTGGAGCATTGCCGGGTGCTGGTCAATGGCGGTCGCGTTGAATACGTCACCGAGCAAGGCAAGCAGCAGCTCTACTGGAACATCCCGATCGCCAACACCACCACGGTGTTGCTGGGCACCGGCACTTCCATCACCCAGGCTGCGGTGCGCGAGCTGGCAAAAGCCGGCGTGATGCTGGGGTTCTGCGGGGGTGGAGGCACACCACTGTTTGCTGGTGCCGAGCAGGTTTTGGAGGTGGCCTGGATGCCACCGCAAAGCGAATACCGCCCCACCGAGTATCTGCAGCATTGGGTGCGTTTCTGGTTTGATGATGGCCTGCGCCTGCAGGCGGCCAAGCAGTTCCAGCATGCCCGTCTTGTGCGCCTGCAACAGCACTGGAACGGGAGCAAAGCACTGAAGGAGCAGGGTTTCACGCCCGACCTGGCAACATTGGAAGCCTTGCTGCGTTCCAGTGCCTCTGCTCAGGCACAGGCGGTGGACCATACGGCGCTGATGACCGAAGAGGCCCGTCTGACCAAGCAGTTGTATCGCCTGGCAGCGGGTGCTACCCGCTATGGCGACTTCACCCGCGTCAAGCGGGGCGATCCCGCGACAGAGAACATTGACGCCGCCAACAAGTTTCTTGACCACGGCAACTATTTGGCCTACGGACTGGGTGCCACCGCCTGCTGGGTGCTTGGCATTCCGCATGGTTTGGCCGTGTTGCATGGCAAAACCCGGCGTGGCGGTCTGGTGTTCGATGTGGCCGACCTCATCAAGGATGCCGTCATCCTGCCGCAGGCCTTTGCCTCGGCGATGAAGGGGCACGACGAACAGGAGTTCCGCCAACGCTGTGTCGAGGCGCTGATTCGAACCGAGTCGCTCGATTTCATGATCGATACCCTCAAGGCGACGGCCCTCACACTCGGGCAGCCAATGGCCACGAACACTGCACATGGGGCGGCATGAATATCTTGCTCATCTCCCAATGTGACAAGCGGGCGCTGACGCAAACCCGTCGTATTCTTGACCAGTTTGCAGAGCGCCGAGGAGACCGCACCTGGCAGACCCCGATCACGCAGGACGGGCTGCAGACCCTGCACCGCCTGCTGCGCCAGAGCGCCCGCAAGAACACCGCCGTGGCCTGTCATTGGGTGCGAGGCATCGACCATACCGAGTTGCTGTGGGTGGTGGGCGACCGCCGCCGCTTCAACAGCCAAGGCGCGGTGCCCACCAACACCACCACACGCAATCTGTTGCGTTCCGAGGACGAGAACGACTGGCATAGCGCCGAGGACATCCATCTGCTGGCTGCGCTGGCTGGATTGCTGCACGACCTCGGCAAGGCGAGTGCTGCCTTCCAGGCGCGAATGGCCGGCACGCTCACGGAGCGCAATCGCTACCGGCACGAGTGGACCTCGGTGCGCCTGTTTCAGGCCTTCGTTGGCGCAGATGACGATGCCGCCTGGCTGGCCCGCCTGGCGCATCCCACGCTGAAAGACGACGCTGCTTGGCTGGACTGGCGCGGCGGGCGGTTGCAGCGCGACGGACTCGACGCCGGGGCTAGCCCTCCGTTTCAGGCGCTGGCTCATGCCCCCCTTGCCCAAGCAGTGGCTTGGCTGATCGTGACTCACCACAGATTGCCGGTCTTGCCTGCGTACAAGGAGGGAGAGCAGCAACGGCTGGGTCATAAGAGTGAGCATTTCAGTGCGGCCAGTCTCAAGGCCCCTTTGCTGAAGATCGACGCTGGCTGGAATGAAATCGTCATTTCTCCCTCGACCCCCGCGAACAGGAGCAGGGAGATCGGGCCCTACTGGGAGTTCCCGCACGGCTTGCCGGTGACGACGCCTCACTGGCGAGTCCAGGCCAAACGGCTGGCCGAGCGGCTGCAGCGCCGCCTGACCCACCCGGATCGGGGCGCTGGCTTTGCCTGGTTGCAGCAGCCCTATGTCATGCACCTCTCGCGCCTGGCGCTGATGCTGGCGGACCATCACTACTCCAGCATCACTGCCACCGGTCGGGATAGCGGCCGCGTCGAGGTGCCCCCTGGCTATCCCCTGCTGGCCAATCTGCGCAAGGAGAGGGGGCGATCGGTCGGCAACCAGACGCTCGATGAGCACCTGCTTGGCGTGGCACGCGACAGTCGCGTCATCACCCATGCCCTGCCGCGCTTCGCCGCAGACCTGCCCACGTTGCGCGAGCACAAACCCCTGCGTCAGCGCAGCAGCGATCCGCGCTACCGTTGGCAGGACCGGGCGGCCGAGCTGGCTGCCAGCAAGAGGAGCCAGGCTGCCGAGCACGGCGCCTTCATCGTCAACATGGCCAGTACGGGGTGTGGCAAGACCCTGGGCAATGCCCGGGTGATGCACGCACTGGCCGATCCCGAACGCGGATTCCGCTGTGCCTTCGCCCTGGGCTTGCGCACGCTCACGCTGCAGACCGGGCGGGCATTCCGCGAACTCTTGCAGCTGCGTGACGACCAGATCGCCATCCATGTGGGCGGCAGTGCCAGTCGGGCCTTGTTCGAGCACTATGAGGCGCTGGCCGAGGGGCAGGGCTCTGCATCGGTGCAAGCCCTGCTGGACGAGGATAGCGATGTGGATTTCAGCGGCGACGCGGGTCCCGCAGACCTCAATCCCCTGCTGGCTCGAGCGCTACATGACCCGAAGATCAACGCCTTGTTGCTGGCGCCGCTGCTGGTCTGTACCATCGACCACCTTACCCCGGCCACGGAGAGCCAGCGCGGCGGTCGGCAGATCGCCCCCATGCTGCGCCTGCTCAGTGGGGATCTGGTGCTGGATGAACCCGACGACTTCGACGTAGCCGATTTGCCCGCCCTCACGCGCCTGGTGCATTGGGCCGGCCTGCTTGGCAGCCGGGTGCTGCTGTCATCGGCAACCCTGCCGCCCGCGCTGGTGCAGGGCCTGTTCATGGCCTACCGCGCTGGCCGCGTCGAGTTCCAACGCCATCGAGGCAAGCAACCCGGTGCCGCCACTGCGCCCGAAATCGCATGCCTGTGGCTGGATGAAGAGCAGCAGACCGCAGCGGCCTGTGCCAGCGCGGCCGCTTTCGAGAGTGCCCATACGGCCTTTGCTCGCGAACGCCATGCACGGCTGACAAGGGCTGAGGCGCGTCGCCGTCATGAACTGGTGCCTTTGCGCTTGGGTGGCTTGAGCCCGGAGCAAATGCCGCTTGAGTTCGCCCGTCTTGTGCTGCAGCAGGCACTGCTGTTGCACGGGCGCCATCACAGCGCCGATCCGCAGCTGCCTGACCGCCGTGTCAGCTTCGGCCTCGTCCGCATGGCCAACATCGATCCCCTGGTGCAGGTAGCGCTGGCCTTGTATCAGCAGGGTGCGCCCGATGGAGTGCAGATCCACCTGTGCGTCTACCATTCCCAGTTTCCCCTGCTGATCCGCTCCGCCATCGAGCATCGGCTCGACACCATGCTGCGGCGACACCAGCCCGAGGCAGTGTTCTCGCTACCCGATATTCGAGCCAGGCTGGAGGCCTTCCCTCACGCCAGGGACCATCTCTTCATTGTGCTGGGATCGCCCGTCACAGAGGTCGGCCGGGACCACGACTACGACTGGGCCGTGGTTGAGCCTTCGTCCATGCGCTCCCTGATCCAGCTTGCCGGACGGGTTCGGCGACACCGGCCCGGCCCCTGCACGATACCGAATATCGTGGTATTCGATACCAACCTGCGCCACTTCAGTCAACCGGGCCGGGCGGCTTTCCAGCGTCCAGGGTTTGAGGATGATGGCGCCTTCAAGCTCCAGACCCATCAGCTCAGTGCCCTGCTGCGATCCGAGGAGCTGGAGGTGATCGATGCCCGGCCACGCATACTGGCTGCAGCCCCGGAGGTCTTTGCGCCTACCTTGCGCCTGGTGGATCTGGAGCATGCGCGGCTGCAGGCCGCGATGCTACCCGTCGAGGTCAAGCCCGTGATCCTGACCCCACGCCAGCTGCGCTCGGGCGGTACCGCAGCACTGGCGACGAGGGTCCCCGTCAATGCCGCCTCGTGGTGGCACGAGCCCGCCGCCGATGCACTGCTCACAGCCATGTTGCCGCAGCACTCACCGTTCCGACATGACCCGGTCGTGCATATCGATCTGTGCCTACGCCCCAACGACGATACCGGCGAGGTCGAGCTGACCGAGGTGCTGTATGCCGAGCGGGGGCAGCGCCTGTATCAGCCCGTGGAACGCTCCCTTCACGAGCGCATTTCCGATGACGCCGTGCGCGGTCACGGCATCTCACCCTGGTTTGAACAGAGCTACGAGCAAGCCATTTCCGAGTTGGCCGAGGCGCGCGGTCTTGGCCCGCAGGCCTGTGCCGAACGCTTCGCGACCTTGAGCCTGCCGAAAAGTGAGCAAGGCTGGCGGTCGCATCCGGTGCTGGGCTTTGTCAGAAGACGATGAAAAAGGCCGGTTGGACCGGCCTGCTGCCTGTGCGGCAGTGAATGAAATTACATTTTTTAAAAAGGTAATTTTCTGAGCTGCTTTGCAGCAGTGACGGACCGAAGGATAGCGTCTTTGAAGGTTGTCGTGCTTTCAAAATATTTTTAAAAACGTAATGGATTGACATAAATTTCCCGGAGGCTTAGCATTTAGTCAGCCGGTCTGTGACACCGGAAATCAGGGAGATCCATGTCGAATCTATCAGCGAGGTCCGCAGCCATCCGTGCGGTCATTGCGCAGTTCCTGGTGGAGCGGCGCGACGGCAAACTGGAGAAGCTGAAGGCCGACGACCCCAAGCAGGATGCCGTTGCCGAACAACTACGAGCGCAGTTCGAATCCCTCGTGTGGCTGGAAGACGCCGCGCGGCGCGTCAGCCAGATCCAGGCCGTGACCCATTCGCTCAAGCCGACGCATCCGGACGCCAAGGGCACCAATCTCTACTGCCCGCCCGCCAGCCTGGCTACGCTCTCCTTGGTGGGGAGTCATTGCCTCGGCGCCGATTTTGCTGGCGACGTGGTGGGCAATGCCGCAGCGCTCGACGTCTACAAGTTCCTCAAGCTGGAACACGAGGGCCAAAGCCTGCTGGACCTGATGCTCGCCGGGGACCCCGATGTCGCTGTGGCACTGAGCGATGATCCTGGACAGGCGGCTGAATGGGTTCAGGCATTTTGCAGTCTGGTAGAGGCCAGAGGCCAGGTAGCCAGCCATGGACTGGCCAAGCAGGTGTACTGGCTGGTGGGGGAAGACCCGCTCAACGATGAAGACTTTCATTTGCTGGCCCCGCTGTACGCCACTTCGCTGGCACATCGCGTGCATGCCACCATTCAGGAAGACCGCTTCAGCGAGGTAGCCAAGGCCGCGCGCCAGGCGCGCCGGGACAAGCAATTCCATGAGCAGCCCACGCGCGACTATCCCAACCTGGCGGTGCAGAAGCTGGGTGGCACGAAACCGCAGAATGTATCGCAGCTCAATAGCGAACGCGGAGGCAACAACTACCTGTTGGCATCGTTGCCCCCCGTCTGGCAGACGCGCGATCTGGCTCCGTTGCTGCGGTCGGAGAGCTTGTTCAAACGCTTTGAGCGCCAGGACGGTGTGTGGCGGTGCGTCAAGGCGTTGCGTGACTACCTGGAATCTGACCCACCCAAGACGATGGCTACGCGCGATATGCGTGACGAACTTGCCGCCGAGCTGGTGTCCCACTTCGTGCTTTTCGGGGCTGCTTTCCGCAGCCTGCCCGAGGGCTGGAGTGACGATCCCGAATGCCATCTGCATCCTGCAGAAAAAACATGGGTCGATGCTGGTGCCGCGACCAATCGGCCCGGCGATTGGGCTGACGTGCTGGCGGGCCGCTACGCCAACTGGCTGAACGGACAACTCAGTAGCAAGCAAAGGCTGCACATGGGAGATCCGGAATTCCAACACTGGCAAACCGATCTGGCCGATGAACTGGCCGCCTATGAATGGGAGATGAGCCATGCCGACTGAACTGCCCGCGATCAACGGCGTACTGGTTGTGCCGCGCTTGCGCATCCAGAACGCCAATGCCATTTCCAGCCCGTTGACCTGGGGCGCACCCGCCATGTCGGCGCTGCTGGGCTCCATGCAGAGCATCGAGCGCAGCCTTGGGGCCGAGTTGGGACTCAGCTTCAACGGAGTGGGCGTCATCTGCCATGGTTACGAGGCGCAAACCACCGAGGGGGGCTACACCCGGGCCTTCCGGCTGACGCGCAACCCCGTCAACAAGGACGGCAGTTCTGCCTCCATCGTGGAAGAGGGGCGCATGCATCTCGACATCTCGCTGGTGTTTGGCGTCTGGGGCGAGGTGGTCGGCAGCGATGAAGTCACGCGCCAGCGCGTGGCCCAGGCCGTCGCCGACCGACTGGCCGGCATGCGCGTTGCCGGGGGCAGTGTGATGCCGGCCTGGCCCCGCAGTGCGGGTGGCCCTACCGTTCAGCAAAAGCGCCCGCAACTGCTGGCGCTGGCACCGGACGAAACAAATCAGGCGCCTGCTTTCCGCCAATGGCGTTTGCGCTGGTTGCCCGGGTTTGCGCTCGTCTCGCGGGACGACCTGCTGCTTGCCCATCATGCGAAGCTGCAAGCCACCCAGCCCGATGCAAGCCTGCTGGATGCGTGGCTGGACTTGTCAAGGCTGAACCATCACGCCCAGCGCAACGTTTCGGAACACCCCCAGACGGGCGAACGGGTGGAAACCGTGACCTGGCAGCACGACCGCACCGCTGGCTGGATCGTGCCCATTCCAGTCGGCTATGCCGCACTGAGCCAGCTTTACAGCCCCGGGGAGGTCACTGGCACACGCGATCATCACACACCATTCCGCTTTGTCGAGAGTGTCTATTCCCTGGGGCAGTGGATCAGTCCGCATCGTCTGAGCCGTGTGACCGATCTGCTGTGGTATGCCGATCACGACCCGGATACGGGCCTTTACCGCTGCCGCAACGACTATCGACCGCCGCTGCCTGCGCAGACAGCCGCCGAGCTGGCTTTCGGCTTTCCTTCGCCTTTTTCCGCATCCCTTGCTTTCACTCAGGACTGAAACCTTCCACTCTCAGGAGAGATTCAACATGGCTACCAAGAAAAATTCCGCTGCCTTGTCCACCGCCTCGGTGCTTGCCTTCGAGCGCAAGCTTGACCCGTCAGATGCATTGTTCCATGCTGGTCTGTGGGCCGAGCGCGACAACGACAAAGGCTGGCAGCCGATTCCCGTTCAAACCAAGTCGGTGCGCGGCACGATCTCCAATCGGCTCAAGACCAAGGATCAGGACCCCACCAAGCTGGATGCAGCGATCGCCAATCCCAATTTGCAGACCGTGGACGTTGCTGCCTTGCCTGCTGAAGCCGACACCCTACGCGTCAGCTTTACCCTGCGTGTGCTGGGTGGGGCAGGCACGCCATCAGCCTGCAACAGTGCAGAATACAAGGCCAAGCTGCTGCAGGTGGTGGCGAGCTACGTCGCCAACCAGGGTTATGGCCCGCTGGCAGCCCGTTATGCCCACAACCTGGCCAATGGCCGTTTCCTGTGGCGCAATCGTGTCGGCGCCGAAGCCGTGGAAGTGCGCGTGTCTCACCTGCAGGACGGCCAGCCCGCGCGCAGCTGGGCCTTTGATGCCCTCGGTTTGTCGCTGCGCGAGTTCAATGCGGACGCCTCGGATGTGCGAGAGCTGGCCGACTTGCTGGCCGGTGGCCTGACCGGCACGCGCCATGTGCTGCTCCAGATAGTCGCATTTGCAAGAATCGGGTTTGGTCAGGAGGTCTTTCCGTCGCAGGAACTGATCCTTGACCGAGGTCGCGGCGACAAGAGCAAGACGCTGTATTCGGTCAATAACGTGGCCGGCATGCATTCGCAGAAGATCGGCAATGCGTTGCGCACCATCGATACCTGGTACCCCGAGGCAGGCGAGCTGAACATGGGGCCTATCGCGGTGGAGCCCTATGGCTCGGTCACCACCGAAGGCAAGGCTTATCGTCAGCCCAAGCAGAAGGCTGATTTCTACACCCTGCTTGACAGCTGGGTGTTGCGCGATGACGTGCCCCCAACACCCCAACAGCATTTCGTCATCGCCACGCTCATCCGAGGCGGCGTGTTCGGTGATGCCGGCAAGGAGTGACGCCATGTCCAGTTCTGCTCCGGTGGTGACGGTTGATCCGTTACGTACCCATTATGTGGAGTTGGCCCTGCTGCCTGATCCTGAGTTCCCGATCCCGCAGCTGATGAATGCCCTGTATGCAAAGCTGCATCGTGCCATGTGTGATGTACGAGCCAACAATCCGGCCGGATTGGGCATTGGACTGAGCTTCCCCGGGCACCAGGAGGGTGTTCGTTGCAGTCTTGGCTCAGTGGTGCGCCTGCACGGCAGTGACACGGCGCTGGACGAACTCATGGCTCTGCCTTGGCTGAAAGGCATGCGAGATCACCTGGAGCAGCCACAACCGGAACTTTTGAATGTGCCAGACACTTGTCAGGGGCACCGTGTGGTCCGTCGCGTCCAGGTTCAAAGTAGCGCAGAGCGTCTACGCCGACGCCTTGTCAAGCGCCATCCGGGTCAAGTGGATGCCGAAGAAGCCTTGCGGCGAATCCCGGACGAGGCGGCCGAGCGTACCCGGCTACCCTATGTCCAACTGCACAGTCGCAGCACGGGTCAGCACTTTTTTCTGTTTGTCCAACACGGACCACTGCAGATTACGCCGCTACCTGGTGGGTTTAGCGCTTACGGGTTGAGTCAGCAAGGCGCAACGGTTCCTTGGTTTTGATCAGGCACGCACCCTTTTTTCTTCGAGTAGGCTTAGATCTAATGAAATCAACATGTTACGTTGACGTGTAAAGAAATGGTGTTGCCGATGATCAGCTAGAATATTCTATAAGATCAATATCTTAGCCCCAAAGTGGGCTTATTCACTGCCGCATAGGCAGCTCAGAAACGTCAACTCGGTCGCAAGGGGGGGCGCAAGCCATTCACTGCCGCATAGGCAGCTCAGAAATGTGGGCAGCGCTGCGCCGCAGTGTGGGCATGATTCACTGCCGCATAGGCAGCTCAGAAACAGATCCTCGGCCATGAGGCCAGCCGCAGCCGATTCACTGCCGCATAGGCAGCTCAGAAAGTATTGCTCTGACGATCTCGAAGCGGGCGTGAATTCACTGCCGCATAGGCAGCTCAGAAAAACCTGATGGGCCTGGACTACTTCTACCAGTAATTCACTGCCGCATAGGCAGCTCAGAAAGTTTCACGGGCGGGCAAGCGGCTTTCTCATGTATTCACTGCCGCATAGGCAGCTCAGAAATTGAACAGTTTGTATTTCTACCATAAACCGGGATTCACTGCCGCATAGGCAGCTCAGAAAAGCACCGGGGCCGATACCCCCCACGCCGAATGATTCACTGCCGCATAGGCAGCTCAGAAATGATATTCTCGCTTGCCAGAGGCCTAATTTCGATTCACTGCCGCATAGGCAGCTCAGAAAAATACAACGCCAACTGTTATTCTGATCAGTTGTATTCACTGCCGCATAGGCAGCTCAGAAACATTCGGGCTGATGGTCCTCAGCATTCGGAGCATTCACTGCCGCATAGGCAGCTCAGAAAGCAGCCGGCACTGACATTGCCGCTGTCGGTGCATTCACTGCCGCATAGGCAGCTCAGAAAATGTGTCTACACCAGTCATCTGAAGTTAGGAAATTCACTGCCGCATAGGCAGCTCAGAAACTGTCGCCTTCGCTGAAAAGCTCTATCCGATGATTCACTGCCGCATAGGCAGCTCAGAAAAACACGCCCCAGGAGCGCGCCTCGTTTTCGTTATTCACTGCCGCATAGGCAGCTCAGAAATTCAGTCAGCGATGGCCGCCAGGATCAGGTCGATTCACTGCCGCATAGGCAGCTCAGAAATCAATGAAGTGGTGCGCTACATCACGACCGTTATTCACTGCCGCATAGGCAGCTCAGAAAACCCCGGTTGAGTGGAAAGAGTAATACCGTTTATTCACTGCCGCATAGGCAGCTCAGAAAGTTCGCAGTCCAGAAACGCCTCAGAGGGTCCAATTCACTGCCGCATAGGCAGCTCAGAAATCCCCGGCCAGCGCCGCGTCGGTCTTGGTGTAATTCACTGCCGCATAGGCAGCTCAGAAAAACGGCGACGCGCGCAAGCTGTCGCTGTCGAAATTCACTGCCGCATAGGCAGCTCAGAAAAGCAGCAGACGCAGCAGCAGATGCAGCAGCACATTCACTGCCGCATAGGCAGCTCAGAAAAAGGACAAAGCGCAGCGGATCAAAGACGATGGATTCACTGCCGCATAGGCAGCTCAGAAAGCCACCGTAGGTCAGCACGTGGACCGGCTGGCATTCACTGCCGCATAGGCAGCTCAGAAATCAAGGCTGGAGACCTGGGTCATGGACTGCTTATTCACTGCCGCATAGGCAGCTCAGAAATCGACCGGCTCGCAGTGGCTGGCTGCGATGGAATTCACTGCCGCATAGGCAGCTCAGAAAGCTATGGCGGCGTAGGACATGCCCCCGGAACGATTCACTGCCGCATAGGCAGCTCAGAAATTCCAGCGCGAAAGGGTATAAAGCGTTTTTCCATTCACTGCCGCATAGGCAGCTCAGAAAATGTCGCGCCTGGAGCTGGAGACAGTTCAGGCATTCACTGCCGCATAGGCAGCTCAGAAAACCCCCTCACCATCCGGCAAGAGCAGCGGAATATTCACTGCCGCATAGGCAGCTCAGAAAATGCGCAGCATGGGGGGCACCGCAACGTCTGCCATTCACTGCCGCATAGGCAGCTCAGAAATGGATCAGAGGCCGCGACGGATGAACTTCACAATTCACTGCCGCATAGGCAGCTCAGAAATCTCGAAGCTTTGATCAGGCCGGGAGTGATTTCAAGGTGTCT
>NZ_PVLQ01000068.1 GCF_002980595.1 Malikia granosa
CAGGCCGTTGAAAAACCCACCCGTCAGTCTGCCGGCAGCGGCGGGTACGATCTAGCCTATCCCCGAACCGACACCCAGACCCGAGATGAGAGGCATCCAGAACTTTCAGGGCGCGATGTTCAGCTACATCAGCCTGGAAGAGCGAGTTCCCAAGCAGCATCCGCTGCGCAAGCTGCGTGCGATGGTTGATGCGCTGCTGGCGACGATGAGCGCCGACTTCGAAGCGGTGTACGCGAAGGTGGGGCGCCCGTCGGTGCCCCCCGAGATGCTGCTCAAGGCGCTGCTGCTGCAGATCCTGTTCACGGTGCGCTCGGAGCGGCTGCTGGTCGAGTCCATCGACTACAACCTGCTGTACCGCTGGTTCGTGGGCCTCAATCTGGAGGACCGGGTGTGGGACCACTCGACCTTCAGCGCCAACCGCGAGAGGCTGTTCAACGAAGGACTGGCGCGGGTGTTCTTCGAACGGGTCAAGCACACCGCGGGCTGGGCCCGGCTCACCAGCGACGAGCACTTCAGCGTGGACGGCACGCTGATTGATGCGTGGGCCTCGCACAAGAGCTTCAAGCGCAAGGACGACAGCAGCCCGCCGCCCGAAGGGCGCAACCCGGAAGTGGACTTCAAAGGCGAGACCCGCAGCAACGACACCCACCAGAGCACGACCGATCCGCAGGCGCGGCTCTACCGCAAGGCCCGGGGTGACAAGTCGCGCCTGTGCCACATGGGGCACATCCTGATGGAGAACCGCAACGGACTGGTGGTGGATGTGGCCATCACGCACGCGAGCGGCACGGCCGAACGTGAAGCTGCGCTGGAG
>NZ_PVLQ01000069.1 GCF_002980595.1 Malikia granosa
CTTCCAGCCCGCGTAAGGCCCATGCTCGGCTTTCGCGAGCGCCGTCAACCCGTTCATGGTCCAGACGGCTGCCGCCCCGTTGGCATTGGTCAGCAGCAGGTCGGTCTTGCCGTCGCCGTTGAAGTCCCGGCTGCCGTCCTTCACGCTCCAGCCCGCCGCGGGCAGGAAGTTCCCCTTCGCGCTCGGGTTCGCACCGTTCATCAGCCACAGCGACACCTCGCCGCTGTCATTGACCCAGCGCAGGTCCGCCTTGCCGTCCCCGTTGTAGTCGCTGAAGGGCACGCTCGTCCCAGACTTGACCACGCTGAGCGTGGCGGCACTGGTCACGCTCTCGGCCGTGCCCTTGCCATCGGTGTAGCTGGCCTTGACGCTCACGGCCTTGCCCACCTGGGCCTGGGTCAGCGTGAAGGTCGAGGCGGTGGCTCCCGTGATCGCCGCGCCATCGGCCAGCCACTGGTAGCTGATCGTGCCCAGGCCGTCCACATCCGCCAGCGTGTTCGCGGCGGTCAGGGTCTGGCCCTGCTTGGCCGTGCCGCTGATGGTGACCGCCCCCGTCGGCGCGTCGTTGACCGGCGTCACGTTGAGCGTCATCGTGTAGGCACTGGTCGAGCCCAGCAGGCCGTCGCTGACCTTGAAGCCGAAGCTCGCGTAGCCCGTCCCGTTGCCGTTGGCCACCGGCGTGTAGGGTC
>NZ_PVLQ01000007.1 GCF_002980595.1 Malikia granosa
AAGTTCGCTGTCGCGAGCGGGTTTGCGCCGTTCATCAGCCACAGCGCAACCTCGCCGCTGTCCTTGACCCAGCGCAGGTCGGCCTTGCCGTCGCCGTTGAAGTCACCCGCGGCGTCGACCAGCTTCCAGCCCGCATAGGGCCCGCGATCGACGATCGAGGTCACGTTCAATCCATCCATGGTCCAGACCGATACTGCGCCGTTGGCATTGGTCCACAGCAGGTCGGTCTTGCCGTCGCCGTTGAAATCCCGGCTGCCGTCCTTCACGCTCCAGCCATTGAAGGGACCGAAGTTCGCTGTCGCGAGCGGGCTTGCGCCGTTCATCAGCCACAGCGACACTTCGCCGCTGTCCTTGACCCAGCGCAGGTCCGCCTTGCCATCGCCGTTGTAGTCACCCGCGGCATCGACCAGCTTCCAGCCCGCATAGGGCCCGCGATCGACGATCGAGGTCGCGTTCAGTCCGTCCATGGTCCAGACCGATACCGCGCCGTTGGCATTGGTCCACAACAGGTCGGTCTTGCCGTCGCCGTTGAAATCCCGGCTGCCGTCCTTCACGCCCCAGCCATTGAAGGGACCGAAATTCGCAGTCGCGGTCGGCACCGTGCCGTTCATCAGCCACAGCGATACCTCGCCGCTGTCCTTGGTCCAGTGCAGGTCGGCCTTGCCGTCGCCGTTGAAGTCCTTGAACGCCGTGCCATGCGCGGCCTTGAGCTGATCGGAAAAGCGCAGGACCTCGATGCCGCTCAGGGTATCCGTGCCATCGTCACCATCGCTCAAGTCGGTGTCCTTGACCACCCAACTGCCATTGCCCTGGTTCGTGATCCCGTAGCCAGCGAACCTGCCCGAGAACACCACCTCGTCCTTGCCCAGGCCACCGTCAATCTGGTCGCTGCCCGCCGATGCCACGATCGTGTCATTGCCAGCACCGCCGGCCAGCGTGTCGTTGCCCGCACCGCCATCAAGCTTGTTGGCGCTGCCATTCCCGGTCAGGCTATCGCTGAACTCACTGCCCCGGATCGCTTCGATGCCAATCAGCTGATCGATGCCATCCGCGCCGGTCGCCTGGCCGGTAGACAGGTCCACCGACACCGCGCCCGTCGCGTTGCGGTAGTCGGTCCAGTCGAAACCTGCCCCGCCATCGAGCGTGTCGTTGCCTTGCATGCCACGCAGGAAATTGTTGCCCGCGTCACCTGTCAGGCTGTCGTTGTAGTTACTGCCACGGATGTTCTCGATGCTGGTGAGCTGGTCGGTGCCGTCGGCACCAGTCGCCTGATTCTGGGCCAGAGACAGGTTGACCGCCACCGCACCCAGCGCACTCCGGTAGTCCGCCCAGTCGGAACCTGCACCGCCATCGAGCCTGTCATCGCCCTGCATCCCGCGCAGCCAGTTGTCGCCCGCGTCGCCCACCAGCTGATCGGCGTAATTGCTGCCACGCACCCTCTCGATGCTGATGAGCTGGTCATTTCCGTCCGCACCACTCGCCTGGCCTTTGGAGAGCTCCACCGTCACCGAACCCGCCGCGTTGCGATAGTCAGCCCAGTCGAAACCGGCACCGCCATCAAGCCTGTCGTCGCCTTGTCCGCCCTGCAGGAAGTTGTCGGCCGCATCGCCCGTCAACTGGTCACTGAATCGGCTACCACGAATATGCTCAATACCGACGAGCTTGTCACTGCCATCCCCGGTCGCCTGATTGAGCGACAGGTTCACGGTCACGGCACTCGAAGCATTGGCGTAAAACGCCCAGTCGTCGATTCCAGCGCCGCCGTCAAGCGTGTCATCGCCGGCACCGCCATCGAGCGTGTCGTCGCCTGCACCGCCATAGAGCAGATCATTACCCGCCCAGCCGTTGAGCATGTCGTGGCCCGCGCCACCCAGCAACGCATCATTGCCATCCGTGCCATTGAGCAAGTCTGAGGCGTCGGTGCCGGTCTGCACGCTGGTCACATTGACGGCAGTCAGGGTGCCGGTCTTGACATCCAGCAGCAGGTGTTGCTGGCTGCCGTTGTAACCATCAACGGTCACAATCGCTTGCTCACCGGCTCCGTTGATGTCCTTTATGTCTCCTGCCAGCTCGGTACTCTTGCTCACCGTGCCGTTGGCCTCGATACGGCTGAGGTACTGTGCACCGTTGCCGGTAGTCATGTCGAACAGGGCACTCCAGACGAACGCTCCCTGGTCACCCGCCGCGAGCAAGCTGGCGGATAAATAGCCTTTGATGATCTCGATCTTGCCGTTGCTGGAACTGGCATCCCCGGGCAGCTGAGCCAGGGTGTACTGCGCCACCTGGAGCACGTCTGGCGCACCGACCAGGGTATTGAGCGGCGTGCCGTCCGACGCATTGGCCAGCACGCTGGCGACCTTGTCGAGCGCGATCTTGTAGATCGTGACGCCGCCTGACTGCTGCTGGAGAGCTGAAACGCTGCCGGCACTGCCAGTGAAGGTCACATCCAGCTGTTGGAAATAGGCATAGCCGTCATCAGGGCTATCCAGACTGCGCAGGCCCAGACCCGTTGCGCTCGAAAATGCCTTGTCGACCACGACCTGGCCATTCTTGACGACCAGCCAGCGTTCGTAGCCGACATTGAGGACCTCGCTGGAGAAATCGGCAGTGGCACGAACCAACAGGCTGCCGTCGGGCAGGCGATAGTCCTGCTCGAGAGAAAACTTGTCGGGCTTGACGGGCCAGGCAAGTCCCAGCAGATCATAAGCATAACTGCCGTCACGAACAACGCTCTGATTAGCCTTGACCAGATCGCTGACACCCCAGAAATCAGAATTCAAAACCGGGACCCATTGCGTGCTGCCAGTCGCAAGCTTGTAATAGCTGCTCAATTGCGTGCTGCTGCTCCAGGCGTTCAGCCAGAGCGCGCCATCGGCGACAAAGATATTCCCGTACCAGTCACCCGCCGGCAAGGCAACACCGCTGAGGCTTGCCGCTCCCGTCGACTTGTCGATCACATAAAGCGAATTGACCGTCGGGTTGCCCCAGGTATGGGTCACCAGATAGCCGTCAGCGGTCGCTGTCGGTGGCGTATAGCCGTAAACGCTGGACCAGTTGGCACCCGCAGGCAAGGTGAAGAACTGGGTGGCAGAGCTGTTGGAAATCGTCGCATCGGTGGTCGACAGGCCGTAGTCATAAGCCTTGACTACCAGCCCTGACCCGGTTGCCGTAGTTGCGAAGGTACCAATATGGAAAGTGGTGTCCGAGGCGATCGAGGGCAGCAGGTATTCGTTGCTGGCGAGCGCGCGTTTGCCCAGCACCGTACCCGTTTCCAGGTCGACCACGCACAGCTCGTTAAGCGCTCCGTTCGCTCCCCATCCCTGCAACTGCAGCACCGCCGTATTGAAGCGGCTGACCTCCAGTGCGGTCCACCCGGTATTCCAGTTGCCCTCGGGCAGGTTTCCGATCGTGACTTGCGTGTTGCCGTTGTTACCGTAAACGGACAGTGTGACTTGTGCCATGGCTTGATTCCAGTTTCACTCCGGCCTTGGGGCAGGCCAATAATAAGGCGGCTCATTGACCCGATGGGCAGCGAGATCAAGCTCAGGAACGGCCCGTCGATCAAGCGGGGGATATTCGATCGCTTGCCGTTCGCCTCGCTGAAAAAATTATACGCACGCCAGGCTGGACCATCAGGCCTCCTCGCCCAGGAAGCCCCCGCTCTGCCGCGCCCACAGCCGCGCATAGAGCCCGCCGCGCGCCAGCAGCTCGGCATGGCTGCCCTGCTCGACGATGCGGCCCTGGTCGAGCACGATCAGCCGGTCCATCGCCGCGATGGTGGAGAGCCGGTGCGCGATCGCGACCACGGTCTTGCCTTCCATCAGCTGGTACAGGCTGGCCTGGATCGCGGCCTCGACCTCGGAGTCGAGCGCGCTGGTGGCCTCGTCGAGCAGCAGGATCGGCGCATCCTTGACCATCACGCGCGCGATCGCGATGCGCTGGCGCTGGCCGCCGGAGAGCTTGACGCCGCGCTCGCCGACATGGGCGTCGTAGCCGCGCCGGCCCTCGAGGTCGCCCAGGGTCTGGATGAACTCGTGCGCCTCGGCCCGCTGGGCGGCCTCGACCATCGCCGCATCGCCGGCGTCGGGCCGGCCGTAGAGGATGTTGTCGCGCACCGAGCGGTGCAGCAGCGAGGTGTCCTGCGTCACCATGCCGACATGCTCGCGCAGGCTGTCCTGTTGCACGGTCGCGATGTCCTGGCCATCGACCAGGATGCGGCCGGCCTCGACATCGTAGAAACGCAGCAGCAGGTTGATCAGGGTCGACTTGCCGGCACCGGAGCGCCCGACCAGGCCGATCTTCTCGCCCGGCCTGATGGTCAGGTCGAGCCGGTCGATGACCCAGCGCACCTGGCCATCGGCGGACTGCTTGGACTGGCCATAGGCGAAGCCCACGCCCTCGAAGCGGATCTCGCCATGCGGTACCTGCAGCGGCGGCGCGCCGGGCTTGTCCAGTACCTGCTGCGGCCGCGCCAGCGTGTTGATGCCGTCCTGCACCGTGCCGACGTTCTCGAACAGGCCGGCCATCTCCCACATCACCCAGTGCGACATGCCGTTGAGGCGCAGCGCCATCGCGGTGGCCGCCGCGACCGCGCCGATGCCGACCTGGCCCTGGCTCCAGGACCAGAGCGCGACCCCGGTGGTGCTCAGGATCAGCCCCATGCTGAGCAGGTGGTTGACCACCTCGATGCCGCTGACGAGCCGCATCTGGGCATGGACGGTGTGCATGAATTCCTGCATCGCCGAGCGGGCATAGGCGGCCTCGCGGCCGGCGTGCGAGAACAGCTTGACGGTCGCGATATTGGTATAGGCATCGGTGATGCGCCCGGTCATGAGCGCGCGCGCGCCGGCCTGCTCGCGCGAGACCCGGCCCAGCCGCGGCACGAACCAGCGCAGGCTCAGGCCATAGAGCAGCACCCAGCCCAGGAAGGGCAGCAGCAGCCAGGCGTCCAGGCCGCCGAGCACCGCGACCATGGTCGTGAAGTAGATCACGACGAAGACCAGGATGTCGGTCAGCGTCATGCAGGTGTCGCGCACCGCGAGCGCGGTCTGCATCACCTTGGCCGCGACCCGGCCGGCGAACTCGTCCTGGTAGAAGGCCATGCTCTGGCCCAGCATCAGGCGGTGGAAGTTCCAGCGCAGCCGCATCGGGAAGTTGCCCGCCAGCGTCTGGTGCTTGAGCATGGTCTGCAGCGCGACCAGCAGCACGCTGCCGAGCACCAGGGCGGCCAGCAGCAGCAAGGCCGGACCCTGCTGCTGCCAGAGCTGTGCCGGCGGGGTCTGGCCCAGCCAGTCGACCACCCGGCCCAGCCAGGCGAACAGCAGCGCCTCGAAGGCACCGATGGCCGCCGTCAGCAGGGTCATGCCGAAGATATAGGGCCGCAGGCCGCGCGTGCCTTCCCACAGGAAGGCCGCGAAGCCGCGCGGCGGCGTGCGCGGCGCGGCGTTCGGGTAAGGGTCGATGCGCTGCTCGAAGCAGCGCCAGAGGGCAGCGCCCTGGTGCTTGCGATCGCTCAAGACCTTAATCAGCCTGGCGACGCAGGAAGGCCGGGATCTCGATGTCGTCCATGCCGCCAGCCGACAGCGCATCGACGCGCGAGGCGGCCGTGGTGCGGTCGGTCGGCTTGCGCCAGATGCTGGGCACGCCAAGGTCGCCACCGGCCAGACTGGCCGCGCCACCCAGGCCCGAATGGCCGCTGGGCTGGCGGAAGTCGGGCAGCACGAAGGGGTCGGTGCCGGTGCGCACGCCGGGCTGGCTCTGGACCACGGTCAGCGGCTGGCGCTCGGCCTGGCGGTTCAGGCCGGTCGCGACCACGGTGACGCGGATCGCGTCGCCGAGCGACTCGTCGTAGGCAGTGCCGTAGATCACATGGGCGTCGGGCGAGGCGAAGGCACGGATGGTGTTCATCGCGACCTTGGACTCGGCCAGCTTGAGCGAGCCCTTGCCGGCGCTGATCAGCACCAGCACGCCCTTGGCGCCGCGCATGTCGACGCCCTCGAGCAGCGGGCAGGCGACGGCCTGCTCGGCGGCGATGCGGGCGCGGTCCGGACCGCTGGCGACCGCGGTGCCCATCATGGCCTTGCCGGGTTCGCCCATCACGGTGCGCACGTCCTCGAAGTCGACGTTGACCATGGCCTCGACGTTGATGATCTCGGCGATGCCGCCGACGGCGTTCTTGAGCACGTCGTTGGCCTCGGCGAAGGCCTCGTCCTGGCTGACATCGTCACCCATGACCTCGAGCAGCTTGTCGTTGAGCACGACGATCAGCGAGTCGACGTTGGACTCGAGCTCGGCCAGGCCGGCTTCGGCGTTGTCGGTGCGGCGCTTGCCTTCCCAGTCGAAGGGCTTGGTCACCACGCCCACGGTCAGGATGCCCATTTCCTTGGCCAGCTTGGCGATCAGCGGCGCGGCGCCAGTGCCGGTACCGCCGCCCATGCCGGCGGTGATGAAGAGCATGTGCGCGCCCTCGATCGCGGCGCGGATGTCGGACTCGGCCATCTCGGCGGCGATGCGGCCCTTCTCGGGCTTGCTGCCGGCGCCCAGGCCGGACTGGCCGAGCTGGATCACGCGGTGGGCCGCGGTCTTGTTGAGCGCCTGCGCATCGGTGTTGGCGCAGATGAACTCGACGCCTTGCACCTGGCAGCGGATCATGTGATCGACCGCATTGCTGCCACCGCCACCGACACCGATCACCTTGATCTGGGTGCCCCGGTTGAACTCCTCGACTTCAATCATCTCGATGCTCATGTCACTACTCCTTAAATGCCGTTTGAACCTGAAACTAGAACCACCCAAAAAACACCAGCCTGAGCGCCCGCTCAGAAGTTACCGACAAACCAATCCTTGATCCGGCTCAGCGTGCCCTGGACCGAACCGGTCTTCTGCGCCACCTTGTGACCACGCAGGCGGTCCAGCCTGGCCTGCTCAAGCAGGCCCATGGCAGTCGCCGAGCGCGGCTGCGCGACCATGTCGCTGAGCGCACCGGCGTACTGGGGCAGGCCGCGGCGCACCGGCTTGAGGAAGATGTCCTCGCCGAGCTCGACCATGCCCGGCATGACCGAGCTGCCGCCGGTCAGCACGATGCCCGACGACAACAGCTCCTCGTGGCCCGACTCGCGGATCACCTGCTGCACCAGCGCGAAGATTTCCTCCACCCGCGGCTCGATCACGCCCGAGAGCGCCTGGCGGCTCAGCATGCGCGGCGCGCGGTCGCCCAGGCCGGGCACCTCGACCCGATGCTCGGGATCGGCCAGCAGCTGCTTGGCGCAGCCATGCTCGACCTTGATCTCCTCGGCATCCTTGGTCGGGGTGCGCAGCGCCATCGCGATATCGCTCGTGATCAGGTCGCCAGCGATCGGGATCACCGCGGTATGGCGGATCGCGCCGCCCGAATAGATCGCGACATCGGTGGTGCCGGCGCCGATGTCGACCAGCGCGACACCGAGCTCCTTCTCGTCCTCGGTCAGCACGGCGTGGCTGGAGGCGAGCGGGTTGAGCATCAGCCGGTCGACCTCGAGGCCGCAGCGACGCACGCATTTCATGATGTTCTCGGCCGCGCTCTGGGCCCCGGTCACGATGTGGACCCGGGCGTCGAGGCGGATGCCGCTCATGCCGATCGGCTCCTTGACCTCGTGGCCGTCGATGATGAATTCCTGCGGCTCGGCCAGCAGCAGGCGCTGGTCGTTCGGGATGTTGATCGCCTTGGCGGCCTCGACCACCCGCGTGACATCGGCCGGCATGACCTCGCGGTCCTTGATCGGCACCATGCCGCTCGAGTTGGTGCCGCGGATATGGCTGCCGGTGATGCCGGTGTAGACGCGCGCGATATGGCAGTCGGCCATCAGCTCGGCCTCTTTCAGCGCCTGCTGGATGCTCGCGACCGTGGCGTCGATGTTGACCACCACGCCGCGCTTGAGGCCGTTGCTCGGCGCGACGCCGAGCCCGGCGAGCTTGAGCTGTCCGTCGGCCTGGACCTCGGCAACCAGCGCCATGATCTTGGCGGTGCCGATGTCGAGTCCGACCACGATGTCTTTCTGTTCCTTGGCCATTTGCTGTTGCCTCGATTACTTTTTTCGGACCCGGGCAGCGAGCGCTGCCGCGGCCTTGTCGTCGCTGACGGTCTGGACGCCGCGCATGCGCACGGCATATCCGTCGGGGTAGCGCAGGTCGGCGGCCTCCAGGGCACGGCCGCCGTAGCGCGTCATCAGTTCGGGCAGGGTCGAGCTGAAGCGCTCGGCACGCGCCAGCAGCTCGGCCTCGCTGCCGCGACCGAGCTCGATCTGCGTGCCGCCAGCCAGCCGGGCCTGCCAATGGCCGCTGGCGCCGAGCTCGAGCTGGCTCAGCGGCTGGCCGAGCGGCTGCAGCACCGGCTGTAGCTGGCGGTAGAGCGCATAGACCCGGTCCGAGCCGCCTTCGGGGCCGACCAGCTCGGGCCAGCTCTCGGCCTGCGCATGGCCGGGGTCGGGATCGGCCTCGAACACCGCGCCCTGGCGGTTGACCAGCTTGCCGCCGCCGGCCTCGCCCCACCAGGCGACCGCCTCATGCTCCTGCAGCGTCACATGCAGGCGGTTCGGGAATTCGCGCCGCACCACGGCCTGGCGTACCCAGGGCAGGGTCTCGAACAGGCGCTTGACCTCCTGCAGGTCCAGCGTCAGGAAGCTGCCGCGCAATTGCGGTGCCAGGTAGGCGCGCACGCCCTCCTCGCTCTGGTGCTCGACCTCGCCATCGACGACGATGCGGCCCAGCGACCAGGACGGGTGATGCGCGACCCACCAGACCGCCGTGCCGAGCGCGGCCAGCGCCACGCTCAGGAACAGGGCGCTGGCCAGCCCGTTCATGATGCGGACGTCGAACGGCAGGGCAGAACGGCTTGCCATCTCAGTCTCCGGTGCGCGCGGGCAGCGGGTTGTCCAGGCTGGCCGAGGCCAGCAGCTGCAGGCAGAGCTGCTCGTAGCTCATGCCGGTCGCACGCGCCGACATCGGCACCAGCGAATGGCTGGTCATGCCGGGCGAGGTGTTGATCTCGAGCAGGTAGGGCTGGCGCGTGCGGGCGTCGATCATGACGTCGGCGCGCGCCCAGCCGCGGCAGCCCAGGGTGCGGAAGGCCCTGAGCACCAGCGCCTGGATCGCGGCTTCCTCGCCTGCGGGCAGGTCGCAGGGCACGATGTAATGGGTGTCGTCGGTGAAGTACTTGTGCTCGTAGTCGTAGTTGCCGTCGGGCGCGACGATGTGGATCACCGGCAGCGCGCGCGCCTGCGCGCCCGTGCCGAGCACCGGGCAGGTGACCTCGTCGCCGGCGACGAACTGCTCGCACAGCACCTCGGGGTCGTGGCGCGCGGCCAGCGCATAGGCCTGGGCGCATTGCGCGGGGTCGGTGACCTTGCTCAGGCCCAGGCTGGAGCCCTCGCGCGCGGGCTTGACGATCATCGGCGCGCCGAGCTCGGCCAGCGCCGCGACCGTCTGCTCGACGCTGTCGACCTGGCGCCAGGCCGGCGTCGAGAGGCCCTCGGCCAGCCAGATGCGCTTGGTCATGATCTTGTCCATCGCGACGCTGGAGGCCAGCACGCCGGAGCCGGTGTAGGGAATGCCCATCAGCTCGAGCGCGCCCTGGACCGTGCCGTCCTCGCCGAAGCGACCATGCAGGGCGATGAAGGCGCGATCAAAGCCTTCGCGCTTCAAGTCGCCGAGGTCGCGTTGCGCCGGGTCGAAGGCCTGGGCATCGACGCCCTGGGACAGCAGCGCGGCCAGCACGCCCTGGCCCGACATCAGCGAGACCGCGCGCTCGGCCGAATGGCCGCCCGTCAGCACGGCGACCTTGCCCATGGCCTTGGGATCAATCACAGCGGTCGTGCTCATGCGACCTCCTGGCGGTTGGCGGCAGCGGCCAGCGCCACCACCTGGGCCGGCACCGCGCCGATCGAGCCCGCACCCATGCAGAGCAGGACATCGCCGTCGCGCGCGTTGTCGAGCAGGGCCTGCGGCATGGCGCCGATCGGGTCGACGAACACCGGCTCGACCTTGCCCGCGACGCGCAGCGCGCGCGCCAGGGCGCGGCCGTCGGCGGCGACCACCGGTGCCTCGCCGGCGGCATAGACCTCGGCCAGCAGCACCGCATCGGCCTGTCCGATGACCTTGACGAAATCCTCGAAGCAGTCGCGGGTGCGGCTGTAGCGGTGCGGCTGGAAGGCCAGCAGCAGGCGCCGGCCCGGGAAGGCGCCACGCGCGGCGGCCAGCGTGGCCGCCATCTCGACCGGGTGGTGACCATAGTCGTCGACCAGGGTCGCCTGGCCGCCGCCAGGCAGCGCGACCTCGCCGTAGCGCTGGAAGCGCCGGCCCACGCCCTTGAACTGGGCCAGCGCCTCGAGCAGCGCGGCATCGGGCACGCCGAGCTCGACCGCGACCGCGATCGCGGCCAGCGCGTTGAGCACATTGTGCTGGCCCGGCAGGTTCAGCACCACCTCGAGGTCGGGCAGCTGGATGCCGTTGCGGCGCTGGACGCGGAAATGCATCTGGCCATCGACGGCGCGGATGTCGAGCGCGCGCACCTGCGCGTCCTCGGCGGTGCCGTAGCTGGTGATCGGCCGCTCGATGCGCGGCAGCAGCTCGCGGATCACCGGATCGTCGATGCAGACCACTGCCGCGCCGTAGAAGGGCATGTGGTGCAGGAACTCGACGAAGGCGTCCTTGAGCTTGCCGAAGTCATGGCCGTAGGTCTCCATGTGGTCGGCGTCGATGTTGGTGACGACGGCCAGCACCGGCAGCAGCTTGAGGAAGGAGGCATCGGACTCGTCGGCCTCGACCACGATGTAGTCGCCCGAACCGAGGCGCGCATTGGCGCCAGCGCTGTTGAGCCGGCCGCCGATGACGAAGGTCGGATCGAAGTCGGCCGCCGCCAGCACGCTCGCGACCAGGCTGGTGGTGGTGGTCTTGCCGTGGGTGCCGGCTATCGCGACCCCCTTCTTCATGCGCATCAGCTCGGCCAGCATGACCGCGCGCGGCACCACCGGGATCAGCTTGGCGCGCGCGGCCAGCACCTCGGGGTTGTCGGCCTTGACCGCGGTCGAGGTCACGATGCAGTCCGCGCCCTCGATGTAGGCGGCATTGTGGCCCTGGTGCACGCGGGCGCCGAGCTCGATCAGGCGGCGCGTGACGGCGCTGTCGCCGAGGTCGCTGCCCGAGATGCGGTAGCCCAGGTTGAGCAGCACCTCGGCGATGCCGCTCATGCCGGCGCCGCCGATGCCGACGAAATGGATATGCCGGATGGCATGTTTCATGTTCAGTTTCTCTCTTTCTGTTCCAGCAGGCGCTCGCAGGCGGCGACCATGGCCTCGACCGCACCGGTCTGGCGCAGGGCATGGGCCTTTTCGGCGCGGGCCAGCAATTCGGCCCGGTCCAGTCCTTGCAGCAGGCCGGCCAGGCGCTCGGGGGTGAGTTCGGACTGCGGCAGCAGCCAGCCCGCGCCGGCATCGACCAGGAAGCGGGCGTTGTGGGTCTGGTGGTCGTCGACCGCGTGCGGGAAGGGCACGAAGGCCGCCGCCGCGCCGATCGCGGCGAGTTCGGTCACGGTGCTGGCGCCGGCACGCGCGATCACGAGGTCGGCGTCGGCGAAGGCCTGCGCCGTGTCGCGGATGAAGGGGGTCAGCGTCGCCTGCACGTCGGCCTCGGCATAGGCCGCGCGCAGCGCATCGATCTGCTTCTCGCCGCCCTGGTGGGTGACGATCGGGCGCTGCTCGAACGGGATCAGCGCCAGCGCGAGCGGCAGCACCTGGTTAAGCGCCTGCGCGCCCAGACTGCCGCCAACCACCAGCAGGCGCAGCGGGCCGCTGCGGCCGGCAAAGCGCGCCGCCGGCGCGGGCTGCTGCAGGAATTCGGTCCGCAGCGGATTGCCGATCCATTCGCCGCCCGGCAAGGCAGCGGGGTAGGCACTGAAGGAACGCTCGGCCAGCTTGGCCAGCCAGCGGTTCGACATGCCGGCGATCGAGTTCTGCTCGTGCAGCAGGATCGGTACACCAGCCAGCTTGGCCGCCAGGCCACCCGGCACCGTGATATAGCCGCCCAGACCCAGCACCACATCGGGCTTGACCCGCTTCAGCACGGCCCTGGCCTGGCAGAGCGCGCGAGTGAGCCGCAGCGGCAGCAGCGCCAGGGTCTTGAGGCCCTTGCCGCGCACGCCGCCGAACTCGACCGGCTCGAAGGCGAAGCCGCGCGGTGGCACCAGCCGGTCTTCCATGCTGCCGGGCACGCCGAGCCAGTGCACGCGCCAGCCGCGCGCGCGCAGCGCCTCGGCCACGGCCAGGCCGGGGAAGATATGGCCGCCGGTACCGCCGGCCATCACCAGGGCGCAGGGCTGACGGCTCATACCCGGCCTCCATGCATGAGTTGTCTATTCTCGTGGTCGACGCGCAGCACGACCGCCAGCGCGACCAGGTTCATCAGGATGGCCGAGCCGCCGTAGCTCATCAGCGGCAGGGTCAGGCCCTTGGTCGGCAGCGCGCCCAGGCAGACGCCGATGTTGATCAGGGCCTGGAAGCCCATCCACAGGCCCACCCCCTGCGCCACCAGGCCGGCAAACAGCTGGTCGAGCGCGATCGCCTGGCGTCCGATCTGCATGATGCGGCGCGTGAGCCAGAAGAAGGTCAGGACCAGCGCCAGCACGCCGACCAGGCCGAATTCCTCGCCGATCACGGCGAGCAGGAAGTCGGTATGCCCCTCGGGCAGCCAGTGCAGCTTCTCGACGCTCGAGCCCAGGCCGACGCCGAAGACCTCGCCGCGGCCGATCGCGATCAGCGAATGCGACAGCTGGTAGCCCTTGCCCAGCGCATGGTCCTCGCTGAAGGGGTCGAGGTAGGCGAAGACGCGGGCGCGGCGCCAGGGCGAGGTCGCGATCATCACCACGAAGGCCGACACCAGCACGCCCATGATCAGCAGCATCATGCGCATCGTGACCCCGCCAAGGAACAGGATGCCCATCGCGATCACCGCGACCACCATGAAGGCGCCCATGTCAGGCTCGGCCAGCAGCAGCGCCGCCAGCAGGCTCACCGCCGCGCACATCGGCAGGATGGCGCGCATGAAGCTCTCCTTGACCGCGATCTTGCGCACCATGTAGCCGGCCGCATAGAGCAGGGTCGCGAACTTGGCCAGCTCGGAAGGCTGGAAGTTCATGATGCCGAGCGCGATCCAGCGCCGCGCGCCATTGACGCCCTTGCCGATGAAGGGCACCAGCACCAGCGCCAGCAGTAGCAGCGAGAGCAGGAACAGCCGGGGCGCCCATTGCTCCCAGCTGCTCATCGGCACCTGGAACGCCAGCAGCGCCATCAGGGCGCCGATCAGGATCGCGAAGCCATGGCGCAGCACGAAATGGCTGGCCATGTAGTTGCCGAAGCGCGGATTGTCGGGCAGGGCAATCGAGGCCGAATAGACCATCACCAGCCCGAAGCACAGCAGGCCGACCACGACCCAGAGCAATTGCTGGTCGAAGCCGACCTTGGGCACCCACTGGTCGGTACGCCCGCGCGAGTAGTCGCGGCTCGACAGATGGATCGGGATGTCGCCGGCGGCGGACGCCTTGGCGTCCTGGCGGCCGAGCAGGCCGGAGAGGCCGGCAGCGAGGCGTTTCATGCCGGCGTTCCTCCGGACTGCTGCAGTTCCTGCACCGCCTCGACGAAGACCTGCGCCCGGTGCGCATAGTCCTTGAACATGTCGAGGCTGGCACAGGCCGGCGACAGCAGCACGGCATCGCCCGGCCTGGCCTGGCTGGCGCACCACCGGACCGCCTCGGGCAGCGTGGCGCAATCGTGCAGCGGCACGCCGCTGTCGGCCAGCGCGGCGCGGATCGCGGGTGCGTCGCGGCCGATCAGCGCGATGGCGCGCGCATGGCGCGCCACCGGATCGGCCAGCGGACCGAAGTCCTGGCCCTTGCCCTCGCCGCCCAGGATCACGAGCAGCTGGCGTTCCGGCCCCAGGCCGTTGATCGCGGCCAGGGTGGCGCCGACATTGGTGCCCTTGCTGTCGTCGATGTATTCGACTTCGTCGACGATGGCGACCGGCTCGACCCGGTGCGGCTCGCCGCGGTATTCGCGCAGGCCGTGCAGCATCGGCGCCAGCGGCGCACCGGCGGCCGTCGCCAGCGCCAGCGCGGCCAGCGCATTGCTGGCATTGTGGCGGCCGCGGATGCGCAGCGCCTCGGCCGGCATCAGGCGCTGCAGATGGACGGTTTCCTCCTCCGAGCCGCGGCCCTTGCGCGCAGTCTCGTCGGACGGCAGCGCGCGCACCAGCCAGCTCATGCCGTTGACCGCCTCCAGGCCCCAGTCGCCGGCGCGGCGCGGCACATCGATGCCGAAGCTCTGGCTGGGGCGCGCCGGCAGCGTCCTGCTGCGCCGGCCTTCCGGCACGATCTGCGGCTGCGGCTGCCAGCCCATCACGGTCGCGTCGTCGCGGTTCAGCAGCATCAGCGCCTGCTGGCCGAAGATGCGCGCCTTGGCCTCGGCATAGGCGGCCATGCTGCCATGCCAGTCGAGGTGGTCCTGGGTCACGTTGAGCACGGTGGCCGCGGTCGGCTCGAAGCCTTGCACCCCGTCGAGCTGGAAGCTCGAGAGCTCGAGCACCCAGGCCTCGGGCAGCTCGCCGCTGTCCAAGCGGGCCTGCAGCGTGTCGAGCAGGGTCGGGCCGATGTTGCCGGCGACCACGGCCTTGATGCCAGCCCATTCGAGCAGATGCGCGGTCAGCGCGGTGGTGGTGGTCTTGCCATTGGTGCCGGTGATCGCGAGCACCTTGGGCCGATAGGGCAAGGCCAGCGGCGCCGGGTCGGCAGCAGCATCCCGGACCGGCTCATCCTTGGCGTCGGCTGCCTCGGCATCGATGGCCGGCGCCACCGGCTCCTCGGCCAGCCTGGCCAGCGCCTGGGCGAACAGCCCGAGCTCGCCGACCACCGGTACGCCGACCGCCTGCGCGGCCTGCGCCAGTCCGCTCAGCTGCGCCGGCGCGATGCCTGGGCTGCGGCAGACCATGGCCCAGGGGCGGGACGTGAACAAGCCTTCATCGAAGGCGGACTGGACCAGCCGGACCTCGGGCAGCTCGGCCGCCAGCTGGGCGGCCTGCGGCGGCGCCGCACGGGTGTCGGCGACCGTGACGCGGGCGCCGGCCTTGGCACACCAGCGCGCCATCGCGAGTCCGGACGCACCCAGGCCCAGCACGAGCAGCTCGCGGCCTTGCAGCAGGGGCAGGAAATTCAGCATTTCGGACCTCAACGCAGCTTCAGGGTGGACAGGCCGAGCAGGCACAGCAGCATCGTGATGATCCAGAACCGCACCACGACCTGGGTCTCGCGCCAGCCGGACTTCTCGAAATGGTGGTGCAGCGGCGCCATCTTGAGGATGCGCCGGCCTTCGCCGAACTTCTTCTTGGTGTACTTGAACCAGGACACCTGCAGCATGACCGACAGCGCCTCGGCGACGAACACGCCACCCATGATCGCCAGCACGATCTCCTGGCGCACGATGACCGCGATGGTGCCGAGCGCGCCGCCGAGCGCGAGCGCACCGACGTCGCCCATGAAGACCTGGGCCGGATAGGCGTTGAACCAGAGGAAGGCCAGGCCGGCGCCTCCCATCGCGGCGCAGAAGATCAGCAGCTCGCCCGCGCCCGGGATGTAGGGCAGCAGCAGGTACTTGGCAAACACCGAGTTGCCGGTGAAATAGGCGAACAGGCCCAGCACCGCGCCCACCATCACGACCGGCATGATGGCCAGGCCGTCGAGGCCGTCGGTCAGGTTGACCGCATTGCTCGAGCCGACGATCACCAGGTAGGTCATGACGATGAAGCCGAACATGCCGAGCGGATAGGCGACCTCCTTGAAGAAGGGCACCATCAAGCCGGTCTGGGTCGGGAACTCCATCGTGAAGCCGGACTGGGCCCAGCGCACGAAGAACTCGACCATGCCGGTGCCGCTGCGGCCCGAGATCGCGAACAGCAGGTAGCAGGCCGCGAACAGGCCGATCAGCGACATCCAGGCGTATTTCTCGCGCGAGCGCATGCCCTCGGGGTCCTTGTTGACCACCTTGCGCCAGTCGTCGGCCCAGCCGACCGCGCCGAAGCCGAGCGTGACGATCAGCACCACCCAGACGAAGCGGTTGCTCCAGTCGAACCAGAGCAGGGTCGAGAACGCGATCGCGAACAGGATCAGCACGCCGCCCATGGTCGGCGTGCCGCTCTTGCTCAGGTGGGACTGCATCGCATAGCCGCGCACCGGCTGGCCGATCTTGAGCGCGGTCAGCCGGCGGATGAACCAGGGGCCGGCGACGATACCGACCAGCAGCGCGGTCATGGCCGCCATCACGGCGCGGAAAGTCAGGTACTGGAACACCCGCAGAAAACCGAACTCGGGGCCCATGCCCTGCATCCATTGCGCCAAACTAGGCAGCATGGCTCACTCCTTCTTGTTGTGCCAGCGCCTGCAGCGACTGCACCAGCCGCTCCATGCGCATGAAGCGCGAGCCCTTGACCAGCACCGACCCCATGGTGGGAACCAATGCCAGCGCCTCGGACTGCAGCGCCTCGAAATCCTTGAAAAACGTCAACCGGCCGTTCGATCCGGCCAGCAGCGGCGCGGCCGCCTGCTCCATCCAGTCGCCCGACACCAGCACCCGGTCCAGGCCGAGCGCCAGCGCATGGCGCAGCACCTCGTCGTGGAAGGCCAGGCCCTGCGCACCGACCTCGCCCATGTCGCCCAGCGCCAGCAGGCGCGGGCCCGGCAGCTCGGCCAGCACCTCGATCGCGGCACGCACCGAATCGGGATTGGCGTTGTAGCTGTCGTCGACCAGGGTCAGATGGCGGCCGGCCAGCAGGAGCTGGTAGGCGCGCGAGCGGCCCTGCACCGGCACGAAGTCGGCCAGGCCGCGCGCGATCGCCTCCAGCGCCACGCCGGCGGCCAGCGCGCAGGCCACAGCCGCCAGGGCATTGCCCACGTTGTGCCGACCCGCGATCTGCAGCCGGGTCTCGAAGTCCCCCGCCGGCGTGCGCGCACGCAGGCGCCAGCCGCCATCGATCCAGTCGGCCTCGCCGCTGACATCGGCGCCCGCGCCGCCAAAGGTCAGCACGCGCCGGCTGCCCGCGAGCTCGCGCCACAGCGGCGTGAACTCGTCGGCGGCCGGGAACACCGCCGTGCCATCGGCCGGCAGCGCCTGGAAGCATTCGGCGTTCTCGCGGGCCACCGCCTCGACCGTCGCCATGAACTCCTGGTGCTCGCGCTGCGCGTTGTTGACCAGCGCCACGGTCGGCTGCGCAATGCGCGCCAGGCCGGCGATCTCGCCCGGATGGTTCATGCCGAGCTCGACCACCGCGAGCCGGTGCGAGGCGTCCAGGCGCAGCACGGTCAGCGGCACGCCGATCTCGTTGTTGAAGTTGCCCCGGGTCGCCAGCGCTGCCTCGCCCACGGCGGCGCGCAGGATGGACGCGATCATCTGCGTCACCGTGGTCTTGCCGTTGCTGCCGGTGACGGCGATCAAGGGCAGCGCGAACTGCTCGCGCCAGCGCCGGGCCAGCTCGCCGAGCGCGGCCCGGCTGTCGGCGACCTCGACGCCGGGCAGGCCGGCCGCTTCCAGGCCACGCTCGGCCAGCGCGGCGACCGCGCCGTCGGCGCGCGCCTGCGCCAGGTAGTCGTTGGCGTCGAAGCGTTCGCCGCGCAGCGCGACGAACAGGTCGCCGGCCTGCAGGCTGCGGCTGTCGCTGTGCACCCGTGCGATGCCGAGCGCCGCGGGTGCGCCGACGACGCGCGCGCCCTCGAGCTCGGGCAGGAGCTGGGCCAGGGTCTTCATGCCTGCTCCTTCATCTGGCACGAGCGCCAGGCCTGCAGCGCCAGCCGGCCCTGCTCCAGATCGGAAAACGGCAGTTTCACGCCGGCAATCTCCTGATAGTCCTCATGTCCCTTGCCGGCCAACAACAGCACATCGCTCGGACCGGCCTGCGCCACCGCCTGCGCGATCGCCGCCGCACGGTCGGACACGACCTCGACCCGGGCCGGCTCCAGCAGGCCAGCGCGCATCTGGGCCAGGATCTGCAGCGGGTCCTCCGAACGCGGGTTGTCGCTGGTCAGCCAGAGCCGGTCGGAGCCGCGCTCGGCCGCGGCGGCCATCAACGGACGCTTGCCGGCATCGCGGTTGCCACCGCAGCCGACCACGCAGCACAGGCAGCCGCCGCGCTTGTCGGCCAGCGGACGCAGCGCCTGCAGCGCCTTCTCGAGCGCGTCGGGCGTGTGGCAATAGTCGACCAGCACCAGCGGCTGGCCGGCCTGCTCGGCGCCCCAGGCCGACTGCATGCGGCCCGGCACCGGAGTCAAGGCGTTGGCAGCGGCGACCGCCGGCTCGAGCGCGTGGCCCTGCGCGCGTGCCACGGCCAGCGCGCTCAGCAGGTTGTAGAGGTTGTATTCGCCGACCAGCGGGACGCTGATCTGCTGCGCAGCGCCGCTGCTGCCATCGGGCTGGCGCTCGACCAGCTCGAAGCGCAGGCCGGTCTCGGTCAAGGCCCAGCCGGTCACGCGCAACCGCGCCTGCGGGGCGCGCACGGCAATCGTCCACAGCTCGAGCGCACCGGCATCGGCACGCGGCTGCAGCTCGGCCGCCAGCCGGGCGCCATGGGGATCATCGATATTGACCACCGCCGCCTGCAGGCCGGGCCAGTCGAACAGCGCGCGCTTGGCGCGCCAGTAGGCATCCATGCTGCCGTGGTAGTCGAGATGGTCCTGGGTCAGGTTGCTGAAGACGGCGGTGCGGATGCGGGTCGCCTCGAGCCGGCCTTCCTGCAGGCCGATCGAAGAAGCCTCGACCACGGCCGCCTGGATGCCAGCGTCGGCCCAGCGCCGCAAGCCGGCCTGCCAGCTCACGGGGTCGGGCGTGGTCAGTCCGGTCGGCTCGAAGTCGCAGCCCGGCACTCCCATGCCCAGGGTGCCCGCGAGCGCGGCGGGCTCGCCGAGCGCGGCCAGCCATTGCGCGATCCACCAGCCGGTCGAGGTCTTGCCATTGGTGCCGGTCAAGGCGATCACGTCGAGCACCTGGCTCGGCTCGCGCTGGAACAGGCTGGCAATGGCGCCGGTGGCGGCCTTCAGGCCCTGGAAGGCGGCAATGCGCGGATCGGTCGAATCGTCCAGGCCGAAGGCCTCGCAGCCCGCGCGCTCGACCAGGCAGGCGACCGCGCCGGCCGCCAGCGCGGCGGCGACATGGCGCCGGCCGTCCTGCGCCGCGCCGGGCCAGGCCACGAAGGCATCGCCGGGCCGCACGCGCCGGCTGTCGCTCTGCAGCGCGCGCACGCCCTGCTCGCGCAGCCAGCGGCAGGCGGCATCGGGCCGGTCGAAAGTCGTGATCACAAGGATTCCTCCACCGCCTGCGCCACGATATGCGGCTTGACGCTCATGTCGGGCTGCTCGCCCAGGATGCGCAGCGCCTGCTGCACGGTCTCGCTGAACACCGGCGCCGCGACCAGGCCGCCATAGACCTGGCCAGCGCTGGGCTCGTCGAGCATGACCGCGCAGATGATGCGGGGATGCTCGATCGGTGCCATGCCGGTGAACCAGGCGCGGTACTTGCCGGCGGCATAGCCCTTGCCGGCCTGCTTGCGCGCGGTGCCCGACTTGCCGCCGACCGAATAGCCGATGGTCTGGGCGCGCTGGCCGGTGCCGCCAGGGCCGGTCGCCATCGCCAGCATCTTGAGCACCTGGGCCGCCGTGCGCGGCGAGAACACCTGGGCACCGGCGGCAGCGGTTTCCGGCTTCTTGAGGATGGTGGCTGGAATGATCCGGCCCTCGTTGGCGAACACGGTGTAGGAGCGCGCCATCTGGAACAGGCTGGCCGACAAGCCGTAGCCATAGGACATGGTGGCCTGCTCGATCGGCCGCCAGGTCTTGTAGGGCCGCACCCGGCCACCGACCACGCCGGGGAACTCGAGCTGCGGCTTCTGGCCGAAGCCGGCCGCGGTGAAGGTCTCCCACATCTCGCGCGGCTGCATCTGCATCGCGATCTTGGTGGTGCCGACGTTGGACGACTTCTGGATCACGCCCTCGACCGTCAGCGTGCCGTAGTTGTGGGTATCCGAGATGGTCGAGCCGGTGATCGTGAGGCGACCGGGGTAGGTATCGACCAGGGTCTCGGGCTTGACGCGACCGGTCTCGAGCGCCAGCCCGATCGTGAACGGCTTCATGGTCGAGCCGGGCTCGAAGGTGTCGGTCAGCGCGCGGTTGCGCAGCTGCTCGCCGGTCAGGTTCTGGCGCTGGTTCGGGTTGTAGCTCGGGTAGTTGGCCAGCGCCAGCAGCTCGCCGGAGCGGGCGTCGAGCACCACCACGCTGCCGGCGCGGGCCTTGTGCGCGATCACCTGGTCGCGCAGCTTCTGGTAGGCGAAATACTGGATCTTGCTGTCGATCGACAGCTGCAGGTCGCGCCCGTCCACCGGCGGGATCGCCTCGCGCGTGTCCTCGACCACCCGGCCCAGCCGGTCCTTGATCACGCGCCGCGAACCCGGCTTGCCCGACAGGGCCTGGTTGAAGGCCAGCTCTATCCCCTCCTGGCCGACATCCTCGACGTTGGTGAAGCCGACCACATGCGCGGACGCCTCGCCCTCGGGGTAATGGCGCTTGTACTCCTCGCGCAGGTGCAGGCCCTTGATGCCGAGCGCCTTGACCCTGAGCGCCACCGGCTCGTCGACCTGGCGCTGGATCCAGACGAAGTTCTTGCCCCCCTTGCTGATGCGGCTCTTGAACTCGGCCAGCGACAGGCCGAGCAGCTCGGCCGCCTGGGCCAGCTTGGGATCGTCGAGCTCGATGTCGGACGGCTCGGCCCAGATGCTCTGCGCGACCACGCTGGTGGCCAGGATCACGCCGTTGCGATCGAGCACGCGGCCGCGGCTGGCCGGCAGCTCGAGCGTGCGCGCATAGCGCACCTCGCCCTGGCGCAGGAAGAAGTCGTTGCCCAGTACCTGGACATAGGCGGCGCGGCCGGCCATGGCGACGAAGCCGAGCGCCATCAGGCCGACGATGGCCTTGCTGCGGCCCAGCGGCGTCTTGCTGGCCAGCAGCGGGCTGCTGCTGTAGGCGATGCTGCGGCGGCTCACGGCTGACCCTTGACCGGTGCCTTGGCACCGGACTGCAGATACTCGGTCACGGCCGGATTGGTCGGACGCATGCGCAACTGGCCAGCGGCGAGCTGCTGCACCCGGACCGGTGCGGCCAGGGTGCGCTTCTGCGCCAGCAGCTGGTCATGGTCGGCGTCAAGCCGCAAGGCCTGCGACTGCGCCTTGCTCAGCGCCATGTAGACCCGGCGCGACTCGTAGCGCACGTTCACCAAGCAAAAGGCGCTGACCAGCAGCGCCAGCAGCAGGACCAGGTTGACACGCGTCACGGCGCCTCCGCGTCGGTGCGCTCGGCCACGCGCATCACGGCGCTACGCGCGCGCGGATTGGCCGCGACCTCGCGCTCGCCCGGCATGATCCGGCCGATGCTGCGCAGCGCCATCGGCTTCGGGGCCGCGAAGGGCGCACGGCGGTCGTAGACCTCTTTCGAGTGCAGGGCGATGAACTGCTTGACGATACGGTCCTCGAGCGAATGGAAGCTGATCACGACCAGCCTGCCACCCGGACGCAGCAGGCGCAGGCTCGCGCTCAGGGCCTGCTGGAGCTCCTCAAGCTCGGCGTTGATGAAAATCCGAAGAGCCTGAAATGTGCGCGTTGCAGGGTCCTTGCCCGGCTCGCGGGTTTTGACCGCGCCAGCCACGACTTCGGCCAGCTCGGCGGTGGTTCGAAGCGGGCCCCGTTCCTGTCGGCGACGATCAATCGCCTTTGCAATCTGTTGAGCAAACCGTTCTTCGCCGTAGTCACGTATCACCTCCGCCATCTGGGGAATTTCGGCCTCGGCCAGCCAGTCGGCCACGCTCTCGCCCCGGCTGGGGTCCATGCGCATGTCCAGCGGCCCGTCGTGCCGGAAGGAAAAACCCCGTGCAGGGTCGTCGATCTGGGGCGAGCTGACCCCGAGATCCATCAGGATGCCGTCGGCACAGGCCGCCGGCAGCTCCGCCATGGACTTGAAGCCCTCGTGGCGGATCGAAAAACGCGGATCGGCCTGCGCCAGCGCGTCGGCCACGGCCACCGCCTGCGGGTCCTTGTCGAAGCCGGTCAGGCGACCGTCGGCACCGAGCCGCGACAGGATCAGGCGCGAGTGGCCCCCGCGACCAAAGGTCGCATCGATGTAATGACCATCCGGTCGAACCGAAAGGGCATCGACCGCCTCGTCCAACAGGACGGTGCAATGAGAGAGAGGAGTTTGCACTGCCGTGCCTTCAGAAAGAGAAATCCTTGAAGACGTCGGGCATTTCGCCCTTCATCGCCTCGGCTTCCTGGGCCGCATAGGTCTCAGCGTCCCAGAGTTCGAAATGGTTGCCCATCCCGAGCAGCACAGCCCCCTTGGTGATTCCCGCGGCGGCGCGCAGCTCGGGCGCCACGAGCACCCGCCCCGAGGCGTCGAGCTCGCAGTCCATCGCATTGCCGAGGAAGATCCGCTTCCACCACTGAGCCGACATCGGCAGCTCGGCAATGCGGGCGCGGAAAGCTTCCCATTCGGGACGCGGAAAGATCATGAGGCAACCGTGCGGGTGCTTGGTGATTGTGAGCTGGCCGGCAGCAGTCGCGCTCAACACGTCACGATGCCGAGTCGGCACGGAAAGCCGACCTTTGGCATCGAGGCTGATGGAGGACGCTCCCTGAAACACGGTACCAGGCCTTTAAAAACACTTTTCGCCACTTTATTGCACTTTTTTCCACTGTAGCACCAAAACAGCCTGCTAAACAAGTAAATGTTTGTTTTTTTAAAATGAAATCAAAGACTTAGGCTCACACGCCCGCTGCAGGATCAGGAAAAACCCTTGATCGCATAAGCACTTAGCCGCCTGATTGCAGGCGAAACCTGAAGTCGGGAGGAAGGTCGGGAACTAGGAGCTTCAGCGACAGCCCGCCTGCTCGCGTTGCTCGCGCAGGAACTGCTGCTTGTTGCGGATGAACTCCTGCCGGCGCGCCGTGAGCTTCTGGCGGCTGTAGCCCTGCTGGCGCTCGAGCTCGGCCTGCCATCTGGCGCAGCGCGCCTGCAACCTGGCCTGCTCGCGCGCCCTGGCCTTGGCCTCGCGCTCGATGAGGGCCTGCTCGCTGCGGCTCGCCCGGCCGGCGCTGACCGCCTTGGCGCTGCGGCCGCTGCCCTGCTCGGCGACCTTGACCTGGCGTTCGAAGCTCATGCCGGCCGGCACGCTTTCGATGCGCTCGATCAGCGCGCCATGCTGCTGGCAATGCTGCTCGGACCAGAACTGGCCGCCGCCATAGGTCCGGCAACGGTAGATCTGGCCCGGGGCTTCGGCCTGCGCCTGGCCCTGAACCAGCAGCAGCCAGCCGAGCAAGCCCCAGACGGCACGCGGTCGAAAGGCCATGACATCCTCCCCTTCAGCAGAGTTTTATCATACAGGGCGGACGGCGTGCCGTCACGCGCCTGCAGGCAGCCGCTGCGTCAGAGGATGTAGCGCGACAGGTCCTCGTTCTGGCTCAGGGCGCCCAGGCGGGCATCGACATAGGCGGCGTCGATGGTGACGGTCTGGCCCTCGAGCCTGGTCGCGTCGAAGCTGACCTCGTCGAGCAGATGCTCCATCACGGTCGCGAGACGGCGCGCGCCGATGTTCTCGGTGCGCTCGTTGACCTCGTGCGCGATCTGCGCCAGCCGCGTGATGCCATCCGGGGTGAAGGCCAGCTGCACTCCCTCGGTCGCCAGCAGCGCCTGGTACTGGCGCACCAGGCTGGCATGGGTCTGGCTCAGGATGGCCTCGAAGTCGGCCACCGTCAGCGACTGCAGCTCGACCCGGATCGGCAGCCGGCCCTGCAGCTCGGGCAGCAGGTCGCTCGGCTTGCTCAAATGAAACGCGCCACTCGCGATGAACAGGATATGGTCGGTCTTGATCGCGCCGTACTTGGTCGAGACCGTCGTGCCCTCGACCAGCGGCAGCAGGTCGCGCTGCACGCCCTGGCGCGACACCTCGCCCGCGTTGGCGCCGTCGCTGCGGCTGGTGACCTTGTCGATCTCGTCGATGAAGACGATGCCGTTCTGCTCGGCATTGTGCAGCGCCTGCTGCTTGACCTCGTCCTCGTTGAGCAGCTTGGCGGCCTCCTCGTCGATCAGCAGCTTCCTGGCCTCGCCGATCTTGAGCTTGCGCGCCTTCTTCTTGCCGGCGCCGAGCTGGCTGAACATGCCGCGCAGCTGCTCGGCCATCTCCTCCATGCCGGCCGGGGTCATGACCTCGAGCTGCGGGCTGGCCGCGGCGAGGTCGAGCTCGATCTCCTTGTCGTCGAGCTCGCCCTGGCGCAGCTTCTTGCGGAACACCTGGCGCGCGGCGCTGTCGGCCGGCCTGTCCTCGGCATTGAAGCCGAAGCCTTCCGAGCGCGGCGGCGGCACCAGCGCGTCGAGGATGCGCTCCTCGGCCGCGTCCTCGGCACGCACCCGGACCTTGGCCATCTCGAGCTCGCGCTGCTGCTTGATCGCGATGTCGGCCAGGTCGCGGATGATCGAATCGACATCCTTGCCGACATAGCCGACCTCGGTGAACTTGGTCGCCTCGACCTTGATGAAGGGCGCATGGGCCAGCTTGGCCAGCCGGCGCGCGATCTCGGTCTTGCCGACGCCGGTCGGGCCGATCATCAGGATGTTCTTGGGCGTGATCTCCGGGCGCAGCTTGGGCTCGACCTGCTGGCGGCGCCAGCGGTTGCGCAGCGCGATCGCGACCGCGCGCTTGGCGGCCTGCTGGCCGATGATGTGGGCATCGAGCTCGGAGACGATCTCCTGGGGGGTCATGGCGGACGACATTACAGGACCTCGACCGTGTGGTTCATGTTGGTGTAGATGCAGAGTTCGCCCGCGATCTTGAGCGACTCGCGCACGACCTGCTCGGCGCTGAGTTCGGTATGGTCGACCAGCGCCCGGGCCGCCGAATGGGCGTAGGAGCCGCCGGAGCCTATCGCGACGATGCCATGCTCGGGCTCGAGCACGTCGCCATTGCCGGTGATGATCAGGCTGGCCGTCTTGTCGGCCACCGCCAGCATGGCCTCGAGCTTGCGCAGCACGCGGTCGGTGCGCCAGTCCTTGGTCAGCTCGATCGCGGCGCGCACCAGGTGGCCCTGGTGCTTCTCGAGCTTGGCCTCGAAGCGCTCGAACAGGGTGAAGGCATCGGCGGTGGCGCCGGCGAAACCGGCCAGCACCTGGTCGCGGTAGAGCTTGCGCACCTTGCGCGCCGTGCCCTTGACGACGATGTTGCCGAGCGTGACCTGGCCGTCACCGCCAATCGCGACCTGGACGCCCTGCGGCGTCTGTCGCCGCACGCAGACGATGGTCGTGCCGTAGAAGATCGAGGAGTCTTTGTGTTCCATGCCCCTATTCTCGCAGGCGCACGCCGCTTGCGCTGCGCCGCCGAGAGAGCCCGGAACCGGCCGACGCCATCAGTCCCCGAACATCTTCTGCTTGAGTTCGCGCCGTTGCTGTGCCTCGAGCGACAGGTTGGCGGTCGGACGGGCCAGCAGGCGGCCGACGCCGATCGGCTCGCCGGTCTCGGCGCAGTAGCCGTAGTCGCCCGAATCGATGCTGGCGATCGACTGCTCGATCTTCTTGAGCAGCTTGCGCTCGCGGTCGCGGGTGCGCAGCTCGAGCGCATGCTCCTCCTCGATCGTGGCGCGGTCGGCCGGATCGGGCACGACCGAGGTGTCCTCGCGCAGGTGCTCGGTGGTCTCGCCGGCATTGGCCAGGATGCCGGCCTTGATGGCCTGCAGCTTGCGGCGGAAATAAGCCAGCTGCACCTCGTTCATGTACTCGCTCTCGGGCATGGCGAGCATGTCGGCGTCGGTCAGCTGCTCCAAGGGCTTGGTCTTCCAGTGGTCGGCCAGCGAGGAATCCTGGGCGGCGGTCTTGGGTGCGGTGGTGGACATGATGGCTTCGATGGAGTGGGAATGGAAAACGGCGGCTGCAGCAGCCCTGCCGGCCGGTCAATCGGCGCGGGGAGGCGAGCTGTCGAGGTTCAAAACCGTTCTCCTTGATGCCCTTGCGGGCGGTCCTGGTGTTGGGCTGGACCGGCGTCGCGCGACGCCAGCGGCCCTCACTCTTATCTTTCTGACTGGATAAACGCCTGGCGCGCACTACGGCCCGCGGCGGCGGCATTGTAACGGTGCCGCGGACGCTTCAGGCCAGGCACTGCCCCAGGCCCTGCAGCAGGATGTCGCGCGGCAAGTCGATGCCGATGAACACCATCTTGCTCTGGCGCAATTCGTCCGGACCCCATTCGGGACCGAGGTCGCTGCCCATGAGCTGGTGCACGCCCTGGAAGATCACCTTGCGCCCGGTGCCCTTCATGTGCAGCACGCCCTTGTAGCGCAGCAGCTTGGGGCCGTAGACCTGCACGATCGCGCCGAGGAAATCCTCCAGCTTGGCCGGATCGAGCGCACGCGTCTCGCGGTAGACGAAGCTCTGCACATCGTCGTCGTGGCGATGGTGGTGGCCATGGCCGGGATGGTTGCAGGGCTCGCCGGGCGCGTGGTCATGGCCCTCATGGCCGTGATCGTGATCGTGATCGTGATCGTGATCGTGGCCATGCTCATGCTCGCAATGGCCATGGTCGTGGTCGCAGTGGCTGTGATCGTCGGATTTGAGGAAATCCGGGTCGAGGTCGAGCTTGGCGTTGAGGTTGAAGCCGCGCAGGTCGAGCACCTGGCTCAGCGCAACCTGGCCGAAATGCGCGGTCTGGATCGGCGCGCGCGGGTTCATGTGCCGGATCCGGTGCTTGAGCTCGGCCAGTTCGGACTCCGACACCAGGTCGGACTTGCTGATGAAGATCTGGTCGGCGAAGCCGAGCTGGCGCCGCGCCTCCTGGCGCTCGTCGAGCTGCTGCTGCGCATGCTTGGCATCGACCAGGGTGATGATCGAGTCGAGCAGGTAGCTCTCGGCGATCTCCTCGTCCATGAAGAAGGTCTGCGCGACCGGGCCCGGATCGGCCAGGCCGGTGGTCTCGATCACGATGCGCTCGAAGTCGAGCAGGCCCTTGCGCTTCTTGGCCGCGAGCAGCTGCAGCGTGCTGCGCAGGTCCTCGCGGATGGTGCAGCAGACGCAGCCGTTGCTCATCTGGATGATCTGCTCCTCGGTGTCGGAGACCAGGATGTCGGTGTCGATGTTCTCCTCGCCGAACTCGTTCTCGATCACGGCGATCTTCTGGCCATGGGCCTCGGTCAGCACGCGCTTGAGCAGGGTGGTCTTGCCAGATCCGAGGAATCCGGTCAGGATGGTGACGGGTATCAGGGCCATGGGTGTCGCTGTGGATACGGGAATGCACCGGCCATAGGGCCAACGCGGAGAATTGGTCAATCTGGCAGTGTAGCCCTTCTGTCAAGCCCCCTGGACCGATGCCGGAAGCCGGCAGGCAGGCTGCCGCGTCAGTCCGGCTCGCACAGCGGCAGCAGGCGCGACAGCGCAGCGCCCGCGAGCTCGCCCAAGTGGCGCAGGAAATCGGTATCCATCGAGGGCTGGAAGCGCTGCGCATCGTCCGAGGCCAGCAGCAGCAGGCCGAACGGCGGCGCGTCGGCCTGCGGGCGCAACGGCAGCAGCGCGACCGACTGCGCGGCCTCGGGCTGCTCGAGCCAGGCCAGCGCGGCCTGGCCGGCCTGCGGCCCGCAGTAGAGCCGCTCCGGCAAGACGGCGCGGTCGCCCTGCCCCATGGCAGCGGCCTGGTCGAGCTCGGCGAACTCGGGCGCCAGGCCCCAGAGCCTGAGTGCGACCTGGGGCAGCCCGAAGCGCCGCTCGAGCTCGGACCGCAGCAGCCCGGGCAGCTCATGCTCCGAGCGCGCACGCAGCAGGGCCTGGAACAGGCCGAGCAGCTTGTCGGCGATCGCCACGTTGTCGCGGCCCAGGCGCAGCATGGCCGCCAGCCTGAGCTCGAGGTCGTGGATCTTGCGTCGCAGCAACTCGACCTGGCGCTCCTGCAGGCTGATCGCGCGGCCGCCATGCGGGCTGCCGAGCTGCACGCTCGCGAGCAGCCCGGCATAGCGCTCGAAGAAGCCCGGCGTGTTCGCGAGGAACTGGGCGATATCGTCCTCGGTGATGGGCTGGAACTGGGCGCGACTGTCCATCGCGGACTCAGGCCAGCTCGGGAACTTCGATCTCGCCCTGGAAGACGGTGACGGCGGGACCGGTCATCAGCACGGGCGCGGCCAGGTCGCGGCCACCGGCCCAGGCGATCGTGAGCCGGCCACCGCGGGCCTGCACGTCGACCTGCTCGTCGAGCAGGCCGAGCCGGATGCCGGCGACCACCGCCGCGCAGGCACCGGTGCCGCAGGCCAGGGTCTCGCCGGCGCCGCGCTCGTAGACGCGCAGCTTGACCTGGGTGCGATCGACGATCTGCAGGAAGCCGGCATTGACCCGCTTCGGGAAGGCCGGATGGCGCTCGATCAGCGGGCCCCACTCGGCCACCGGCGCGGTCTCGACATCGTCGACCAGCAGCACCGCATGCGGGTTGCCCATCGAGACCACCGCGACCGGCGCGGTCACGACTCCGGCGGGCAGGTCCAGCGCCAGCGGCCAGGTCTGCCAGCCACCGCTGACCTGGGGTTGCAAGCCGGTCGGATCAAAAGGCAGGCGCTCGAGATCGAACACCGGCGCACCCATGTCGACCGTCACGCGACCGTCGGCATTGAGGCGCAGCTCGATCGCGCCGCCATGCACCTTGACGCGCACGGTCGGCTTGTGGGTGAGGCCGCGCTCGTGCACATAGCGCACGAAGCAGCGCGCGCCGTTGCCGCAGTTCTCGACCTCGCCGCCGTCGGCGTTGTGGATCAGGTACTCGAAGTCGAGCTCGGGGGTCGGCGCCGGCCGCACCGTCAGGATCTGGTCGGCACCGACGCCGAAATGCCGGTCGGCCAGGAAACGGTATTGGGCTGTGCTCAGGCCGAAGCGGCCGCGCGTCTCGTCGAGGACGACGAAGTCATTGCCCGCGCCCTGCATCTTGGTAAATGGAATCCGCATGGCCGCATTATCAGGCCGGCGCCTGCCTGGCGGCCAGGGACTTAGCGCGCGCCTTCGCCGACGAAGATCTCGACGCGGCGGTTGCGCGCCCGGCCCTCGGCGGTCGCGTTGCTCGCGATCGGCTCGCGCTCACCACGGCCGTCGATGCTTATCACGCTGGGCGAAATGCCGCGCGAAGTCAGGTAGTTGCGCACGCTGGCAGCGCGGTTGATCGACAGCGGGTCGTTGACCGCATCGCTGCCGACGTTGTCGGTGTGGCCGATGATGGTCACGCGCGCATTCGGGTTGTTCTGCAGGCCACGCGCGAAGTCGTCCAGGATCTGGCGGAAGTTGGACTTGATGTCGGCACGGCCGGTATCGAAGGAGATGTCGCTCGGGATATTGAGCTTGAGCTGGTTGTCGGCGGTCTGCATGACCTCGACCCCGGTGCCGCGGGTGCTGGCCTCCATCTCGCGTTTCTGCTGCTCCATGCGCGAGGACCAGACATAGCCGCCCAGCGCGCCAGCGGCAGCGCCGACTGCGGCCCCGCGCACCGCGCCCTTGGTGCCGCTGCCAGTGATGGCACCGAGCACGGCACCAGTGGCGGCACCGATGGCGGCGCCCTTGCCGGTGCCACCCTTCTGCTCTTCGCTCATGTTGGCGCAACCGGACAGGACGACGGCGCCGGCGAGGGTGGCGATCAGGATGTTTCTCTTCATGTGTTTCCCCTTTGAATCAGATTTACCACTGGCGCAAAAAGTGTAGACCGAAAACCCCTGACTGCCCAGCAGCCAATCGTCACCATCCGTAACGGCCTTACCATAGCCGGGTCCAGGACAGAAGACATCGCCCAGACCTCTCCCGCCCTCGGACGAGCCGCGGCCGAGCGCCCCAGGCCTGCCACTATCCCCTCCTTCACATGCCACGCCAGACCCAACTCCTGCACCCTCCGCATCGCCCTGCTCCGGCAAGGCCGGCCGCCACCCTGTTGCTGCTGCGTGACGGCGTCGAGGGGCTCGAAGTGCTGTTGACCCGACGCTCGACGCAAGCCCGCTTCGCGCCAGGGGCCTATGTGTTTCCGGGCGGCAGCCTGGACGCCGCCGACGCGCAGTCCCATGGACTGGCCAGCCGACGGCCGCAGCAGGACGACGCGCAGCTGACCCATGCGATCGCCGCGATCCGCGAGAGCTTCGAGGAGCTCGGCGTGCTGCTGGCGCTGCATGCCGACGGCCGCTGGGTCGATCAGCAGGATCTCGATGCGCTCGACCGCCAGGGCGATTTCGCCGCCCAATGCGCCGCGCGCGGGCTGACGCTGGCGGCGGACCGGGTCTACTGGCTGGCGCACTGGATCACCGACCGCGACCTGCCGATCCGCTTCGACGTGCCCTTCATGGTCGCGCGCATGCCCGACGGCCAGCAGCCGGTGGCCGACGAGAGCGAGCAGTTCGAGCCGGTCTGGCTGCGGCCGCAGGACGCACTCGCGCGCCACGCGGCCGGCGAGCTGCACCTGATCCACCCGACGATACGCACGCTCGAATGGCTGGCCGCGCAAGCCAGCGTGGATGCCGTGCTGGCGCTCAGCGCCACGACCGAGCAGCCGCTCTGGACCAGCTGCCCGCGCGGCGGCTGGCTCGGCGGGCGCAAGGTCTCGGTGATGGAGCATGAGCCGGCCCATGGCGAGCTCGAACTGTGCTGCCCCGACGGCCAGCTGGCGCACGCGCTGGACTGGCAGACCGACCATGCGGTCAGGCTGCTCAGGAACGTCCAGCGCCTGACCGCGCCCAACCCCGGCTTCATGACCGGCCCCGGCACCAACAGCTACCTGGTCGGCGACCCGGCGACCGGCCATGTCGCGATCGACCCCGGTCCGGACGAACCCGAGCACATCGAGCGGCTCTGGAGTGCCGCCGGCGGCGACATCCGTGCGATCGTCTGCACCCACTCGCACCCCGACCATTCGCCCGGCGCGGCGCGGCTGCAAGCGCTGGTCGAGCAGACCGGCCGGCCCAGGCCGCCCATCCTGGGCCTGGCCAGCGGGCCACACTCACGCCATGACAGCCGCTTCACGCCCGAGCGCGAGCTGGCCGATGGCGAACGGCTGTTGCTGTGCGGTGCGGCGGGCGAGGCCAGGCATGTGCTGCGCGTGCTGCACACGCCAGGCCATGCGGCCAACCACCTCTGCCTGCTGCTCGAGGAGGACGGCCTGCTGTTCAGCGGTGACCATGTGCTCAACGGCAGCACGACCCTGGTCGCGCCGCCCGACGGCAACATGAACGACTACCTGGATTCGCTCGACAAGCTGCTGGCGGCCTGCTCCGAATGGCAGGTCGAATTCATCCTGCCGGCGCACGGCCATGTGCTGGGCAGTGCGGCGCAGGCGATCGAACGCCTGAAGGCGCACCGGCTGGCACGCGAGACCAAGGTCGCCGCCGCGATGCGCGCCCTGCCCGACGGCCAGCTCGACGACTGGGTCCGGCTGGCCTATGACGACGCGCCCGAGCGACTGTGGCCGATCGCCAAGCTGTCGCTGCAGGCGCATGTGCAAAGAATCGAAAGCCTGGGAGGCTTCAATGTCTGACTATCAAAAATCCGCCGGCGAACGCCTGGCCAAGCGCGTCGCCGCCCTGCAGGGCTGCTCGCGCGCCGAGGCCGAGCGCCTGATCGAGGGCGGCTGGGTCCGCGTCGCCGGCCGCGTGGCCGACGACCCGGCGCAACGCGTGCAGGACGAGGCGATCGAGATCGACGCCCAGGGCCTGGGCGAGACCCTGCTGCCGGTCACCCTGCTCTGGCACAAGCCGGTCGGCATCGCACTGGCCGAGGGCCAGCCGCTCGCCGGCCTGATCCAGGCCGAGGGCGAACTCAGGCCCTGGCACCTCAAGCACCTGCGCTGCGCCAGTCCGATGCCGGCGGCCTGCAGCGGACTGGCCGTGTTCGCACAGAGCCCGGGCGTGCAGCGCAAGCTGCACGAGGACGCGCTGCTGCTCGAGCATGAATGGATGCTGGACCTGCCAGGCGCGGTCGCAGCCAACCGGCTCGAGGCGCTGGAACAGTCGGTGGACCAGCTGGCCCCCGGGCCACGCACGCCCTACCTCAAGCTCAGCGTGGGCAGCCGCAGCGAGGAGCGTAGCCGGCTGCGGCTGGCACTCAAGGGCTACGCGCCCGAACGGCTGCCGCAATGGCTGGCGCAAGCCGGCCTGAAGCCGCAAGCCCTGCAGCGCCTGCGCCTGGGCCGGGTCGCGCTGGGCCAGGTGCCAGCCGGAGCCTGGCGCCTGCTCGGCATGCACGAACGGTTCTGAAGCCGGGCTGAACGCACCATCCCGAGCGAGTCGCCGCCGTCGGGGGCCCCGGGCGAGTGACCGCCGCCAGATCAAGAAACAAAAAGCCAGGCGCGGTATGCCCGGGCCTGGCTCTGGAATAAGTTGTGAAGTCTGCCGATACGCCGGATTCTGTGCACCGGGAACTTCTTGCGAAATCCCCGGCGTGACCGCCATTCATCTTGGCCATGGGTCACCCACATGGCTCGGTGCCACCTACCCGCCAACTCTGCGGAACCACATCGACGCTGGCCTACTTGGTGTTGCTGCGCGTAGAGATTGCCCGTTTCACCCCCAAGGCTCCTGCCGCCGGAGCGGATGGTTCCAAGGGACTCGTCTCTGTTGCTCTGATCCTCACCTCGCGGTGGAGAGCCGTTAGCTCCTACGCTGTCCTATGCAGTCCGGACGTTCCTCCAGCGCGCCCTTTCGGGACTTGCGCCAGCGACGGCCTAGCAGACTTCACAGACCGGATTATCGCGCTTTCCGTATGAGCTTATGCGGACAACGCGCTATCGATTGCGCCAAAATGGGATTTTTCATCCTTTCCCCACCGGAGACCCCATGAAAGCCGACCATATCCTGGCCACCATCGGCAACACGCCGCATGTCCGCATCAACCGACTGTTCGCCACTTTCCCGCAGGCCCAGGTCTGGATCAAGTCCGAGCGCAGCAACCCGGGCGGCTCGGTCAAGGACCGCATCGCGCTGGCCATGGTCGAGGATGCCGAGCAACGCGGCCTGCTCAAGCCGGGCGGCACCATCATCGAGCCGACCTCGGGCAACACCGGCATCGGCCTGGCCATGGTCGCGGCGGTCAAGGGCTACAAGCTGATCCTGGTCATGCCCGACAGCATGTCGATCGAGCGCCGCCGCCTGATGCAGGCCTATGGCGCGAGTTTCGACCTGACCCCGCGCGAGAAGGGCATGAAGGGCTCGATCGCGCGCGCCGAGGAACTGGTCGCGCAGACGCCCGGCGCCTGGATGCCGATGCAGTTCGACAACCCGGTCAACACCGAGATCCACAGCCGCACCACGGCGCAGGAAATCCTGGCCGACTTCCCCGAGGGACTGGACGCCATCATCACCGGCGTCGGCACCGGCGGCCACCTGAGCGGCGTGGCGCGCGTGCTGAAGGCCCAGTGGCCGCAGCTCAAGGTCTACGCGGTCGAGCCGAGTGCCTCGCCAGTGATCTCGGGCGGTGCTCCGGCGCCGCACCCGATCCAGGGCATAGGCGCCGGCTTCGTCCCGAAGAACCTCGATACCACGCTGCTCGACGGCGTGATCCAGGTCGAGGCCGAGGCGGCGCGCGAGTACGGTCGCCGCTCGGCGCGCGAGGAAGGCATGCTGGTCGGCATCTCCTCGGGCGCCACCCTGGCAGCAATCGCGCAGAAGCTGCCCGAGCTGCCGGCTGCGGCCCGCGTGCTGGGCTTCAACTACGACACCGGCGAGCGCTATCTGTCAGTCGAGGGCTACCTGCCGGCCTGAGCGCAGCACGCAAGGGCAGCGGCCGACCCCGCTGCCCCGGTACGCCACGAGCGGCTGGACAGGGAGGTTGCAAAACATTGCACAGGTAACGGGCGGTAAACCTTAACTCGGCGCTAAGTCTGGGTGATCAGCATGGAGCTTGTCAGGGATGTCCCTGATTCACCACCGAGAGGCAAGTACCATGAAGAAGTCCCTGTTCGCCCTGTTGTCCGCCGCCGCGATCACCCTGAGCGCCCAGGCACAGACGCCTGCCACGCCGGCAGTCCCCGCCACGCCTGCCGTCAAGACCACGGGCAGCGAGGCGAAGACGCCGGCCGCCCCGACCGAGCTCAAGCAGGCGCCCCAGGCTGCCGCCAAGGACCTGCCCAAGAAGGTGAGCAAGGCCAAGAAGGCCGCCAAGAAGAAGCCGGCGCCTATCCCGGCTGCCAAGGCCGCCGCTCCTGCTGTGCCCGCAACGCCTGCCAGCGCGGCGGTCCCGGCGACTCCGGCTGTCCCGGCCCTGCCAGCCCAGAAATAAGTCCAAGCTCCTCCGTCCGGCCAGCCCGATTGCCGGAGGCTGTCAGCGCGAAAGGCGGACCCCAAACGGGCAAAGTCCTTATCATCGGCGGCTCGATTGCTTGATCACCACGAGCCACCATGATCCGAATCTCCGAACTCAAACTCCCGCTGACCGCGCTGCCGGTCGAGACCCGCCGCGCCGCCGACGCCCCGACCGAGACCGACCTGGACCGGCTGCCGCCGCCGCATCCGGTCACCGAACTGCGTCGGCTCGCCGCGCAGGCGCTCGGCATCGCCGAAGGCCAGATCGCCGAGCTGCAGGTCTTCAAGCGCAGCTTCGACGCGCGCAAGGCCGAGCTGCTGGCGGTCTTCATCTGCGACCTGAGCCTGGCCGATCCGGCGCAGGAAGCCGATCTGCTGGCCAGGTTCGAGAAGACCCCTCACATCAACCGCACGCCTGACATGAGCTGGCAGGCCCCGGCCCATGCACCGGCCAACTGGCCGGCCGACCAGGCCGAGCGCCCGGTGGTGGTGGGATTCGGTCCCTGCGGCATCTTCGCGGCACTGGCCCTGGCGCAGATGGGCCTGAAGCCGATCGTGCTCGAGCGCGGCCGGCCGGTGCGCCAGCGCACCAAGGACACCTGGGGCCTGTGGCGCAAGAAGGTGCTGACGCCCGAATCCAACGTGCAATACGGCGAAGGCGGCGCCGGCCTGTTCTCGGACGGCAAGCTCTACAGCCAGATCAAGGACCCACGCTTCCTGGGCCGCAAGGTGATGCAGGAATTCGTCGACGCCGGCGCGCCGCCCGAGATCCTCTACATGGCGCACCCCCACATCGGCACCTTCAAGCTGGTCAAGGTGGTCGAGGCGATGCGCGAGAAGATCATCGAGCTCGGCGGCGAGATCCGCTTCGAGCAGCGCGTGACCGGGCTACTGCTCGAGCCGGCCGCCGGCGGCGCTGCGCCGGAGGGCTTCCAACCCCAACGCGTGCGCGGCCTGAAGGTGCAGGACCTGGCCAGCGGCGCAACCCGGGAGCTGGCCGCAAGCCGGGTCGTGCTCGCGCTCGGCCACAGCTCGCGCGACACCTTCGCGATGCTGCACGACGCTGGCGTCTACCTGGAGCCCAAGCCGTTCTCGATCGGCGTGCGCATCGAGCATCCGCAGAGCGTGATCGACCAGTCGCTCTGGGGCCGCCACGCCGGCCACCCGCTGCTCGGCGCCGCCGCCTACAAGCTGGTGCACCACGCCGACAACGGGCGCGCGGTCTACAGCTTCTGCATGTGCCCGGGCGGCACCGTGGTCGCTGCGACCAGCGAGCACGAGCGCGTCGTCACCAACGGCATGAGCCAGTATTCGCGCGCCGAGCGCAATGCCAACGCCGGCATGGTGGTCGGCATAGCCCCGGCCGACTATCCGACCGACGAGGCGGCCTGGATCGCCGCCTTCGGCGCAACGGATGGCGCACGCTACCTGGCCCAGGCGCAGGCCATGCAGGCGCGCGGCCAGACCCATCCGCTGGCCGGCGTGGTGTTCCAGCGCCAGCTCGAGAGCCTGGCCTTCGAGGCCGGCGGACGCGACTACCAGGCGCCGGGCCAGCTGGTCGGCGACTTCCTGGTCGGCAAGCCCTCGGCTGAGTTCGGCGCCGTCCAACCGTCCTACAAGCCCGGCGTCAAGCTCGGCGACCTGAGCCAGGTGCTGCCCGGGTTCGCAGTCGAGGCCATGAAGCAAGCGCTGCCCGTCTTCGGGCGCAAGATCAGGGGCTACGACATGGCCGATGCAGTGATGACCGGGGTCGAAACCCGCACCAGCTCGCCGCTGCGCATCACGCGCGGCGAGGACTGCCAGAGCCTGAACGTCGCGGGGCTCTATCCGGCCGGCGAAGGCGCGGGCTATGCCGGCGGCATCCTGTCGGCCGGCGTCGACGGCATCAAGGTCGCGGAAGCCGTGGCGACCGCGACGCTCGGCACGTAAGCCATCAGACCCCTCATCGCGGCGCCAGACAGGCAGCGCTCAAACACAAAGGCCGGCTGCAAAGCCGGCCTTTGTCCATTTCAGTCGCCCAGGGATCAGGACTGCTGCAGGCGCGCGATGCGCTCCTCCAGCGGCGGGTGGGTCGAGAACAGCTTGCCCAGGCCGCCGGCAATGCCCATCGCCGCCATGCTCTGCGGCAGCGCGCCCGGCTCCAGGCCGCCCAGGCGAGCCAGCGCATTGATCATCGGCTGCTTGCGGCCCATCAGCCAGGCGGCGCCGGCGTCGGCGCGGAACTCGCGCTGGCGGCTGAACCAGGCCACGATGATGCCGGCCAGGAAGCCGAGCACGATCTCCATCACGAAGCTGGTGACCATGTAGCCGATGCCGGGGCCACTCTCGCGCTCGTCGCCCTTGCGCAGGAAGCTGTCGACCGCGTAGCCGACCACCCGGCTCAGGAACACGACGAAGGTGTTCATGACACCCTGGATCAGCGTCATCGTCACCATGTCGCCGTTGGCGATATGCGCGACCTCGTGGCCGATCACGGCCTCGACCTCCTCGTGGGTCATGCCGTGCAGCAGTCCGGTCGAGACCGCCACCAGCGAGGCGTTCTTGCTCGCGCCGGTCGCGAAGGCATTGGGCTCGCCGTCGTAGATCGCGACCTCGGGCATCGCGATGCCGGCCTTGTCGGCAAACTTCTGCACCGTGTTGACGATCCAGGCCTCGTCGGCGTTGCGCGGCTGGTTGATCACGACCGCGCCGGTGCTCCACTTGGCCATCGACTTGCTCATCAGCAGCGAGATGATCGAGCCGCCAAAGCCCATGATCAGCGAGAAGCCCAGCAGCGCGCCGAGGTTCAGGCCGTTGGCCGTCAGGAAGCGATCCACTCCCAGCAGTCTGGCGGTGATGCTCAGCACCAGCATGACCGCCAGGTTGGTCAGAACGAAAAGCGCAATGCGTTTCATGACAGCAAGAACTCCCAAGTTGAAATGATCAGCGGGGTGCCAGTCGCCCGTTGCCAGCCCCGGTCCAGCGCCCCCTTTCGCCCTGATATGGGGACGGACGCGAGGCGCTTCAAGCCGTCCACCTTAGCATGGGACGGTGAATGGCGTGCCAGTTCAGGGCATTCGCGCCGGCCGGAACACCTGGGCATCGGCGTAGAAGACGGGGTCCTCGTTGGCCGGCCACCAGCCCGGCCGTCCCAGCACCGGCAGCGGCGCGTAGGGCTTGGTCGCCAGCCAGTCGGGCGTGAGCTGGCCAGCCAGCCAGTCGTCCCAGGGATGGACCGTGGCTGCACCTGCGCCAGCCGGAACATCGGTCGGCACCGGCAGCCGCAGCACATGGGCCGTGATCGACTTGTAGGGCGCGACCAGCTTTTCGGTCAGCGCATGGCCGAACAGCAGCAGCGTGGACTGGGCCCAGAGCGGGCGCAGCTCGACGAACAGGCGCTGCCAGTCGCGCGCCAGCAGCGCCTGCCAGAGCGGCTCGGGCGCCTGCAGCAGTGCGGCGTTCTCGTCGAACAGGGTCAGCGCATCGCGCAGCGGCCCGCGCCGGGCTCCGACGCCGCCCGCGGCCGCGATTGCCTGCGCCTGCAGCCGGTTCAGCCGCAGCTTGGTGGCGGGAAAGCGCATCCAGCACAGCGCGTTGAAAAAGTCGTGCAGGCCCTCGCGCGTCGGTACGCCGCCGGTCGCGAAGATATGCGCCTCGTAGGCCACGCCCTCGGGCAGCTCGGCCTGCGGCACGAAGCGCACAGGCGCCAGCCCGGCGGCATTGAGCGCCGCCGGCAGGTCGCCGCGGGCCTGCGCGTTGGCCGCGATCGCCTCGCCCGGCTGGCGCCAGGGCGTCAGCCAGGGCTCGGACCAGTCGATCTGCCGCGAGAAATGGCTCAGACCAGCTTCCAGGGCAGCGCCTCGCCCGCACGCAGCGGCTTGAGTTCGGCCTCGCCGAAGGCAAAGGAAGCCGGCGGGGTCCAGCTTTCCTTGCGCAGCGTGATGCGGCCCTGGTTGCGCGGCAGCTGGTAGAAATCCGGGCCGTTGAAGCTGGCGAAGGCTTCCAGCTTGTCGAGCGCGCCAGCGGCATCGAAGGCCTCGGCATACATCTCGATCGCCGCATGCGCGGTGTAGCAGCCGGCGCAGCCGGTCGCGTGCTCCTTCAGGTGGGCCGGATGCGGCGCGCTGTCGGTGCCGAGGAAGAACTTGGGCGAACCGCTGGTCGCCGCGGCCACCAGGGCCTGGCGGTGCGTCTCGCGCTTCAGGACCGGCAGGCAGTAGTAGTGCGGGCGGATGCCGCCGGTGAAGATCGCGTTGCGGTTGTAGAGCAGGTGGTGCGCGGTGATGGTCGCGCCCAGGTACTGGTCGGCCTCGGCCACGTATTGCGCGGCCTCCTTGGTCGTGATGTGCTCCATCACGATCTTGAGTTCCGGGAAATCCTTGCGCAGCGGCGCGAGCTGCTGCTCGATGAACACCGCCTCGCGGTCGAACAGGTCGATGTCGGGACTGGTGACTTCGCCGTGCACCAGCAGCAGCACGCCCTCGCGCTGCATCGCTTCCAGCGTCTGGTAGGTCTTGCGGATGTCGGTCACGCCGGCATCGCTGTTGGTGGTGGCACCGGCCGGATAGAGCTTGAGCGCGACCACGCCGGCGGCCTTGGCACGCGCGATCTCCTCGGGCGGCAGGTTGTCGGTCAGGTAGAGCGTCATCAGCGGCTCGAAGCTCATGCCCTGTGGCACGGCGGCCAGGATGCGCTGCTTGTAGGCCAGGGCCTGCTCGGCGGTCGTGACCGGCGGCTTGAGGTTGGGCATGATGATGGCGCGGCCGAACTGCGCGGCCGTGTGCGGCACCACGGTGTGGAGCGCGGCGCCATCGCGCACATGCAGGTGCCAGTCGTCGGGGCGGGTGATGGTGATCTGTTGCGTCATGTCGCCATTGTCCCAAATCCGGCGCCGACCGCCCAGGAAAAAGGCGCCACCCGGGCGCCCGTCCTGCCTGCGATCAGGTCCTCAGTGCTGCAGGATCTTGTTCAGGAAGTCCTTGGTGCGCGGCTGGCGGTTCTCCGGCTGGCTGAAGAACTCGCGGGTGCTGCAGTCCTCCAGGATCTTGCCGCCGACGTCCATGAAGATCACCCGGTCGCTGACCTTGCGCGCAAAACCCATCTCGTGCGTCACGCACATCATGGTCATGCCCTCGCCGGCCAGGCCGACCATGACGTCGAGCACCTCGCCGACCATCTCGGGGTCGAGCGCCGAGGTCGGCTCGTCGAACAGCATCACGATCGGGTCCATGCTGAGCGCGCGCGCGATCGCGACCCGCTGCTGCTGGCCGCCCGAGAGCTGGCCTGGGAACTTGTCCTTGTGCGCGCCCAGGCCGACCCGGTCGAGCATCTTGAGGCCACGCCGCTTCGCGTCATCGAGGTTGCGGCCCAGCACCTTGATCTGGGCCAGGGTCAGGTTCTCGGTCACGCTCAGGTGGGGGAAGAGCTCGAAATGCTGGAACACCATGCCGACATGGCTGCGCAGCTTGGGCAGGTCGGTCTTGGGGTCGTGCACGGCCTTGCCGTCGACCCAGATCTCGCCCTGCTGGATCGGCTCGAGCGCGTTGATGGTCTTGATCAGCGTCGACTTGCCCGAACCGGACGGGCCGCAGACCACCACCACCTCGCCCTTCTCGATCCGGGTCGAGCAGTCGTTGAGCACCTGCACCGGGCCGTACCACTTGGACACATGCTTGAGTTCAATCATCGGATTCTCCTTCGGTACCGGCTGTCAGCGCACGATGGCGATCTTGCGGTGCAGGCGCTTGACGCCCGCCGACAGCGCATAGCAGATCGCGAAATAGAGCACGGCCGCCGCGAGATAGGCCTCGATCGGGCGACCGAAGTTCTTGCCGGCGACCTCGAAGCCCTTGAGCATGTCGTAGGCGCCGATCGCGTAGACCAGCGAGGTGTCCTGGAACAGGATGATGGTCTGCGTCAGCAGCACCGGCAGCATGTTGCGCAGCGCCTGCGGCAGCACGACCAGCCTCATGTTCTGGCCATAGCTCATGCCCAGCGCCAGCCCGGCCTGGACCTGGCCGCGCGGGATCGACTGGATGCCGGCGCGCATGATCTCGCTGAAATAGGCCGCCTCGAAGGCGACGAAGGTGATCACCGCCGACAGCTCGGCGCCGATCGGACGGCCGATCAGCAGCGGCACCAGCAAGAAGAACCACAGGATCACCATCACCAGCGGGATGCTGCGCATGCCGTTGACATAGACCGTGGCAGGCATGGCCAGCCAGCGCCGGCCCGACAGCCGCATCAGCGCCAGCAGGGTGCCGAACAGCACGCCGCCCAGCGTCGCGATCAGCGTCAAGGTCAGGCTGAAGCCCAGGCCCTTGAGCACGAAGTTCTGCAGCAGGTCCCAGTTGTAGAAGGACCAGTCGAGTTGAAGTCCCATCTCAATGTCCTCCCGTGCCGCCGCTGGCGATGAAGCCCGGCACCCGGGCCCGCCGCTCGACGAAGGCCATCACGCGGTTGATCGCGAACGCCGACACCACATAGAGCCCGGTCACGGCCAGGTAGACCTCGACCCCGCGCGCGGTCTCCTCCTGCGCCTGCATCGCGAACATGGTCAGCTCGGCGACCGAGACCGCGAAGGCGACCGACGAGTTCTTGAAGATGTTCATGGTCTCGCTGGTCAGCGGCGGGATCACGATGCGCAGCGCCATCGGCAGCAGCACGTAGCGGTAGGACTGCGCGGTCGTCATGCCGAGCGCCATCGCCGCGTAGCGCTGGCCGCGCGGCAGCGCCTGGATGCCGGAGCGCACCTGCTCGGCGATGCGCGCCGAGGTGAACAGGCCCAGCGCCAGCACCACCAGCACGAAGCCCGGCACCGCCTGCAGCGCCGGGAACAGCGTCGGCAGCACGTGGTACCAGAGGAAGATCTGCACCAGCAGCGGGATGTTGCGGAACAGCTCGACCCAGGCATTGCCGAGCCGAACCACCCAGGGGCTGCCGGGCAAGGTGCGCAGCGTGCCGACCAGGGCGCCGACGACCAGCGCCAGCAGCAGCGCCAGCAGCGAGACCGACACCGTCCAGCCCCAGGCCGACAGCAGCCAGTCCAGGTAGGTGATGTCGCCGCCCTGGCCGAAGCAGCTCGAACCTGCCTCACGCGTGAGGGTGTCCTCGCAGAATACCTGCCAATCCCAGCTCATGCGGACCTCCTCGTGCAGCGAAAAAACCAGCCCCGACCGTCGGGGCTGACATCGACGCGAAGTTTACTTCTTCGCGTACTCTTCCATCGGCTTGTCGTTCGGGTTGGCCCAGGCGGCCTTGGTGCTGTCGGTCAGCGGCATCTTCAGGTTGACGTTGGCCGGCGGGATCGGCTGCATGAACCACTTGTCGTACAGCTTGGCCAGCGAACCGTCCTTGATCTGGCGCTTGATGCTGTCGTCGACCGCCTTCTTGAAGGCCGGGTCGTCCTTGCGCAGCATGCAGGCGATCGGCTCGACGCTCAGCACCTCGTCGAGGATCTTGAACTCGCCCGGATTCTTCGACTTGGCGATGTTGGCGGCCAGGATGGACTTGTCCATCACGAAGGCCTCGGCGCGGCCCGACTCGAGCAGCAGGAAGCTGTCGGCGTGGTCCTTGCCGTAGACCTCCTTGAAGTCGATGCCGCTGGCGCGCTCGTTCTTGCGCAGCGTCTGGACCGAGGTGGTGCCGGTGGTGGTGGCGACCGACTTGCCGTTCAGGTCCTTGACCTGATGCACGTTGGAGTTGGTGCGCACGGCAATGCCGACTTCCTCGACATAGGTGGTGACGGCGAAGGCCACGTCCTTCTGGCGCGCAGCGTTGTTGGTGGTCGAGCCGCATTCGAGGTCGACGGTGCCGTTCTGCAGCAGCGGGATGCGGTTCTGCGAGGTCACCGGCTGGTACTTGGTTTCCAGCTTGCTCAGGCCGAGCTGCTTTTGCAGGTCGGCGATGATGCGCTCGCCCATCTCGGTATGGAAGCCCACGTACTTGCCGTTGCCCAGGGTGTAGCCCAGGCCCGAGGATTCGCGCACCCCGAGGGTCACGCTGCCGCTGCCCTTGATCTTGGCCAGGGTATCGTTGGCCTGGGCCCAGACGGAACCGGCACAAGCCGCGGTCAATGCAATAGCCAGGATGCTCTTCTTCATCTCAAGGTCCTTTATCGGTCGGGGGAAACGGTGATGCCCCATTCTAGGGCGCGGGCCGAGGGACTGCCATAGGATCTACCCGGCCCCGACCCGGACAAGCAGCAAAAAGCGCGCCAGGGATCAGCCCGGACCGGACTGGGTGGCCGCCACGTCGTCCCAGAACTTCTGCGCCGCGCTCTTGGGCCGGCGCGCGCCTGGGCGCTCGCGGTAGAGCCGGATGTCCAGCCTCGCCTCGCAGGCCAGCTCGGGGCCGGCCGCGGCGACCAGCTGGCCGGCGCGCAAGGCTTGCTGGACCGAGCTCGCCGGCAGGAAGGCCACGCCATGGCCGGCGATCGCCATCGCCTTCAGGCTCTCGGACATGTCGGTCTCGTAGACCCGCTCGGGATGGAAGTTCGCCCCGCCCTGGCGCAGCACCCAGTCGACGACGCGGCCGAGATAGGCCCCCGGCGCATAGGCCAGGTAGGGCCAGGGCTGCTCGGCGCTGCCGGGCAGGCGGTGCAAGGGGCTGCCGTCCTCGTTCGGACGGACATAGGGCGCCAGCACCTCCTGGCCGAGCGACAGCATCTCGTAGCGCTCGGCGTCGAGCTGGATCGGCTGCGAGGTATGCTGATAGGTGATCAGCAGGTCGCAGCTGCCCTCCATCAGGCGCAGCACCGCGTCATGGACGTTGAGCGCGATCAGCCGGGTCTTGACCGGCCCGACCGCCTCGCGCAGGCTGGAGAGCCAGGCCGGGAAGAAGGTGAAGCCCAGCGTGTGCGGCATCGCGAACTCGATCTGGTCCTGGCCGGTCGGACAGTACGGGCGCAGCATGTTGCGGGTCGCCTGCAGCGCGGTGAGGATCTCGAGCGCCTGGCCGTACAGGGTCTGGCCGGCCGGCGTGAGCCGGGTCGGGTAGCTGCTGCGGTCGACCAGGTCGGTGCCGGCCCAGGCCTCGAGCGACTGGATGCGGCGCGAGAACGCCGGCTGCGTCACATGGCGCAACTGGGCCGAGCGGCTGAAGCTGCGCGTCTCGGCCAGGCTGACGAAATCCTCCAGCCACTTGGTATCCATCTCAGGCGTCCGCTGGGGTCACGACGGTCTCCTCGGCGCCGCTTTGCTGCAGCGCCCACATCTGGGCATAGCGGCCATTGCGCGCCAGCAGCTCGGCATGGGAGCCGCGCTCGATGACATGACCATGCTCGAGCACGATGATCTCATGCGCGTCGACCACGGTCGAGAGCCGGTGCGCGATCACCAGCGCGGTCTTGTCGCGCGCCGCGCTGCGCAGTTCGGACTGGATCGCGCGCTCGTTGGCCGAGTCGAGCGCCGAGGTCGCCTCGTCGAAGATCAGGATCGGCGGGTTCTTCAGCAGGGTGCGCGCGATCGCGACGCGCTGCTTCTCGCCGCCCGACAATTTCAGGCCGCGCTCGCCGACCACCGTGTCGTAGCCCTTGGGCAGCTTCAGGATGAAGTCGTGGATATGCGCCGCCTGGGCCGCGGCGATCATCTCGTCCTGGCTTGCATCCGGGCGGCCGTAGCGGATGTTGTAGCCGATGCTGTCGTTGAACAGCACCGTGTCCTGCGGCACGATGCCGATCGCGCGCCGCAGGCTGGACTGGGTGACCTGGCGGATGTCCTGGCCCGCGATGCGGATCGCGCCGGCCAGCTCGGGTGCCAGTCCTGCGCCGCCGACATCGTAGAAGCGGTACAACAGGCGCGCCAGCGTGGACTTGCCGGAGCCCGACGGTCCGACCACCGCCACCGTCTTGCCGGCCGGCACGGTGAAGCTGATGCCGTGCAGGATCTCGCGCGCCGGCTCGTAGGCGAAGCGCACCGACTCGAAGCGCAGCTCGGGCGGCCCGTCCAGCGCCAGCTCGGGCGCGCCCGGCGCGTCGGCGATCTCGCGCTCGCGATCGAGCAGGTTGAACATCTTGTCGAGGTCGGTCAGGCTCTGCTTGATCTCGCGGTACAGCACGCCCAGGAAGTTGAGCGGGATGTAGAGCTGGATCATGAAGGCGTTGATCATCACCAGGTCGCCCAACGTCATGCCGCCCTGGGTGACGGCGCTGGTGGCGCGCCAGAGCATGGCGACCAGCGCGGTCGCGATGATCAGCTGCTGGCCGGCATTGAGCAGCGACAGCGTGGTCTGGCTCTTGACGCGGGCGCGGCGCAGCCGCTCCAGGCTCTCGCCGTAGCGGCGCGACTCGAAGGCCTCGTTGTTGAAGTACTTGACGGTCTCGTAGTTGAGCAGCGAATCGACCGCGCGCGTCTGGCTGGCCGACTCGAGCTCGTTCATCTCGCGCCGGTACTGGGTACGCCACTCGGTGACCTTGACCGTGAAGAGCACATAGGCGCCCAGGGCGGCCAGCGTGGTCCAGACATACCAGAGCTCGAACTTGGTGCCGAGCAGCGCCAGCACCAGCACCACCTCGAGCAGGGTCGGGAAGATGCTGTAGAGCGAATACGAGATCAGCGACTGCACGCCACGGGTGCCGCGATCGACGTCGCGCGTCATGCCGCCGGTCTGGCGCTCGAGGTGAAAGCGCAGGCTCAGGCCATGCAGGTGGCCGAACACCTGCAGCGCGATCGCGCGCGTCGCGCCCTCGGTCGCCTTGGCGAAGATCAGCTCGCGCAGCTCGGTGAACAGGCTGGTCGAGAAGCGCAGCAGGCCATAGGCCAGCAGCAGGCCGATCGGCACCACCAGCAAGGCGGCCTGCCCGGCCTCGAGACCGGTGCGCGGCGTCAGCGCGTCGACCAGCTCCTTGAGCAGCAGCGGCACGCCGACGTTGGCCAGCTTGGCGCCGACCATGAAGGCCAGCGCCAGCGCGACGCGCCAGCGGTACTGCCAGAGATAGGGCAGCAGGCGACGCAGGGTGGCGGCGTCCGAGCGCTCGGGCCGGGCGGAGGCGGCCCCGGCAGGGGCGGTGGCGGCGGTAGGGCTGGGGGGGGCGAGGTGGCGCATCGGCAAAACGATCAAGAAACGCGCTGATTGTGCGCCCATCGCCGCCATCCTGGCCGGCTTCTGGCAGGATGTCCCGTCTGGGACCAGGGCACAAGGGACAAAAAAACGCCGCCCAGCTGGGCGGCGGCAAGTCCTAGAGGACGTCGTTGGAAATCAGGCAGCAGGTGATGACGCGGTCTAGAGGCCGGCATTCACCCGCAGCGACAGTCTTGTGCTGGGAAAGTGTGACAACAATTGCCGCTATTGTGCATCAGCCAGGACAGGGGACCCAGGCCCGGGATGAAAGAAATACGGGAAAACCACTAGCCTGATGTCCTGGCCTGCACCCGGGAGGCCAGCCAGACCAGCAGCAGCACCGGCAGGCCGAGCAGCGCGGTGCCGACGAAGAAGCTGCTGTAGCCATAGGCATCGACGAAGACGCCCGAATAGCCGGCCAGCCACTTGGGCGCGAGCAGCATCATCGAGCTGAACAGCGCGTACTGGGTGGCCGAATAGCTCACATGGGTCAGGCTCGAGAGGTAGGCGACGAAGGCGGCCGAGGCGATGCCCGAGCTCAGGTTGTCGGCGGCGATCACCGCGATCAGCGCCAGCAGGTCATGGCCGTGCCAGGCCAGCCAGGCAAACAGCAGGTTGCTGACGGCGCTCAGCAAGGCGCCCAGCATCAGCACCCGCATCACGCCCCAGCGCAGCGCCAGCGCACCGCCGGCAAAGGCCCCGGCCAGGGTCATGATCACGCCATAGACCTTGGTGACGGCGGCGACCTCGTCCTTGCTGTAGCCCATGTCGACGTAGAAGGGGTTAGCCATGATGCCCATCACCACGTCGCTGATGCGGTAGACCCCGATCAGCGCCAGCAGCAGCAGGGCCTGGGAGCCGTAGCGCTGCAGGAATTCGGCGAAGGGCTCGACCATGGCCTCGCGCAGCCAGGTCGCGAAGTCGCGCGCTGGCGGAATCTCGCGGCGCAGCGGCTCGGGCGAGAGCAGCACGGTCAGCAGGCCGATCGCCATCGAGCCGGCCATGACCAGGTAGGCGCTGCGCCAGGCCGTCTGCTGGTAACCGGCCGCCAGCGCTGGTGCGAGCTCGGCGCGCGCGGCCAGCCAGAGCACCCCGGCGCCGGCCCAGATCATCGCGAGCCGGTAGCCGGTCTGGTAGCAGGCGACCAGCGCCCCCTGGTGCCGGGCATCGGCCGACTCGATGCGGAAGGCATCGAGCGCGATGTCCTGCGTCGCCGAGGCAAAGGCCACCAGCAGGGCCCAGCCCACCATGGTCTGCAGGTCGGAGCGCGGGTCGGTCAGCGCCATGCCGACCAGGCCGGCCATGACGCAGGACTGGGACAGCAGCAGCCAGGCGCGGCGCTGGCCGAGCCAGCGGCTCAGGCCCGGCAGCGGCAACCGGTCGACCAGCGGCGCCCAGCACCACTTGAAGCCATAGGCCAGTCCGACCCAGCTCAGGTAGCCGATGGTGGCGCGGTCGAGTCCGGCCTCGCGCAGGCGAAAGCTCAGGGTGCCGAGCACCAGCAGCAGCGGCAGGCCGGCGGCAAAGCCGAGCGCGAACAGGCGCAGGCCGGCGGGCTCGAGGTAGACGTGCAGGGTGGCGCGCCAGGAAAGCGGCGGCTCGGACTGCGGTTCGGCCAGCGTGGCGGCGGGACGGGGATCGGATGGAGGCATGTACAGCTTGAAACAGAAAACCTGCGCGGGCGGCAGGCTTTTGTCTATTATTGGCGCATGTGCTGGCTTTGCGACGCGAAATCCACTCTTTCAGCCCCGACCGGTAGCCTTGATGAAGGGCAGGCCGGGCCCTGGTCGCCGCGGCGCGGCTTCCTGCTGGCCGGCGCAGCGGTGGCCACCGGACTGGCGAGCGCCACGGCGCAGGCCCAGGTCGATGTCGGCGAGGCCTCGGCGCTGCGCAACCTGGTGCCGGCCGAGGAACTCGAGAGCGCGGCGCGGCAGCAGTACGGGGAAATGCTCGAGCAGGCGCGGGCGAAGGGAGCGCTGGCACCCGACCAGCATCCCCAGCTGCAGCGGCTGCGCCAGATCGCGCGGCGCCTGATCCCCTACACCGCGCCGTGGAACTCGCGCTCGCGCGGCTGGCAATGGGAGGTCAACCTGATCGGCAACCCGCAGGTCAACGCCTTCTGCATGCCGGGCGGCAAGATCTGCTTCTACACCGGCATCCTCGACAAGCTCAAGCTCGGCGACGACGAGGCCGCGATGGTCATGGGCCACGAGATGGCGCACGCCTTGCGCGAGCATGCGCGCGAGCGGCTGGCCAAGACCCAGGCCACCAGCCTGGGACTGACGCTGGGCGCACGCCTGCTGGGGCTGGGCCAGCTCGGCGAGGTCGCCGCCGACCTCGGCACCCAGCTGCTGAGCCTCAAGTACAGCCGCGATGACGAGACCGAGGCCGATCTGGTCGGACTCGAGCTCGGCGCGCGCGGGGCCTACGACCCGCAGGCCAGCGTCTCGCTCTGGCGCAAGATGATGGCGGCCAACGGCCGCGGCGGACCGGGCTTCCTGTCGACCCACCCGAGCGGTCCGAACCGGATCCAGGAGCTGCAGGACAACCTGCCCCGGGTGATGCCACTCTACCAGCAGGCCAGGGGCTGAAGCCGGGCCGGAACGCGCTCAGGTACCGCGCACATAGGGGTTCATGCGCCGTTCGCGGCCGAAGCTGCTCTCGGGGCCATGGCCCGGAATGAAGATGGTGTCGTCGCCCATCGGCCACAGGCGCTGCGTGATGCTGGCGATCAGCTGCTCGTGGTTGCCGCCAGGGAAGTCGGTGCGGCCGATGCTGCCGGCGAACAGCACGTCGCCGACGAAGGCGCGCTGGGCCTCGGCCGAATGGAACACCACATGGCCCGGCGTATGACCCGGACAGTGGCGCACCGTCACCTCGCTGCGGCCCAGCTGCAGCCGGTCGAGGTCATGCAGCCAGCGCGTCGGCGTGAAATGGCCAGCCGGCGGGAAGCCGAACTTGACGCTCTGCATCGGCAGGCCGTCGATCCAGTACTGGTCGCCCTCGTGCGGACCGATGATAGGCAGGCCCAGGCGCTTGGACAGCTCGGCGGTGCCGCCGGCATGGTCGATATGCGCGTGCGTCAGCCAGATCTGGCCGAGCTTGAGCCCGAGCCGGTCGACCTCGGCCAGCACCAGTTCGAGGTCGCCGCCCGGATCGATCACGGCGGCGTCGAGCGTCTGGTCGCACCAGACGAGCGAGCAGTTCTGCTGGAAGGGCGTGACGGGTATCGTGAGGTATTGCAGCATGCGCCCCATTGTAGGCAAGCCAGGTCACTCACATATTGGTCGCGGCGATCACCTCGGCCAGGTCGGTCAGGCCGGCAACCACCTTCTCGATGCCGTCCTGGCGCAGCGTGCGCATGCCGGCGCCGAGCGCCGACTCGCGGATCTCGCCGGCCGGGGCACGGTGGCGGATATGGTGGCGGATCTGCTCGTCGTTGAGCATCAGCTCGTAGATGCCGAGCCGGCCCTTGTAGCCGCGCTGCTCGCAGGCCTCGCAGCCATGCCGCACGAAGCTGTGCAATCGACGGACCCCGAAGGCGTCGGGCCGGCCATGGTCGCGCCGCCAGCGCTCGATCAGCGCCGCGACCTCGCGCGGCTCGTGCGGTGAATGGCCGTCGAGGTACTGGTGGGCCAGGGCCTCGATCTCCTCCGCGGCGGCCGGGCGGATCTCGACGCATTGCTGGCACAGCCGGCGCACCAGGCGCTGGGCCAGGATGGCCAGCAGCGAGTCCGAGAAGTTGAACGGATCGAGCCCGATCTCGAGCAGCCGGGCGATGCTCTCGGGCGCCGAATTGGTGTGCAGGGTCGACAGCACCAGGTGGCCGGTCAGCGAGGCCTCGATGGCGATGCGCGCGGTCTCCTCGTCGCGCATCTCGCCGATCATGATCACGTCGGGATCGGCGCGCAGGAAGGTCCGCATCGCATTGGCGAAGGTCCAGCCGATGCGCGGATTCATCTGCACCTGGCGCAGGCCCTCCTGGGTGATCTCGATCGGGTCCTCGGCGGTCCAGATCTTGCGATTCTCGGTGTTGATGTCGCTGATCAGCGAATGCAGGGTGGTGGTCTTGCCGCTGCCGGTCGGGCCGCAGACCAGCACCAGGCCGTAGGGCTTGAGCGCCAGCCGGCGCAGCTCGGCCAGGTTGTCGGCACTCAGGCCGATCGAGTCGAGCGGCATCGGCTTGGAGCCGGCCAGCAGGCGCAGCACGACATCCTCGAGCCCGCTGTGGGTCGGCACGGTCACGACCCGCAGTTCGGTCTTGCTGCCGCCGAAGCGGGCGAAGTCGATCTTGCCGTCCTGCGGCTTGCGGTGCTCGGAGATGTCCATCCCCGCCATGATCTTGATGCGCGCGACCAGCGCATAGCGGAAGCGCGACTCGACCTCGAGGTAGCGCCGCAGCTCGCCGTCGATGCGGAACCTGATCCTGACCTTGCGCGGCGCGGGCTGGGTCTCGATGTGGATGTCGGAGGCCTTCTGCGCGATCGCCTCGGCGATCAGCGAGTTGATCAGGCGCACCAGCGTGTTGTCCGATTCGCTGACGACATCGGCCTCGGGCTCGCGGCCGACTTCCGCGCCGGCCTGCAGGTCGTTGACCAGGTCACGCGACGAGGCGCGGCTGACCTCCTTGGACCTGGGCAGCTCGCCGGCGCCGAACTGCGGCTCGTAGGCGCGCGCGACCGAGGGCATCAGCGTGCCGGGCGCCGCCAGCACCGCGACGATGCGGCGCTGGGTCATGAAGCGCAGTTCGTCGAGCAGCCGCTTGTCGAGCGGATCGGCCATCGCCAGCACCAGGATGTCGTCCTGCAGCAGCAGCGGCAGCACCGCCTCGCGCTCGGCAAAGCTACGCGGCACCAGCGCCAGCGCCTCCTGGTCGAACAGGTAGAGCGAGGGATCGAGCACCCGGTTGCCGAGCCAGCCCGCGATCACGTGGCGCAGCTGGGCCTCGGTCAGCAGGCCGCTCTCGACCAGCTGCTGGCCGAGCTGGCGCTGGATGCCGAGCGAGCGCTGCTGGGCCTGGGTCGCGAGCGCCTCGGACAGCTGCTCGACCGTCAGCAGGCCGCTGCGCACCAGCGCATCGCCGAGATGGCGCGCGCCATGGGCGGAGGACTGCGGGTTCTGCAGCAGCTGCCAGAGCTCGTCCGGCATCCTGGGCCTGGGATAGGCCGAGGCGGCAACAGCGACAGGGTCGGAAGAAAGGTCTGGCAAGTTCTGGCCCGGATCGAAAACGAGCGACGAGCCCCATGCCCGCCGGCTGGCCGGTTCATTGTGCCGATTTTTTCCGGTCAGGTCACGACCGAGCGATGCGGGCCGGCTGCGGCGACAATGCCGGCATGAAATTCCAAAGCATTCTGTTGTGGAGCGGCGTGGCGGCCTTGCTGGTGCTGGCGCAGTCGCAATTCGGCTGGCCCGGCCTGGCTTTCGCGGGCGCCGGCCTGGTGATGTGGCTGCTGCTGCACTTCACGCGCCTGATGGGCGTGATGAAGCGCGCCGCCAACCGGCCCGTCGGCCATGTCGACAGCGCGGTCATGCTCAACGCCAAGCTGCAGCCGGGACGCCCGCTGATGCACGTGATCGCGCAGACGCGCGCGCTCGGCGAGCGCCTGTCGGACGAAGGCGCGCAGCCCGAGGTCTATCGCTGGCGCGATGGCTCGGGCTCGAGTGTGAGCTGCGAGTTCGAGGGCGGCAAGCTTGCGCGCTGGAAGCTGGAGCGACCGGAGCAGGACTGAGCGGCCGGAACGGGCTCACAGCGTCCAGTCGTACTCGATGGTCAGCGGCGCGTGGTCGCTGAACCATTGCTCCTTGTAGATGCTCGCGCGGCGCGCCTGTACGGCCAGCGCCGGGCTGGCCAGCTGGTAGTCGATGCGCCAGCCCACGTTCTTGGCGCGCGCCTGGCCGCGGTTGCTCCACCAGGTGTAGCTGCCCTCGCCTTCCTCGGGGTGCAGATGGCGGTAGACGTCGACCAGGCCGGCCTCGTCCAGCAGCTTGCTCATCCAGGCGCGCTCCTCGGGCAGGAAGCCGCTGTTCTTGAGGTTGCCTTTCCAGTTCTTCAGGTCGATCTCGCGGTGCGCGATGTTGACGTCGCCGCACAGCACGTAGTCGCGCTCGGCGTTCATGCGCTGCAGCTGGGGATAGATCAGCTCGAGAAAGCGGAACTTGGCCTGCTGGCGCTCCTCGCTCGACGAGCCGCTCGGAAAGTAGCAGCTGACGAGGCTGCGCTTCTTGGACAGCGTATCGAAGCGCAGCTCGACGTAGCGGCCCTCGGCGTCGAACTCGGGCTCGCCCAGGCCGACGATCACCTCGCTGGGCTCGTGCCGGCTGTAGAGCGCGACGCCCGAATAGCCCTTCTTCTCGGCATAGTGGAAATAGCCCTGCAGGCCGGCGAGCTGCTCGAAGCGGCCGGCCACGTCGGTGCCCTGCGCCTTGAGTTCCTGCACGCCAATACAATCAGGCGCCTGGGCTGCGACCCAGTCTTCCAGCCCCTTGGAAGTGGCGGATCGGATGCCGTTGAGGTTGAGGCTGGTGAGTTTGAACAAGGAATTTCCCATGGTGGTTGAAGCGAACAAGCCGGCGTCGGACGACGCACTGGCGCTGGAATTTGTGCAATTTTCCGTCGAATCGGGCGTGCTTCGCTTTGGCGAGTTCAAGACCAAGGCCGGTCGCCTGAGTCCCTACTTCTTCAATGCCGGCCTGTTCGACGATGGCGCCAAGCTGGGCCGGCTGGCGGCCTTCTACGCCCGGCGCATCCAGGCCAGCGGCCTGGAGTTCGACATGATCTTCGGCCCGGCCTACAAGGGCATCCCGCTGGCGGCGGCGGTCGCGATCGAGCTCGCGCGGCTGGGCGTCAACAAGCCCTTCGCCTACAACCGCAAGGAAGCCAAGGACCATGGCGAAGGCGGCAGCCTGGTCGGCGCCCCGCTGCAGGGCCGGGTGCTGATCGTCGACGACGTGATGAGCGCCGGCACCGCCGCGCGCGAGTCGATCGCGCTGATCAAGGCCGCAGGCGCCATCCCGCATGCGGTCGCGATTGCGCTCGATCGCCAGGAGATGGCGACCGAAGTCACGCCGGACGGCGTGCGCGACGTGCCCTACAGCGCGGTGCAGTATGTGCGCGGCCAGCTCGGCCTGCAGGTCTGCGCGATTGCGCAACTGTCCGACCTGCTGCATTATCTGCAGCAGCAGGTGGGCGGCGAGATGGCCGAGCACCGCGACCGGGTCCAGGCCTACCGCGACCGCTACGGCGTGGCCTGAGCCCGCCCGCCTCGGCAGAGGCCAAGGACGGAGGAACAGCGATCATGGCAGACCAGCCCGTCGGGTCCAGGCCTGGTGCCCAGGCGGCGGTCTGGTGCGGTCTGGTGCTGCTCGGCGGCGCGGGCAGCCCGGGTCTGGCCTGGGCCCAGGACGAGGGCTTCGCGGCCGGCGGCCAGCCCAGCATCTATGTCTGCGTCGATCCCGGCGGACGACGCATCACCGCCGACCGGCCGATTGCGGAATGCATGGCAACGGGCCAGCGCGAACTGCGGGCCAGCGGCGAGCTCAAGCGCATCGTCCCGCCGGTCCTGACGGCCAGCGAGCGGGCCCAGGAGGCCGCTCGGCTCGAGCAGGAGGCCAACCTGCAGATCCATCTCAAGGAAGACCGGCGCAGGGACCGCGCGCTGGTGCTGCGCTACCCCGATCTGGCGGCCCATGCCAAGGCCAGGGCCGAATGGCTGGCCCAGCAGGACGGTCTGCTGGCCGCGATGCGGATGCGTGAATCCGAGCTGAGCCGACAAGGCCAGGGCATAGCGGCCAAGCTCGAGCTCTACCGCCAGAAGCATGGCCTGGCACCGGCCGGGCTCAGGCAACTGGAGCAGGAAAACGTGCGCCAGCGCGCCTTGCAGTCGGCCCAGCTGGCGGCCCAGCTGCGCGAGCGCGCGCGCATCGAACAGCGTTTCGACGAGGAACTCGTGCGGCTGCGCCAGCTCTGGGCACCGGCCGGGCGCTGAAGCCGGCGCCAGCCGGCATCAGGCCGCGACAACAACCCGGCGCAGGACGGGCTGTTGTGGCGGGTCAGCCCAGGCGGGCTTTCAGGACCTCGTTGACCTGGGCCGGGTTGGCCTTGCCCTTGCTGGCCTTCATGACCTGGCCGACCAGCGCGTTGAAGGCCTTGTCCTTGCCGGCGCGGTATTCGGCGACGTTCTTCTCGTTGGCCGCCAGCACCTCGTCGACGATGGCTTCGAGTGCGCCGCTGTCGTTCATTTGCTTCAAGCCCTTGGACTCGACCAGCGCATCGATCTGCGCCAGCGGTTCGCCCGCAGGCACCTCGCCGGCCCACAGCGCATCCATCACCTGCTTGGCGGCGTTGTTGCTGATGGTGCCGTCGGCGATGCGCTGGATCAAGGCCGCCAGCTGGGCGGCAGCCACGGGCGCAGCGGCAATGTCGCGCTCCTCGGCGTTCAGGCGACGCGAGACCTCGCCCATGACCCAGTTGCTGACCAGCTTCGGCTGGCCGCAGGCCTTGGCCGCCGCCTCGAAATAGGCCGCCATCGCCGGGCTCTGCGTCAGCGTGGTGGCGTCGTACTCGGGCAGGCCGTAGTCGGCGACGAAGCGCTCGGCCTGCGCGCGCGGCAGCTCGGGCATTTCGGCGCGCACCCGCTCGACCCAGTCGCGCTCGATGACCAGCGGCGGCAGGTCCGGATCGGGGAAGTAGCGATAGTCGGCCGCGTCCTCCTTGGTGCGCATAGCGCGCGTCTCGCCGGTGTCGGGGTCGAACAGCACGGTGGCCTGCTCGATCTCGTAACCGTCCTCGATCTGCTCGATCTGCCAGCGCACCTCGAAATCGATCGCCTGCTGCATGAACTTGAAGCTGTTCAGGTTCTTGATCTCACGGCGGGTGCCCAGCGGCGCGCCGGGCTTCCTGACCGAGACGTTGGCGTCGCAGCGGAAGGAACCTTCCTGCATGTTGCCGTCGCAGATGCCGATCCAGGTCACGATCTTGTGCAGCTCCTTGGCATAGGCCACGGCCTCGGCGCTGGAGCGGATGTCGGGCTCGGTGACGATCTCGAGCAGCGGCGTGCCGGCGCGATTCAGGTCGATGCCGGACAGGCCGTGGAAGTCCTCGTGCAGCGACTTGCCGGCGTCCTCCTCGAGGTGGGCACGCACCAGGCGCACGGTCTTCTTCTCGTCGCCGAGGTAGAAGGACACCTCGCCGCCCTGCACCACCGGGATCTCGAACTGGCTGATCTGGTAGCCCTTGGGCAGGTCGGGGTAGAAATAGTTCTTGCGCGCGAAGATGCTGCGTTCGGCCACATGCGAGCCGACCGCCAGGCCGAACTGGATCGCGCGCTCGACCGCGCCACGGTTCATGACCGGCAGCGTGCCGGGCAAGGCCAGGTCGACCGCGCAGGCCTGGGTGTTGGGCTCGGCGCCGAAGGCGACGCTGGCGCGGCTGAAGATCTTGCTGTTGGTCGAGAGCTGGGCATGGGTCTCGAAGCCGATCACGACCTCGTAGCCCTGCACCAGCAGGGAGGCTTGCTTCTTGCTCATGCGAACTCCTTGGGCGCGCGCTGGTGCCAGTCGGTGGCGCACTGGAAATGGTGGGCGGCGCCCAGCAACTGGGACTCCTGGAAGTAGTTGCCGATCAGCTGCAGGCCGACCGGCATGCCATCAGCACCGAAGCCGGCCGGCACGCTCATGCCCGGCAGGCCAGAGAGCGAGGCCGGCAGGGTGTAGATGTCGGCCAGGTAGGCCGCGACCGGATCGTCCGACTTGGCGCCGATCTTCCAGGCCACGCTGGGCGCGACCGGACCGGCGATCAGGTCGCATTGCGTGAAGGCGCTCTGGAAGTCCTGCGCGATCAGGCGGCGGATCTGCTGCGCCTTCAGGTAGTAGGCGTCGTAGTAGCCATGGCTCAGCACATAGGCACCGGTCAGGATGCGGCGCTGCACTTCCTCGCCAAAGCCCTCGCTGCGCGACTTCTTGTACATGTCGGTCAGGTCGGCATACTTTTCGGCGCGGTGGCCGAACTTGACGCCGTCGAAGCGGCTCAGGTTGGAGCTGGCCTCGGCCGGGGCGATGATGTAGTAGGCCGGGATCGCCAGCTCGGTGCGCGGCAGGCTGATGTCGACCAGGGTCGCGCCGAGCTTCTCGTATTCGGCCAGCGCGGCATGGACCGCCGCCAGCACGTCGGGCGCGCAACCGGCGCCAAAGAATTCCTGCGGCAGGCCGATGCGCAGGCCCTTCAAGGGCTGGGTTGCCGTGGCCTCGGGCGACAGCGGCAGTCCGAGCGCGGCGGCGTAGTCCTCGGCCGGCCGGTCCAGGCTGGTCGAGTCGCGGTCCAGGTCGGGGCCGGCCATGGCCGACAGCAGCAGCGCGCAGTCCCTGGCGCTGCGCGCCATCGGGCCAGCCTGGTCCAGGCTCGACGCATAGGCCACCATGCCGTAGCGCGAGCAGCGACCATAGGTCGGCTTGATGCCGGTGATGCCGGTGAAGCTCGCCGGCTGCCGGATCGAGCCTCCGGTGTCGGTGCCGGTGGCGGCCGGCGCCAGGCGCGCGGCCACGGCGGCCGAGGAGCCACCCGAGGAGCCGCCCGGCACCCGGGTCTTGTCCCAGGGGTTGAGCGCGGGGCCGTAGGCCGAGTTGTCGTTGCCCGAGCCCATCGCGAACTCGTCGCAGTTGAGCTTGCCCAGCGTCACGGCGCCGGCCGCGGCCAGCTTCGCGACCACGGTGGCGTCGAAGGGGCTGCGGTAGTTTTCCAGCATCTTCGAGCCGGCGGTGGTCGGGAAATCCTTGGTGACGAACAGATCCTTGTGCGCGATCGGCACGCCGAGCAGCGGCGTGCGCTCGCCGCTGTCGAGCCGCGCATCGGCGGCACGGGCCTGGGCCAGGCTGACCTCCGGGTCGAGCGCCAGGTAGGCGCCGAGGTCGGCGTTGGCCTGGGCGCGGTCCAGCAGGGCCTGCGTGACTTCGACGCTAGAGACTTCGCGCGCAGCCAGCTTGGTGGCCAGGGCGCTCACATCCAGTTGATACAGCTCGCTCATTCGATCACCTTGGGCACGAGGAACAGGCCGTTCTCGACGGCCGGGGCGCTCTTCTGGTTGGCTTCGCGCTGGTTGGCTTCGCTCACCACGTCGTCGCGCAGGCGCAGCGCGACCTGGCCGATCACGGCGGTTGGGTGCGCGAGCGGCTCGACACCGGCGGTATCGACCGCTTGCATCTGCTCGACCAGGTCGAAAAAGCCGTTGAGCCGGGTCAGCATGCGCTCGGCTTGCGCCTGGTCGAGCTCGAGCCGCGCGAGATGGGCGATGCGCCCGATATCTGGCAGGGTCAGGGACATTGCGGGGTCCAGAAAGTGGGACAGATCCGGCTTCGCAACCGGAACTTCGTTACAAAAAAGCTTGCCGCCAAAAGGCCTTAGAGACAGGCCATTGCGGTATTATCCCCCGTTTGGCGACCGCTGCGGCTACCGCGTTCTCGCGCGCCAAGCACTGATATCGGCCAGCCCCCAGTCCAGCTACAACCCCCCATACCAGGCGCTGCCGCGCCACAGCCGCCGGCAGGCCTCACAGGATATCCAGACATGTTCGAAGTTTTCCGTCGGCATTTCTCCACCGACCTGGCGATCGACCTCGGCACCGCCAACACCCTGATCTACATGCGCGACAAGGGCATCGTGCTCGACGAGCCCTCGGTGGTCGCGATCCGCCACGAAGGCGGCCCGAGCGGCAAGAAGACGATCCAGGCCGTCGGCAAGGAAGCCAAGGCCATGCTCGGCAAGGTGCCGGGCAACATCGAGGCGATCCGTCCGATGAAGGACGGCGTGATCGCCGACTTCGTGGTCACCGAGCAGATGATCAAGCAGTTCATCAAGATGGTGCACCCGCGCAGCCTGCTGACGCCGAGCCCGCGCATCATCATCTGCGTGCCCTGCGGCTCGACCCAGGTCGAGCGCCGCGCGATCAAGGACGCGGCCGAGGCCGCCGGCGCCAGCGCGGTCTACCTGATCGAGGAACCGATGGCCGCCGCGATCGGCGCCGGCCTGCCGGTGTCGGAAGCCTCGGGCTCGATGGTGATCGACATCGGCGGCGGCACCACCGAGGTCGGCGTGATCAGCCTGGGCGGCATGGTCTACAAGGGCAGCGTGCGCGTCGGCGGCGACAAGTTCGACGACGCCATCATCAACTACATCCGCCGCAACTACGGCATGCTGATCGGCGAACAGACCGCCGAATCGATCAAGAAGCAGATCGGCTCGGCCTTTCCCGGCGCCGAGATCAAGGAGATCGAGGTCAAGGGCCGCAACCTGTCCGAAGGCGTGCCGCGCAGCTTCACGATCAGCAGCAACGAGGTGCTCGAGGCCCTGACCGACCCGCTGAACCAGATCGTCTCGGCGGTCAAGATCGCGCTCGAGCAGACCCCGCCCGAGCTGGGCGCCGACATCGCCGAGCGCGGCATGATGCTGACCGGCGGCGGCGCGCTGCTGAGCGACCTCGACCGCCTGCTGGCCGAGGAGACCGGCCTGCCGGTGCTGGTGGCCGAGGAGCCCTTGACCTGCGTGGTGCGCGGCTGCGGCATGGCGCTCGAGCGCATGGACCGCCTCGGCGGCAGCGTCCTCTCGAACGAATAAGCCCTGAGCGGCCCGGGTCATGCCCAAGGCGACCTTAGACCGCCGAGCACCGCCACTGTTCAGGCAGGGCCTCACGCCCCTGTCCAAGCTGCTGCTGTTGGGCGCGCTGTCGGTGCTGCTGATGGTGGTCGATACCCGCTTGCAGCTGGGTGCGCCGGTGCGCGCAGCCGTGGCGACCGCGCTGACACCGCTGCAATGGCTGGCACTGGCGCCGATCCGCGCGCTGCAGTCGGGCAGCGGCTACTTCGGCAGCCTGCAGGAAGCGCAGCAGGAAGCCCATGCCGCCAGGACCGAGCTGACGCGTCAGGTCCAGCGCGCAGCCCAGGTCGAGCACCTGGGCCAGGAGAACCGCGAGCTGCGCGCCCTGCTCGGCATGCGCGAGCGGTTGAAAGTGCAGGCGCATGGCGCCGAGGCCCTGTATGACAGCGCCGACCCCTACACCCGCAAGCTCGTGATCGACCGCGGCGAGGCCCAGGGCATCAAGCCCGGCTCGCCCGTGATGGACGGCTATGGCGTGCTGGGCCAGGTCACTCGGGTCTACCCGCTGGTGTCAGAAGTCACGCTGCTGACCGACCGCGACCAGGCGATTCCCGTGCTCAACACCCGCACCGGCCAGCGCAGCGTCGCCTATGGCCAGCCCCGGCTGGGACTGCTCGAACTGCGCTTCGTCGCGGCCAGCGCCGACCTCGAGGTCGGCGACCTGCTGACCACCAGCGGCGTCGACGGGATCTACCCGCCCGGCTTGCCGGTGGCACGCATCCACAGTGTCACGCACCAGGGCGAGGGCGGCTTTGCCCGCGTGCTCTGCCAGCCGATGGCGCGCACCGAGCACTCGCTGCAGCTGCTGGTGCTGGAGCCGCTGGCCGGCGGCAAGCCGCTGCGCAACACCGAAGGGAGCAAGCGATGATCATGCCGGCCGGCCAGCCCCTGCTGCTGCCCGTCAAGCCCTGGTTCATCTGGTTCAGCCTGCTGCTCGCGCTGCTGCTCGAGATGATGCTGGGCATGGGCCTGAGCGGCCGGGCCGCCTGGCCGCCCGACCTGCTGGCCGTCGCCCTGCTGTTCTGGGTCGTGCATGAGCCGCGCCGGCTCGGCATCGGCAGCTGCTTCGTCTTCGGCGTCGCACTGGACGTGCATCAGGGCGCGCTGCTGGGCCAGCATGCGCTGGCCTTCTCGGCACTCGCCTACCTGGGACTGCAGGTGCACCGGCGCCTGCTCTGGTTCGCGCTGCCGACCCAGGCCCTGCATGTACTGCCATTGCTGCTGGCCGCGCACGCGCTGCAATGGCTGGTGCGGCTGCTGACGGGATCGGGCTGGCCCGACTGGAGCGCGCTGCTGGCACCGCTGGTCGAGGCCGTGCTCTGGCTGCCGGCCAACTGGCTGCTGCTGGCGCCGCAGCGGCGCCCGCACGACCCCGACGACAGCCGTCCGCTCTGATCCGCCATGGAGTTGCGCAACCTCGAGCAGCAACTGTCCCAGTTCCGCTCCCGGGTCTGGGTGGCCGGCCTGTTCGCCACCTTCTGCTTCGGGCTGGTGCTCGCGCGCATGTTCTACCTGCAGGTGATCCGGCACGATGACCTGCTCGAGCAGGCCGAATCGAACCGGATCGCGGTGCTGCCGGTGGTCCCGCACCGCGGCCTGATCACGGACCGCAACGGCGTGGTGCTGGCCAACAACTACTCGGCCTACACGCTCGAGATCACGCCATCCAAGGCCGGCAAGCTCGACGAGGTGATCGAGGGGCTCAAGGAGCTGATCGAGATCACCCCGCGCGACCTGCGCCGCTTCAAGCGCCTGTCCGAGGAATCGCGCCGCTTCGACTCGATCCCGATCCGCACCCGCCTGAGCGACGAGGAGATCGCCCGCTTCGCGGCCCAGCGCTACCGCTTCCCGGGCGTCGAGATCCAGGCCCGGCTGTTCCGCCATTACCCGCTGGGCGAGACCGCCAGCCATGTGATCGGCTACATCGGCCGCATCAACGCGCGCGAGAAGGCGCAGATGGAGGACTGGACCGACGAGGAGATCGCCAACTACCGCGGCACCGAGTACATCGGCAAGCTCGGGGTCGAGCAGAGCTACGAGCAGGTGCTGCACGGCATCACCGGCTTCGAGCGGGTCGAGACCTCGGCCGGCGGCCACGCGGTGCGCAAGCTGGCCGACTCGCCCGCGACGCCCGGCAATACCGTCAAGCTCACGATCGACATCAAGCTGCAGAAGATGGTCGAGGACCTGTTCGGCGACCGGCGCGGCGCCCTGGTCGCGATCGACCCGCGCAATGGCGAGCTGCTGGCCTTCGTCAGCAAGCCAACCTTCGACCCCAACCTGTTCGTCGAGGGCATCGATGTCGACAACTGGAAGGCGCTCAACGAATCGATCGACAAGCCGCTGCTCAATCGCGCGCTGCGCGGCACCTACCCGCCCGGATCGACCTACAAGCCCTTCATGGCACTGGCCGCGCTCGAGCTCGGCAAGCGCAGGCCCGAGACCGTGATCAACGACCCGGGCTACTGGGAGTTCGGCGGCCACCGCTTCCGCAGCCATGGCGACGGCGGGCTCGGGGCGGTCAACATGCGCCGCAGCATCGTGATGTCGAGCAACGTCTACTACTACATCCTCGCCAACGACCTCGGCGTCGATGCGATCCACGACTTCATGCAGCCGTTCGGCTTCGGCCAGATCACCGGCATCGACCTGCGCGGCGAGGTCCGCGGCGTGCTGCCGAACCAGGAATGGAAGCGCAATACCTACAAGCGCCCCGAGCAACGCAAATGGTATGCGGGCGAAACCATCTCGCTCGGCATCGGACAGGGCTACAACAACTTCACCATGCTGCAGCTCGCGCACGCGACCGCGACGCTGGCCAACGGCGGCGTCAAGCACAAGCCCCATGTGATGCTGGCCACCCAGGATGTCGTGACCCGGGTCGAGACCCCGGCCGAGGTCGGCGCGGGCGTATCGCTCGGGGTCAAACCCGAACACGTGGCGGTCGTGCTCAGCGCGATGGAGGGCGTGACGACCGAAGGCACCGGCACCCGGGTCTTCGCCGGCGCGCCCTACCGCAGCGGCGGCAAGACCGGCACTGCGCAGGCCGTCACGATCGGCCAGAAGGACCGCTACAACGCCGCCAGGCTGGCCGAGCGCCAGCGCGACCACGCCCTCTATTCGGCCTTCGCGCCGGCCGACAAGCCGCAGGTCGCGCTGGCCGTGATCGTCGAGAACGCCGGCTTCGGCGCCGCCAGCGCGGCACCGATCGCGCGCCGGGTGTTCGACTACCTGCTGCTGGGCCGCTACCCGAGCGAAGAGGACATCCGCCTGACCCGGCTCGGCCAGTCATCGAGCCCGATCGGGCCGTTCCGGCCAGCGAGCGAAGTCGAGTGGCCACCGGCTGCGACACGCTGAAGACGGACCCTAGCCAGACCGCTGAGCCTGCAGCAGCCACCCACCTGCTGGCAGCCGCCAGCCAGGCTCAGGGCGTCCAGTCCGCCAGCAAGGCCGCTGCCGCTGTCCTCAGCTGCTCCAGGCTGCCATCGTTGAACAGCACGCGGTGCCCGGCGGCCCAGTCGGCCGGGACCGCCTCGACCGCCTCGCGCTGGCGCCGCAGCACCTCGATTCCGGCATCCGACGCATCGCTGCCAGCCGCCGCGCGCTCCAGCAGCCGACGCTCCGTCAGCGCCGGGTCGGCGCGGCATTCGACCAGCAGGCAGGGGACCTGGCGCCGCTGCGCCAGCTGGCGCAAGGCGGCACGTTCGGACTGGTGCAGCAAGGTGGCATCGACCACCACCGAATGGCCGGCGGCCAGCAAGCCATCGGCCAGCTCGAGCAGGCGCGCGTAAGTGGCCCGGGTCGCCTCGGCGCCGTAGAGATCCTGCCCCGGAGCGGGCCGGTCGGTCGCCGCCAGCCCGTGCAGCCGCTTGCGCTCGACATCGGAGCGCAGCCTGATGGCACCCGACTGCTCGGCCAGCATGGCCGCCAGCGTGGACTTGCCGGCGCCGCTCAGCCCCATGACGAGCAGCAGGCGTGGCAGCGACGGATCGGCCGCCAGCGCTTCGGCCAGCGGCCAGTAGCGCAGGAAGCCCGCGGGCTGGCCCGACAGCAGGGCCACCTTGGCCCGCACCAGCGCACGGTAGGCAGCAAAGGCACGCAGGCCAGTCAGGCCGTCGAAATCGCCGCTGCGCTCGACATAGCCATTGACCAGGCGCCAGGCCAGTTCGGGGCGCCCGCAGGCCAGCAGGTCCATGAAGGCGAAGGCGACGTCGTTGACCAGGTCGATGCAGCGCAGCGCGGGCTCGAACTCGATTGCATCGAAGGCGACCACCCCGTCGCGCCACAGCACCAGATTGCCCAGGTGCAGGTCGCCATGGCACTCGCGCAGGAAACCACCTTGCAGCCGGTACGCGCGCCAGCCGGCCTGGGCCGCGAGCAAGGTCAGCAGACGCTCGCGCAGGCGCAGTACCCGGGCCCGATCGACCTCGGGCGGGCGCCCGGGATGGGATTCGGCCTCGTCCAGGCTCTCGCAGGTCCAGGCGACGACCTCCTTGGCCGGCGCCTCGGCTGGCGCCAGCGCGGGCAGGTGGCGATGGAATTCCGCCACATGCGCGGCCAGCGCGTCGATGTGACAGGCCTCCAGCTGCCCGGATGCGGCCAGCTCGGACAGCAGCTGGCCTGCCGGAAAGCGCCTCATGCGCAGCACCCATTCGATCGGTTCGCCGGTACCGCCCAGCTTGGGCGCACTGGCGCTGCCCGTGACCGGCAGCAGGTCGAGGTAGAGCTCGGGGGCGGTGCGCCGATTCAGGCGCAGTTCCTCGGCCAGGAAATGCCGGCGCAAGGCCAGGGTCGAGAAATCCAGGAAGGGTAGCTTGACCGGCTTCTTGAGCTTGTAGGCGTAGTCGCCGGCAAGCCAGACGGTCGAGATATGGGTGTCGATCCGGACGGCACCGGGCAGGCAGAGGCTGAGGTCCATGCCCGGATTGTGCCGCCTGGACACACGGCATGCTCATGCCTGGATGGCAAAAAGCCTGGCCGCTTGCGCGGCCAGGCTTTGGCTTCTCTTCAGACCAGCTGGCTCACGCCAGCGGGAACTCAGAAGACGTGACGGACGCCAACGCCGTAGACGGTGTTTTCGATCTTGGTGTTCTTGGTTTCATAAGTCTTGTAGCCAGCGTAGGCGGTGGTGCGCTTGGACAGGGCGTAGGTAGCAGCCAAGTCGAAGCCGGCGCGCTTGGTCTCGACAGCGCCGATTTCGTTCTTGCCGTTGGCGTAGCCGAAGTAGACGGTGGTGGCGCCGAACGGAGCCGACACGCCGACTTGGTACTCGGTGTCATCGCCACGGGCAGCGGAACCACTGACCTTGTTGTAGCCAGCATTCAGCTTGACGACGCCGAAGTCGTAGGAACCGGCGATCAGGTTGTACTTGGTGGAGGAGGGAACCGTAACACTACGCTTCTGCTCTTCGGTCTGGTGTGCGTAACCGACCAGCAGCGGGCCGTTGGCATACTTGACATGCAGCGACACGGTATCAGTAGCGCCGTTGTTCAGGTTGTCAGCAGCGTTCTTGTTCTCGCCAAAGGCATAAGCCACGGAACCGCTGAAGCCGCTGTAGTTGGCGCTGTCGAAACGGACCGAGTTGTCAGTGCGCAGGTTGTAGTCGCCACCAACTTTCCACACGTCGCCGGTCACAGCCATGTTGGTATCACCGGTGTTGTTGGTCGCGCTGCGCAGCGTGTCGTAGGCGGTGTAGTTGCGGCCCAGTTCGACGCTACCGAAGTTGCCCGACAGGCCGACGGTGGCCTTGCGGTTGAACAGCTTGGTGGTGTCGGCTTGAGCGCCAGTGTCCATACTCATGCCGGATTCCAGCACGAAGTTGGCCTTCAGACCGTTGCCCAGGTCTTCGGTGCCCTTGAAGCCCCACAGGCTGTTGTTCAGGACGTTGGAGTCCAGCTTGGTTTGGGTCAGGCTCACACCCGCTGCATCGACAGCCTTGGCGCTGACGAGACCAGCATCGACGCGGCCGTACAGGGTCACGGAGGATTGGGCGGAAGCGGCACCGGCAGCGGCCAGCACGGCCAGGGCGATCAGATTCTTTTTCATGGGGTCTCTCCAAAAATTGTTTACTTCGGCCGCAGCATCCTGCCGCACCTGACTTCCAGCAAGAGAAGCTGAATGAATTAAAGCAGAGAGCCCCATACCCACCAAGGATCGAATCCGCGTTATGCCCGAAAAATGTTGCAAACATGCGACAAACTAGGGTTAACCATGGGTTTGATCAAGCCTCGGCCGACCCGCAAGCGGGCCTTGTCGCGACCCGGCCGGCGGTCGAGCCGAGCATAAAAAAAGCCAGCCGGCGAACCGACTGGCTTTTGACTTGCGATCGACAGCGGGTCAGCCCGCTGCAGGATCAGAAGTTGTGCTTGACGCCGACTGCGTAGACAGTCTTCTTGGCGGTGTCCACGCCAGCAGCGTTTTCGGTGGTAGCTTGGGTAGCGCCGACGTAGGCGGTGGTGCGCTTGGACAGCAGGTAGGCAGCAGCCAGACCGAAACCGTTGGTTTCGCTCAGCTTGGCGCCAGCGCCGTTTTCCTTCTTGGAGAAGGCGTAGCCAGCCGACAGGACCAGGTTCGAAGCGACCGGGTAGTCGACGCCGATTTCGTATTCGTTGGTTTCGTTGTTGTTGGCGAAATCAACCAGGCCGTAGGAAGCCTTCAGGGTGGCGACGCCGAGGTTGTACGAACCGTTCAGGCGGGTGGCCTTGTCTTCGCCAGCAGCGCCCAGATCCTTGACGGCGTAGCCGATGCCAGCAGCGAACGGGCCGTTGGCGTATTGGCCAGCCAGCGCGTAGTTGTTGGTGGCGTCAACGGTAGCGGTCTTGTTTTCGCCGAAGCTGTAGCTGACGGAACCCGAGAAGCCGCTGAACGAGGGCGACAGGTACTTGACGGTGTTGTTGTCGTTGGTAGCGAAAGCGCCAGACTCGAACACGTTGTTCATCGGGGTCAGGGCGCCGTCGAACACGGTGGCAGCAGCGCCGCTCACGTCGTCGAAAGCGTTGAACTGCTTACCGAGCTTGACGGTACCGAACTTGCCTTCCAGGCCGACGGTCGCTTCACGGCTGAAAGCCTGGCCAGCAGCGGCTTGAGCGCCGTTGTCGAGCTTGAAACCTTGCTCCAGAGTGAAGATGGCCTTCAGACCACCGCCCAGATCTTCCGAACCCTTCAGGCCGAAACGGCTGTCGTCAACGCCGCCATCTTCAAGAACGGTCTGAGCTTTCTGACCGAGGTTCTTGACGCTGCCGAACCAGACGTCAGCAGTACCGTACAGCTGCACGGAAGATTGAGCGGAAGCGGCACCAGCGGCGGCCAGCACGGCCAGAGCGATCAGAGACTTTTTCATATCGAATTCCTCTTGAGGTTGGGGTTGGACGCAACGAGATGCGCCTGGCAAACTTTCATCACAGGAAATGAAAATGCCAGACAATTTCACCAGATAACGGGCCGAAAATCCAGGTTTACCCTTAGTTTGAGGGCAAAACGTGTCATAAAAACGACACTTTCGCTCGCTAGGGTCCCAAGGGTCTTCCCTTAGTCGAGCTTTGCCCTCCTCCATTCCGCCTGGGTGCAAAGCCGGTGCTTGATCCCTGCCCCTGCAGGCCCTGGACAGGCCGCCAGCGTCCGCTGCGGCCCCGGAAGCCGGCCCGGTCGATCGGGCATAGACCCCAGGCTTGAAAAGCCGGCTTTCAGCCCTTATGATTAGCACTCGATGGCAACGAGTGCTAACAGCATCCGGGGCCAGCCCTGACAACCCCTGTGTCTTTGAATTCGGAGTGAATCCCATGAAACTGCGTCCCCTCGCCGATCGCGTGATCGTCAAGCGCCTGGAAAACGAAACCAAGACCGCATCGGGCATCTACATCCCCGACAACGCCGCCGAGAAGCCCGACCAGGGCGAAGTGCTGGCCGTCGGCCCGGGCAAGACCAACGACAAGGGCGAGACCAAGGCCCTGACCGTCAAGGTCGGCGACCGCGTCCTGTTCGGCAAGTACAGCGGCCAGACCGTCAAGATCGACGGCGACGAGCTGCTGGTCATGAAGGAAGACGACCTGTTCGCAGTCGTCGAGGCCTGAGGTTCATGGGGACTGCCCTGGCGCAAGCCAGCCCGGTCCCCATCTGACCATGGCGAGACAGACCCGGCGCCGCGCAGCGCGCAGGCTGGCTCTGCTCCCAACCGAATAATTTAAGTATCCAAGGAATCTGAAAAATGGCAGCAAAAGACGTTGTTTTCGGCGCTGACGCACGCGCTCGCATGGTCGAAGGCGTGAACATCCTGGCCAACGCGGTCAAGGTCACCCTGGGCCCCAAGGGCCGTAACGTGGTGCTCGAGCGCAGCTTCGGCGCCCCGACCGTGACCAAGGACGGCGTGTCCGTGGCCAAGGAAATCGAGCTCAAGGACAAGCTCATGAACATGGGCGCCCAGATGGTCAAGGAAGTCGCTTCCAAGACTTCTGACAACGCGGGCGACGGCACCACCACCGCCACCGTGCTGGCCCAGTCGATCGTGCGCGAAGGCATGAAGTATGTCGCCGCCGGCATGAACCCGATGGACCTCAAGCGCGGCATCGACAAGGCCGTCGAGGCGCTGATCGCCGAGCTGAAGAAGGCTTCCAAGGCCACCACCACCAGCAAGGAAATCGCCCAGGTCGGCTCGATCTCGGCCAACAGCGACTACAGCATCGGCGAGATCATCGCCAACGCGATGGACAAGGTCGGCAAGGAAGGCGTGATCACCGTCGAGGACGGCAAGTCGCTGCAGAACGAGCTCGACGTCGTCGAGGGCATGCAGTTCGACCGCGGCTACCTGTCGCCCTACTTCATCAACAACCCGGAAAAGCAGGCTGCCCTGCTGGACAACCCGTTTGTCCTGCTGTTCGACAAGAAGATCAGCAACATCCGTGACCTGCTGCCGACGCTGGAAGCCGTTGCCAAGGCTGGCCGTCCGCTGCTGATCATCGCCGAGGACGTCGAAGGTGAGGCGCTGGCGACCCTGGTGGTCAACACCATCCGTGGCATCCTGAAGGTCGTCGCCGTCAAGGCTCCGGGCTTCGGCGACCGCCGCAAGGCCATGCTGGAAGACATCGCCATCCTGACCGGCGGCAAGGTGATCGCCGAGGAAGTCGGCCTGACCCTCGAGAAGGTCACGCTGGCTGACCTGGGCCAGGCCAAGCGCATCGAAGTGGGCAAGGAAAACACCACCATCATCGACGGCGCCGGTGCCGAGGACGACATCCAGGCTCGCGTCAAGCAGATCCGCATCCAGATCGAGGAAGCCACCAGCGACTACGACCGCGAGAAGCTGCAGGAGCGCGTGGCCAAGCTGGCCGGCGGCGTGGCCGTGATCAAGGTCGGCGCTGCCACCGAAGTCGAGATGAAGGAAAAGAAGGCCCGCGTCGAGGACGCGCTGCACGCGACCCGCGCTGCCGTGGAAGAAGGCATCGTGGCCGGCGGTGGCGTGGCCCTGCTGCGCGCCCGCGCCAACATCGGCGCCCTCAAGGGTGACAACCACGATCAGGACGCCGGCATCAAGCTGGTCCTGAAGGCGATCGAAGCCCCGCTGCGCGAGATCGTCGCCAACGCCGGCGACGAGCCGAGCGTGGTCGTCAACAAGGTGCTGGAAGGTTCGGGCAACTACGGCTTCAACGCCGCCAACCACACCTATGGCGACATGATCGAGATGGGCATCCTGGACCCGACCAAGGTGACCCGCACCGCGCTGCTGAACGCCGCTTCGGTCGCTTCGCTGATGCTGACCACCGAGTGCATGGTCGCCGAGTCCCCGAAGGACGACGCTCCGGCCGGCGGCATGCCCGACATGGGCGGCATGGGTGGCATGGGTGGCATGGGCATGTAATGCCCGCCTGACGGCTGCAGCTGCAGCCGTCGCCAAGAACAACCCGCCTGGGACCTCCCCGGCGGGTTTTTTTGCGTCTGCCGTTGGCGGTTAGCAGTTAGCGGCTGTCGCCGGCGGTGAAGCGGCCACGGCCGCCCTTGTGGCGCTGGACCCGGGGCAGTTGCTCGTCGTTGTGCTGCACCACCAGGCTGGCATGGGCCTGCAATCTGTTCAGCAGGTCGTCGAGCTGCACCAGTTCAGCAGCGCTCAGCGGCGCGAGCAGCTCCCGGTTGATGCGTCGCGCCTCGGGCATCAGCTGCTCGTAGAGCGCCTGTCCGGCCGCGGTCAAGGCGAGTTCGGCCTGGCGCCGGTCCTGCGGCAGCGGACGGCGCTCGAGCAGGCCCTTGTCGACCAGGCCGCCGATGGCGCGCGAGGTGCGCGCCTTGTCGAGGCTGGCCAGGCTGGCGAGCTCGGTCGGCGACAGGCCGGGCCGCAGCGCCAGCTGCGCCAGCAGCCGCCATTCGCGCCGCGTGATGCCGAACTGGCCTTCGCACAGCCGCACCACCAGGCTTCCGCCGGTCGAGACCAGGCGCCCCAGGCGGTACAGCAACAGGTCGTTGACCGTCTCGAGCCCGGTCAGTCCGGTCGATGACATCAGGGTTTTTTCCTAGAACAGTTGATTTGAACAAGCAATTATCGCGCCATTACATTTTGGCCATCGGTTTGATCCAAGTCAAAACATCAGGAGACCCATCATGAAAAGCCCTGCCTTCCGCCTGCTGACCCTGTGCCTGTCGGCACTGTTCGCCTGTGCCCCCGCCATGGCCCAGGACAACTACCCGAGCAAGCCGGTCAAGTTCGTCAGCAACTTCCCGGCCGGTGGCCCGGCGGACTTGCTGGCGCGCTCGGTCGGACAGGTGCTGGCCGAGAAGTTCAAGCAGCCCTTCATCGTCGAGAACAAGCCGGGCGCTGGCGGCAACATCGGGGCCGACGCGGTGGCCAAGAGCCCGGCCGATGGCCATACCGTGCTGTTCGGCATCGACACCACCTTCACGGTCAACCCGCATATCTACGGCAAGGCGATGCCGTTCAAGAACAGCGAGCTCAAGCCGGTGGTGATCATGAGCTCGTCGGGCATGATGGTGGCGGTCAATCCGGCCACCGGCATCAAGAGCCTGAAGGACTTCATCGCGGTCGGCAAGGGCAAGGGCCTGAACCTGAGCTCGGCGGGCAGCGGCGCCCCCGGCCACCTGGCGGCCGAGCGCTTCACCGACGCGGTCCAGATCAAGATCAACCACATTCCCTACAAGGGCAACTCGCCGGCCGTCACGGCCGTGCTGTCGAACGAGGTCGATGGCGGCGTGCTGGCCACGCCAGGCCTGCTGCCCTTCGTGCGCAGCGGCAAGATCACGGGCCTGGCGGTGACCAGCGCCAAGCGCTCCCGGCTGGCGCCCGAGCTGCCGACGGTGGGCGAGCTCGGCCTGAAGGAGCTGGAGCAGGAAATCCTCTACCTGGCCCTGGTGCCGAGCGCTACCCCGGACGCCGTGGTGCAGAAGCTGCAGGCCGGCATCCTGGAAGCGCTCAAGCGCCCCGAGCTCGAGAGCCGGCTGCTCAACCTGGACATGGTCATGGAAGGCCAGACCGGCAGCGAGGCGGCCAAGCGCCTGGCCGAGATCTCGGACCGCTACGCCAAGCTGGTGCGCGCCACCGGCATGAAGGTGGAATGAGGCCAGCGACCCGCAGGAGATTCACAACATGAAAAAACCCAACTTCATCTTCATCGTTGCCGACGACCTCGGCTTTGCCGACCTGGGCTGCTATGGCGGCCGCGATGCCGGGTTCGGCAAGGTTTCGCCGGTGCTCGACCAGCTGGCGGCCAACGGGCTCAAGCTCACCCAGGGCTATTCGAACTCGCCGGTCTGCTCGCCGACCCGCTTTGCCATGATCACGGCGCGCTACCAGTACCGCCTGCGCGGCGGTGCCGACGAGCCAATCAACAGCCGCAGCAAGGGCAGCACCGTGCTGGGCCTGCCGCCCGAGGTGCCGACCCTGCCCTCGCTGCTCAAGGACAGCGGCTACCGCACCGCGCTGATCGGCAAGTGGCACCTGGGCTATCCGCCCGCCTTCGGTCCGCTCAAGTCGGGCTACGAGGAGTTCTTCGGCCCGATGTCGGGCGGGGTCGACTACTTCACCCATTGCAGCAGCAGCGGCACACACGACCTGTATTTCGGCGAGCAGGCGCACAGCGAGGAAGGCTACCTGACTGACCTGCTGTCGCAGCGCGCGGTCGACTATGTCGACCGGATGGCGCAGCAGGACGCGCCCTTCCTGCTGAGCCTGCACTACACGGCGCCGCACTGGCCCTGGGAGACGCGCGACGACGAGGCGCTGTCCCAGGAGGTCAAGGACAACCTGTTCCACCTGCATGGCGGCAACATCCACACCTACCGCCGCATGATCCATCACATGGACGAAGGCATAGGCTGGCTGATCGAGGCGCTGCGCCGCAATGGCCAGCTCGACAACACGCTGATCGTGTTCACGAGCGACAACGGCGGCGAGCGTTTCAGCGACAACTGGCCGCTGGTCGGCGGCAAGATGGACCTGACCGAGGGCGGCATCCGGGTGCCGTGGATCGCGCACTGGCCGGCGGTGATCGCGCCGGGCCGCGAAAGCAAGCAATCCTGCATGACGATGGACTGGTCGGCCACGATGCTGGACGCTGCCGGCGTGGCGGCGCATCCGGACTACCCGCTCGATGGCATTTCGCTGCTGCCGGTGCTGCAGGCCGAGCAGCAGGAGTTCGAGCGCCCGCTGTTCTGGCGCATGAACCACCGCGGCCAGCGCGCGCTGCGCGACGGCGACTGGAAGTACCTGCGCGTCGACGGCAACGACTACCTGTTCAATATTCCAGCCGACGAGCGCGAGCGCGCCAACCTGGGGCCGCGCGAGCCCGAGCGTCTGGCCGCGATGCGCGCGAGCTGGGAAGCCTGGAACGATTCGGTGCCGCCGATCCCGCTCGATGCGACCATCAGCCTGGGTTATTCCTACCGGGACATGCCGCAACGCTGACGGCCTGGCCTTACGATCGGCATCCATGACTCGACTGCACCGCCTGTTTCCCTTCCTGTCCTGGCCCAGGCCCGATGCGGCCTTGCTGCGTGGCGAGGCCATGGCGGGGCTGGCCGTCGGGCTGATGGTGATTCCGCAGGGCGTGGCCTATGCGGCGCTGGCCGGCATGCCTCTGGTCACCGGCATCTATGCCTCGATGCTGCCGGCGCTGCTCGCGGTGCTGTTCAGCAGTTCGGTGCGGCTGTCGGTCGGTCCCACCGCGTTGAGCTGCCTGCTGGTCAGCGCCTCGCTCAGCGGCCTGGCCGAGCCCGGCAGCGCGCGCTGGGTCGAGCTGGCGGTCTGGCTGGCCATCCTGACGGGGCTGCTGCAGGTCGCGCTCGGCTTCATGCGCTTTGGCTGGCTGCTCAATCTGGTCAATGCCCCGGTGCTGATGGCCTTCACGCAGGCGGCGGCGCTGCTGATCATCGGCTCGCAGCTGCCCGACCTGCTCGGCATCAGCCAGGGCTGGAGCGCCTGGCTGCAGGCGCCCGCCGTGCACTGGCCCTCGCTGGCCTTCGGCCTGGTCAGCCTGGCGCTGCTGCAGCTGTCCAGGCGCTGGAAGCCGGCCGTGCCCTCGGTGCTGCTGATCGTGCTGGCCAGCGCCGCCCTGTCCTGGGCGCTGGACTTCGAGGCGGGCGGCGGCCGGGTGGTGGGCGCGCTGCCCCAGGGCCTGCCGGCACTCTACCTGCCGGCGCTGCCCGAGCTGTCGACCCTGAACCAGCTGCTGCTGCCGACGCTGATCATCACGCTGGTGAGCTTTCTCGAGACCGCCTCGAGCGCCAAGGTCGACAACGAGCGCCAGGGCAAGCGCTGGAACCAGAACCAGGACCTGATCGGCCAGGGGCTGGGCAAGCTGGCTGCGGGACTCAGCGGTGCCTTCCCGACCAGTTCCTCCTTCTCGCGCTCGGCGCTCAACCTGTATGCCGGCGCGCGCACCGGCTGGGCGACGGTGTTCTCGGTCGTGGTCGTGTTCGGCGCGCTGCTGGTCTTCACGCCGGTGCTGCGCCATGTGCCGCAGGCGGTGCTGGCAGCCATCGTGCTGGTCGCCGTGCTGGGACTGGTCAAGCCGCGCGAGTTCACGCGCCTGTGGCAGATCTCGCGGGTCGAGGCGGGCATCGCGGGCGTGACTTTCGCGATCACCCTGCTGGCAGCGCCGCAACTGTACTGGGGGGTGCTGGCCGGCGTGCTGATGGCCTTGAGCCGCTTCGTGTTCCAGCGCCTGCACCCGCGCATCATCGAGATCGGCCTGCATCAGGACGGCAGCCTGCGCGACCGCCACCTGTGGAAGCTGCCGCCACTGGCCGCCAATACCTATGCGCTGCGCATGGACGCAGCGCTCGACTTCGCGTCCGCCGCCGACTTCGAGCGCGCCATCGTCGAACACCTGGCCCGGCACCCGGAGACCGAGCAGGTCTGCCTGTTCGCCCAACCGATCAACCGCATCGATGCCACCGGGGTCGACCTGTTCGCCAAGCTGGTGCGCCAGCTGCAGGCGCGCCAGATCATGCTGCACATCAGCGGCATCAAGCTGCCGGTCGAGCGGGTGCTGCGGCGCGCCGGCTGCCTGCAGGACTCGCCCCACCTGGGGCTGCACCGGACCGATGCCGAAGCGCTGGCGGCGCTGCGGCGGCAAGGCGGACCGGCGGACATGCCCTGCGAGCCCTGGCCAGTGATCTGAAACCGCCGGCCAGCGGGACAAAAGCCGCGCGGCACCCCTACCACAAACACTAGATCTAGTGGCAAGAATAATTTATGCCACTAGATCTAGTGCCGATTGAGGTTCGCCGCTAGAATTCGACCGCTGCCCGGATCACCGGGCTGCAAGTTTTTCCGGGCTCGGGCAGCCCGAGCGGCGCCCATGCCGGCGCCCCCACTGCCCCGCCCTGCGGCACCGGTCCACCCGGCTGCCCCCACCAGACCCAAGGATCAAGATGAAACTCGACGACCTGCATCTGTCGGCCCAAGCAATGGCCCCGCAACCGATCAGCCTGGACGTGCTGCGCGAGAAATACCTCAAGGGCGACGAGTCCAGCATCGAGGACCTGTACGCCCGCGTCGCGCGCGCGCTGGCCTCGGTCGAGCAGCCCGAACTGCGCGAAGAATACGAGGCGCGCTTCCTGCAGAACCTGCATGCCGGCGCGATCGGCGCCGGCCGCATCATGAGCGCCGCCGGCACCGACATCCAGGCCACGCTGATCAACTGCTTCGTGCAGCCGGTCGGCGACTGCATCCAGGGCGTCGACGACGAGGGCTTCCCCGGCATCTACGAAGCGCTGCGCGAGGCCGCCGAGACGATGCGCCGCGGCGGTGGCGTCGGCTACGACTTCTCGCGCATCCGCCCCAAGGGCGCGCGCGTCAAGGGCACGGCCTCGATGGCGTCGGGCCCCTGCAGCTACATCAACGTGTTCGACCAGTCCTGCTCGACCGTCGAGAGCGCCGGCGCGCGTCGCGGCGCCCAGATGGGCGTGCTGCGCATCGACCATCCGGACGTGCGCGAGTTCATCACCGCCAAGCGCACCCCGGGCCGCTGGAACAACTTCAACGTCTCGGTCGGCGTGTCGGACGCCTTCATGCAGGCGGTTGTCAATGACGCCCAGTGGGAGCTGGTGCACCGCGCCATGCCGGGCGAGACCCTGCTGGCTGCCGGCGCTCGCCAGCGCGCCGACGGCCTCTGGGTCTACCAGACCCTGCCGGCGCGCGAGCTCTGGGACACGGTGATGAAGTCGGCCTACGACTTCGCCGAGCCGGGCATCCTGTTCCTGGACAACATCAACACCGACAACAACCTGAGCTACTGCGAGACCATCGCGGCGACCAACCCCTGTGGCGAGCAACCGCTGCCTTCCTATGGCTGCTGCGACCTGGGCCCGATCATCCTGCCGCGCTTCGTGCGCAACGCCTTCGGCCGCGACGGCGAGGCCAGCTTCGACTTCGCCGCCTTCGAGCAGGTGGTCGCACTGCAGGTGCGCGCGCTCGACAACGTGCTCGACCTGACCTGGTGGCCGCTGCCGCAGCAGAACGAGGAATCCAAGTCCAAGCGCCGCATCGGCGTCGGCTTCACCGGCATGGGCAACACGCTGACGCTGCTGAACCTGCGCTACGACAGCGAGGCCGGCCGTCAGATGGCCGCCCGCATCGCCGAAGCGATGCGTGACGCCGCCTACCGCGCTTCGGTCGAGCTGGCGCAGGAGAAAGGTGCCTTCCCGCTGTTCGATGCCGACGGCTACCTCAAGCCGGGCACCTTCGCGAGCCGCCTGCCGGCCGACCTGCAGCAGGCGATCCGCCAGCATGGCATCCGCAACAGCCACCTGCTGTCGATCGCGCCGACCGGCACCGTGAGCCTGGCCTTCGCCGACAACGCCTCCAACGGCATCGAGCCGGCCTTCTCCTGGACCTACACGCGCAAGAAGCGCGAGGCCGATGGCAGCCGCAGCGAATACCAGGTGCAGGACCATGCCTGGCGCGTCTGGCAGGAGCTCGGCGGTGACCCGAACCAGCTGCCGGACAGCTTCGTCAACGCGCTCGAGATGAAGGCGGCCGACCACATCGGCATGATGCAGGCGGTCCAGCCCTTCGTCGACACCGCGATCTCCAAGACCGTCAACGTGCCGGCCGACTACCCCTACGAGGACTTCAAGGACCTGTACCTGCAGGCCTGGAACGCACGCCTCAAGGGCCTGGCGACCTACCGCCCGAACAGCATCCTGGGCTCGGTGCTCGAGGTCACCCCGGCACCGGCAGCAGCCCCGGCGCCCGCCGCCGCCCCGGCTCCGGTCGCAGCCGCGCCGGCCGCCCCGATCGATCCGATGCGCACCGTGATCGAGAGCCGTCCCAAGGGCGCGCTGTCGGCCGTGGCAGAGAAGCTCGAGTACTGGACCCAGGAAGGCCAGCAGACGCTGTACCTGATCGTGTCCTTCCTGCCGGTGGCCGACGGCAACGGCAAGACGGTGGACCGCGCGGTCGAGTTCTTCATGCCTGTCGGCCAGAGCAACGAGTCGCAGCAGTGGATCACCTCGAGCATGCGCCTGCTGTCGCTGGCCGCGCGCGGCGGCTTCCTCGAGCGCGCACTCAGCGACATGCGCAAGGTGGCCTGGGACCGCGGTCCGGTGCGCCTGGGCACGCACGAGCGCGAGGACGGGGTCCGCATCCCGATGTGGCACGACTCGGAAGTGGCGGCGATCGCGTTCGCGATCCAGAACATCCTGGCGCTGCGCGCGAAGCAGAACGAGCAGTCGGAACAGCTCAGCCTGCCGCTGGCCGAGCAGGACAGCTCGCCCGCTTCGGAGGCCCCCCCCGTGATGGCAGGCAAGAAATGCCCCGAGTGCGGCGCCCATGCCGTGATCAAGAAGGACGGCTGCGAGTACTGCACCCAGTGCGGCCACCTGGGCAGCTGCGGCTGAAGCCGCAAGACCTAAGTAACTTCCACAATTCTCCTGTCATGCGGCTGGTGGACAATGCGTTCACCATAAAAATCATGACAGGAGTACACATGGCGATAAAAAGCCAAAAAGATCTGCTGGCGGGACTGATGTTCACGCTCACGGGTGCCGCCTTCACGCTGGGCGCCCGCGAGTACGACATGGGCACTGCCGGCAGAATGGGACCGGGCTACTTCCCGCTCGTGCTCGGCATCATCCTCGCAGGACTCGGCATCCTGATCACCCTGCAATCCTTCGGCGGCAAGCCGAAGCCGGACGGAGAAATCGGGCATTTCGCCTGGCGCCCGCTGATCTTCATCATCGGCGCCAACCTGATCTTCGGCCTGCTGCTCGGTGGCCTGCCCTCCGTCGGCATCCCGGCCATGGGCCTGATCGTCGCGATCATCGGCCTGACCTTCGTGTCCATGCTGGCCAGCGCTGACTTCTGCGTCAAGCGCGCCACCATCCTGTCGGCCATCCTGGCCGTCGGCAGCTATTTCATCTTCGTCAAGATGCTCGGACTGACCTTCCAGGTCTGGCCCTGGTTCGTCGGCGCCTGAAAGGAAAGCACACCATGACGGATCTGATTGATCACCTCTCGCTCGGGTTCAGCGTCGCCTTCACGATGCAGAACCTGCTCTACGCGCTGATCGGCTGCCTGCTCGGCACCCTGATCGGCGTGCTGCCCGGCCTCGGTCCCGTGACCACGATCGCGATGCTGCTGCCGGCGACCTATGCGCTGCCGCCGATCGCCGCGCTGATCATGCTGGCCGGCATCTACTACGGCGCCCAGTACGGCGGCTCGACCACCGCGATCCTGGTCAACCTGCCAGGTGAAGCATCCTCGGTCGTGACCGCGCTCGACGGCTATGCGATGGCCAAGAAGGGCCGCGCCGGACCGGCGCTGGCCGCTGCCGGCATCGGCAGCTTCTTCGCCGGCTCGGTCGGCACCCTGGTGCTGGCCGCCTTCGCGGTGCCGCTGACCGAGGTTGCCTTCATGTTCGGCCCGGCCGAGTATTTCTCGCTGATGGTGCTGGGCCTGATCGGCGCCGTCGTGCTGGCCTCGGGCTCGCTGCTCAAGGCGATCGCGATGATCATCCTCGGCCTGCTGTTCGGCATGGTCGGCACCGACGTCAACTCGGGCGTGGCACGCTTTTCCTTCGACATCCCCGAGCTGACCGACGGCCTGGGCTTCATCGTGATCGCGATGGGGGTGTTCGGCTACGGCGAGATCATCCAGAACCTGGCCCAGCCCGAGGAGGAGCGCGCGCTCAACACCAAGAAGGTCAGCGGCCTGATGCCGACGGCCGCCGACTTCAAGGCCATGATGCCCGCCATCCTGCGCGGTACCGCGCTGGGCTCGGCGCTCGGCATCCTGCCTGGCGGCGGCGCCCTGCTGTCGTCCTTCGCGGCCTACACGCTCGAGAAGAAGACCAAGCTGCGTCCGGGCGAAGTGCCGTTCGGCCAGGGCAACATCCGCGGCGTCGCCTCCCCCGAAGCGGCCAACAACGCCGGCTCGCAGACCTCCTTCATCCCGCTGCTGACGCTGGGCATCCCGCCCAACGCCGTGATGGCGCTGATGGTCGGCGCGATGACCATCCACAACATCCAGCCGGGCCCGCAGGTCATGACCAGCAACCCGGAGCTGTTCTGGGGCCTGATCGCCTCGATGTGGATCGGCAACCTGATGCTGGTGATCCTGAACCTGCCGCTGGTCGGCGTCTGGATCAAGCTGCTGTCGGTGCCCTACCGCTGGATGTTCCCGGCCATCGTGCTGTTCTGCGCGGTCGGCGTCTACTCGACCAACAACAACACCTTCGACATCTGGACCACCGGCATGTTCGGCGTGGTGGGCTACCTGTTCGTCAAGTTCGGCTGCGAGCCCGCGCCGCTGCTGCTGGGTCTGATCCTGGGCCCGATGATGGAGGAAAACCTGCGCCGCGCCATGCTGCTGTCGCGCGGCGACTGGGGCGTGTTCGTGACGCGTCCGCTGTCGGCCTCGCTGCTGGCCGTCGCCGCGCTGCTGCTGCTGATCGTGCTCTCGCCTTCGGTCAAGAAGAAGCGCGAAGAAGCCTTCGTGGAGGACTGATTGAACCTGTCGCTCGGGGCCGGCCGCTGGTGGCTGTGGTCGGCCCTGTGCGTCCTGCTGCTGCTGCTGCTGGGCGCACTGGTCTTCCTGGCCCGGGCCTACGAGGAAAGCCGGCTGTCACGCGAGCTCGAGCAGGTCGCCACCGACATGGTGACCGAGATCCGCTCGGACCTGGACCGCAATGTGCAGGCCCTGCAGCGACTGCAGGCGCCAGGGCCGGACGATACGGCCTGGCAGCGCGGAGCCACCGCGTTGCTGCTGAGCAACCGCGAGATCCTGCGCATCGAGTGGCGCAGCACCGACCTGCAGATCCGGCTGGCCCAGGCCAGCCCCTTCCAGCCCTTCCTGTTCGACCAGCTGCCGCGCTCGCAGGTCCAGCCCGATGTCAAGCAGGCCTGCGCCAACGCGCTGCGCTTCGCCGGTGCGGCCTACTCGACCAGCTACTTCATGCCGCTGCAGGAAGGCCGGGGCCAGGAACTGCTCGAGATGTGCCTGCCCTTGCCCGAGGACGGCGGCTTCCTGGTCCTGACCTATGGCCTGAGCGATCTGCTGGGCGAGCTGCACAAGCGCGAGGCCTACCGCTCGTTCAGCGTGGCGCTGACCGAATCCGATGGGACCCGGCTGGCCATCGCCGGCCATTCGGCGCGCGACCGCACCACGATGGCGGCGGTGCACCTGCTCGAGCTGCCGGGCAGCGCCTATACCCTGCGGGTCGATCAGGCGCGCGAGCTCAAGGGCCTCAGGCCCAAGGCGCTGAGCTCGACGCTGACCCTGCTGGCCGTGGCGCTGGTCGGGGTGCTCGCGCTGCTGAGCTATGACGTGCGCAAGCGGCTGCAGACCGAAGCCCGGCTGGGCGAGGCACTGGCCTTCCGCAAGGCGATGGAGGACTCGCTGCTGACCGGACTGCGCGCGCGCGACATGAAGGGGCGCATCACCTATGTCAACCCGGCCTTCTGCCAGCTGGTCGGGTTGCCGCCGGAGGCGCTGATCGGCACCAGCAACCCGGCTCCCTACTGGCCAGCGGACCGGGTCGACGAATACCTGCAGCGCCAGACCAGCCGGCAGGCCGGCCAGCAGCCGCTGCGCCAGGGCTTCGAGTCGGAATACCTGCGCTCCGACGGCACCCGGCTGCCGGTGCTGATCGTCGAGGCCCCGCTGATCAACGGCATCGGCAAGCAGACCGGCTGGATGAGCGCGGTGCTGGACCTGAGCGCGCAGCGCAAGATCGAGGAGCAGTCGCGCGCCTCGCAGGAGCGCCTGGCCGCGACCGCCCGGCTGGCGATGGCGGGCGAGATGGCCTCGCTGATCAGCCACGAGCTCAACCAGCCGCTGGCGGCGATCTCGAGCTATGCCAACGGATCGCTCAACCTGCTGCAGGACCCGGAACAGGACTGCGCTGACCTGCGCCCGGACCTCGAGGAGGCCATGCGGCGCATCGCCAACCAGGCCGGCCGCGCCGGCAAGGTCATCAAGAGCGTCAGCGACCTGGTACGCCGGCGCGAACGCGAGCGCAGCGCCGTGCCACCGCAACAGCTGTTCGACGGCATCGCACCGCTGGTGCAGCTGCAGGCGCGCAAGGTCGGCATCGAGGTGCAATGGGAAATCGCCCCCGACTGCCCGGCGGTCTGGTGCGACTCGACCATGGTCGAGCAGGTGCTGCTGAACCTGGCGCGCAACGGCCTGCAGGCCATGCCAGCCGGCGACCCGACGCCCGCCTCGGGCCTGCGCATCCTGCAGCTGCGGGCCGAGCCGGCCTTGGCGCAGCCGGGCAGCGGACGCCAATGGGTCTCGTTCAGCGTGACCGACCATGGCTGCGGCCTGTCGGACGAGGTGGCGCAGCGCCTGTTCACCCCCTTCTTCACGACCAAGCGCGAGGGCATGGGCCTCGGGCTGAGCCTGTGCCGCACCGTGGTCGAGCAGCACGGCGGCACGCTGGACCACTCGAGCCACCCGCCGCGCGGCACCCGGTTCAGCTTCACTCTGCCAGCCGCCCTATGATGCGGGGCATGACGAGAGACGGTACGGTATTCCTGATCGACGACGACGAGGCGGTGCGCGACTCGCTGGGCTGGCTGCTGCGCACGCGCCGCCTGCTGAGCCTGCCCTATGCCAGCGCGGATGCCTTCTGGGCCGAGGCCCAGGGCTGGACCGAAGGCCCGGCCTCGCCCTGCTGCGCGCTGCTCGACCTGCGCATGCCGGGCATGAACGGGCTGGCGCTGTTCGAACGCCTGCGCGAGCAAGCCTGGTTTGCCCAGATGCCGATAATCTTCCTGTCCGGCCATGCCGATGTACCGACGGCCGTCGACGCGGTGCTGCGGGGCGCCTTCGATTTCTGCGAGAAACCCTTTTCGGACAACGCGCTGGTGGCGCGGGTGGAGGCCGCGCTCGAACTGTCGGCCGAGCGGCTGAGCCAGCGCAAGCGCAGCCAAGAGCTGCAACAGAAGATCGCCGGGCTGACCGAGCGCGAGCAGGCCGTGATGCAATGGATCGCCTCCGGCATGCCGAACAAGCTGGTGGCCGACCAGCTCGGGATCAGCGTGCGCACGGTCGAGGTCCATCGCGCCCGGATCTTCGACAAGATGGGAGTCAGGTCGGTGGTCGACCTGGTCCGGCTGCTGCACCAGAGCTGAGGTCGACCAAGCACGGCCAGGGCCGTCTAGGGCATGCGACCGCTGGCCAGGTAGAGCGCGCCGCCGCACACGGGTTCGACGGTCAGGCGGGCGCCACGCAGCACCAGGCCGGCCCAGGGCATGTCGAGCCCGGCCAAGGTCGTGACCGACTGGACGGCATTCCACCAGACCAGCGGATTGAGCATGCCGTACAGTGGCGGCGCCCACTTGAGCCCGCAGACCGCCAGGCTGGCACCGGGCGCCAGATGAGACAGCACATGGTCGAGCGCCGCCGGCGTCTGCAGGATGTCGTGGGTGAAGTGGAACAGCGCCGCATCGGCCGCTGCGGGCAGGCTCGCCTGCTGGACCGGGCTGCAGACCAGCTCGACCTGCTTCCAGCCCGCTTGCTCGACGCGCTGGCGAGCCTGGGCGAGCATCTCGGGACTCTGGTCGATCGCGATCACCCGGCCCTCGGGTCCGACCGCCTGCTGCAGCAGGTCCAGGCTCATGCCGGAGCCGCAGCCGATGTCGAGCACGACCTGCCCGGGCTGCAGGCCCAGGCGCTCGACCGCCGCGCGGCGCAGCGCCTCGTAGGGCGCGAGCTGCCAGTCGTAGTAACTGCAGCGCGCCCGATACAGCGCCAGGGCGGCGGCTTCATTGGCCTGGCCCGCTCCGGGTAGTGTAAAGTCCCTCATCGGCTCCCCTTCTTGTCATGGACGGCCCCTCCAGCCGGGGGCATGCCGCAGGGCCAGTGTAGGCGGCCCAACGCAGAGGGGCAAGCGGCCAGGAAGCGACCAGGGACGTCGGCCAGGCCGGATCAGCCGCCGACGATCTGATCGTAGCCCTCGCGCGTGGCGGCGCCGACGGCCTGCAAGACCTGGTCGTGGCGGGTCTTGTGCCGGGCCAGCAGCCTGGCGCTGGCGACCGGGCGCGAGCGGCAGAACCAGTGGCAGCTGTGCTGCAGCAGCAGCATCTCGGCCAGCAGGGTGTAGGCACGGTCCTGGGGCGAGCGCGGCAGGTCCTGCCGCGTGGCCTCGGCAAGTCCGCGCGCATGCAGCGCCAGCAACTGGCGGAAATCGAAGCTGGACTGCGGCCACCAACGGCTGGCATAGGGCAGGACGATGCGACTGATGCGGGTCTGTTCGGCGTCGAGGCGGGCACAGTCGTTCGCCAGCCGACCCACCTGGTCGGCCAGCGCCTGCTCGCTGGCACCATGCTGCTGCCAGAGCAGCTGGCGACGCTCGGGATCGGACTCGGCCAGCGCGCGCTGGTAGCCCTCGGTCAGGCGCTCCATCAGGGGCTCGATCTGGTAGCGGCGCAGCTGCTCGGCCAGCAGGGCGATGCGCTGGCGCTGCTCGCGTGAGCGCAGCTGGAAGAGGAAAAAGGCGGCCAGGGCTGCCAGCAGGTAGAGGTTCATGGATCTGTGCAGTACGGTCGAACGCACTGTACCACCCTGGCCGCGCCGGCTTGGACGGCCAGGGCCGGCAAGACTCAGGCCAGCGTCATCAGGCTGGCGTTGCCGCCAGCGGCTGCCGTGTTGACACTGACCGAGCGCTCGATCACCAGCCGCTCCAGCAGCAGCCCGGACTCGCCATCGGCCAGGCTCTGCACGCCGACGATGGCCCCTGGGCGCTTGGCCAGGAAGGCGCAGAGATCTGGCAGTTCGGCGGCTGGCCCATGGTGCAGCACGGCATCGAAATGCACCAGGGGCGACTGCCAGTCCTCGGCCAATGCGACCTGCTCGCGCAGGACGGGCGGCAGGCTGTCGCGCAGCGAGACCGCCGCGGCCGGCCAGACCGCCCGACTGCCGACCGCCAGTATGGCGGCCAGCTGCAGCAGGCGATCGGATTCCTGCCCGGCCAGGCTCAGGACCGCCTCGCGCGGCAGGATCTGATAGCTGTTGCGCTCGCCGGTCGGACCGGTCAGCAGCACGGTCGCTCCGCTGCACGACTGGGCGCCGAAGCGCTCGCAGGCAACAGCCAGCCAGGTCTTGCCAGTGGCCTGCGCCCAGTCGCGCAGCGCCTGCAGCGCCGGTCTGGGGGCGGGCTGCTCGGCGCCACCCGAGAACGCCAAGCCGCGCGCCATCGCGTCGGCCGGCTGCCGGGCCAGCAGGCGATACAGGTAGAGCGGGCCGCCCGCCTTGGGACCGGTGCCCGACAGCCCTTCGCCGCCGAAGGGCTGGACGCCGACGACGGCGCCGACCATGTTGCGGTTGACGTACAGGTTGCCGGCCTGGACTGATTCGACAGCGCGCGCGATGGTCTCGTCGATGCGGGTGTGGATGCCGAAGGTCAGTCCGTAGCCGGTGCTGTTGATCTGCTCGATCAGCGCGCCAAGCTCACGGCGCCGATAGCGCAGCACATGCAGCACCGGGCCGAAGATCTCGCGCTGGAGCTCGCCGATGCGCTCGAGCTCGATCAGCGTCGGCACGATGAAGCTGCCCTGGGCGGTCGCGCCAGCCGCCTGGCGCGCCTGCTGGAACACCGGGCGGCCCTTGGCACGCATGGCGTCGATGTGGCGCGCGATGCCGTCGCGTGCCTCGGCGTCGATCACCGGGCCGATGTCGACATTGAGCGCGTCGGGCGATCCGAGCCGCTGCTCGGCCATCGCGCCCTTGAGCATCTCGATCACGCGGTCGGCGATCTCCTCCTGCAGGCAAAGCACGCGCAGCGCCGAGCAGCGCTGGCCGGCGCTGTCGAAGGCCGACGACACCACGTCGTTGACGACCTGCTCGGTCAGCGCCGAGGAGTCGACGATCATGCAGTTCTGGCCGCCGGTCTCGGCGATCAGCGGCACCGGCTTGCCGGCCGGGCTCAGCCGGCGGGCCAGGGTCGCCTGCAGCAGGCGGGCCACCTCGGTCGAGCCGGTGAACATCACGCCCTGGACGCGCGGGTCTGCCACCAGCTGGGCGCCGACGCGCGCGCCGGCACCCGGCACGAGCTGGACCGCGGCGCGCGGCACGCCGGCCTGCCACAGCAGCCGGACGGCGAAATGGGCCACGATCGGGGTCTGCTCGGCCGGCTTGGCCAGCACGGTGTTGCCGGCAGCCAGCGCGGCGGCGACCTGGCCGGTGAAGATGGCGAGCGGGAAGTTCCACGGGCTGATGCAGACCACCGGGCCCAGCGGAACATGACTGTCGTTGCTGAAGTCGGCGCGCACCTGGGCCGCGTAGTAGCGCAGGAAGTCGATCGCCTCGCGCACCTCGGCAATCGCGTTGGCGGCCGTCTTGCCGGCCTCGCGGATCAGCAGGCCGATCAGCGGCTGGAGCTCGGCCTGCATCAGCTCGGCGGCGCGCTCGAGCAAGGCGGCGCGGTCGGCTGGCGCGGTCGCGGCCCAACCCGGGAAGCCCGCCTGGGCGTGAGCAATGGCAGCCTCGACCTCGTCAGGCGTAGCAGAACGCACGCTGCCGACCTGGTCGGAATGCTGGGCGGGATTGAGCACCGGCTCGACCGGCCCGCTCGCGGCGGCGTCGAAGGCCAGCAGCGGCGTCACGTCCCAGGACTGCTGGCAAGTCTTGCGCACCGCCTCGCTCAGGTTAGCCAGGGTGGTCTCGTCCGACAGGTCCAGGCCAGCGGAGTTGGCTCGGATATGGCCGTACAGGCCTTGCGGCAGCGGGATGGCCGGGTGCGGCAGGCCGAGCTCGCCCTCGTCGGCCGCCCAGCGTTCGACCGTGGCGACCGGGTCCTCGACCAGGGTCTCGATCGCGATGCTCGGGTCGGCGATGCGGTTCACGAACGAGGTGTTGGCGCCGTTCTCAAGCAGGCGGCGCACCAAATAGGCCAGCAGCGTCTCGTGGGTGCCGACCGGCGCGTAGATGCGGCAGGGGCGGCCCAGCTTGCCTTCGCTGGCCTGGCCGACCACCTGCTCGTACAGCGGCTCGCCCATGCCGTGCAGGCACTGGAACTCGTACTGGGCCGGGTGGTAGTTGTCGGGGCCGGCCATCTGGTAGATCGCGGCCAGGCTGTGCGCGTTGTGGGTCGCGAACTGCGGATAGACGGCGTCGGGCGCCGCCAGCAGCTTCTTGGCGCAGGCCAGGTAGGAGACGTCGGTATAGGCCTTGCGGGTGTAGACCGGATAGCCAGCCTGGCCGTCGAGCTGGGCGCGCTTGACCTCGCTGTCCCAGTAGGCGCCCTTGACCAGTCGGATCATCAGGCGCTGGCCGCTGCGCCGCGCCAGGTCGATGACGTGATCGATCACGAAGGGGCAGCGCTTCTGGTAGGCCTGGATCACGAAGCCTATGCCCTTGAAGCCCTGGAGCACTGGCTCAAAGCAGAGCCTTTCCAGCAGGTCGAGCGAGAGCTCGAGCCGGTCGGTCTCCTCGGCGTCGATGTTGAGGCCGATGTCGTAAGCCTTGGCCAACTGCGTCAGCTTGAGCAGCACCGGGTAGAGCTCGGCCATGACGCGGCTGTACTGCGCGCGGCTGTAGCGCGGGTGCAGCGCCGACAGCTTGATCGAGATGCCGGCGCCGTCGTAGACGCCCTTGCCGGCGGCGGCCTTGCCGATGGCGTGGATGGCTGCCTCGTAGGAAGCCAGGTAGCGCTCGGCGTCCTCGGTGGTCAGCGCGGCCTCGCCGAGCATGTCGTAGGAATAGCGGAAGCCCTGGGCTTCCAGGCCACGGGCATGCTCCAGCGCCAGCGCGATGGTCTCGCCGGTGACGAACTGCTGGCCCATCATGCGCATCGCCATGTCGACGCCCTTGCGGATCAGCGGCTCGCCGCCCTTGCGGATCAGTCCGCCCAGGGTACTGCCCAGGCCGCGCTCGCTGTGGGTGGCGACCAGCTTGCCGGTCAGCAGCAGGCCCCAGGAGGCCGCGTTGACGAACAGCGAGGGGCTCTGCCCCAGGTGCGGCGACCAGTCGCCGTGCGAGATCTTGTCGCGGATCAGCGCGTCGCGGGTGGCGGTGTCAGGGATGCGCAGCAGCGCCTCGGCCAGGCACATCAGCGCCACGCCCTCCTGCGAGGACAGCGCATATTCCTGCAGCAACCCCTGGACGATGCCGGCGCGACCGCCGTCGCTCTTGCGCTCGCGCAACTGGCGCGCGATGCGCTGGGCCAGCGCCTGCGCGGCATCGGCCTGAGTCCTGGACAGGCGGGCTTGCACCAGCAGGTCGGCGACGGCCTCGGGCTCGGGCCTGCGGTAGGCGGCGGTGATGGCGGCGCGCAGCGGCTCGCGCTGCAGGGGGCCATCGACGAACTGTTGGAAGACTGGGCTCATGGTCGGTGTCTGGAAGAGGCGTGAATGGCGCCATCATGCCGAGCCAGGCGAAAAATTAATCACGGTATTTCACCGATTGCACCAAATAAAATTCAGACCATGAGCAATACCCACACTGAAATCGACCGCATCGACCTGCGCATCCTGAAGGTGCTGCAGCAGGACGGCCGCATCAGCAACCTCAAGCTGGCCGAGCAGGTGCTGCTGTCGCCGGCCGCGGTGCTGGCCCGGGTGCAGCGCCTGACGCGCGAGGGCTATATCCTGGGCTACGAGGCCAGGCTGAATCCGCTCAAGCTCGGTGCCGGCATGCTGGTCTTCGTCGAGGTGCTGCTCGACCGCACCACGCCCAATGTGTTCGAGCAGTTCAAGGCCGCGGTGCAGGTGCATCCCGAGATCATGGAATGCCACATGGTCGCGGGCGGCTTCGACTACCTGCTCAAGACCCGCAGCGCCGACATGAATGCCTACCGCAGCTTCGCCGGCTCGGTGCTGTGGCAGCTGCCCGGCGTGCGCGAGACCCGCACCTACGCCGTGATGGAGGAGGTCAAGAACTCGACCCAGCTGAACCTGGGCTGATCAAGCAGCACTGTCGTTTTGCCACCCTCGCAGCCCCTGCATCAGGCTGGACCGACCGGCCATCTCAGCAGGCAGCCGTGACGACGACCTCGATCTTCCAGTCGGGATTGGCCAGCGCGGCCTGCACGGTGGCACGCGGCGGCGCGTTGCCGGCGGCCACCCAGGCATCCCAGGCCTGGTTCATGCCGGCGAAATCGGCCAGGTCGGCCAGGTAGATCTGCGCCATCAGGATGCGGCTCTTGTCGCTGCCGGCACGCGCGAGCAGCGCGTCGATGGCCGCCAGCACCTGGGCGGTCTGGCCCTGGATGTCCTGGCTGGCGTCTTCCGGCACCTGGCCGGCCAGATAGGCGACGCCATTGTGGACCGCCATCTCGGACAGACGGGCGCCGACATCGAAGCGTTGAACCATGGGGAACTCCTTCTTTGATCAGTTCAATTGGACTGCACGCATTATCGGAGCACGCCAAACAGGTTCTTCGGATCGGCCAGCTCGGGGATCAGCGCGATGCGCTCGCCCAGGCCCAGCTCGAGCGCGCTCTGGTACATGAAGCGCAGCGCCGAGTAGTCCTCCAGCGCGAAGCCGACCGAGTCGAACACCGTGACCTCCTGCGCGTCGCGGCGGCCAGTCTGGTGGCCCTGCAGCACCTCCCACAGCTCGGTGACGGCGAAGTCGGCCGGCATCTGCTGGATCTCGCCCTCGATGCGCGACTGCGGCGCGAACTCGACGAACACGCTGGCCTGGTTCAGGATGTCGGCGTGCAATTCGGTCTTGCCCGGGCAGTCGCCGCCGACGGCGTTGATGTGCATGCCGGGCTCGACCATCTCGGGCGTCACGATGGTGGCGTAGTTCTTGTCGGCGGTCACGGTGGTGACGATGTCGCTGCCCTTGACGGCTTCGGCAGTGCTGGCGCAGACGACGACCTCGAGGCCGGAACCTTGCAGGTTGTCAGCCAGCTTGGCCGTGGCGGCCGGATCGACATCGAACAGGCGCATTTCCTCGATGCCCATCAGGTGCTGGAAGGCCAGCGCCTGGAACTCGCTCTGTGCACCGTTGCCGATCAGCGCCATCACGCGGCTGTCCGGACGGGCCAGCAGCCTGGCGGCAAAGACCGAGGTCGCGGCGGTGCGGATGGCGGTGGTCAGGGTCAGCTCGCTCAGCAGCAGCGGGGTGCCGGTGTCGACATGGGACAGCACGCCGAAGGCCATCACGGTCGACAGGCCGAGCCTGGTGTTCTTCGGGTGGCCGTTGACGTACTTGAAGCTGTAGAGACTGTCGTCCGAGATCGGCATCAGCTCGATCACGCCATCGCGGCTGTGGTTGGCGACGCGGGCCGACTTGTCGAAGTCGCCCCAGCGCATGAAGTCCTCGCGCAGGTTGTCGGCGATGGCGGCGATGCAGTTCTTGAGACCCTTGGCCAGGATCAGCTGGGCGGCATCGGGCACGCTCAGGTAGAGCGGATTGACGTTGCGGGCCTGGGCGTTGAAGTCGATCATTGCAGTATCTCCGGTGTTCATTGGCTGCCTGGCAGCGACGGGATGAAGTGTGCCGGGAGACGTCGATAATGAAAATCGTCAAGATAGCGGCGTAAAAAAACCCGGACAGCTCACGCGTTCCGGGTTTCTTGCTGGCGGCAGGAAAGGGCTGTCGCCCTCCCCCGTCAGCGCTCAGGGCCTCACTCGGCCGCGGCGTCGCTGGACTCGGCCTGGTCGCCGGCCAGTGCGGCGGCATCGGCCTCGGCGATGGAGCGGCGCTCCTCGTCGTCCATCTGCTCCTTGGCACGACGGGCGTCGTGGAAGGCCATGCCGGTACCGGCCGGGATCAGGCGACCCACGATCACGTTTTCCTTCAGGCCGCGCAGCTCGTCGCGCTTGCCCATGATCGCGGCCTCGGTGAGGACGCGGGTGGTTTCCTGGAAGGAAGCCGCCGAGATGAAGGAATCGGTCGACAGCGAGGCCTTGGTGATGCCCAGCAGCACGTTGCTGTAGGTCGCCGGGGTCTTGCCTTCGGCGCGCAGCGCGTCGTTGGTGTTGAGGATCTCGGAGCGCTCGATCTGCTCGCCCGCGATGTAGCTCGAGTCACCGGCGTTGTCCACCACGACCCGACGCAGCATCTGGCGCACGATCACTTCGATGTGCTTGTCGTTGATCTTCACGCCCTGGAGTCGGTAGACGTCCTGGACCTCGTCGACGATGTAGCGCGACAGCTCCTCGATGCCCAGCAGGCGCAGGATGTCCTGCGGATCGGCCGGACCGTCGACGATGCTTTCGCCCTTGTTGACCACCTGGCCTTCGTGCACCAGGATGTTCTTTTCCTTCGGGATCAGCTCGTCCCAGACCTTGCCGTCCGGATCGGTGATCTGCAGGCGCACCTTGCCCTTGGTCTCCTTGCCGAACGACACGGTACCGGTGATCTCGGCCAGCATGCCCTTGTCCTTGGGCGAACGGGCTTCGAACAGCTCGGCCACGCGCGGCAGACCGCCGGTAATGTCGCGGGTCTTCTGGCCTTCGACCGGAATACGCGCCAGCACCTCGCCGGGGCCCACGTCCTGGCCGTCGCGGACCTGGATCAGCGCACCGACCTGGAAGCCGATCGTCACCGAGTGGTCGGTGCCGGGGATCTTGACCTCGTGGCCCTGGGCGTCGATCAGCTTGACCTGCGGACGCACGACCTTGGCCGAGCCGCGGCGCTTCGGATCGATCACCACCAGGGTGCTCAGGCCGGTCACGTCATCGACCTGCTTGGCCACCGTCAGGCCCTCTTCCACGTTCTCGAACTTCGCCACGCCGGCGAATTCGGTGATGATGGGTCGGGTCAGCGGGTCCCAGTTGGCCAGGATGGTGCCAGCCTTGATGGTCTGGTCGGCCTTGATCGTCAGGATCGCGCCGTAAGGCACCTTGTGGCGCTCGCGCTCGCGGCCCAGGTCGTCCTGGATGATGATCTCGCCCGAACGCGAAATCACCACCAGCTCGCCCTTGGTGTTGGTCACGTAGCGCATCGTCGCGTTGAACGCGATGTTGCCGCTCGACTTGGCCTCGACGCTCGAAGCCACCGCTGCACGCGATGCCGCACCACCGATGTGGAAGGTACGCATGGTCAGCTGGGTGCCCGGTTCGCCGATCGACTGCGCCGCGATCACGCCGACGGCTTCGCCGACGTTGACCAGGCCGCCACGGCCGAGGTCGCGGCCATAGCAGCGCGCGCACAGGCCGAAGCGGGTTTCGCAGGTCAGCGCGGTGCGCACGCGCACCTCGTCGACACCGGCGGCCTCGATCTCGTCGATCGCGTCCTCGTCCAGCATCTTGCCGGCCGGGAAGATCAGCTGCTGGTTCTCAGGGTTCAGCACTTCCTCGGCCGTGGTGCGGCCCAGGATGCGCTCGCGCAGCGACTCGATCACTTCGCCGCCCTCGACGATGGCGCGCATCAGCGTGCCATTGACGGTGCCGCAATCCTCCTCGATCACGACCAGGTCCTGCGTCACGTCGACCAGGCGACGGGTCAGGTAACCCGAGTTCGCGGTCTTGAGCGCGGTGTCGGCCAGACCCTTACGTGCGCCGTGGGTCGAGATGAAGTACTGCAGCACGTTCAGACCTTCACGGAAGTTCGCCGTGATCGGGGTCTCGATGATCGAGCCGTCCGGCTTGGCCATCAGGCCGCGCATGCCGGAGAGCTGGCGGATCTGGGCCGCGGAACCCCGCGCGCCCGAGTCGGCCATCATGTAGATCGAGTTGAACGATTCCTGGTCGACTTCCTTGCCCGAACGGTCGATGGTCTTTTCCTTGCGCAGGTTGTCCATCATGACCTTGGAGATGTCGTCGCCGGCCTTGCCCCAGATGTCGACCACCTTGTTGTAGCGCTCGCCCGAGGTCACCAGACCCGAGGAGTACTGCTGGGCGATTTCCTTCACCTCGGCTTCGGCGCGCGCGATGATGCCGTGCTTCTCGGCCGGCACCAGCATGTCGTCGATCGCGATCGAGATGCCGGCGCGGGTCGCCAGGCGGAAACCGTTCTGCAGCAGCTTGTCGGCGAAGACGACGGTGTCCTTCAGGCCGCACTTGCGGAAGGAGGTGTTGATCAGCTTGCTGATTTCCTTCTTCTTCAAGGCCTTGTTGATGTTCTCGAACGCCAGGCCCTTGGGCAGGATCTCGGACAGCAGGGCACGGCCAGCGGTGGTCTCGACCAGCTTGGTCTCCGGCACGAATTCGCCGCTTTCCTTGTCCTTGACCCACTCGACCAGACGCACGCTGATCTTGGCGGTCAGCTCGACCACGCCGGCGTCGAGCGCGCGCTGGATCTCGGCGACATCGGTGAAGTACATGCCTTCGCCCTTGCCGTTGATGCGCTCGCGGGTGGTGTAGTACAGGCCCAGCACCACGTCTTGCGACGGCACGATCGACGGCTCGCCCGAAGCCGGGAACAGCACGTTGTTCGAGGCCAGCATCAGGGTGCGGGCTTCGAGCTGCGCTTCGACCGACAGCGGGACGTGGACGGCCATCTGGTCACCGTCGAAGTCGGCGTTGAACGCCGAGCAGACCAGCGGGTGCAGCTGGATCGCCTTGCCTTCAATCAGGATCGGCTCGAAAGCCTGGATGCCCAGGCGGTGCAGCGTCGGCGCGCGGTTCAGCAGCACCGGATGCTCGCGGATGACATCTTCCAGGATGTCCCACACCACCGGCGTGCCGGCTTCGACTTCCTTCTTCGCGGCCTTGATGGTGGTCGCGATGCCCATGTTCTCGAGACGGGCGAAGATGAAGGGCTTGAACAGCTCGAGCGCCATCAGCTTGGGCAGGCCGCACTGGTGCAGCTTCAGGGTCGGGCCCACGGTGATGACCGAACGGCCCGAGTAGTCGACCCGCTTGCCGAGCAGGTTCTGACGGAAGCGACCCGACTTACCCTTGATCATGTCGGCCAGCGACTTCAGCGCGCGCTTGTTGGCGCCGGTCATGGCCTTGCCGCGGCGGCCGTTGTCGAGCAGCGAGTCGACGGCTTCCTGCAGCATGCGCTTTTCGTTGCGCGCGATGATTTCCGGTGCCTTCAGCTCGAGCAGGCGCTTCAAGCGGCTGTTGCGGTTGATGACGCGGCGGTACAGGTCGTTCAGGTCGGAGGTCGCGAAGCGGCCGCCGTCCAGCGGCACCAGCGGACGCAGGTCCGGCGGCAGCACGGGCAGCACTTCCAGCACCATCCACTCGGGCTTGATGCCGGACTTCTTGAACGCTTCCAGCACCTTCAGGCGCTTGGCATTCTTCTTGACCTTCAGCTCGGAGCCGGTCAGGTCGTTGCGCAGGCGCTCGATCTCGGACTCGATGTCGATCGACTCGAGCAGGTCCTTGATGCCCTCGGCGCCCATCTTGGCGACGAACTCGTCGCCGTATTCCTTGACCTTGGCGTCATAGTCGTCCTCGGTCATGATGCTGAACTTCTTCAGCGGGGTCATGCCGGGGTCGACCACCACATAGGCTTCGAAGTACAGCACGCGCTCGATGTCGCGCAGCGTCATGTCGAGCACCATGCCCAGACGGCTCGGCAGCGACTTCAGGAACCAGATATGGGCGCAGGGCGCGGCCAGGTCGATGTGGCCCATGCGCTCGCGGCGCACCTTGGTCTGGGTGACTTCGACGCCGCACTTCTCGCAGATCACGCCGCGGTGCTTGAGGCGCTTGTACTTGCCGCACAGGCACTCGTAGTCCTTGATGGGGCCGAAGATCTTGGCGCAGAACAGGCCGTCACGCTCGGGCTTGAAGGTGCGGTAGTTGATGGTCTCGGGCTTCTTGACTTCACCGAAGGACCAGGAACGGATCTTTTCCGGCGAAGCCAGGCCGATGCGGATCGCATCGAAATGCTCGTCGGGCGTGAACTGCTTGAACAGGTCGAGCAAGGATTTCATGTGAATCTTTCCTTAAATTCTTTGGGGACAGGGCGGCCGGCAATGCCAGGCTTTCCCGTCCCGCCAGCTTCCTTGGTGATCAGGAACGGTCCAGCTCGATGTCGATACCGAGCGAACGGATTTCCTTGACCAGCACGTTGAACGATTCCGGCATGCCGGCATCGATCGCGTGCTCGCCCTTGACGATGGACTCGTACACCTTGGTGCGGCCCTGCACGTCGTCGGATTTGACGGTCAGCATTTCCTGCAGGATGTAGGAGGCGCCGTAGGCTTCCAGCGCCCAGACTTCCATCTCACCGAAGCGCTGGCCACCGAACTGCGCCTTGCCGCCCAGCGGCTGCTGGGTGACGAGCGAGTACGGGCCGGTCGAACGCGCGTGCATCTTGTCGTCGACCAGGTGGTGCAGCTTCAGGTAGTGCATGTAGCCGACGGTGGTGACGCGCTCGAAGGCGTCGCCGGTGCGGCCGTCATACAGCTGGGCCTGGGTACGGGTCGCGGTCAGGCCCTTGGCCTTGGCGATGTCGTCCGGGTAGGCCAGCTTGAGCATGTCCATGATCTCCTGCTCGGAGGCGCCATCGAACACCGGCGAGGCGAACGGCACGCCGCTGGTCAGCTCCTGCGCCATGGCGCGGATCTCGCCGTCGCTCAGCGCATCGAGGTTCTCCTTGCGGCCGGTGCCGTTGTAGATCTGCTCCATGAAGGCGCGCAGCTCGGTGGTCGCGGCCTCGCGCTGCAGCATGTCGCCGATGCGCTGGCCCAGGCCCTTGCCGGCCCAGCCCAGGTGGACCTCGAGCACCTGACCGATGTTCATGCGCGACGGCACGCCCAGCGGGTTCAGCACGATGTCGACCGGGGTACCGTCGGCCAGGTGCGGCATGTCCTCGACCGGGGTGATCTTCGAGACCACGCCCTTGTTGCCGTGACGGCCGGCCATCTTGTCGCCCGGTTGCAGGCGGCGCTTGACGGCCAGGTAGACCTTGACCATCTTGAGCACGCCAGCCGGCAGCTCGTCGCCCTGGGTCAGCTTCTTGCGCTTCTCCTCGAAGGCCAGGTCGAAGCTGTGGCGGGTCTGCTCCATCGCGTTCTTCATCGACTCGAGCTGGGCCGCGACGACCTCGTCAGCCGGGCGGATGTCGAACCAGTGGAACTTCTCGACCTCGGCCAGGTAGGCCTTGTCGATGGTCGAGCCCTTGGCCAGCTTCTTCGGACCGCCGTTGGCGACCTTGCCGACCAGCAGCTTCTCGATCCGGTCGAAGGCGTCGGCCTCGACGATGCGCAGCTGGTCGTTCAGGTCGAGACGGAAGCGCTTGAGCTCGTCGTCGATGATCTGCTGGGCACGCTTGTCGCGCGGGATGCCTTCGCGGGTGAAGACCTGGACGTCGATCACGGTGCCGCTCGAGCCCTGGTCGACGCGCAGCGAGGTGTCCTTCACGTCGGAGGCCTTCTCGCCAAAGATCGCGCGCAGCAGCTTCTCTTCCGGCGTCAGCGTGGTCTCGCCCTTCGGGGTGACCTTGCCGACCAGCACGTCGCCCGGCAGCACTTCTGCGCCGACGTAGATGATGCCCGACTCGTCCAGGCGGTTGAGCTGCTGCTCGGCCAGGTTCGGAATGTCGCGGGTGATTTCCTCGGCGCCCAACTTGGTGTCGCGCGCCATCACCACCAGCTCCTCGATGTGGATCGAGGTGTAGCGGTCCTCGGCCACGACGCGCTCCGAGATCAGGATCGAGTCCTCGAAGTTGTAGCCGTTCCAGGGCATGAAGGCGATCAGCATGTTCTGGCCGATCGAGATCTCGCCCAGGTCGGTCGAGGCGCCGTCGGCGATCACGTCACCCTTGGCCAGCTTGTCGCCGACCTTGACGATCGGACGCTGGTGGATGTTGGTGTTCTGGTTCGAACGCTGATACTTGATCAGGTTGTAGATGTCGACGCCGACTTCGCCGGCGACGGCCTCGGCGTCATTGACGCGGATCACGATCCGGGTCGCGTCGACATAGTCGACCACGCCACCGCGGGTCGCGGTCACGACGGTGCCCGAGTCGACCGCGGCGACGCGCTCGATGCCGGTACCGACCATCGGCTTTTCCGGACGCAGCACCGGCACGGCCTGGCGCGACATGTTGGCGCCCATCAGCGCGCGGTTCGCGTCGTCGTGCTCGAGGAAGGGCACCAGCGAGGCAGCGACCGAGACGATCTGCGCCGGCGACACGTCCATGTACTGGATGGTCTCGGGCGGGGTCAGGATCGATTCGCCCTTCTCGCGCGCGGAAACCAGCTCCTCGACCAGGCGGCCTTCGGCGTCGAGCGCCGCGTTGGCCTGGGCGATCACGTACTTGCCTTCCTCGATCGCGGACAGGTAGTCGATCTCGCTCGTGACCTTGCCGTCCACCACGCGGCGGTACGGGGTCTCGATGAAGCCGTACTCGTTCAGGCGCGCGTAGAGCGCCAGCGAGTTGATCAGGCCGATGTTCGGACCTTCCGGCGTTTCGATCGGGCAGACGCGGCCGTAGTGGGTGACGTGCACGTCGCGCACTTCGAAGCCGGCGCGCTCGCGGGTCAGACCGCCCGGGCCAAGGGCCGACACGCGGCGCTTGTGGGTGATCTCGGCCAGCGGGTTGGTCTGGTCCATGAACTGCGACAGCTGGGACGCACCGAAGAACTCCTTCAGGGCCGCGGAAATCGGCTTGGAGTTGATCAGGTCATGCGGCATCAGCGGCTCTTGCTCGGCCTGGCCCAGACGCTCCTTGACGGCCTTCTCGATGCGAGCCAGGCCGGTGCGGTACTGGTTCTCGGCCAGTTCGCCGACGCAACGCACGCGGCGGTTGCCCAGGTGATCGATGTCGTCGACCTCGCCCTTGCCGTTGCGCAGGTTGACCAGCAGCTTGACGACGGCCAGGATGTCCTCGTTCGACAGCACCATCGGGCCGGTCGACTCGTCACGCCCGATGCGGGCGTTGAACTTCATGCGGCCGACGCGCGACAGGTCGTAGGTGTCCGGGTTGTAGAACAGGCGGTGGAACAGGGCCTGGACCGCGTCCTCGGTCGGCGGCTCGCCGGGGCGCATCATGCGGTAGATCGCGACGCGGGCGGCGAACTCGTCGCTGGTCTCGTCGGTGCGCAGGGTCTGGCTGATGTAGGCGCCCTGGTCCAGCTCGTTGGTGTAGATGCAGGCCAGTTCCTGGATGCCGGCGCTGCGCAGCTTCTTGAGCAGGGTCTCGGTCAGCTCGTCGTTGGCCTTGGCGATGATCTCGCCGGTGTCGGGATCAACGATGTTCTTGGCGACGACGCGGCCGAGCAGGAACTCTTCCGGCACGCTGACATGGGTGGTGCCAGACTGCACGAGCTCGCGGGTGTGGCGCGCGGTGATGCGCTTGTCCTTGGCGACGACGACCTTGCCCGACTTGTCGGTGATGTCGAAGCGTGCGACCTCGCCCTGCAGGCGCTCGCTGACATAGGCCATCTGCGCGCCGCTGTCCATCAGGCGGAAATGGTCGTTGACGAAGAAGTTCGCCAGGATCGATTCCGGGTTCAGGCCGATCGCCTTCAGCAGGATCGACACCGGCATCTTGCGGCGGCGGTCGACGCGGAAGTACAGCAGGTCCTTGGGGTCGAACTCGAAGTCGAGCCAGGAGCCGCGGTAGGGAATGATGCGGGCGCTGAACAGCAACTTGCCCGAGCTGTGGGTCTTGCCCTTGTCGTGCTCGAAGAACACGCCCGGCGAGCGGTGCAGCTGCGAGACGATGACGCGCTCGGTGCCGTTGATGATGAAGGAGCCCTTCTCGGTCATCAGGGGCACTTCGCCCATGTAGACCTCCTGCTCCTTGACTTCCTTGACGACCTTGGACTGGCTGGTCGAGGACTCGCGGTCGTAGATGATCAGCTGCACGCGCGCGCGCACGGCCGAGGCAAAGGTCAGACCGCGGGTCTGGCACTCGCGCACGTCGAACGCCGGCTTGGCCAGGTTGTACTCGACGAACTTCATCTCGACATAGCCGTTGTGCGAGACGATCGGGAAGGCCGACTCGAACGCCGCCTGCAGGCCTTCGGGCGCACGCTTCTTGGGCGCGACGTCAGCTTGCAAGAAGGCCGTGTAGGCATCCTTCTGCATTTGCAGCAGATAGGGAATCGCCAAGACGTTTTCGCGCGTGCCAAAGCTCTTGCGGATGCGCTTGCGTTCGGTGTAAGAATATTGGGAAGCAGGGGCCATGAGATCTCCGGACATGAGGTCTGCGGCGACTGTCTAGTGGGCGGCGAGGTGTACAGGCCTCGCACCCGGTCTTGGCGGCTGGCCTCTACCAGCCCGTGGCGGACGGCCTGTGCCTTGCACACAGGCCCGAACCAAGTCGTCTTCTGCAGTCGGGGTCAGAAGACACTGAAAAGCGGACTGCCGGGCAATCCGCTTTTCAGCGTTTTCGATAGCAACGCCGAAAGGCAGGTTTCGCAACCTGCCTTTGTAACCGATTTGGGGCAAAGCCCCAAATGAATTACTTGATTTCAGCCTTGGCGCCAGCTTCGATCAGCTTCTTGACGGCAGCTTCAGCGTCAGCCTTCGGCAGCGCTTCCTTGACGTTCTTCGGAGCGCCGTCGACCAGGTCCTTGGCTTCCTTCAGGCCCAGACCGGTGATTTCGCGCACGGCCTTGATGACGCCGACCTTCTGGGCGCCAGCGTCGAGCAGCACGACGTTGAATTCGGTCTTCTCTTCAGCAGCAGCAGCAGCGCCACCGCCAGCAGCGGCCGGAGCAGCCATGGCTGCAGCGGACACGCCAAACTTCTCTTCGATGGCCTTGACCAGCTCGTTGAGTTCCATGACAGACATGCTGTCCAGGGCGGTCAGGAATGCGTCTTTATCGAATGCCATTTTGATTTCCTAAAACTAGTTGGATTCCAGCTCGCCTCAGGCGGGCTGCGCCTCGACCGGAGCTTCGGCTTCGGCAGGCTGCGCTGCACCACGCTGCTCGGCCAGAGCGGCCAGAACGCGTGCGGTGCGCGAGATCGGGGATTGCATCAAGCCCAGCAATTGAGCCAGCAGCACTTCCTTCGAAGGGATGCTTGCCAGTTGCTTCACGCCGTTCGCGTCCAGGGCCTTGCCGGCATAGACACCACCGCGAATCACCATCTTGTCGTTGGTTTTCGCGAAGTCAGCCACCACCTTGGCGGCAGCGACTGCGTCTTCCGAGAAGCCGTAGATCAGCGGACCGGTCATCTGGTCGACGCCTGCCTCGAAGCCGGTACCGGCCACAGCGCGGCGGGCCAGGGTGTTCTTCAGAACACTCAGGCTCACACCTTGGCTGCGGGCGGCAACGCGCAACTGGGTCAGGGCAGCGACCGTGATGCCGCGGTATTCCGCCATCACGAGCGTTTGAGCTTTAGCTGCGAGTGCCGACACCTCATCGATGACGACTTGCTTCTCACTGCGATTCAGACTCAAGGTCTACTCCTTAAAAAGCACGGTCGGGTTCCCCCTTCCATGCACCTTCTTGCAGCGATCAACCGTTTCAGGACTTGTCCATCTGCGGCGGGATCGCCATCTGCGCTGGCTCTGATTAAGCGGCCCGGCCTTGCAGCCCGACCACGCCAGCGGTCTTGGATGGCCTCGGGTGACTTGCACCGCCCGAGCCCACCAGTTTGGTGCTTCGGCCTGGACCGGAGCACCGAATCTTCAATACGCGATCAGACCGCGATGGATGCGACTTCGACGCGCACGCCCACACCCATGGTGGACGAGACAGCGACCTTGCGCAGGTACTGGCCCTTGGACGAAGCCGGCTTGGCCTTGTTCAGGGCATCCAGCAGTGCTGCCAGGTTGCCCTGCAGCTGCTCGGCGCCGAACGAGCGACGACCGATGGTGCCGTGGATGATGCCGGCCTTGTCGACACGGAACTGGACCTGGCCGGCCTTGGCGTTCTTGACAGCGGTGGCGACGTCCGGGGTCACGGTGCCGACCTTCGGGTTCGGCATCAGGCCGCGCGGGCCCAGGACCTGACCCAGGGTACCGACGATGCGCATCGCGTCCGGGGAAGCGATCACGACGTCGAAGTCCATCTTGCCAGCCTTGATGTCGGCGGCCAGATCGTCGAAACCGACGATGTCGGCACCAGCGGCCTTGGCTTCTTCGGCCTTGGCACCCTGGGCGAACACGGCGACACGCTTGGTCTTGCCGGTGCCGTTGGGCATCACGACGGCGCCACGAACGACCTGGTCCGACTTCTTGGCGTCAACGCCCAGCTGCACGGCAACGTCGATCGACTCGTCGAACTTGGCGTTGGCGAATTCCTTGACCAGTGCCAGCGCGTCAGCGATGGGGTACAGCTTGGTCGATTCGATCTTGCCAGCTTGGGCTTTTTGCTTCTTGGTCAGCTTGGCCATGTCACACGCCCTCCACAATCACGCCCATCGAACGGGCAGAACCAGCCAGGGTCTTGACCGCGCCTTCGATGTCGGCGGCGTTCATGTCCTTCAGCTTGGTCTTGGCGATCTCTTCCAGCTGAGCGCGGGTGATCTTGCCGACCTTGGCGCTGTTCGGATTCGACGAACCCTTGTCCAGCTTGATGGCCTTCTTGATGAGGGTCGTCGCCGGCGGGGTCTTGATGATGAAGGTGAAGCTCTTGTCCGCGTAGGCGGTGATCACCACCGGCAGCGGCAGACCCGGCTCGACGCCTTGGGTCTGGGCGTTGAACGCCTTGCAGAACTCCATGATGTTCAGGCCGCGCTGACCCAGCGCCGGACCGATCGGGGGAGAGGGGTTGGCCTTACCAGCTGGCACTTGCAGCTTGACGAAGCCGACGATTTTTTTCGCCATTTTGAGCTCCTGCGAGTCCAATCGGCCCTTGCCCCACGGCAACGACCTCCTCGCTGACAGGTTCCGATGATTTTGCAGCCGGCGTCGGAACGAAGCCACCAGTGCAAACGCCGACGCACAGCAGCACGTCGGCGAAAAGCTTTAGATTTTAAGCCGCTCAAACCAGTCGGTCAAGCGGTTTTTGCGTCAGCTCAGGTCTTTTCCACCTGGTTGAATTCCAGCTCGACCGGGGTCGCGCGACCGAAGATCGTGACCGAGACGCGCAGCTTGTTCTTCTCGTAGTTGACTTCCTCGACCGTGCCGTTGAAGTCGGTGAAGGGGCCTTCCTTGACTCGCACGTATTCGCCGGTGATGAACTCGACCTTGTGGCGCGGCTTGTCGGAGCCTTCCTGCATCTGACCGATGATCTTCTGCACGTCCTCTTCCGAGATCGGTGCCGGGCGGTTCTTGGCGCCACCGACAAAACCCGTCACCTTGCCGGTGTTCTTGACCAGGTGCCAGGTCTCGTCGTCCATGACCATCTCGACCAGCACATAGCCCGGGAAGAACTTGCGTTCGGTGGTGCGCTTGACGCCGTTCTTGACTTCGACCACTTCCTCGGTCGGCACCAGGATGCGACCGAACTTGTCCTGCATGCCGGCGCGCTGGACGCGCTCAATGATGTTGCGCTCGGCCGCCTTCTCCATGCCGGAATAGGCGTGCACAACATACCAGCGCATCCCCTCAGCGGGAGCGGCATTCATGGTGACGGTTTGTTCGGTCATTCTTATCTCCAACCCAGCACGAGGTCGTAAAGCACCCATTCGAGCGTCTTGTCGGTCAGCCACAGAAACAGGGCCATCACGAACACGAAGGCAAACACATAGGCCGTCATCTGGCTCGCTTCGCGACGCGTTGGCCAGACCACCTTCTTGACTTCCTTCCAGGAGTCACGGCCGTAGCCCTGCAGCCGCTTGCCCGGCTCCGAAATGGCAAATACCGCGACCGCGGCAGCCAGGGCCAGCAGCATGACGGCCCACTGCAACAGGGCACCTTGCCCGGCAAGCAGATAGAAACCGACAAACCCCAGCAGCAGCAGAGCAACGGCGCCTGCCAGCTTGGCTTTGTCGGCGCCAGAGCCAACGGTTTCTACATCAGTTGTGGCCATGAATTTGCACTCGTGAAAAATGCGTCAGAAGAAACGCAAGCCCACCGGAATCTTGCGACTCGGGCGGGCTTTCGGTTACCACTCAGAGCGGGCGATAATTATGCCCGGATCAGGTGGCAGGGGCAGAGGGAATCGAACCCCCAACCTTCGGTTTTGGAGACCGACGCTCTGCCAATTGAGCTATACCCCTACGCTGATTCAAAATCAGTCGATGATCTTGGCAAC
>NZ_PVLQ01000070.1 GCF_002980595.1 Malikia granosa
ACGTACAGGATGGCGTTGACCACCTCGAAGTTGTCCAGCCGCACGTTGCCCCGCTGGCGTGGCAGCAGTGGAGCGATCTGTTCGAATTGCTCGCGAGTCAGTTGCATCGCAACAGTTTCGAGCCAAGTCCACTGCCTTGTCAACTTGCGTTAACAGGCCCTAGTCCGGCAGGGCGGGCGACGGTGCGAGACAATCCGGCCCATGAAAGTGCGCTCGCTGTCCGAACTCAAGACCCTGCGTCAGGCGCTGGCCGAGCAGGCGGCGCGCCTGGCTGCCGAGCGGGCCGCGGCCGAAGCGGCGCGGCGCGAGGCCGAGGAACGCCTGCACAAGGACCGACTGCTGTTCGAGCGCACGGTCGGCATGGTGCAGCGCCTGCCGCACCATGGCCGCCACCTGGCCCGGCCGCATCCGCCGCTGCCGCGACCGCAGCAGCGCGAGCTCGACGAGCAGGCGGTGATGCGCGAGGCGCTCAGCGACCTGTTCGACGCCGAGACCCTGCTGCACACCGACGAGCACCTGAGCTTTCGCCGTCCGGGCGTGGGCCCCGAGGTCGCGCGCAAGCTGCGCCAGGGCGAATGGAGCCTGCAGGCCCAGGTCGACCTGCATGGTCTGCGCACCGACGAGGCGCGCGAGACCCTGGCTCACTTCATCCGCGAGGCGCACAAGCGCGGCCTGCGCTGCGTGCGCGTCGTGCATGGCAAGGGGCTGGGCTCGCCGGGCAAGACCCCGGTGCTCAAGAGCCGGGTACACAGCTGGCTGGTGCAGAAGAACGAGGTCATGGCCTTCGTGCAGGCGCGCCCGGCCGAAGGCGGGGCCGGCGCCCTGGTCGTGCTGCTGCGGCCCTCGCCCCATCCCCATTCCTGACCGGATGCAGCACCGGCGCATGGACCAGCGCCAGGCTGAACCAGACGCCAAGGCTGAAATAGAGCGTCATCCAGGTCATCTCGCTTTGCCAGTCCTGCCAGCGATGCGAGACCACCCAGCGGCCGGCGGCGTCGTAGAAGCCCAGGCCCAGACTCAGGTAGCGCCGGCCGCTGGCCTCGTCGGCGAGCCAGCGCTGCCAGTACATCGGCACGTCGACCAGGAACATGAAGGCCACATAGGCCAGGCCGGCCAGACAGGTGCCGGCCAGGATCGGGCGCAGCGCGGCCGGAAAGCGCGGCCAGATCGTCACCAGCGTCGCGACCAGCAGCGCCGCCGTCAGGCCCCAGAGCGTCTCCTCGACCACATGGCCGAGGTTGGAAGTGGTCAGCACCGAATACCAGGAGAAACATTCGGCCAGCGCGATCAGCGGAATCACCAACCGCGACACGGACTGGCCGATCCGGCTGCCGGTCACATGGGCAATCTCGCGCAGCAGCAGCGCCCACTGGGCGACGAAGCAGAGCTCGGCCAGGGTGGCGACCGAGCGCCCGACGATCACGCTCGAGAACCAGGAGTCGAACAGGCAAAAGCGCGGCACGTCGAACACCGGCAGCGCCGAGCGGTAGGCGCAGCCCAGCACATAGGCCACCGACAGGATCAGCTGCCAGCGGCGCGCGGCATAGACCGGTGCCGGCAGCAGGGCCTGGCGCTGGCGCAGCAGCCGGGCCGACCACAGCAGGGCCATGACATTGACCAGGCTGACGCCGCAGAGCAGCAGCCACCAGGAGAAAATCTCGGCAGACAGGGACATGGCGGTTTGGAGTGAGAAGGGGCCGGCTCCAGACCCGACGACCGGCACGGCGCCAGGCGCCGGTCCGAGGCTGATTGCGCATTGTGGCGGGGCGTGGGCCGCAGCGGCAAGGGCCGTTGCTCAGGATCTGTCCGTCATCAGGCTGCCACCGCGACCGGCTAGACTGCTCGCCTGACATCGGGCGGGATGGCCTGCCCAGGCTGAAGAATCGCCTTGCTGCTCCCCCTGCTCCTGCTGCTTGTCATCGCCCTGCTGGCGCTGTCGCTGGCTTTCCAGCGCAACCTGCTGTTTCCGGCGCCGAAGAGGAATGCAGTGCTGACTTCCCGCTCGCACCGGATCGAGGCGCTCGCGATCCCGGTCGAGGGGCGGCTGCTGCGCGCCTACCTGGCCAGTCCGATAGCCGCGCCCAAGCGGCGCAGCGGCCTGCTCTACTTCAACGGCCGGCACGAGCATCCGACCTCGATCTTCCGCTGCCTGGAGCAGCTGCCCGGCCAGCACCTGCTCTGCTTCCACTACGACAAGATGGGGCCCGCGCTGGGCAAGCCCGGCGAGGCGCGGCTGGTCGCCGACGGCCTGGCCATGCTCGACTGGTTCGCGTCCACCCTGGGGCTGGAAACGAGCAGGATCGCGGTCGCCGGGCGCAGCCTGGGTTCGGGCATCGCGGTCCAGGTCTGCGCCGAGCGTCAAGTGCGCCGGCTGGTGCTGGTCTCGCCCTACGGCCGGCTGATCGAACCGGTGCGCGCCGCGCTGCCGTTGGCACGCGAATGGATGCTGAAAGACAAGTTCCGCTCGGTCGAGCATGTCCGGCGCATTGCCTGCCCGGTCCTGCTGGTGCTGGGCGAGCGCGACCAGACCGTGCCGGCCGCGGACTCGCGCCGCCTGTTTCGCGGCTGGCCGGGCGAACTCAGCGAGTTCGCGCTCGCGCACAGCGGACACCGGGGCCTGCTCAGGCAGCCCGAGGTCCAGCGAGCGATCGGCGAGTTCTGCCGCCCGGATCGGCCCGGTCCAGCCGCAGCGGACCGGGTCAGGGGCGGGGAAAGCGCAGCGTGAAGCAGGTCTGGCCTTCGGTCGAGGTGACCGAGGCCTGCCCGCCATGGGCCTGGACGATGGCCTGGGTGATCGCCAGGCCCAGGCCGGCGCCATCGGTATCGGAATGGGCGCGCGACTTGTCGGCGCGGAAGAAGCGGTCGAACAGGCGCGGCAGCAGTTCCGGGGCAATGGTGCTGCCGCTGTTCTCGACCCGCAGGCTGACCGCCTCCGGCAGGCTGTCGATGAGCACCTCGACCCGGCCGCGGGGCGGCGTGTGGCGCAGCGCATTCGAGAGCAGGTTGCTAATCGCGCGGCGCAGCATCAGCCGGTCGCCGCTCAGGACGGCGGCACCGGAGCAACGCAGCCTGATCTGCTTTTCCTCCGCCAGCGCCTCGTAGAAATCGAACAGGGCCCTGACCTCGTCGGCCAGGGCTATCGCCTCGGTGTGCGGCAGCAGCAGCCCATGCTCGGCCTTGGCCAGCAGCAGCATGTCCGACACCATGCGCGCCAGGCGCTGGAACTCCTCGGCGTTCGAGGCCAGGATCTCGCGGTAGGCGGCGGCGTCGCGCGGCTGGGCCAGCGCGACCTGGGTCTGGGTCAGCAGATTGCTGATCGGCGTGCGCAGCTCATGCGCCAGGTCGGAGGAGAACTCGGACAGGCGCTGGAAGTCGCGCTGCAGCCGCTCGAGCATCTCGTTGAGCGAATGGGCCAGATCGGCCATTTCCACTGGCACGGCTTGCGCCGGCATGCGCTGGTCGAGCTTGTACGCGGTCACCGCCTGCGCCCTGGCCTTCATGGCGCGCAGCGGCGCCAGCCCGGCGCGCGCCGCCCACCAGCCCAGCATGCCGCTCAGACCGGCCGCCAGACCCGCGTAGAGCCAGAGCGCCGCCTGCAGCGCGGCGATGAAATGCGCATGATGGACGGTGTCGAGGGCGACCCGGATGCGCAGCTCCTGCGACTGTCCCTGATGGCGTGGGGCCGAGGCGGACAGGGCCCGGAATTCCCGTCCGCCCTGGCGCCAGGTCGAGAGCACCGGCAAGGCGTCGCTGCCCTGCGCCGCGCCCTCCTCGGCCGGAAAGCTGAAGCCATCGCTGGCATACAGCACGCTGCCGGCCGCATCGTCGATGCGCACGAACAGGCCCGGGTGGTTCTGCAGCGCCAGCTCGAGCTGGCGCCTCAGGTCGGACGCCGAGTCCGAGCGGGCGATGCTGTCCTGGATCAGCTCGACCTTGTCTTGCAGGGTATCGCGATCGAGGGCCTCGAAATGCCGGTCCACCGCGACGGCGGCGAGCCCCGCCATGCCGAGCAGCAGCAGGGCCGACACCAGGCCGTAGAGCAGGGTCAGCCGGGTGGTCAGCGACAGGCGCTCGATCACGGCGCCGGCTCCGGGACTTCGAGCACATAGCCCATGCCGCGCACGGTATGGATCAGCCGCGGCTCGAAGCCGTCGTCGACCTTGGCGCGCAGGCGCCGCATCGCGACCTCGATCACATTGGTGTCGGAGTCGAAGTTCATGTCCCAGACCTGGGACGCGATCAGCGAGCGCGGCAGCACCTCGCCGTGGCGGCGCAGCAGCAGCTCGAGCAGCGCGAACTCCTTGGCCGTCAGGTCGATGCGCTTGCCGGCCCGGCTGACGCGCCGGCGCAGCAGGTCGAGCTCGAGGTCGGCCACCTGCAGGGAAGTCGCCTCCACGCCCGAGCGCCCGCGCCGCAGGATGGTTCGGACCCGGGCCAGCAGCTCGGCAAACGAGAAGGGCTTGACCAGGTAGTCGTCGGCGCCGAGCTCGAGCCCCTTGACCCGGTCCTCGACCTGGTCGCGCGCGCTCAGGAACAGCACCGGCACCGGGTGGCCCTGTTCGCGCAGGCGCTGCAGCAGCTGCCAGCCGTTGAGTCCCGGCAGCATGACATCGAGGATAAGCAGGTCGAAGTCCTGCTGCTGCGCCAGCTGCAGCCCGGCCAGGCCATCGCTGGCCAGCTCGACGCCGAAACCGGCCTCGCGCAGTCCCTGCCTCAGGTAGTCGCCCGTCTTGGGCTCGTCTTCGACGATCAGTATCTTCACGCTGGCTCTCCTGGCCGGGATTCTCGCCGCTGGCAGGCCGGGCTGTGGCCAGATGACAGATTTGTAATCTTCCCGACAGCCGATTGACGGCAGCGCCACCGCAGAATCCAGCCTTATCGATCAATCTTTCCTGGAGCGGCGTCCGTGATCCCCCTCTCTCTGTTCAAGCTCTCCCGGCTCTGCCTGGCGGCGGGACTGCTCATCATTCCGGCCTGGGCCACGGCGCAGACCGCCAGCCCCGCATCGGCCTGGCGCGACGCCAACGCGGCGGTCGGCCAGTTCCCGCGTGGGCATGCCGACCTGCTCAAGTGGGAGCAACAGCAGGCGCCGGCCGTCGCCCCGGTGGCGCCAGCTGCGCCCGAGCTGGCACTGGCAACCGCCGAGAAGGCGGTGCGCCAGGCCTGGCTCGCGCACCGGGAGCTGGCCAGACCGCTGGCGCGCCTGGGCGCGGCCCAGGTCGAGCAGCTGGCCGCCGGGCGCTGGCTCGAACTCGACCCGAGCCTGAACTGGCGCATCGACGACTTCGATGGATTGCTGGAAGTCGCCATCCAGGCGCGCAAGGCCTGGACCGAAGCCGTGCTGAGCCAGCAGGCCCTGGCGCCGCTGCGCCAGGCGCTGGCCGCCGCCGATGCAGCGCACGAGCTCGGCCAGCGCATGGTCAGTGTCGGCAACTGGAGCCGGCTGCAGCTGAGCCCGGTGCAGCTGGCACGCACCCAGGCCCAGCTGAACCTGCGCCGGGCCCAGTATGCGGCAGCCCAGGCCCAGGCCCGGCTGATCAAGGCGCTCGGGCTCAACGGCATCCATGCCGCAGTCGGCCTGCCGGATCAGTTGCCCGAGCTGCCCGCCGATGTCATGAGCGAAGCGGCATTCCAGCACCGCCTGGCCGCCACCCAGTCCGAATTGCCGCGCGGCAACCGGCTGCGCAACCAGGCCGATGCCCCGCTCGCCTTCCAGGCCTACCAGGCCAGCCACGAAATCGCGCGCAGCAGCCGTGACGAGGTGCTGAAGCTGCGCGAATTCATCACCGAGGAAACGGTGCTGCACTACAACGGCATGCTGAAAAGCAGCTGGGACCTGCTGGCCGAGGTGCAGAACCGGGCGCAGGCCCAGACCGGTGCGCTGGCGGCCCGACGCGACTTCGAGATCGCCCAGATCGACCTGCAAACGGTGCTGCTTGGCGCCAAGCCCGACAGCCTGCTCGCGCTCGGCGCGGGCGGCGGCGAAGCGCCCCAGTCGGCCGGCCATTGAAGGAAGCCTCCATGAACACTATCCATTCCAGAAGACAATTCTTTGCCGGCTCGCTGGCCGGTGTCGCCGGCATCGCCGGCTTGGCCGTGTCGCGCTCCGCGCTGGCCGGACTGCCCGAACCGGTGATCCAGAGCTCGGCCGCTACCGCTGCGCCGCTGATTCCCAATACCGGCCGGCCCTACAACCCGGTCGTCACGCTCAACGGCTGGACCCTGCCCTGGCGCATGAAGGATGGGGTCAAGGAATTTCACCTGGTGGCCGAGCCGGTGGTGCGCGAGGTCGCGCCCGGCTTCCTGGTCAATATGTGGGGCTACAACGGCCAGAGCCCGGGTCCGACGATCGAGGTGGTCGAGGGCGACCGGGTGCGCATCTTCGTCACCAACAAGCTGCCCGAGCACACCACCATCCACTGGCATGGCCAGCGCCTGCCCAGCGGGATGGACGGCGTCGGCGGCCTGACCCAGCCGCAGATCCCGGTCGGCAAGACCTATGTCTACGAGTTCGAGGCGCGCCGTCCCGGCACCTTCATGTACCACCCGCACGCCGACGAGATGGTCCAGATGGCGATGGGCATGATGGGCTTCTGGGTCACGCACCCCAAGACCAGGCATCCGCAGATCAGCGAGGTCGACCGCGACTTCTGCTTCCTGCTCAATGCCTTCGACGTCGAGCCCGGCAGCCGCACGCCCAAGGTCAACACCATGACCGACTTCAACATCTGGTGCTGGAACAGCCGGGTCTTCCCGGCCATCGACAGCCTGAACGTCCGGTTAGGTGACAAGGTGCGGATCCGGGTCGGCAACCTGACCATGACGAACCACCCGATCCACCTGCACGGGCACGAGTTCACCGTCACCGGCACCGACGGCGGCCCGACCCCGCCGTCCAGCCGCTGGCCCGAGGTCACGACCGATGTCGCGGTCGGCCAGATGCGCCAGGTCGAGTTCATTGCCGACGAGCCGGGCGACTGGGCCTTCCACTGCCACAAGAGCCACCACACCATGGGCGCGATGGGCCATGCGGTGCCGACCATGGTCGGCGTCGATCACCGCGGCCTGGTCGGCAAGATCCAGCAGCTGGTGCCCGACTACATGGTGATGGGCGAGCGCGGCATGGCCGACATGGGCGAGATGGAGATGCCGCTGCCCGACAACACCGCGCCGATGATGACCGGCACCGGCCCCTACGGCCCGCTCGAGATGGGCGGCATGTTCAGCGTGCTCAAGGTGCGCGCCGACCAGAAGCCGGGTGACTACAAGGACCCGGGCTGGTTCAAGCATCCGGCCGGCACCGTGGCGCGCGAATACACCGGCCCGCTGGCCGAGGCAAGCCGGCCGCCGTCAGCCCCTGCAGCGCAGCCTGGCGCCACACTGCCCAAGGCGCGCAAGCCGGGCCCGCCTGCCGGACACTGACCCCCTTCGCCCTTTCTTCCTTTGATACAGAACGACATGACTTCGATCCAATTCCGCTCCCTTCCCGCCCTCGGCCTGGCGGCCCTGTTGGCCTTGGGCGCCAGCGGCAGCTGGGCGGCTGGCGCCCATGCCGGCGGCCACGGCCATTCGGACCATCACGCCAGCATGGACACGCCCTACGGCAAGCCCGGCGACGCCGCCCGGGTCAAGCGCAGCATCGAGGTCGTCATGAGCGACGACATGCGCTTCACGCCGGCCAACATCCAGGTCAGGCGCGGCGAGACGGTGCGCTTCGTGGTCCGCAATGCCGGCCAGATCCGGCACGAATTCAGCCTGGGCACGAAGCAGGAGCTCGAGGAGCATTACGAGCAGATGAAGAAGTTCCCGGACATGGTGCATGACGAGCCGAACAAGGTCTCGCTCGAGCCGGGCCAGCAGGGCGAGGTGATCTGGCAGTTCACCAAGAGCGGCAAGGTCGACTTCGCCTGCCTGCATGTCGGCCATTACGAGGCCGGCATGAAGGGCCAGGTCAGCGTCGGCAAGTAATCATTCGGCAAGGAGCAAGGCCATGGAAGGCATCAACCGTCAGCGTCGTCTGCTCATGACTGGCGCAGCCGCTCTCGGGCTGGCATCAGTCGGCCTGGTCCAGGCCCAGGTCGTGCCGGCCGCCACGGGCATCGAGGTCTGGAAGGACCCCAACTGCGGCTGCTGCAAGGACTGGATCAGCCACATGGAGCAGAACGGCTTCAAGGCCAGGGTCAATGAGACCGGCAACAACGCGGTCCGGGCCCGGCTCGGCATGCCGCAACAGCTCGGCTCCTGCCACACGGCGCTGGTGCAGGGCTATGTGATCGAGGGCCATGTGCCGGCGCAGGACATCCAGCGCCTGCTGAAGGAAAAACCGCAGGCGCTGGGCCTGGCGGTGCCGGGCATGCCGATCGGCTCGCCCGGCATGGACGGCCCGGCCTATGGCGGTCGGCGCGACCGCTACGAGGTGTTGCTGGTGCTCAAGGACGGCAGCACCCGGGTCTTCCAGCGCCACGCCTGAAGCTCCGGCCCCACCAATCACACCGAGATCCCCATGAACCACCAGCATAAATTCCTGACCATTTCCGCGCTCGCGCTTGGCCTGATCTGGCCGATGTCGGGCTTTGCGCAGGCGAACAACCAGCCCCCCGGCGCGGTCGAAGCCAGGCCGGCCACGGCCTTGAGCGAGGGCGAGATCCGCCGCCTGGACCCGGAAACCGGCAAGCTCACGATCCGCCATGGCGAGATCCGCAACCTGGACATGCCGCCGATGACCATGGTGTTCACGGCCAAGGACAAGGCCATGCTGGCCGGGCTCAAGGTCGGCGACCGGATCAGGTTTGCCGCCAGCAACGAAGGCGGCCGCTACCTGGTGACCGAGATCCAGCCGGCGCAGTGAGCACCGTCCGCGCGGGCCGCTGCCGCGCAGAGGACGGATTCAGGCGCCGGGCTGGTTGCGCATCCAGTCGGCGGTCTGGAAGAAGCTCTGCTGCAGCCGCTGGCGCAGCGCCTCGGGCACGCCGGTCTCGGCCATGGCCTGGTCCATGCAGGCCAGCCACTGGTCGCGCTCGACGATGCCGATCTTGAACGGCATGTGCCGCATCTTGAGCCGCGGGTGGCCGAAGCGCTCGATGTAATGCTGCGGTCCGCCCAGCCAGCCGGTCAGGAACCAGGCCAGCTTCTGGCGTGCCTCGTCCAGGCTCGCGCCATGGCTGGCGCGCAGCTCGCGGTAGGCCGGATCGAGCTCCATCAGGTCGTAGAAGCGCTCGACCAGGGCATGGACGGCGCTTTCGCCGCCGATCCAGTCGAAGGGGGTCGCGGGCGGCTGGACCTGCCCGCTGCTGTTGTCATGGGTCTGCATGGCGGCGTTTATACCCCGGGCCGGCGCCTGCTGCAGCGGGCCGTCAGTCGCTGGCACGGCGCAGCGTCTGCGCCACCGGGGTACGCAGCACGCCGCGCAGGCCCCACCAGCCGGCGGCCAGCGCCAGCAGGCCGCCGGCCAGCGCGCCGCCTAGCGGCACCCAGGGCGTCGGCTGCCAGGCCAGGTTGAACACCTGGCGCGCCAGCACCCAGCTCACGACCAGCGCCACCAGGGACGCCAGCGTGCCCGCGAGCAAGCCGGCGCCGAGCAGCTCGGCGCGCTGGACGCGGCGCAGCAGGCTGGAGCGGGCGCCGAGTGCGCGCAGGATGGCGAACTCGCGCTCGCGCTCGCCGCGCGTGGCAGCGATCGCCGCGAACAGCACCACCAGCCCGGCCAGCAGCGTGAAGCCGAACAGCGCCTCGACGGCGCGGATCACCTGGTTCAGCACCTGCTGCAGCTGCGCCAGCGTGCGGCTCAGGTCGATCAGCGTGATGTTGGGGAAGGCGCGCAGCAGCGCCGAATCGAAGCCGGCCCGCTCGGGCGCGCGGAAGGCGCTGATATAGCTCAGCGGCGCGCCGGGTACTTCGGCTACGGGATAGATCGCGAAGAAGTTGACCCGCATCGAGCTCCAGTCGACCTGGCGCAGGCTGGTGATGACCGATTCGCGCGGCAGGCCGGCGATGTCGAAGCCCAGCCGGTCACCGAGCTTGAGCCCCAGGGTCTCGGCCAGGCCGCTCTCGAGGCTGATGCCGTCGGCCTCGTCCGGCTGCCAGCGCCCCGCCAGCAGCGGGTTGTGCGCCGGCCGCTCGGTGCTGTGCGAGAGGTTGAACTCGCGCTCGACCAGCCGGCTGGCACGCTCGTCGCTGTAGTCCCTGGCGCTGACCGGCCGGCCATTGATCGTGACCAGGCGGGCGCGAATCATCGGATACCAGTCGTAGCGCGCCACGCCCTGCTGGCGCAGCTCGCGCTGGAAGGCATCGGCCTGGCCTGGCTGGATGTTGATGACGAAGCGGTCGGGCGCATCGGCCGGCGTGGCCGCGCGCCAGCTCGCGATCAGGTCGGTGCGCAGCAGCACCAGCAGCACCAGCGCCAGCAGTCCGACCGACAGCGCGCTGACCTGCACCACCGCATAGCCCGGCCGCGCGGTCCACTGCTGCAGCGCCAGCGACAGCCAGGACGGCGTTCCGATCCGCCTCGGCAGGCGGCGCAGCAGCCGCACCGCCAGCCAGGCCAGCGCCGCGAACAGCAGCAGCGCCAGCGCGAAGCCGCCGACCGCGATCAGTCCCAGCTTGAGGTCGCGGCTGGCCAGCAGCAGCAGGCCGGCAAAGCCCAGCGCCCCGAGGCCCAACACCGCGAGCGAGGCCGGCTTCGGCGCCCCGAGCTCGCGCCGGATCACACGCAGCGGCGGCACCTGGGACAGCTGCAGCACCGGCGGCAGGCCGAAGGCCAGCATCAGCGTCAGGCCGACGCCGAGGCCGAACAGGGCCGGCCAGGCACTCGGCGCCGGCAGGCTGGTCTGGACCAGCTCGGCCAGCAGCCAGACGAAGCCGTGATGCGCCAGATAGCCGAGCAGGATGCCGAGCAGGCCGGCCAGCAGCCCGGCCAGGCCGAAGGCCAGCGCGTAGGAGCGCGCCATCAGGCCCTGGGACAGGCCGAGCACGCGCAGCAGCGCACAGTCGTCGAGGCGGCGCAAGGCATAGAGCCGGGCCGACATTGCGACCGCGACCGCGCTCAGCAGCGCCGCCAGCAGGGCGACCAGGTTGAGGAATTTCTCGGCCCGCTCCAGCGTCTGCTGCATCTCGGGCCGGCCGCTCTCGAGCGACTCGAGGCCGATGCCGCGCAGGCCGTCGCGCGCCAGCCGGGCCTCGACCCAGGCGCGATAGTCGCGCAGCGCCGCGGCCTCGCCCACGAGCGCGAGCCGGTAGCTGATCCGGCTGGCCGGCTGGACCAGGCCGGTCGCTGCCAGGTCGGCCTGGTTCATCAGCACGCGCGGCGAAAAGCTCATGAAGCCGGCGCCGCGATCGGGCTCCTGCAGCAGGATGGCCGCGATGCGCAGGCCATGCTCGCCGAGCAGCAGCGGCTGGCCGACCTGCAGGCCCAGGCTCTCCAGCAGTCCCGGCTCGACCCAGACCGCCCCCGGCTCGGGCTGGACCTGCACCGGGCGCCCAGGCGCGCCGGCCTGCTCGGCCAGCAGCAGCTCGCCGCGCAGCGGATAGCCGGTCGTGACCGCCTTGAGCGCGACCAGGCGGGCCGCGCCGCCCAGCTCGTCGGGCGCGCGCGCCATGGTCGGAAAGCTCAGATGGGCCGTGCTCTGCAGCCCGAGCTGCTGCGCCTGCTGCAGGAAATCGGCCGGCAGCGGCTGGTCGCTGCGCACCACCAGGTCGCCGCCGAGCAGCGCGCCGGCATCGCGCTTGAAGCCGCCCTGCAGCCGGTCGGCAAAGAAGCCGACCGCAGTCAGCGCAGCTACCGCGAGCGTGACGGCCAGCAGCAGCAGGGTCAGTTCGCCGGCGCGCCAGTCGCGCCAGAGCGAGCGCCAGGCCAGCGCCCAGACAGAGGGAGAGAACTTTCGCTTCATCCGGCCAGCTTAGCGCAAGGCCGTTGCGCCCGCGGGTCGGTGGGTCATGGCGCCGTCACAGCCAGCGGCGGCGACTGCTGCTGCGGCGGCTCACCGGCCCTGGCTCACTGGCGCAACAAGTCGGCACCGGGCGGCGGCTGGAAGGCGAAATGGCCGGGCTTGAGGCCGGCCTGGGTGTCGAGCGGACCGAACTGCATCACCGAGCGCTGGCCGAAGCCATCCAGCATCTCGAGCGTCGCGAGCTGGCCCTGCCTGAAGCCGAGCCGGACCGACTGCAATTGGCCGTCGCGCGACTTCGGCGTTGCCAGCACCCATTGCTGGCCGTCGGCGTCGGGCGCATTGGCCAGGGTGAACAGGCCGGACAGGGCCTTGAGGTCGGACGCGGTCGCGATCAGCGCTGCCGGCGTGTTGCCGAGCACCTCCTGCTGCTTGCGCGCGGTGACCTGGTTCAGGTCGGCATCGAAGAGCCACAGGGTCTGCCCGTCGGCGACGATCTGCTGCTCGAAGGGCTTGAGGTAGTGGAAACGGAAGCGGCTGGGCCGCAGGAACTCGAAGCTGCCGCTGCTGGTCTTGCTGCGTGGAGCCGCCTCGCCCTCGCGCCGCGGCGGGGTCACGACCTGGGTGAAGCTGGCGCGGCCCTGGCGGGCCTGGCGCAGGAAGGACTCGAGGTCGGACAGGCCGTCGGCATGGGCCGGCAGGGTCCAGGCCAGGGCGGTGGCCAGCAAGGCCAGCGGAGCCAGGAAAACCTGGGGACGGGCGAAGCGCGACAGGAATTTGGGCATGGGCATAGGATCTGTGAGCGCAACGATACCAGCTGGTTCCGGCCGGGCCGCGACATGAATGTAAAACTGGGTAACACCGGCCAGCCAGCGGCCCGCCCCCCATGACACAGGTCAGGGGAAAGGTCAGGATCAGTCGCCGCCGCGCGCCGCGACCAGGATGTCGCGCTGGCCGCTGGTGGTCAGCGCGCTGACCAGGCCGGCCTTCTCCATGTCCTCGAGCAGGCGCGCCGAGCGGTTGTAGCCGATCTTGAGCTTGCGCTGCACATAGCTGATGCTGGCCTTGCGGTCCTGCAGCACCACCGCGACCGCCTGGTCGTAGAGCGGGTCCTTCTCGCCGTCGCCACCGCCCTCGCCATCGGCCGCGAAGTCGCCGCCCTCGCCTTCCGAGCTGCCACCCTCGAGGATGCCGTCGATGTAGTCGGGCTCGCCGCCCTGCTCCTTGAGGTAGCTCACCACCCGGTGCACCTCGTCGTCGCTGACGAAGGCGCCGTGGACCCGGGTCGGATAGCCGGTGCCACTCGGCATGTAGAGCATGTCGCCCATGCCCAGCAGCGCCTCGGCGCCCATCTGGTCCAGGATGGTGCGGCTGTCGATCTTGCTGCTGACCTGGAAGCTGATGCGGGTCGGGATGTTGGCCTTGATCAGGCCGGTGATCACGTCCACGCTCGGGCGCTGGGTCGCCAGGATCAGGTGGATGCCGGCCGCGCGCGCCTTCTGCGCCAGGCGCGCGATCAGCTCCTCGATCTTCTTGCCGACCACCATCATCAGGTCGGCCAGCTCGTCGATCACGACCACGATGTGCGGCAGCCGCTCGAGCGGCTCGGGCGCCTCGGGCGTCAGGCTGAACGGGTTCGGGATCGACTCGTCGCGCGCCTTGGCCTCGTCGATCTTGGCGTTGTAGCCGGCCAGGTTGCGTACCCCCACCTTGCTCATCAGGCGGTAGCGCTTTTCCATCTCGGCCACGCACCAGTTCAGGCCGTTGGCGGCTTGCTTCATGTCGGTCACGACCGGACACAGCAGGTGCGGTATGCCCTCGTAGACACTGAGCTCGAGCATCTTGGGGTCGATCAGCATCAGCCGCACGTCCTTGGCATCGGCCTTGTAGAGCAGCGACAGGATCATCGCGTTGATGCCGACCGACTTGCCCGAACCGGTGGTGCCGGCGACCAGGCAATGCGGCATCTTGGCCAGGTCGGCCACCACCGACTGGCCCGCGATGTCCTTGCCGAGTCCCATCGTCAGCAGGCTCCTGGCGTCCTGGTAGACCGAGGAGCCCAGGATCTCGCTGAGCTTGATGGTCTGGCGCTTGGCGTTGGGCAGCTCGAGCGCCATCAGGTTCTTGCCCGGAATGGTCTCGATGACGCGGATCGACACCAGCGACAGCGAGCGCGCCAGGTCCTTGGCCAGGTTGACCACCTGCGAGCCCTTGACCCCGGTCGCCGGCTCGATCTCGTAGCGCGTGATGACCGGGCCGGGCTGGGCCGCGACCACGTTGACCTCGACGCCGAAGTCCTTGAGCTTCTTCTCGATCAGGCGGCTGGTCATCTCGAGCGTCTCGGGCGAGACGGTCGAGGCCTGGCGCTGCGCCGGGTCGAGCAGATCGACCTGGGGCAGGCTGGAATCGGCTGGCTTGTGCGACGGGATGGCCTGCAGATGCTGCGCCTCCTGTGCCGGCTTGGCGGGCTGGCGCTCCTGGGCGGGGCGGCTGGCGGACTTCGGCGGCTCGGCAGGCCGGGGCTCGGAGCCGGCCGGCGACGCCTCCGGCTCGAGCCGGGCAGCGGCCGGCTCACGGTCCTGCTCCTGGGTCGGCAGGCGCGGCACCAGCTGCGCCTGCCTGGCGAGCTTGCCGGGCTTGGGCACCGGCGCCGCCTCGGGCGCGGGCTCGGCCGGCTCGTCCCAGGGCGCGGGTTCGGGCTCGGTCCTGACGCGCGGCGCGCGCGGGGCTTGCGCCTGGTAGGCCGCCTCCTCGCGCTCGCGCTGGCGCGTCGCCTGCTGGCCGATGCGCTGGTCGGCGCCGGCCGCGAGCCGCTGGCGCGCGCGCAGGAAGCCGCCCTCCAGCCATTCGCCCAGGCCCTCGGCCAGCGTGGCCCAGGAGAAGCGGAACACCTGGGACGAAGCCGCCAGCCACAGCGGCAGCCCGAGCAGCACCGAGCCGGTCGCGCCGAACCAGCGCAGGCTCCAGGCCCCGAGCTGGGCGCCGAGCACGCCGCCGGCCCCCGCCGGCAGCGCCGGGTCGAAGCGATAGAGCCAGGCCCATTCGAGCGCGCAGCTCGCGCTCATCAGCAGCAGGAAACCGGTCCAGGGCCCGAGCTGGCGCCAGATCCGCAGCGGCCAGCTGGCCTCCGGCCGGGGCGGCGGGGCCGCGCCGCGCAGCGAGACCGCCAGCGCGGCCAGCCAGGCACGCAGCGCCGCCAGCAGCAGCCACCAGGCCGACAGGCCGAACAGGGTGAAGTTGAGGTCGGCCAGCCAGGCGCCAAAGCGCCCGCCCCAGTTGTGGGTCAGCTCGACCGAGCCCGAGGTCGACCAGGCCGGGTCGGCCAGGTCGTGACTCAGCATCGCGATCAGCCAGAACAGCAGTCCGGCCGCCGCCAGCAGCAGGCCGAAGTCCTGCACGATGCGGACCAGGCCGCCCGGGGCCCGTCCTTCACTGTCGGCGTTAAGGGTATTGAGGGAATATGTCATAAATCGAGGTGCGCAAGCTTAACCGAGCGATCACGAGAGCTGGGCAAGGACATGGCCGCTTTTCTACAATAGCCCCTCCTATTAGAGAACACCCAGATGAAACACGCCAAAGTCCTGATCCTCGGCTCCGGCCCTGCCGGCTACACCGCCGCCATCTACGCTGCACGCGCCAACCTCAACCCGCTGCTGATCACCGGCATGGCCCAGGGCGGCCAGCTCATGACCACCACCGAAGTCGACAACTGGCCGGCCGACGTCATGGGCGTGCAGGGCCCCGAGCTGATGCAGCGCTTCCTGCAGCATGCCGAGCGCTTCAACACCGAGATGGTGTTCGACCACATCAACGCCGTCGACCTGTCCAAGCGCCCCTTCGTGCTGACCGGCGACTCGGGCCAGTACAGCTGCGACGCGCTGATCCTGGCGACCGGCGCCTCGGCACGCTACCTGGGCCTGCCGTCCGAGGAAGCCTTCATGGGCCGCGGCGTCAGCGCCTGCGCCACCTGCGACGGCTTCTTCTACCGCGGCCAGGATGTCTGCGTCGTCGGCGGCGGCAACACCGCGGTCGAGGAAGCGCTCTACCTGTCCAACATCGCGCGCAAGGTCACGCTGGTGCACCGGCGCGATACCTTCAAGGCTGAAGCCATCATGATCGACAAGCTGATGGACAAGGTCAGCAACGGCAACATCGAGCTCAAGCTGCACAGCGTGCTCGACGAGGTGCTGGGCGACGCCTCGGGCGTGACCGGCGTGCGCATCAAGAACGTCCAGAGTGGCGCGACCGAGGAGCTGGCGCTGATGGGCTGCTTCATCGCGATCGGCCACAGCCCCAACACCGCCATCTTCGAGGGCCAGCTCGAGATGAAGGACGGCTACCTGCGCACCCAGGGCGGGCAGGACGGCTTCGCGACCCAGACCAGCGTGCCGGGCGTGTTCGCCGCCGGCGACGTGCAGGACCATATCTACCGCCAGGCCATCACCAGCGCCGGCACCGGCTGCATGGCCGCGCTCGACGCGCAGCGCTTCCTGGAGCAGCACGCCGGCTGAACCCGGCCAAGTCCGGCCGGGCAGTCCGGCCGGCCTCAGGTCAGCACATGGTCCTCGGTCGGCTGGTGCGGCTGGGGCAGCTGGTCGACATCATCGAGCTCGAGCAGGCTGCGCTCGATCGTGATGCAGATCGCGTCGAGCGCCAGGTCGTTGGGCTCGGTGCCGAAAGGCTCCTCGAGCTCGCTGGCGATCGCATCCAGCGCCATGAAGGCGTAGGAGATGAAAACCGAGATCAGCGGGGTCAGCACCCCGGCCGAATCGAGCAGGCTGAACGGCAGCAACGTGCAGTAGACATAGACCGTGCGGTGCAGCAGCACGCTGTAGGCATAGGGAATCGGAGTGCTGGACAGCCGCTCGCAGCCGCCGTGGTAGGCGGTCAGCTCGTTGAGGTTGGCATCCATCGCCTGCCAGCGGATATCCGACAGCCGGCCCGAGGCATGCTGCGCCTGCAGCCACAGGCCCATCTCGCGCAGCAGCAGCACGCAGGGGTAGCTGGCCTGGCCCAGGCGCTGGGCCAGGGCCGGTGGCAGCAGCCGCTCCAGGTCGGGCCGGGCCGCGGTCTGGCGCAGCTGGTGCTTGAGCTGGTAGGCAAAGGCGATCAGCAGCGCCGCGAACTCGCGCACGGCCGGATCATCCGGCCGGCGCCCGGTCAGGGTCTGGGCCTGGCGCAGCAGCGAGCGCGCCGTCACCAGCAGCATGCCCCAGAGCTTGCGCGCCTCCCAGAAGCGGTCATAGCTGACGCTGTTGCGAAAGCCCAGGAAGATCGCCAGCGCGATGCCGATCAGGCTGAACGGCGCGGTCGACAGGTGCAGGCCCCAGGCCTGGAACTGCGACATGCCCAGCACCGCCACCACGGCCATGGCAAAGTTCAGCAGCAGCCGGAACAGGATCTGGTGCAGCACCGAACCATGCCAGACGAAGATGAGACGCAGCCAATGCTGCCTGGGACGAACGATCATGGAGCAGACGCGAAGCGGGTAAGCCGCCATGTTAGCGGAGCGCGAGCGGGGCCGGCAATTGCCGTTGTTCCAGCGCGCCAAGGCAGCGGGTATAATGTTCGGTTTGCTGGATCTTGCGCCTGGGCGACCAGAGCCTCAATCCGGCAAAAATTCACCGCCCGCGAGCCGGAGCCGTCCACACAACACCAGATGAAGTGGCAGGCGGCACAACACAGGACACGGGCGAGGTGCGGCGTCAGCCGTTAATTTTTTCACTGGAGTGTCCATCATGGCACGCGTCTGCGAAGTCACGGGCAAGAAGCCCATGGTCGGGAACAACGTTTCCCACGCCAACAACAAAACCAAGCGCCGGTTCCTGCCGAACCTGCAATCCCGTCGTTTCTGGGTCGAGAGCGAGAACCGCTGGGTTCGCCTGCGCGTCTCCGGCGCTGCCCTGCGCCTGATCGACAAGAACGGTATCGATGCTGTGCTCGCCGACCTGCGCGCACGTGGCCAAGCCTAATCACTGAAGGAGCTGAACCATGGCAACCAAAGGCGGACGCGAAAAGATCAAGCTGGAATCCACTGCCGGCACCGGTCACTTCTACACCACGGACAAGAACAAGAAGACCACTCCTGAAAAGCTGCTGATCAAGAAGTTCGACCCCAAGGCTCGCAAGCATGTCGAGTACAAGGAAATCAAGCTGAAGTAATTCTCAGCCGCTGATTTGAAAAAAACCGCTGGAAAACCAGCGGTTTTTTTTCGTCCGGACAGGCGGCCGGGGAAGCAAGGCCGCCCCGGCCATGCAGCCGGCTCAGAGCAACTGGGTCAGGAAGGCGCGGGTGCGCGGCTGCTGCGGAGCACCGAACAGCTGCTGCGGCGTGCCGGCCTCGACCACCTGGCCGCCGTCCATGAAGACCACGCGGCTGGCGACCTCGCGCGCAAAGCCCATCTCGTGCGTCACCACCACCATGGTCATGTGCTCCTCGGCCAGCGCGCGCATGGTGCGCAGCACCTCGCCGGTCAGCTCGGGGTCGAGCGCCGAGGTCGGCTCGTCGAACAGCAGGATGTCGGGCTGCATCGCGAGCGCGCGCGCGATCGCGACCCGCTGCTTCTGCCCGCCCGACAAGCGCGAGGGATAGTTGTCGCGCTTGTCGAACAGGCCGACCTTGCGCAGCAGCTCCTCGGCCAGCGGCAGCACCGCGTCACGACTGAGCCCCTTGACCGTGACCGGCGCCTCGATCAGGTTCTGCAGCACGGTCAGGTGCGGGAACAGGTTGAAATGCTGGAACACCATGCCCATGCGACCGCAGAGCTGGCGGATCTCGGCCTCGGGCAGGTAATGGCAATGGCCATGCGCATCGGTCGAGACCAGCGGACGGCCCTCGATCTCGATCGCGCCGCGCTCGATGGTCTCGAGGTGGATCAGACAGCGCAGCAAGGTGCTCTTGCCCGAGCCCGAGGGACCGATCACGGCCACCACCTCGCCCCGGGCGACTTCCAGCGACACCCCGCGCAGCACGGCCAGCTCGCCGAAACGCTTGTGCAGGTCGATGGCACGGATCATCGGATGCTCAGTCATAGACGGCGACTTTCTTTTCCATGCGCTGGAAGGCCCAGGTCAGCACCAGCGTCATCAACAGGTAGAAGGCAGCGGCGACCACGAACGGTGAAGTGGTGAAATCGCGCTGCACGATGCCGCGCGCGGCGCGCAGCAGGTCGTTCATCGCCAGCACATAGATCAGCGAGGTGTCCTTGACCAGGGTGATGGTCTCGTTGCTCATCGGCGGCAGGATGCGCTTGACCATCTGCGGCAGCACGATGCGGCGCATGGTCTGGACATAGTTCAGGCCCAGCACCTTGGAGGCCTCGTACTGGCCGCGGTCCACCGACTGGATGCCGGCGCGGAAGATCTCGGCGAAATAGGCCGCGTAGTTGAGCGTGAAGGCCAGGATCGCGGCCGGGAAGTCCGGCAGCCGGATGCCGATCACCGGGACGAAGGGCAGCGCGAAGTAGATGAACAGCATCTGCAGCATCAGCGGCGTGCCGCGCATCAGCCAGACATAGCCGCTGACCAGCCGGCCCAGCCAGGCGCGGCGCGACAGCCGCAACAGCGCCAGCCCCAGGCCGAGCGGCACCGCCAGCAGCAGGGTCAGCGAGAAGACCTGCAGGGTGACCAGCGAGCCCTGCAGCAGGGGCGAAAGGATGTCGAGCAAGTAGGACATGACAGTACCAGACCTCGAAATGAAAATCCGGCCTCGACAGACCCTGCTGGGTCAGCCTGAGGCCGGATCGGTCGGCTTGGGCCCGGTGCGGGCCCGCCGCCTTACTTCTTGACGATGTCCTTGCCGAACCACTGGGTCGAGATGGTCGCGGCCGTGCCGTCGGCCTTCATCTCGTCCATGGCCTTCTGCAGCTTGGCCATCAGCTCGGTGTCGTCCTTGCGGGTGCCGACGCCATAGTCCTCGGTGCCGAAGTTGTCTTCCAGCACGCGGTACTCGCCCGGCTTCTTGCCCGTGTAGTAGCGGCCCACGACCTCGTCGACCACCAGCGCGTCGAGACGGCCGGCCGACAGGTCCATCAGCGCGGTGACGTTGTCGCCGAACTTCTTGATTTCCTTGATCGCCTTGGCAGTGTCGCCATCCTTCTGGATCGCGTCGACAGCGCTGCTGCCGTCCTGCACGCCGACCACCTTGCCGGCCAGCTGGGCCTTGCTCGTGATCGGCGACTTGTCGGTCACGACGATGATCTGGTGGTTCTCGAGGTAGGGCGTGGTGAACAGGATGTTGGCCTTGCGCTCCTCGGTGATGGTCAGGCCGTTCCAGAGCACGTCGACGCGCTTGCCGCTGAGCTCGGCTTCCTTGGCGCTCCAGTCGATCGGCTTGAACTGGACCTCGACGCCGATGCGCTTGCCGGCCTCGCGTGCCAGGTCGATGTCGAAGCCGACCAGCTCGCCCTTGTCGTCGCGGAAGCCCATCGGCGGGAAGTTGTCGTCCAGGCCGATCACGATCGCCTGGGCCGCTGCCGGCGCGGCCGCTGCGGGGGCCTCGGGCTTCTTGCCACAGGCGGTGAAGAGGGTGGCTGCAGCCAGGGAGGCCAGCAGGATCGAAACGGTTTTCTTCATTGGGGTTTCCAGCATGAACGATGCGAGACCGGCGGCTTGCCGACAGACGATCGGTAATTTTAACAATTCGCCGCCACCCAGCCAGGGATCAGGCGCGCACCGCGCGCAGCCGGACCGAGAAGTCGCGCAGCGCGGCAATGCCGCTGTCCTCGGCGCGGCGGCACCAGGCCTGCAGTTCCTGGGCCAGTTGCTCGCGCGAATGCGAGCGGCTGGCCCAGAGCTGGCGCAGCTCCTCGCGCATCGCGTGCATCTTGGCCAGGGTCGGGGACTGGGCGCGCAGCTGCTCGAGCTGGGGCCGGACCCGGGCCGGCACCTTGTCGTCGTCGCGGTGCAGCCAACGGCGCGCGGCCCGGACCAGGGACGCATCGCCGCGCCCCGCCCTGAGCGCGGCCAGCTCGGCCTCGGCGGCCAGCCGCATCTGGCGCGCGTAGCGGGCCATGACCTCGTAGCGGTTGGCGATCACGGCCTCCAGCGTGCCCTCGTCGGCGACCGGCTTGGGCGCGCCAAAGGCGAGCCTGGGCGGGGTCTTCTTGGCCCTGGCCAGGCCGAAGCGGGCCAGGATGCAGATATACATCCAGCCGATGTCGAACTCGTAGCGCTTGACCGAGAACTTGGCCGAGGTCGCGTAGGTATGGTGGTTGTTGTGCAACTCCTCGCCGCCGACGATGATGCCCCAGGGGAAGACATTGGTGCTGGCGTCGCTGGCCTCGAAGTTGCGATAGCCCCACCAGTGGCCGATGCCATTGATGACGCCGGCGGCCCAGAACGGGATCCAGACCATCTGCACCGCCCAGACCGTCAGGCCCAGGGCACCGAACAGCGCGATGTCGATCAGCAGCATCAGCGCCACGCCCAGGACCGGATGGCGGCTGTAGAGATGGCGCTCGATCCAGTCGTCGGGCGTGCCATGCCCGTAGCGCTGCAGGGTCTCGGCATTGCGGGCCTCGGCGCGGTAGAGCTCGGCGCCCTGCCAGAACACCTTGCGGATGCCGAACACTTGCGGGCTGTGCGGGTCGCCGTCCTGCTCGCAGCGGGCATGGTGCTTGCGGTGGATCGCGGCCCATTGCCTGGTCACCATGCCGGTGGTCAGCCAGAGCCAGAAGCGGAAGCCATGCGCGACCGCCGGATGCAGCTCGAGCGCGCGATGCGCTTGGCAGCGGTGCAGGTAGAGCGTGACGCTGACGATGGTGACATGGGTCAGCACCAGGGTGGTGAGCAGCACCTGCCAGGCGCTGAAACCGCTCAGGCCATGGGACAGGAAGTCCAGCAGCGCGGGAAGGCCGGAATCAAGGAGGGACATCGATCGCTTTCGGGGGGATCAGAACTTGCGCTGCCAGGCGGCGGCGAAGAAGCCATCGCTGGCATGGAGATGGGGCCACAGGCGCAGGTAGTCACCGCGCACCAAGACCTCTGCAGATTCGACTCCGGCGCGCGCCAGGAGTTCCCCGGCCGGCAGGGCGACGAAATCGCGCTGCGCGGCCGAGAAGGCCGCCGCGACCGCCTCGTTTTCCTGTGGCAGCAGGCTGCAGGTCGCATAGACCAGGCGACCGCCCGGCTTGACCAGACGGGCCGCGCTGTCGAGGATGCGCGCCTGCAGTTCGGCCAGCTCGGCGATGCCGGCCTCGCTCTGCCGCCATTTGAGGTCGGGGCTGCGCCGCAGCGTGCCCAGGCCCGAACAGGGCGCATCGACCAGCACCCGGTCGGCCTTGCCGACCAGGCGGTCCAGTCGCGCATCGCGCTCGTGCGCGATCGCCATCGGGTGGACGTTGCTCAGGCCGCTGCGCTGCAGGCGCGGCTGCAGCGCCTCGAGCCGGTGCGCCGAGTTGTCGAAGGCATAGAGCCGGCCAGTGTTGCGCATCGCGGCGCCCAGCGCCAGCGTCTTGCCGCCGGCACCGGCACAGAAATCGACCACCAGCTCGTTGCGCTTGGCATCGAGCAGCAGCGCGAGCAGCTGCGAGCCCTCGTCCTGCACCTCGATGCTGCCGTCCTGGTAGCAGGGCAGCTTCTGCAGCGCCGCCTTGCCGGCCAGGCGCAGCCCCCAGGGCGAGTAAGGCGTGGGGGTCGATGCGATGCCGGCGTCAGCCAACTGCTGCTGCACGGCGGCGCGCTTGGCCTTCAGCGGATTGACGCGCAGGTCCAGCGGCGCGCCCTCCTTGAGCGCAGCGGCCAGCGCATCGAAGTCCGCGCCGAGCTCGGCCTGCAGTGCGGCGGCCAGCCAGTCGGGCAGGCCATGGCGGCAGGCCGCGGGCTGGTCGGCTGGCGGGTTCGCTTCCAGCGCGCGGCAGGACTCGAGCCAGGCCAGCTCCTCGGGGGTCGCGGCCTGGGCCAGGAATTCGGTCTGCTGCCGCAAGGCCAGCAGCGCCAGCGCGCGCGCCTTGGCCGAAGGCGCCGGCGCGGGCTTGGCACCCTTGGCGGGCCGGGGCGGTTTCTGGGGTGCCGCAGGCGCGGCCTTGGGAGCCGGCAGCTTCCTGAGCAGCCATTCGAGCAAGGGCTTCTCGCGCAGCAGCGCATAGACGGCGTCGGCCAGCAGCGGGGGGGGG